>NZ_JHYC01000063.1 GCF_000621525.1 Legionella fairfieldensis ATCC 49588 | reverse complement strand
ATTTTTTAAACGTATCAATAATTTTGAATGAATATTTTTTAAATGGACTGCAATACTTTCCGTATAATTTCTATTAATTAATTGTACTTCATCATGATTAAGACAACTGCTATTAAGTGCAGAGATAATTTGCTCATGGTTAAATAAATCTTGATTTAATTTAATGTCCTTATAGGCTGGGTTATTCTTAAAAAATTTCTCTCTGTATAAACCACCACTCAGATTATGAATGTTAATTAACTTACAAATACCAGGATTTGAATCTTTAAATAGTAAAGAAATTTCATGAATATCAATAGGCTTGGCATTTATAAAACCAATCGTAATATTAATTACGAACATGATAAGCAAGAAAAAAAACAATGCTAGAAGAGAATTCAGGATATTTTTCATTTTTTGTCCTTTGTATATGTAGTTACTTTGACTTATCCCCTAAAGTTTCTGCCTCCACCTCATTCGCAGATAACCATTGGCCAAGCTTACTTTCCAAGTTTTAATCATCTATGCAATTAGATGGCACTATACTCTTAATTCATGCTCTAACGCTTGCTTTACAAGCTCATTAAGCTTAATTCCCCTGCTTGTTGCGGCAATTACCGCCCTTTCATGCAATGCCTCTCCTATTCTCACATTGAAGGTGCCTTTAAATGGTTTTTCAGGCACAAGACCTTCTTTTTCACACATGAAAAGATAATCATCAATTGCTTCTTCAAATGCTTCTTTAATTTGAGCAGCACTCTCGCCTTCATAACTAATTAAGGCTTTAATAAATTCAACTTTTCCAAAAAGCGTCAAATCATCTTCAGCAAAGTGAATTGAGCCGTAATAGCCTTTATATTTCAGCATATCTTTCATAACAGTCCTTCCTTTTTTAGTTGATCAATTACCTGTTTCAAGAGATACATTTTTATCACCGGCCTCGGATGTGGTTTATGAAGCATAATTGGAGAATATACATCCGATATAAATCGGACACGAGAGCCACTGGTTTTTCCAACAGTGCTCTCCCTATAC
>NZ_JHYC01000062.1 GCF_000621525.1 Legionella fairfieldensis ATCC 49588 | reverse complement strand
GTTATTCTATAGAAAAAAAAAGAAAAGAGATAGACTTGACTTCATTCTTTTTATCAAAAAGCGATTGACTCGGCTAAAATTCTTTTTCAGGCTGTCTTTTATAGGAACCTCATGACCATTTATCGTTTCCAAACGAATTGTCTTATTCAACGAGGCGATTTAAAACCGTGTATTACCATTGAATTCGAGTATTTTTTTCCCCAATGTCATAATGATTGGCAAGATAAGGAGAGGGGTAGCGTGAGGCTTCTTAGGATTGAACACCAGGCCACGGTTCTTCTTTTATCTGATTTTTCTATTTTGGAGCAGATTTCATTGCGGCATGCTTGTTGGGATTATTTGGAGAACAATAATTGACTGAGTAAATCCAATATGGGTCACTATTTTAGTTAAAAAGAAGGAAATTATTTCGTTAAAAAGGAGTGTTTTTATTTAAAAAATGGCCCCATTATTATATAATTTATCCTTATTATTCATGAGGATAATCAGAATGAATCTCACTGAAAACCAGCGGCAATTAATTGCTGATATTGATAAGACAATGCAGGTGTTCATGCAGTA
This sequence comes from Legionella fairfieldensis ATCC 49588, assembly GCF_000621525.1. GTDB lineage: Bacteria > Pseudomonadota > Gammaproteobacteria > Legionellales > Legionellaceae > Tatlockia > Tatlockia fairfieldensis. Next base: position 528 of record NZ_JHYC01000062.1, on the reverse strand, counting down.
TGGCTTTTCTGAAACCCGAGCGATTTCGTTGTTAAAAAAACATCTGCCTGCTATCAAAACCCTGCTTCATTCCGTGGACTCGAAATTGCTTGATTTGTATTTGCAGGGTTATCAGGGATTTAATCGGTTTGTCACACGCGTGGGATAAAAAAGGATTAGTTTGGTAAGTTGCAAAGGCTGAATTTTTTAATCGCCTCCTGCGATCAATTTCACTTGAAGAACAGTCCCTTGTTCGTCATTTGCAACTCCCAAGTCAGTAAGTGTAGTGGCTGGAAAGGATTAATACATCCGGTTATTGGCGGTTTAGTGCTTAAGAAATGGCTTATAAGCACTGAGGTTAACGCTTTATGATTAAGGTGTAAATTTTCTTTTCCTGGTTTGGCCTTGAGCATAGGTAAGTGGATTTAAACTGGAAGAAGGTAGTGAGGCCCACGGGTTTTGGAAGAAATGGCAGGGATTCTCTGCAACGAAGGCTGCGCGAGTTTGACCAGACCTTGTTTTATTGGCATTGGCGCTATTAAGACTGCT
>NZ_JHYC01000061.1 GCF_000621525.1 Legionella fairfieldensis ATCC 49588 | reverse complement strand
AAAATAAAAATAAAAATAAAAATAAAAATAACAAACAAAGCAGTTAAGCAAATAGATAAGCTCCCTCTATATGCTAAAGCCTCTTTAGAACAAAACGGACCAAGCACAAGTGGTAGTTGGAAAACTATGGGAAATTAAAAGGCATGGGAGGGGATAAACGTCATTGCCATTTAATGAAAGGAAAGCCAACTTATGTTTGTTGCTGGGAAGTTGTCGATAAACAAATAAAACTTATTGAGGTGTATTATGTCGGAACACATGAAAAAGCCCCATACTGATAATATTGCTATGGTTACTTGGCATGGAGAACATTATGCATTGCCAGTCGGAGTTATTGAAAAATATAAAGTTAAAGAAAGTAATGCTTATTTAACTATTAATGATGTTTTCGGAGAGCTTATTAATGAGCATGGAGAACCTGGCCTTTTATTAAAAGGTTTGCGTCATAGAGAGGATTTAAGCCAGACTGAATTAGCTAAAATTTTAAATATTTCTCAAACCAATTTATCTGCAATGGAGAATGGTAGGCGGGCTATTGGAAAGGAAGTGGCAAAACGCATAGCTGAAGAATTTAAAATTGATTATAGAATTTTTTTATAGATAGAAGTGTTACAGTCCTAAAACTGCTGCGGAGTTTGATGATTAGGGTAAAGACTTTAAATATTTAGAACACTTGTTCAGCTGTGCCAATAAATATAATTATTTTTTGAACAGCAGATCAAATGCAATCTTTGCCTCTTCACGTGTCTTATGATAGGTCATGACCTCTGGAATGCCTATAGAGTTACATCGGAGTAGATAATAGTCTTTTCCATCGTAAATTATGTCATAAGAATTACGTCCATATGTTTTTGATTCTATAATTTCACGCTGCATTTCGCTGTTCCGAAATAAAATGAATAGAATATGCGCTGTGCACGTTCTATACGGTTTGTAAATATACTTATAAAAATTATTTTATTGTAACTAAAATTAGTTGCAATAATTTGCCTTATTTATTATAATTAAATAAAAATAAACGATATCAAAAATGACAAGAAAAGAGAAGTTAAAAGAGCGATTGTTGAGTTACCCCACGGATTTTACATGGGATGAGCTGAAGAAATTGCTGTTATCTTTTGGGT
>NZ_JHYC01000060.1 GCF_000621525.1 Legionella fairfieldensis ATCC 49588 | reverse complement strand
GCTCATCCCCAAATCCGGGGGCATTAATCAAGAACACAAAACTTTAACCCTTAACCTATAATTTTCAAAATTTCTAAACCCATAAGCACGTCGTTTGATTCTGGGCTGTAAGGAGCGGTAGTACAAACTTCGAACCCCAAAGTTCTAGCAAATGCTATCGTATCTTTTGCGAGGTAACAGGGGCCATTATCACTCAGCCATTGGATTTTATGAGGTAAAGCATTAACTTTTCCAAAACGATATTCAACCGCCTCAAGCATTAAATCGCGTATTGCTGCACCATCAATGCCAATAGTAGAAGAAATATAACTTAAAATTTCTCGGTCACAGGTATCTAGGGCAAAAGCCACGAAGACTCTCTCCCCATTTGTGCATTGAACTGTAAAACAATCAGAACACCAACGCAGGTTACTTTTAAGTGTAATAATTTTACCCTCATGCGTACGCGTTGGTTTTTTACCATAAGCTGGTAGCAATAAATGATTTTGTTTCATAATACGGTAAATCCGCTTATGATTTACTTTAGGTTCTTGTTTAAGCATTAATTGTTGGTTAAGTAAAGCGGTTACTCTTCGGTACCCATAGCTATTGCGCCGGTCAGTAATGGCTAAGATAGCAGGCAATAATTTTTCATCTTCTAATTTTCTATACGTTTTTGCTCTTTTTTCCATGGTATTAAGCCTTTCTGTTAGATTAGAACGGGAAACATTTAAACTACGAGCAATGGTCCTTACTCGAAATCTTCCAGCCCTTGCAAGGGTTGTCGCGAGATGAGTTTTTTTTCACGCCCAAGCTTAACAGCCTCTTTTAGAATCTCATTCTCTAAGGTTTTTTGTCCCAAAACGCGCTCTAACTTTTTAATATGCTTTTTTAATGAATCCAATTCACTTTGAGGAACGACATTTTCTTCTTTTTTTATACCGGTCATGGCACCATGCTCCGCTATCTTACGCCATAAAAATAATTGACTGGGCTGTATACCATGTTTTCGAGCTACATACGACACAGTTACACCAGGATGATAGGTTTCTTGAACTATTTGGTGCTTTTCAAAGGGCGTCCAGCGTCTTTTCTTGTACGTTGAATGAATAATTTCTGGGGCTTCAATAGTAGTTGACATAGTCATGTTACTAGTCCTTTCTAGTTGTTATTGCTAATAACTAGTGGACCGGTTTAATTGGGGAGCATTACATGTACGCGTTTAATCCCTCTCTTTCTTAAACTCGTTGACGATCTGAAGGAAAGTCCTTTCGACTCACTAAAAACTCTAGGTAAAACATTATATCAATGGCGGGAAGAAGTGGTTAGAATGTGGCGGTTTACTAAAAACAACGGCATTACGGAAGGATTCCATCGCAAGATGAAGCTGATTCAACGACGTGCTTATGGGTTTAGAAATTTTGAAAATTATAGGTTAAGGGTTAAAGTTTTGTGTTCTTGATTAATGCCCCCGGATTTGGGGATGAGC
>NZ_JHYC01000059.1 GCF_000621525.1 Legionella fairfieldensis ATCC 49588 | reverse complement strand
TTATTTTTATTTTTATTTTTATTTTTATTTTCCAGTTCATAAATACAGTATATATCAATTACTGATATATATCAATTACTGATAGCAAGGAAAACGGAGAGGGGTTTGAGGCGCTCCTACCCCACTCCTTCTACTTTTTTGTGATTATGAAAATCAAGTATGGAAAGTTAATTATTGTAATTAAGCATTCAAAGTTAAGTTTTTGGTCATTTTTATTACGCCTTCAAGTACAATAGTATACATACTGATTTAATGCGTGATTTAAAGGAATTAAATAATTGGATGAAAATATTATATACACAAGCTACTCTCGTGAAGGTTTATATGAAAAATGTTTATCGACATTGAAATATGCATATAATGATGGCGGAAAAGAAACACTACGGCAAAAAAATAAAAGTAAAGGAAAAACCTTCAATGATAATTTAAAAAAAATCAAAGAAGAGCTTTTTCCGCTTGCATTATATTTAAAAAATATGGATGGAATATCCAATATCTTAATTCCTGATAACATTAGTAATCCAGAATTTGATGCTAAGGTGCAGATGACAAATGGCAATGAATTTTTTGTTGATGTTACCTTGGCTGTCGATTGGAAGCCCAAATCTTTAAAACCTAAACAAGCCAGCATAAAAAATAAAAATGAATTGAACCAGCAAGATGAAAACACCCTAACAATAAATAAAATTAAAGAGGCTATTTTAAAAAAATTGGATTGTGAAAATGATAAAAAATACACACCGATTTTGCTTGTTGAATTTAATAACAATAATGGCGCTGGATTTTTATATTCTCAGGAGTATAACTTTCTTAAAAAAGAAATTTCGGAGTTTCTTCTCAAAAATGAGATAAAAGAAAAATTAAAGAAATTTTCAAAAATAGTTCTTATAAATTTTATTCATACGCCAGATTTTGTAGAAAAGGTGTACAATGACCCTAACACTATCTTTCCGAATGAAGCAGAAGAAAAAATATTTATTTGGTGCGCTTATCCTGAAAATTAAAAGTTCCGCAAAAACCAGAATAGCTACAACAACTAACCTATAGCAGGACTCTATGGAATAAAAAGTTAATCCTGAATTAAGCCGTTTTCTAAAAGTGTTCTTGCAGCATTAAAGATTGTCACCATCCATAATGACTATTCCAAAGTTCAGAAATAATGCCAATCCCTTCTTGATCGAGGTAAGAGCGAGCATCAACAAAGTTAGCTGCTCCAACTTTCTCAAGCAGTTCTTGACCATACTCCGGATCAAAAAATGAGTACAACAGGGCTAGCAATACTTGTTTACCATGGCTGTAGCCTCCTATCGCCTCTTTAATGAATTGATAATTGGGTTCTAACTACCATCTTTTCTCAACCGCTTCAAGAGACGACGCTTTTCGATTGAAAAATTCCACACCCACTTTTGCAACACCTTGCTTCCATGCTTTATCAAAACGAAGCCTATCATCATTTCGGTTATTTATTAAAAAAAGCCACCTTATTCTGTCAAATAGTAAATTACTGAAACTCATGCTTATCGTTTATCTCTTTCACTGAATTATCTCTACTGTTTTGAACTAAATTAAGATGAGGTTCTTCATTGACTTCTTCTATAATCAATTTAGGCAAACTTACTCTAATAAGATCCATTATTTCATCAAGCGCATTTAATAT
>NZ_JHYC01000058.1 GCF_000621525.1 Legionella fairfieldensis ATCC 49588 | reverse complement strand
CTATATCTCGATTTCTTCATCTTGTTCTCCTCGGGTCATGATTATACACGGAGAACTCTAATTTTAAGTGGGACAATTATAAGGGGGGATTACAATTGGAGTTCATTGAACATAATTTGATTGGCTTTTAAGAGCAATTTTTGCTTAATAGCAAAATGATTCATAGCTGTTTTAACCTTCAACAATTCCAACTTACAATAAGCAACCATCGATGCAAATAAATGGTTACATTGAGTTTGAATGGTTTTAGTTGGTGATTTGGATAAACTTGCATTTTGCTTAATCGATTTATGAAACTCTTCAATTCTCCACCGTTTTTGGTAGACTTCGTACATGCGGTCAGCATCAATGGATAAATCATTCGTGATGAGATAAAGCGTCCCTGTTGAGCCGTCTTCGTTTGTGAAGACTTTTTTGAGTAGTTTGGTAGGAAACGCTATGTCCTTAAGATATACGGTGATGGCGTCACCATTATTCCACTCGAGCGTATTCACTTGTTGATATTGACCGCTATCAGCATCTTGCCTGGTTAATGCTACGCAGCGATTAGACTTGATACCGATGATGAAGTGTTTTTTTAAATCCTGATGAATAAAGCTCATATTTACTTTTGAGCCAAACCAATTATCTGCTAATACATAATCAAATAAGACATGATTGCTCACCGCTTGCTGAATCAAAGAACGAAACATATCATTCTTGCTGACTTGCGATTTTCTTTTTTGTTTTCGGGTTGCTATATCACAATAGACCACATCTTTTTTAACTGTTTCATAACCGACAGGTAAAGCAATATCACCGTACCGCACTAGGCAAGAAACAATGTTGATACCTTTCATATGACGATTTTTAGCATGGGAAAAATGCCAGCAATTCACATCATTTTCATCGGTATATGCTTTTTCAGAAATGGTGTCATCCAATAGCAAAACACCGCCCGTTTTTTGCTCATGTCGACGAACATCTGATTTTACATATGCCCAAAGCTCTTTTGACCCAAATTTACCGTTTCTTAAATGACGGCTCACTTGATCATGACTGATTTCACCATAAAACAGTGCCGCTAAACCCGTGGCTGTCGCATAGTGGTTTTGACTGATTAAATAATCGCTGTAAATGTCTAAAAGGTCCGTTTTCATTTTCTTTTGTCCTTCAAAAAATAACCGACAAAAGATACGGTTTTTTACGAATTAATCAATGACTGCTGCGTAAGGTGAGTAATAATTTTCTCTCTCATGAAATTCTGTATGTCCTACAAGATAATTTCTGATGAGGTCAAAATCATATAATATTCCACGCTGTCTATCGGTTTCATTATAAAAAACGTGTTGCTTATCACTGCGTATTGTAGGAATGGGAATAGTATCATCAAGACTTTCAAGTAACTTGGGTATTAGCTGTTTTCCGAGAGGATATCCATAGTAACAGCTAGCACCAGCCCCTAAAATAAAAACCGTTTTCTTATGATACAACTTAATCCTCCTTGCTGTTTGCTTATTATCACTAGTTTCTAATCAATCTATCCTACAAGTGTTACAAATCGATTAAATCCTTGATAATCCTGCAAATATAAATCGAGCAATTTCGTGTCCACGGAATGAAGCATGGTTTTGAAAAAAATAGCCGGAAAACGAGACGTGCAATAAGCGTGTAGTCTATTTTAAATTGTGCAAAAAATCGCTGAAGTCTTTTATAACGGGAATTTTTCTCGGCTTTAGAAGAAAACGCCACTGCTATTTCGCTTAAATTGACGGTACGAACAACAAATAAAGCA
>NZ_JHYC01000057.1 GCF_000621525.1 Legionella fairfieldensis ATCC 49588 | reverse complement strand
TGCCACTACGTAAAATCCGGCCCAGATTATTTGCAACTAGGCCCACATTATTTGCAACTGAAAAGTTCCCTAACCACCAGAAAAACGCACGTTTTCTTGGCGATATAATTATTTGTGAAAAATGATTGAAAACAAACAAAATAACTCATAGAGAAAATCAACATAAGCTGATAGACTAATTCTGTAGTTTCTTTGCTATGGGATGATTATGTTAATTGGATATATGCGCATTTCTAAATCAGATGGCAGCCAACTGCTTGATTTGCAAAAAGACGCTTTATTAAAAGCAGGAGTTGATCCCAAATATGTTTATCAAGATCTTGCTTCTGGGCGAAAAGATGACCGACCTGGATTAAATGCATGCATTAAAGCATTACAACCTGGCAACACGCTGGTGGTGTGGAAGCTGGATAGACTTGGTCGTGACATGAAGCATCTCGTTAATCTTATAGATGAACTCAATCACAAAAAAGTTGGTTTTAAAGTATTGTCTGGCGCTGATATTGATACAACTACCGCAAATGGGCGACTCGTATTTGGTATTTTTGCATCGTTAGCTGAGTTTGAACGAGAGCTTATTCGTGAACGGACTCAAGCTGGGTTACTAGCTGCCAGAGCGAGGGGTCGCAATGGGGGTAGACCAAGAAAGATGGATGAGCACACCATCAAAATGGCAATGGTAGCAATGAGTGATCGTAATTCGGTTGCACATGAAGTCGCAAAACGCCTAAATATCACTACCACGACACTTTATACGTATGTTAATGGAGATGGTTCTCTCAAAGAGGCTGGCAGTAAGCTACTTAATCAATCCAACCGAGAACAAAACTAACATGGGAAAGCAAATACCTGTCGAGCAGTTAATTATTTTGCATAATCAATTAGGTGCCTACCCACCAAAGCATTCTGCACGAAAAAGCTTGATTGAAGAGTTTGCCCATAGCTTTGGCGTAACATCCAGTACAGTTTATCGGCAATTGCGCCAGTGTATCGACTTTGGCCCTCACAAACGAAAGGATTTTAATCAACCCAGAACAATTTCATCCGATGAGATGCTAATGTACTGCCGTCTTATTGCTGCACTCAAAATCCGTACCAGCAATAAAAACAATCGACATCTTTCTACACCTAAATGTATTGAGATCCTTGAGTTACATGGCATTGAAACAGCCCAAGGGTTAATTAAAGCGCCAGTCGGTGTTTTAAAGAAAAGCACGGTGAATCGTTACATGACGCAATGGGGATTTAATCATCACACCCTGTTATCTGTTGAACCAATTGTCGTCCATTTCGAGGCAGAAGAAAGTAATGAGTGTTGGCAGTTTGATTTTACGCCATCAGATTTAAAAAAACTGACTAAAAGCAGTGACTATAAATTGTTTCTTGCAAGCGTTACTGATGACAAAAGTGGCGTACTTTATTCGGAATATATTGAGACATCAGGCGAAGATGTATTAACTGCCTTAAAATTTTTGTTTAATGCAATGTCTGCTAAAAAAATATCAGGATTTCCTTTTCAAGGGATCCCACAGACGCTTTACACCGATAATGGGGCCTTCGCACGTAGTGCGTTATTTAGAAGGGTTTTGACATGTCTTGGTATCGATCTCAAGACACATATGCCACGAGGATCGGACGGAAGACGAACCACCGCACGCAGTAAGGGCAAAGTTGAGCGAACGAACAGAACCACAAAAGAATCTTTTGAAACCTTGTTTCACTTTCATCAACCTGCCTCATTGGATCAGGCAAATGAGTGGTTAATAAATTATTTATTCCAATATGCTGAAATGCCCCATCGCGCTGATAAATTAAAACGCTTACAAGCCTGGCTGAAGTATCTGCCAACGAACGGTTATCGACAAATGTGTTCTTGGGAAAAGTTTTGTCAATTTGTTCGTGAGCCAGAAACACGCCTTGTGGGTTCAGATGCCTGTGTTAGTATAGACGGCATCTCCTATCAGCTAACTCCAGATATGGCGGGACATGAGG
>NZ_JHYC01000056.1 GCF_000621525.1 Legionella fairfieldensis ATCC 49588 | reverse complement strand
CTCTTCTAAATAAAAACCGATCGGGTGAGTGTTCTCTATCGTATTCAGCTATTAATTTATTAGTGCAATTTTCAGGCTTTTCCCATAAATAGATCATTTTTTATTCATATATCCTTTAGTTAGTTTTGATTAACCTCTCGGCTGTGGTTTAGCATAGAGATCAGTTTTTCCGCTGCGCAAATCTTGACGCAACTCAGATAACGCTGTTCGTAATTCTGCACGGTACCGGCTTTGGGTCCAATTTTGAGTTTTGCCTGCCTCAACAATACCATCCATTCGTTTACCTACAGCATCCATCGCACGCTGCGTATGCCTACCACTATGAATAGAACGATTAGGGTGTTGAGAATTTCTTCCATCCGGCAAATATATTCTATTTACTTGAGAGTTCATATCCTTTTTATTATTAAATCCGGCTAACTGCAATAGCTCATGATTCTTAGTTGCCTTGTTAGTCGGACTAATAATATGATGACTTTGAAAGCCTTTAGTAATCTCTTTCCGGTTAAACGCACCGCCACTTACTCGACTGCCATCAAGAGGTCCATTTCTTCCTGCAACAACATTAACACGCGGTTGAACGCTTACTCCACCGTACACAAAGAAGGAGTAACGGGCAAGACCTGTGGTGTCATCTTTCTGCACCTCATGACGAACACTGGCGGGGACCCAAAAACATTGGCCTTCCAAATTGGTTTCTTCCTGATGCTTTCCTAAATGGATAGCGGTAAAACCTGATTCGAGTCTGGTCTTTGATTCTTTTTGTTGCATCAGCGCGTGGTTAGATTCCTGAGTTGCAACGGATTTTGCTGTTGCCTGTCCCCCCGTCATCCAATGCCGCCGCGATAAAATGGGTTGAGCTGTGGGGAAACTGAGGATCAATTTGATGTTGTGCTTCGATTTTCTCTTGATTCACGAGTGCGTTGGCTAAAGGATTCACATTCCCCTGCAATAAAGAATCAATCAGATTGTTGTAAGTAGCATGTCCAATAGACGCTAATTTTGCAGGAAATAGTTCAGAAAGTTGGCAATAAGGGGTAAGCCTTGCTTTTTGCTTCTTAATCTCAGTGGCAAAAAGTAAGGCTTGACCTCTTAAATGTTTTTCTTCATGATGCGAACCGAGGAAACGTCTGGATTCTGACAGGACACTCTTCATTCAACCAATCTTTACAGACCTCATCGACTTCAGGGTGCTGATTTAATATTCCATTTTGGTATTTATAATTAAATCCTTCATCGTATTCAATAGAGATCGCTGGATTCGGCTATCCAATCGTGGCGTTTTAACGATAGAGATTAGCATAAAAATCTTCAGGTCTTGCAAATCGCATCCCCTTAATTTTTTCCTTTTCAAAAACTTGTTTTATTTCTTCTGTCACCAATAGGTTACCCGGATATTCTTCATCTCGAGCAATTTTATGGTGTCCCATGCAACCTGGCCTATAGGTTAAGTATCGAAATCCTGCGATAGCATCAACTTGGGACATCTTGGTATAAATGGATTTTTCATGATCAATGCCTACAATAGTAGAAGTTACATTTAATAACTTATAATTGGTCAGGATACCATTCTTACAGTGAACTTCTGTATCAAAAAATTGCACGTCAGCAGGCGCTAATTCTAGCAACAGGTCTACTATCTTTTGATTCACTAGTGGAGAGGCTGAATTGTTAGGAATACAATCATAGCTACCAATTTTTGCTTGTAACATTTCATGTACAAAAATGATTTTTTTGTCTACTTTCTTGTTTGCCAGTCGAACACCATCTAAAAATAAAAACCGATCGGGTGAGTGTTCTCTATCGTATTCAGCTATTAGTTTGTTGGTACAATTTTCGGGCATTTCCCATAAATAGATCATTTTTCCGCCTTATATTCTTGGTTGATTTAATTAACCTCTTGGCTGTGGTTTAGAATATAGATTCGTTTTTCCATTGCGAAAATCTTGCCGCATTGTAGATAACATAGTGCGCAAGCCTTCGCGGTACTGCAATTGAGTCCAATTTTGGCTTTTTCCTCTTTCAAGTTGGATTTTATAATAGTGACGATAAGCGCTGGTATCAGGAACAGAGGATAATGAGCCATTTAGTAAAAAATCCAGAGCCTCGATAGACTCCCACAATAGGAGTCAAGTCTTGCTTTTTGCTATTGAAATTAGAATCAAAAAGCAAGGCTTGATTTCTTAAATTTTGTTAGCTTGGAGTGTAACAGACTCAGAAACCTGATAGAACATCATTAACAGCTAACTTGACGGTGCCAAAATCAGGAATACCACTCTTCAGGTCTGGCAAACCAAATGCCTTTGATTTTTTCTTTTTCAAACGCTTGTTTTATTTCTTCTGTCACT
>NZ_JHYC01000055.1 GCF_000621525.1 Legionella fairfieldensis ATCC 49588 | reverse complement strand
CATCTTCATATTGATTATTTTGTACTGCTATACCAGCGCTCATAAAACACGTCTCCTAATTTATTAATGACTGTCGAAGGACCAAAACTGACAATGGCTGCGGGAATTAACGGCATACCATACGTTAAACAAGCCGTCACACCACCTGCGTAACTTGCAACGGCCAGTTTCGTTACGCTAATTGGCGTTTTATTTTCCCCGTAACTCTCAACATATTGATTCACAAAATTTGATACCCCTCCAGAAACAGCACCCAATTTAATCGTATTTTTAAATGTCACAGGAGGCTTAAAACCAAAGATAAAACTCGTTCCGGCCCCAATCACCGCACTACGCCAGGGATGCGCATCCGCGGTAGACAGTGCCGAGAGAAACGAAGACGTCCCTCCGACACCGGCGTTTAATGTGTGTTTGGCAATAACCCCTTTATACTCCGAGAGGAAATGAACCGTTTGCTTCGAATAACTGGCGGCACTTTCAATCACTTTACTATCCCGCGTCAACTGCATGGCCGCCATCACCGGTCTGGTTTTCCCTAACCATTGAACCGTTTTAGCCGCAAGCTTGCCACCGGGGATGAGTGCTAGCGCCGATAGGCCGCGGTTAACTTCCACATTCAGAAGACGGTCACGGCCTGTCCATAACTCATCAATCGCTTTTAACTGACCGGCTACCGGTACAAAGTCCAGTGCGAGGGAAGCCATCGCCTTTATCCTTGGAGAACCGGTTGGCGTCTCTACCGGGGTCGATTCTAGCGAAGGGGCTGGTTCCAGCGAGGGGGCTGACTCCTGCAACAACTCCCGTACCCCCCTTCTCCGGCCAACTGCTGGGCAAGGTAATTCAGATAGGCGGTTTTATCGCTGCGCGTATTGGCCTTCTCCGCGAAACACACACTACTCACCTATGTATTTTGATCCTTCTTTGGTTTATGGCGAATAAGAATGAAAATCGTGTACGTTGTAAATAAGCTCGTAAAGAAGAAAATAAAGGCCAATATAAATAAGCTAATTTTACCTTGACTTATAAACTCACTAAAAAAATAAAATGCACCCCAGAAAAAAAGCAATACCCCACATACAAGCTGAAAAATATATCGCCATGAAGCATTCTGAGCCTCTTTCTCAAAGATCAAAAAAAAGGACTCTTTAGGGCAAGATATCTTTTTTCGGTCGCCGATAATTTTTTTCATATCCACTTTGAGTTTTAAAATAAGCGCAATGGAACCAAGCACAAATGCAAAACAGCCTATTTTGGGACGAAAATACATTGCCATGCTACACCCACTAGTTACTCCTATAATCATCCCCATATATTTCGAAAAAATATCTTCAATTTCTCTTTTTTCTTTATAAGTCACCAAGTACGCTTTCGAAGAGCGTAATCGATTATTTCTATATAAATATTGATTAGGGGCTATTTTTTCAAAAAAAAATGATGACTCCATCATAATATCGCTCCAAATAAATAATTTTCTTAGATTAATGTGTTATCAAAAATATGGTGCAAACATTAGCATATTTTTTTCTTCCGCTGATAAATTCCAAATGTTTTGTGCGGATAACCTTGTTTCGTTCCATACATACCTTACCATTGAGGCTGTTTTTCTTTGTACATAATTACTTAATGGAGTGAAATTATATGTTAAATACCCTCCTGCAGCCCCTAAAGAATATCCTATAATACCTCCAACAGGCCCCCCTGTAGCTAATCCTAACCTAGAACCTATAGAACCACCTATGTGCATAGCAGGTCCGCTACCACTCCAAGCCACAGCAGTCCCTATTCCCACCGAAGTAGCCTCCCGCAATTGCGCATTTTTCCCTTGTGATGCATTGGCTTCATAGGCTATATACGTCTCGGCTCCCACGTAACCTACGCCTAATGTTTTATTCGCCACATTAAAAAGCTTATAAGTCCTTGAATTCAACGCTTTATCAATGAGTTGATACGATTGGGAAGAGGAGGATTTAAATAAACCCTGCATCGTTTGTAAATCATTGGCTACGATGACTTGCTTTAAGGTACTCTTCTGTAATTTCCCTGCACGCTTTAAAATCGTATTAACCTTGTATTTCTGATACCCTTCATAACCCAGTTTGGAAAAGTCATTCACCATGGAAGTCGGCGGTATCAGGCTATCGATTGCTTCTACCGTGTTTAAAACAGCAGCGTTGTGCTCAGGGCTTGTTGCCTCCTGTCCATTCAATGAAAAGACTTCAGACGATGCCTGAATTCCCGCTAACACTCTCGCCCGCCGATTTGCCAAACGCTGGTACACATGTTCCGAGGCCAGCGAATAGGTGCCGTCTTCTTCCTTCTGAATGGGACAGTAGTCTGCTTCATCCAGAGGGGCAGCTTCAGCAGACTGGGCAGATTGGGC
>NZ_JHYC01000054.1 GCF_000621525.1 Legionella fairfieldensis ATCC 49588 | reverse complement strand
ATAAGGAAGCCGTAGAGAAATCGAGTCTTAAGAGGGCGCGAGTCGCTGGGAGTAGACCCGAAACCGGGCGATCTAGCCATGTGCAGGATGAAGGTTGGGTAACACCAAGTGGAGGTCCGAACCGGGTAATGTTGAAAAATTATCGGATGACGTGTGGCTAGGAGTGAAAGGCTAATCAAGCCCGGAGATAGCTGGTTCTCCCCGAAAGCTATTTAGGTAGCGCCTCGTGAATGATTGCTGGGGGTAGAGCACTGTTTCGGCTAGGGGGCTGTCATGGCTTACCAAACCGATGCAAACTCCGAATACTGGCTAATTGAATCACGGGAGACACACGGCGGGTGCTAACGTCCGTCGTGAAGAGGGCAACAACCCAGACCGCCAGCTAAGGTCCCGAAGTGATGATTAAGTGGGAAACGATGTGGGAAGGCATAGACAGCCAGGAGGTTGGCTTAGAAGCAGCCACCCTTTAAAGAAAGCGTAATAGCTCACTGGTCGAGTCGGCCTGCGCGGAAGATGTAACGGGGCTAAAATCATCCACCGAAGCTGCGGATGTGCACTTGAGTGCACGTGGTAGGGGAGCGTTCTGTAGGCTGAAGAAGGTAGATTGAGAAGTCTGCTGGAGGTATCAGAAGTGCGAATGCTGACATGAGTAACGATAAAGAAGGTGAAAAACCTTCTCGCCGGAAGTCCCAGGTTTCCTGCACGACGTTAATCGGAGCAGGGTGAGTCGGCCCCTAAGGCGAGGCAGAGATGCGTAGTTGATGGGAACCAGGTTAATATTCCTGGACTTTTTATAAGTGGTGAAGTGGGGACGAAGAAGGCTAGGTGAGCCGGGCGATGGTTGTCCTGGTACTTGCATGTAGGCTGAGAGACCTGGCAAATCCGGTTTCTTATAAGGCTGAGGTGCGAAGTGGTTTCGACACTACGGTGTGCGAAGAAGTCATTGAAGCCAAGCTTCCAGGAAAAGCTGCTAGCCATAACTTATAGAGAACCGTACCGCAAACCGACACAGGTGGACAAGTAGAGTATACTAAGGCGCATGAGAGAACTCGGGTGAAGGAACTAGGCAAAATGGTACCGTAACTTCGGGAGAAGGTACGCCCTTTTGGGTGAGCTGCTTTACGTAGTGAGCTTGAGAGGGCCGCAGAGACCAGGTGGCTGCGACTGTTTATTAAAAACACAGCACTCTGCAAATTCGTAAGAAGACGTATAGGGTGTGACGCCTGCCCGGTGCCGGAAGGTTAATTGATGGGGTTATCCTGCCACCAGATTGTTCGTCAATCAAGGCGTGGTGTGAAGAGATGAAGGAGTTTACATAGGTAAATGACTGAGTTGATGAGCATCACAACGCGGAGTGACGAGGAATGTGGTGGCAGGAGAAGCTCTTGATCGAAGCCCCGGTAAACGGCGGCCGTAACTATAACGGTCCTAAGGTAGCGAAATTCCTTGTCGGGTAAGTTCCGACCTGCACGAATGGCGTAACGATGGCCACACTGTCTCCACCCGAGACTCAGTGAAATTGAAATCGCTGTGAAGATGCAGTGTACCCGCGGCTAGACGGAAAGACCCCGTGAACCTTTACTATAGTTTTGCACTGGACTTTGATGATGACTGTGTAGGATAGGTGGGAGGCTAAGAAGTACGGACGCCAGTTCGTATGGAGCCGCCCTTGAAATACCACCCTGTTGTTATTGAGGTTCTAACTTGGTCCAGTAATCCTGGATGAGGACAGTGTATGATGGGTAGTTTGACTGGGGCGGTCTCCTCCCAAAGAGTAACGGAGGAGCACAAAGGTACCCTCGGTACGGTCGGACATCGTACCAAGAGTGTAAAGGCATAAGGGTGCTTGACTGCGAGAGTGACGGCTCGAGCAGGTACGAAAGTAGGTCTTAGTGATCCGGTGGTTCTGAATGGAAGGGCCATCGCTCAACGGATAAAAGGTACTCCGGGGATAACAGGCTGATACCGCCCAAGAGTTCATATCGACGGCGGTGTTTGGCACCTCGATGTCGGCTCATCACATCCTGGGGCTGAAGCAGGTCCCAAGGGTATGGCTGTTCGCCATTTAAAGTGGTACGCGAGCTGGGTTTAGAACGTCGTGAGACAGTTCGGTCCCTATCTGCCGTGGGCGTAGGAAAATTGAGAGGAGCTGCTCCTAGTACGAGAGGACCGGAGTGGACGAACCTCTGGTGTACCGGTTGTCACGCCAGTGGCATTGCCGGGTAGCTAAGTTCGGACGGGATAACCGCTGAAAGCATCTAAGCGGGAAGCCTCCCTCAAGATGAGTTTTCCCATGAAGCCCGTTGAAGACTACGACGTTGATAGGCGAGGTGTGGAAGCGCAGTAATGTGTGAAGCTAACTCGTACTAATTGGCTGATTGTCTTGACCATATAACCTGAGTAACTTCAGGTTATCCTGAATGT
>NZ_JHYC01000053.1 GCF_000621525.1 Legionella fairfieldensis ATCC 49588 | reverse complement strand
AATTTTGCTACATGGATTGTTAGACAACGAGGTTTATGTTGAGTTTAATGGGCAAAAAATGGGCCCTTTTTATCCATCTAATGGGCCTATTCCTCTGCATACATTTCGACACCATCCAAAAACAAAAACCGAACAATTAGCAGATGATATTTCGAACCTGGCACAATCAATTTCTGTTCCATTATCAGTGATGACCGGACATGATACTCAAACCATCGCGCAGTTAGAAAGGGCGCGAGCAATTACCAAAAGCCAATCCTATGTTCCGTTTAATGAAGAAAAAGAATCAGTATTTTCTGATCAAGTTGAGGCAAAACAGGCTATCGCCCGCTTATTAGATAAGCCACTTGCCGCATTACTTCCTCAGCAAATCGATGCTATTAATCATATCGTTGGAGAAACTTTAAACAAAGAACAGATCGAATCGCGGGTAAGGCAATATTTCACGTTGTCTTTATGCCAAGCAATAAATAAGGAGTAATGCGTGTATACAGAGGTTATGGAATATTTTAATTTAAAAAAACCACTTATTTGTGCCAACTATTATGAGACAGAGCAACGGAAGAAATTATACAAAGAGTTAAAATTTCTGATTCAAGCGGGAGGGATTTATGCTTTAACGGGGATGGTAGGATCTGGGAAGACCACATTATTAAACCAAATACAACAAGAACTGGAAATTGAAAATAAAATTACAGTATCTCGATCATTGTCTACTGAAAAAAATCGATTAAATGTGAGTACTATTTATCTGGCGTTATTTTATGATCTTACAAAAACCGATAAAAATTTTAAGGTTCCAACACAGGGTGAAAAACGAGAGCGCCAATTAATTGATTTAATTAAAAAGCAAAAAAAGCCAGTGGCACTGTTTATTGACGAAGCCCATGATGTACATGGGCAGACATTAACCGCTTTAAAGCGCATCGTGGAAATAGTTGCGCATAGCGGTTGTCAGTTATCTATTATCTTGGCAGGCCATCCTAAATTGGGTAATTCCCTAGCGACCTCCAGTATTGAGGAAATAGGAGCTCGAACAAAGATCTTTAGTATTGACAATGCAATGGGCAACATGGAGAAGTATGTTGAGTTTCTGTTTAAACAATGCCTCAATGAGAAGGTAAAAGTCAGTGATGTGATTACAAATGAGGCCGCGTTACGACTCGCTCAGGCATTAATTACACCATTGCAAATCCACAAATATCTAGCTACAGCAATGGAAATAGCCTACTCTGCAGCGATAAAACCAATTACTGAAGAGGTTATAAATAGAGCACTTGCCCCTGATCTAAACTCATTAGAGGCACAGCTCGCCAGAATTGGATATCGGCTTCCCGCCATATGTGAATTTCTTCACGCCACACCTAAAGAAGTAAAAGATTTTCTATATGGTAGAAATTCAGCGAGAAAAACAGAGTTTTTAAGTGCAATTCGCTCTATTGGAATTACAGCATGAACGCAATAACGACTAGTGATTTTCCAGCGTATAAAGACTTCCTTGAAAAAGCCAAGACTCAAATTCATGGGACAAGAATTCGTGCTGCCCACGCGGCTAATCGAGAATTGATTTCCCTATACTGGTGGCTTGGTGAGCATATTGTAAAAAGCCAGGAAAAACATGGTTGGGGAAAATCTGTTGTTGAACGCTTGTCCAAGGATTTAAAAGCTGAATTTAATACCAAGTCAGGATTTTCACCCCAAAATCTTTGGTATATGCGCCAATTTTATTTGGAATATCAAAATAAGCCAAATCTCCAACAGCTCGTTGGAGAAATACCATGGGGTCAAAACCTGTTGATTTTAAGTAAAGTAAAAGATGACAATGCTAAATTGTATTATCTAAAATCGACACTCGAATGTGCGTGGACTCGTGATGTATTAACTATGCAAATTAACTCCAAAAGTTATGAAAGACTAGCTTTGGCAAACAAGCAACATAATTTTCATGCAGCTCTACCGCAGCATTTGGCTGATCAAGCTGATAAAACAATGAAAGATGTTTATATGCTTGATCTATTGGGGATAACCACACCAGTGGTAGAGGCCGAGATAGAGCGTCGCATGGTATCTAAAATCAAAGATGTCATTTTAGAGCTGGGTTATGGATTCAGTTTTATTGGCAATCAATACCGTATTGTTACACCTGACTCTGAATATTTTATAGATCTCTTGTTTTACCACAGAAAATTACAATCCTTGGTAGCACTAGAGCTTAAAACAACCAAGTTTAAAGCTGAGTATGCTGGCAAAATGAATTTCTATCTTAATTTGCTAGATGATTTTGTAAAAGAACCGCATGAAAATCCATCTATTGGCATTATATTATGCAGTGAAAGAAGCAAGTTCGATGTAGAATACGCCCTCCGTGGTATCGATAAGCCTGTTGGCGTTGCGGGGTATGAACTTACTCGAGACATACCAGACAAACTAAAGGATGCTTTACCTGCGCCAGAAGAGTTGGAAGAAAAAATTTTATTTGAGCTAGAGTTAGATAAAGATCATAAGTGAGATGATTTTTTGATTTTCTCTACAAGTTATCTGGCATCATTAAGCGATAATTTATCGTTTCTGGACGTGATACAAAAAACGTGCGTTTTTCTGGTGGTTAGGGAACTTTTCAGTTGCAAATAATGTGGGCCTAGTTGCAAATAATCTGGGCCGGATTTTACGTAGTGGCA
>NZ_JHYC01000052.1 GCF_000621525.1 Legionella fairfieldensis ATCC 49588 | reverse complement strand
GCCTTCCTGGGCTCTCGTAGCTCACCAAATACTATTTCTCTTTTCAATTCTAAAGAGACAAAAAAGAAAAACAACGTCATTAAGCCATCATTAATCCATGCGTGCGCTGAGCGAGAAAATTCGAAAGTACCTACGTGGATTCCTAATGATATTTCCCAAATAGATAAAAAAGAGCTTGACCAAGGAGAGTTTGCAATAATTAATGAAACAAGGGTAAATAACAATAATAAGCATGCTGTACTTGTCTCAATACGAATATAGTACACCAAAGGTTTGGATATCAGATGAATGGGTTCTTCAGGTAATTGTGGATTTATAGGCACTAATTATAACTCCATTTAATGTATACTATTATTTTTAGAGTTTTACATTATAAAAGATTTTATTTTTAATAAGTCATCTAACCTTATCTTGAAGCAGTTTATATACGGTTGATCTGCCAATTCCGATTTGCTTAGCAATTTCTGTTGCGCCTATGCCAGAGGTATAAAGTGAAATAATTTTATCTCTGTCTACAGTGCGTTTTCGTCCAAACTTCACTCCTTTGAGTTTAGCATCAATGCGACCTTCATTCGTTCGCTCAAGGATACGTTGACGTTCTGCCTGGGCTACAGCAGCTAAAATGGTTACTACCATTTTTCCCATAGGACCTTCTGTACTGATTCCATCATCGAGGAAACGAATTGATACTCCCATAGCATCAAATTCTTTGATTAATTGAACCATATCCGCAGTATCTCGTCCGAGTCTATCCAATTTTTTAACCAAAATGACATCACCTTCCTCAACTTTAATACGAAGCGTTTGTAATCCATCGCGATCACAATGACTGCCAGTAGCTTTGTCCGTAAATAGTCGATGTGATTTAACACCAGCGTCCTTGAGCTCTTTAATCTGAATGTCTAAAGATTGCTGACTGGTTGAAACACGAGCATATCCGAAGAGTCGCATAGGCTAAAAATGTCTCCTTAATCGATTTGTAGAAACAATGTCTACTAATAAAGTAAAATATGATTTTATAGACAGTTTATGATAAGGTTTTTTTATTGTCTATCAATTTATAATATTGTAGACACCGATTAATTGGATTCCATGAATGATGTTGTTATGAGATAGTTTTATGGCTGTAGATTTTTTAACCGAAGAACAAAAAGCACGGTATGGTCAATATGATGAAGAACCCAATGACATTCAGCTAGCCCGATACTTTCATTTGGACAAAACAGATCTGGCTTTGCCCTACAAATAACATCTGCCCGTTTTTTAGGGACATTTCTTTCAGATTTATCACGGGTTCCTCTCAACATACAGATATTCATTGCAGAACAGCTCTCAATTTCTGATATTACCGTGCTAGATGATTATGCAAAACGTGATACGACCAAACGCGAACACACTGCACTTATCCGTAAATATTATGGATACAGGGATTTTAATTAACTTCCATGGGTATTCAGACTAAGCCGGTTGCTTTATGCCAGAGCCTGGATAAGCAATGAAAGGCCGATACTAATGTTTGATTTTTCTACTGCATGGCTTATTCAGAACAAAATAATTTTACCTGGAGAATCCACTTTGTGTAGGCTTATTTCTGAGATTAGGGAAAGAGCCACCAAATGTTTATGGAAACGCCTCTCATCCCTGCCTTCAAAGGAACAGAAGCAGCAACTTGAAGCTATTCTTCATGTGCCTAAAGGGGAGTCAACATCTCGTTTTGATTACTACCGGAAGGGGCCTGTAACAATTAGCTCCACTGCATTCAAGGAAGCAATGAAGCGTTATCTGGAATTAAAATCATTTGGATTCAGTCAGTTTGACTGTTCTCATATTCCACCAGTGCGGCTCAAAAATCTGGCACGACATGCAGGTATAATTTCCTCTAATAAAATCGCCCGCATGCCGGATGAAAAACGGATAGCCATACTGGTAGCATTCATTAGATCGTATGAAATCATTGCTCTTGATGATGCTATGGATTTACTGGATCTGCTGATTACTGGGATTGCAGGAGATGCCAAAAAGATAGGTCAGAAAAAACGTTTGCGGACATTGAAAGATTTGGATAAATCAGCGCTTATGTTGGCAAAAGCCTGCGAGCAGATTATCAATGAAAATATGTCTGATGTTCAGTTGCGTCAAGCGATTTACGCTTTGACTCCCAAAGTAAGGTTGATGGAATCGATTACCATCGTTAATCATCTGGCAAGACCCATAGATAGCCAATTTCATGATGAGATGGTTGAACAATATGGGAAAGTTCGAAAATTTTTACCGCAGGTATTTAATGGAATAACTTTCATGGCAGCGCCCGCAGGAAAAAATACACTGGAGGCACTGGAATATCTTGCCGGGATCATTTCATCGCGAAAAAAAATCCTGAAAAATCCTCCTCTGGAAATTATTACCAAATCATGGAAACGCCTGGTTTTTGATCTGGATGGAAATATCACAAAGCAGGGTTACATTTTATGCTTTCTGGAAAAATTGCAGGACAGTCTGAGAAGAAGAGATTTATATGTTGAAAATAGCGATCGCTGGGGTGATACGCGAGCAAAATTACTTCATGGGCTGGATTGGCAAAATAACAAAATACAGATCTGCCGTTCATTGGGACATCTGATATCTCCCCACGAAGCGATAACTAATCTTACAGGCCGTCTGGATGCTGCCTACAAAAAAGTTGCTGCCAATTTTGATGAAAATAACGCCATTAGAATGGATAATTCTGGCAAACGTCCTGCCCTAACAATTACCGATCTGGATAAACTGGAAATTTCATCAGGCCTTTCCTTGTTAAACAAGCAAATTTCGGGTTTATTACCACAGGTTGATCTTACTGAACTGATACTTGAAATTCACGCCCATACAGGATTTCTTGATGAATTTACGCATGTTAGTGAATCCAATGCACGTGCAGACGAACTTTCCGTGAGTATCTGTGCAGTTCTTTTGGCAGAAGCCTGTAACATCGGGCTTGAACCCTTGATAAAACACCAGATTCCAGCATTGACCCGCCATCGCCTGACGTGGGTCAGGCAAAATTATATCCGTGCGGAAACGCTTGTTCGAGCAAATGCAAGACTGGTGAATCATCAGGCCACCATTCCACTTGCAAAAAAATGGGGTGGTGGTGACGTAGCCTCTGCAGACGGGATGCGTTTTGTTACACCAATCCGCACTATTAATGCTGGTCCAAATAAAAAATACTTTGGTGCCAGCAAGGGAATCACCTGGTACAACTTTGTTTCTGATCAATTTTCAGGATTTCACGGAATTGTCATACCGGGGACACTCAGAGAT
>NZ_JHYC01000051.1 GCF_000621525.1 Legionella fairfieldensis ATCC 49588 | reverse complement strand
AACGTCTTATATAACGTCTTATATAACGTCTTATATAATATCTTATACAATAGAATAATAAAATAAATACCCTTATTATTTTATTGTATAATATTAAATATTAATTGGTGCTTGTTATAAAAGAAATTTAAAGCTTGACATTTAAAATACTTGGAGATAAAAATACCTAAAAAGGTATTAATAAAATGTGATAAAACCAAATGATCGGAGAAAAATTAAAAACATTAAGAGAAAATAATCAGTTAAGGCAATATGAACTTGCAGAACTTATAGGAATTTCTCAAAAAAACATCTGTGCTGTCGAAAAAAGAGACGATATATATTTATCAAGTCTTAAAAAATATGTTGAAGCACTAGGTGGAAGTTTAAAAATTTACGTGGAATTTAAAAAAGAGGAGCTACTTTATGATCTTTCCAGTGCTATTAAATAGCTTTAGAGAAAAGCTATAGATAATTTGTTTTAATAGAAAACCCCGCGCCAACGGGGTTCCAATAGCTAAGATGCAGTCTAAACAATTATATCTTAGCTTTAATAAAGTTATTAGTCAATATAATAAGGCTAAGGATAGTTATCGCATGAACAAAAATAAAAATAACATATGCTCTATTTTTCACTCAAGATTTAAAAATCTTATTCAAGTGATACCATCAGCTCGCAAAGCCCAGCTTGTGGATTACATATTGCTTGGTTGGCAAACAAGCACTTACAAATTAAAAAATTCTGACCAAAAATGGTTCATGAAACCCTATGCTGAAATTGTAGAAGACACAGGAATTCCAAAAAGCACCTTGGAGCGATACATCAGAGAATTAAATGACGAGGGGTTTATTGAGCGGCGACAAGCTCTCTATAGCAGAACCAAAGAACACGGTGGATTTGAAGTAAAAAAGGGCACCTATATTCATATTACCGAAAAACTACTCGCACTAATTAAGCCATCTCAACCTGTTCCACAAACATCACCTGCTGCAACAGATATCCCCAATGGCTCAAATGACTCTTATCAAGAAGGCAATCAAGAACGGGACAATAAAGAACCAGAATGCAAAGAAGTTGATATAAATGAGGGAACCGATCCCCTCAAAATGAGGGGATCATATATAAGAGATCTTTATCCTTCTCTTTCTATTAATACTATTACTTTTAAAAAATTGACTGCTTCTGTGGATAAACCAACACGTTCTCGATTAAACCATCAATTCGAAACCATTCAGCATTTTCTCTATTCAGACATCAAGGAAGAAATCCCTGATGAAGTCAAAAAATTAGTCTTAGGCACTTTTTTTAATTTAACGTTCCAACATAAAATGCAATTTTCATCACCTAAACAAGTGGCAGCCGAGTATTTGTTTGCCCTGGTGAACATTGCGTTCTATTTGCCTGAGGTGATGTGTTTTAAACACCGAAACAATATTCTTTCGAAGACGATTCGGGACAATCGTTGGCGAACCCCTAAAGGCTTTTATAAACACTTCTACTTGGGACAAGCATTTAAAGACAAACAAGACTTGCATGAACAACGATGGCAACAAAAGAAAGAACGAGAAATCAAACGCACTAATGAAACGATAAGTGATGAGAAAATGGACGAGCGGTTGATTCAACTCGAAGAACAAATGAATGAAAAGATCGCGCTAATTGATGAACTCACTCAGCGTATTTATCATCAATCCAGCGAAGAGGTGATAGCAAGTATTCGAGAACACATTCAAACGCTAAGAAACGAATTGGAAGCGTTATGGCATCAACAAACCCTTATTGAACAAGAAAATGAACAACAATTGTCTTTGGATACAATGAAGCGTTGTGCTTGAGTCAGTGTAGAAACGTTCATTACAAGAAGGATAAATTTTTAAACTTGAAATGTTACCTTTTATAGGGTACAATTTAAAGAAAATAAAAATCATTAAATGAATACGTATAAAGTCACAATTACTGAACCAGCAAAAAAGGATTTAAAAAAGGTTCCTCAATAGATAGCTATTAAACTTTATCAATGGGTTGAAGCGGTGTCGCATGATGGGCTATCAGAGGTTAGAAAAATCGCGGGATATCACGATGAACCTCTCCAAGGAAAAAAGAAAGGCCAGCGTTCTATTCGATTAAATAAAGCTTATCGAGCTATCTATGAATTAAATACTAAGGGGCAAATGGAGATTATTGAGGTAATGGAGGTAAATAAACATGATTACTAATGAAAACAATGAAGCACTTGGCTATTTGGAGTCTTTAATAGGAAAAAAACCAACTTTTGGAGATCATTTATTGGCTATTCGACAAGGTGAAGAAATGACTCAATCCGCATTTGCTAAGCAATTGGGAGTTTCTCGTCATTATTTATGTGATATTGAACATAATCGTCGTTATGTCAGTCCTAAGACTGCTGCTGAGTTTGCTGATAAGTTAGGATATTCAAGAAAGCAGTTCGTGCGTTTGTGCTTACAAGATATGCTTAATAGAGATGGATTAGCTTTGTTAGTTGATATTGAAAATGCAGCTTAACCTCGCCAACAAGCTAGACATAGAAAAGTATACTGACAAAAGAGAGTCTGATTAAGTTCAATATGGTTCGTTTTTGTAAAAACTTATTATAAAACCAGTGAATTAGTTTAACTAATTCTGTTAAATAACGAGGGATGCATCCTTTATGACCTGGCAAACGCTTGTTGTTGAATTTGGTTTTTCAATCAGTTTGCTGGTTAATGCGCTTCTTTTCCTTCCTCAAATAAAAGCCCTCCTAAAAAACAAATCCGCTGAAGGTGTTTCGTTGATAACGTTTGCGGGTTTTAATGTCATTCAATTGTTTACACTTTTGCATGGGCTGCTTATTGGCGATTATTTACTGGTGGCAGGTTACTTATTAAGCCTGCTAACATGCGGTGCCGTTACGGTATTAATTGTTTATTACCGCAAAAACAGAGGGGAGTAATCTATTTTAGGATGTAAATTGAATAGTTATTGATCATTAAGTTTTATTTTTGATACAATGTCCCCTTTGTGTTTCAACCGCAACGGAAAGAAAAAACGATGATCACTAATCTAACCCTGCTACCACATGATGAATCCATTGTGATTAAAGACATTACCCAAAAAATACATTACCTCCAATTAATGAAGCACTTACTTGACCATGTTTTTGAAGCATTATGCTGTTTTGAGACCAATCAGCTGAATCAATTTGATGCCCAGGTTGGTGAAACACTGTGTCAAATTAGAGCCTACAAAATGTATATGCTTGCGTCATCGCCTTGTTTTATTCGGGAGAACGCACAATTGAAAAAAGATGTAACGTCAGTTTTACACACCATTGATTATCAATTGACGCAATACCAGCATTATTTAAAACTCAACAAAAATCAACGTCCAGAAACGATTCGCGAACAAACCACCTTAATTGATTTTTTTAGCAACTTAGGCTGTGTAATTTCCTTATCTGACAATGCGCTTTATAGTTTTCTTTCCTATTTTTTATGTCGCTACCACCAGGTGGATGAGGACAACATTCCTGTAGCGATTAACTTCTCTGATATGTCTCAATCGTTAAAATTATCGCGTAGCTACACTAAAAAGCTTGGACATTTTTATCAAAAAAAGTTATCTGAGTTGTCTTGTCATTTTATGTTTACCTTGCTAGAGGAATTAGATGAGGTGGACGATTTGAAGCAAGTTCTTCCGTGGCTTCACCTGCAATCAGATGAGGGACGTATGGCGCTGCCTTGTTATGCGGTCACCGACATTATTATACGGCATATGATTCAGAGTAATGCTAATCTTCTTCTTCTCATTGATTTTTTGACAGAAGACAC
>NZ_KK211303.1:3868-4941 GCF_000621525.1 Legionella fairfieldensis ATCC 49588 | reverse complement strand
CCCGCTAACGTCGCCACCGCCGGGGATAGTGCACTACCCTCTTCTCATACCCCTTCAGTCACTCTTTATTCCTTGCCGCAATCTCGGTTAATACCGCTTTCAGTTCCTCAAATCTCGCCATATGGGGACTCACCCGATATCGTTTTCCATTCTTTAAATGAATTAAAAACCCCGTACCTCCTTCAGGAAACGTTCTCGTCTGAGACATCAGCTTATTGATTTTAAAATCGTTGATTGCTAGCAAGTCTTCCGGATAAAAATAGACTTTACGGTTGAAATACAAGCGAATAAAAATGTCGTTCTCGTTAAATTTGATACATTGGACGGTTTGCAATGCATAAAAGATGCTACCCCCTAACCATATAACAATCCATGTCATTAGAAAAAAAATAAACCATGTCGTTAAATAATCTTCACTTATTGAGGGTGTCGCAGTTACTAATAAATAAACACCTATCATTTGAAAATAAAAGAAAAATAAAAAACCAAGAGGCATAAACCAAATCATAAACCCGTAGCCCCCATGAATAACATCTTCATATTGATTATTTTGTACTGTTATACCAACGCTCATAAAACACGTCTCCTAATTTATTAATGACTGTCGAAGGACCAAAACTCACAATGGCCGCAGGAATAAGTGGCATGCCATACGTTAAACAAGCCGTCACACCGCCCGCATAAGCCGCCACACCTATTTTTGTTACACTAATAGGCGTCTTATTTTCGCCAAATTTTTCTATGACTTGACCCACCGAGTTGGATGCTGCTCCGGCAACAGCGCCTAACCTAATGGTGTTTTTAAATGTTGCAGGTGATTTAAAACCAAAGATAAAACTCGCCCCCGCCCCAATCACCGCACTACGCCAGGGATGCGCATCCGCGGTAGACAGTGCCGAGAGAAACGAGGACGTTCCCCCGACAGCGGCATTTAACGTATGCTTGGCAATAACCCCTTTATACTCCGTGAGAAAATGAACCGTTTGTTTCGAATAACTGGCGGCACTTTCAATCACTTTACTATCCCGGGTCAACTGCATGGCCGCCATGACCGGTCTGGTTTTTCCTAACCA
>NZ_KK211303.1:0-3238 GCF_000621525.1 Legionella fairfieldensis ATCC 49588 | reverse complement strand
GAGTCATGGCGAGCGCCAGCCCCTGACTCAAACCATCCTGCGCCATCATCTGCGCCGCACTGGTGAGGCTAAACGAGCGGGGAGAGACCTTATCCAGTGCTTCGCTCGCCTGACCGGCCAGCGCACTGGTGCCTAACGTGCGTAACAGACCGGCTGAGGCGGCGGTCGATAAACCGGCCAGCAGCGGGGATAGTGCACTACCCTCTTCTCATACCCCTTCAGTCACTCTTTATTCCTTGCCGCAATCTCGGTTAATACCGCTTTCAGCTCCTCAAATCTCGCCATATGAGGACTCACCCGATATCGTTTTCCATTCTTTAAATGGATAAAAAAACCTGTACCATCTACAGGAAAAGTTTTTAATCTTGACATTAATTTATTTATTTTAAAATCGCTGATTGCTATTAATTCTTCCGGATAAAAAACGACTTTTCGAAAGAAATACAAACGAATTACAGTAACTTTTTCTGTAAATTTAATAAATTGTATTGTTTGAAAACAATATATAATGCCCGACCCAAACAAAATCAGAACACTTGTTATCATGATTAAAATAATCCACATCATAAAATAATCTTCTGAAAAAGAAGGAGTCGAATTAAACAATATAATGAAATTCATTATTTCAAAACAGAAAAAAAAGATGAATATTGGCGGAATAAAACAAATAAAAAAACCATAACCACCATGAGTTATATCTTCGTATGAACTGTTATTTATTATACCATTTATCATAAAAAACATCCCCCAATTTATTCATTACAGTTGATGGACCAAAACCAATAATTGCTGCTGAAAATATAGGCATTCCATAAGTAAGACCAGCAGTTAAAGCCCCTGTGTATGCTCCAATAATCAACTTAGAAGCACTGTAAGGAACCTTCTTCTCACTAAAATGATCTATAACTTGGTTTAAACCATTTGAAAATGCTCCAGAACCAGCTCCAATAATCATTGTGGAATTTCGTGATAAAGGAGTTATAAATCCGAAAGAAAATCCGGTTACTCCCCCAATCACCGCACTACGCCAAGGATGCGCATCCGCGGTAGACAGTGCCGAGAGAAACGAGGACGTTCCTCCGACAGCGGCGTTTAACGTATGTTTGGCAATAACTCCTTTATACTCCGAGA
This sequence comes from Legionella fairfieldensis ATCC 49588, assembly GCF_000621525.1. Lineage (GTDB taxonomy): Bacteria > Pseudomonadota > Gammaproteobacteria > Legionellales > Legionellaceae > Tatlockia > Tatlockia fairfieldensis. Next base: position 2,107 of record NZ_KK211303.1, on the reverse strand, counting down.
GAAAATGAACCGTTTGCTTCGAATAACTGGCGGCACTTTCAATCACTTTACTATCCCGGGTCAACTGCATGGCCGCCATGACCGGTCTGGTTTTTCCTAACCACTGCACCGTTTTAGCCGCAAGCTTGCCACCGGGGATAAGTGCTAACGCTGACAGGCCGCGGTTAACCTCCACATTCAAGAGACGGTCACGACCTGTCCATAGTTCATCCATCGCTTTTAACTGACCGGCTACCGGCACAAAGTCCAGTGCGAGGGAGGCCATCGCCTTTATTGTTGGAGAACCGGTTGTCGGTTCGGGCAAAGAGGCTGGTTCCAGCAAAGGGGCCGACGCCTGCGACAACTCCCCGTACCCCCCTTCTCCGGCCAACTGCTGGGCAAGGTAATTCATATAAGCAGCGTTGTCGCTGCGCGGATTGGTCTTCTCCATTGAAGCACACACTATTAACCTATGTATTTTGATCCTTCTTTGGCTTATGGCGAATAAGAAGGAAGATCATGTAACTACTAAATAAACTGGCTAGCAAGGCTAAAACAGCCAATATAAGCAAGCTTTTTTTATTATTAGTCATTGCATCATTAAAAAGAATAATTGAGAGACAGAAAACAAATATCATCCCCAATGTTAGCTCTAAAATATCTCGCCAAGAGACAGTCTGAGCCTCTCTCTCAAAAATTGAAAAAAAAGGTTCTTTATGGCAAGGGATTTTCTTCCGGTTGCCAATAATTTTTTTCATATCCATTTTAAATTTTAAAATAATTAATAGTGAAGAAATTATAAACAGAGTTCCCCCTATTTTTGGACGAAAATACATGGTGGCACTACAACTGCTGGTCAAGCCTATTGATAAGCCCATATAACCCTTAAAAAGATTTTCAATGGCTCTTTTTTCTTTATAAGTAATTAAATACGCCCTTGAAGAGCGTAATCGATTATTTCTGTATAAATACTGATTTGGTGCTATTTTCTCAAAAAAAATTGATGGTTCAACCATAACAACTCCAAATAATAACTAATTAATCTTTTCTCAAAGAAAAATTTCCCCTGGTACATACAACAATATATTTCGTTCTTCAGCAGGTAAATTCCATAAATTTTTTGCCACTAAATGGGTTTTATTCCATACATACCTTGTACTAGAAGCCACTGCTCCTTTAACGTAATCACTGACATGATAATTGTATCCAAAATACCCAGCCACAGCTCCTGCATTGTACCCAATAATCCCCCCAATTGGCCCCCCTAGAGAAAGTCCTATGCTTCCCGCTATTCTTCCCGTTATATGAGCAGCCGTCCCCGTCCCACTCCAAGCCACAGCAGTTCCTACTCCTACCGAAGTAGCCTCCCGCAATTGCGCATTTTTTCCTTGTGATGCATTGGCCTCATAGGCTATATACGCCTCGGCTCCCACGTAACCTACGCCTAACGTTTTATTGGCAATATTAAAAAGCTTATAAGTCCTTGAGTTCAGTGCTTTATCAATGAGTTGATACGATTGGGAAGAGGACGATTTAAATAAACCCTGCATCGCTTGTAAATCTTTTGCCAGCGTTACTCGTTTCACATTATTTTTTTGTAATCCGCCCGCACGATTTAAAATCGTATTAACCTTGTATTTCTGATACCCTTCATAACCCAGTTTGGAAAAATCATTCACCATGGAGGTTGGCGGTATCAGGCTGTCGAGTTCTTCTACCGTGTTTAAAACTGCGGATTTATTCTCAGCGCTTGTTGCCTCCTGTCCATTCAATGAAAAGATTTCAGACGATGCCTGAATTCCCGCTAACACTCTCGCCCGCCGATTCACCAAACGCTGGTACACATGTTCTGAGGCCAGCGAATAGGTGCCGTCTTCTTCCTTCTGAATGGGACAGTAGTCTGCTTCATCCAGAGGGGCAGCTTCAGCAGACTGGGCAGATTGGGCACTCCCCTGCACGACCCCCTCACCAATAGCCTGCCCGAGATTATCGCTTAACACTTGCGCGGCATCAAAGCGCTGATGTTGGGCTGCGGCTTGCAGGCCGCCTGAGGCGAGTGCGCTGGCTTCGGACTGAAGGACGGCCGCACTGCCTGGGCCTAAGTGCTGGCTTAGGCGTTGTTGCGTGG
>NZ_JHYC01000048.1 GCF_000621525.1 Legionella fairfieldensis ATCC 49588 | reverse complement strand
GCTTTTTTACTTTTTTTCAAGCACCTCTTTTAAAATTTCTGACTTTAAGCGCTCTTCAGCGTACATCTTCTTTAAGCGGCTATTCTCTGCTTCAAGTTCCTTTAGCCGAGCCATCATTGGAAGATCCATGCCTCCATACTTGGCTCGCCAGTTATAGAATGTCGCATTGCTTATACCATGCTCTCGACATAAATCTGGAACTGCAACACCACTTTGAGCTTGCTTCAATATCGACAGGATTTGGCTGTCACTAAATTTTGATTTCTTCATGCAGAATCTCCTTGCACATACATTACGAGAAAATTCTACTTTTGGCATCAACTATTTTGTGGGCGGATTACCATTAGGAGAGAAAAATGACTAATGTTTTGGCGGAAAAAAGAATAGCGATTTTAATAGCTAATGGCTTTGAACAAGTAGAAATGACTATGCCGAGAAAAGCATTAGACGAAGAAGGTGCTAAAACGGAAATCATTTCTCCTGAGGAATCGACCGTAAGAGGCTGGAAAGAAACCGATTGGGGTGATCAATTTACTATCAATGTCCCTCTAAAAGAGGCTAAAGCAGAGAAATATGATGCATTGTTATTACCAGGCGGTGTTTTAAGCCCTGATAAATTAAGAACAAACAAATTAGCTATTGATTTTATTAAAAATATGTATGATAGCAATAAACCAATCGCGGCAATCTGTCATGGGCCATGGTTATTGATCAATGCAGGAATTGCAAGAGGACGAAAAATAACGTCCTGGTCTTCTATTAAAGAAGATTTAATTAATGCGGGAGCAATTTGGCTGGATGAAGAAGTAGTGAGAGATGGTTCGATTCTTACAAGCCGGAATCCTGGCGATATACCTGCTTTTAATAAAGCAATTATTAAGCTTTTTGGCCAATAACAATTTAATAATTATCAGGATAGTTATTAAGAGGGTGCTAAATTGCTCCTAATAGTTTATGCTGGGACCTTAAATTTGGCTGCGCTTGTTTGCTATGAGTAAGCGAATAGCTTGTACAATTTGAGGTTTAACAGGTATGTTTTTTGCCCAAGATAACTGGTTCAATCTTTTTCTTATACGCTATATACCATTTACCGATTTATTAAATGGATTAGGGCGTACAAATAAAAGTATTCATTTTAAAACATTAAATTTTTTATTCGAACAACAATCTCAGGATGCACTGTTTTATCAAAAAAGACAACTGAGTTTTTTAATTAAGAATTACGAGGATTATCCAATTCATCTAGCTCCCCAGATAGAGCATTGGATGTACAATGGTGTGTTATCAGCTTCGGATCGCATTAATGCGCTCAATTACCTCGCAAAAGAAGCCGGAGCCGTTTTTTCGATAAGACCGGTTTATTTTGAGCAAATTTTAAATCAACTTTGTAAAGCGGACTTATCTATTCGTTCATTGCCTCTGATTAACTTCATTAATGCCACTTTTTTGTTATATACACCTGAGCAGTTAAAAACATTAGCTGCTCATGTAAATTTTGGGCTTAATGAGAGCCGTTATGGTTGTGAGCAAAGATTATATCCTGCTGCATTGCAATTTGTTAATAATTTTGTTTCTTATTTTGAAATGAGACAAGTTGAAACTATATTAGACAAATTACACGAAAATGAAAGTTATTTTAATAATTTTACCGGATATTTTTGTAAATCCGCTCGATTGATAGCACCTGCTGTATACTCCAGGTTAACAAAAAAAGCTCAACAAAACGATGAGGTTATTTTTAATGAATTAATTAAGACATACTTTAAAAATTCGAGCCACCCATTTACATTGGAAAAAATTGACTTCTTATTACCTTTGTTACCTGAGAATGAATTTAGAAGAATATTGGTTGAGTTACTCGGGAACAAAAAAGAAATTTATTACTCCAAAGAAACTATAATCTTATTAGGCCATTTTATTCCAAGATTGAAATTCAATGACCTAAATGATGTATGGCCTACAATTTTCTATTATTTTGAGACCAACAGGGAGAAATCAGCCACTAAACTCCTCTTACAGACATTTGGCTCTCAACTTGACTATGAAGCCTTGCAAAAGTTATGGCCTCTTTCTCAATACAATAGTCCATTTTTCTCAATGCCAGAAGAGGCAAAATGGCTTTGTCAATGGAAATTAACGCTTTTTATACCTTTTCTATCAAAGGAAGTCATTCAAAATTTATATGAACAACTGGCTCTTCAATCAATTCCAGACAAGGATGGTTTAATTAATCATTTTCTATCAAAGGAAGTCATTCAAAATTTATATGAACAACTGGCTCTTCAATCAATTCCAGACAAGGATGGTTTAATTAATCATTATTTTATTATGAAAAGGATATTCCTGCCTCATTTATCCAAAAAACAACTTGAAAATGATTTGTTGTATATAAAAAATAAGTTAACAGAGACTTCGTATGAGTTTCAAATCTATTATTTTTTAGAATCTCTTTTACCTCGACTGAATTATAAAAAAGTACTTGATTTAACTAAGCTCTTAATTGCCAATTTCTGTTACTTGTCAGCAAATATATGCAAGGAGTGGTATTTAAAGGTTATGAGAACCGTTTTACCTCTTTATATCAATCATTTAAAAGAAGATGATCTTAAAAAAATACTGACTGACCTTATTAAAAAAAAACCGGTTAGCTTTCCAAATCATTTTTCTTATTATTCACTTGAAGAGGGATGGCTATTTCTCAATGTTGATTTATTTGCCCTTATTGCTGATACTCGCCACATTCATTTATTAGGGAATTTTTCCGCATACTTGATCAATGGGCTGCATAAAGTCAGTGGCATTAAAAGAGAATTTAGCTATAAGTCTATAGGTCCTCATATCACTAGTCAAAAAATAGTGGCTGTTTTTGAAAAAATTCTTCCTCATTTTACTCAGCATAAAATCAAGGAATTTTTATTCTTAATTTTGTGTCAAAAAAACTCGAAAATTTATGAGTACTTTTTAAAAATAGAAAAAGAGCAGCGAGTTGAGAATACTATCAGTAAGGAATTGATTGATTTTTTTGAAAAGAATACAAAACCCTTTTTAAGCTTGTTGAAATGCTTTAAGTCTTTTATGACAAATCAGCAACAAGATTTAATCATTCGTCAAGTGCAAATATATACCCAAAATACTCCATTATATCATGAAGAATTTATTTCTTTTTTAATTGGTTTTTCCGGGAAAATAGAAAATAATGGTTATTATAGTTTTTTTAGTGCGAGAATGTATTTATCACTTCTTGAAGATCTTAAAAAAGCCATTAATTTAAAACATACTCCTAAGTCATTGCAAATATTTCAACAGGAATTAAAAAATATTGTCGATCAACTTAAGCAAGATAATAACTCTATTATTTCCAGAGTTCACCGTCTTATCTTGAATAATTTCAATTTATTTTTAAGCGATATAAGTGATGATAACTTTAATTACTTTAAGAAAAAATGTTTGAAGTTTTTAGAAAAATTTTGTCAAAAATATAACAAAAATTCTTATCTATTAAGATATTTAAATCAAATAGCCAATTCCATAAAAAAAGGCTTTAATTATCCACCATCGCCAACGTATTGCTCTTTTTTCAATAGAAGATATAACACAATAAAAAAACAGTTAGACATCATTGAGAATGATTGGCCAGTAGAAGAACGTAAGCCAAAATTAAATTAGGCGAGAAGTTTTTAAGCCCACTGGATTGTTGCTCTATTTTTATAGGATTAATTATTACCAACTAGATTTGTAAGTGTTCACGGGATATGCAAATTTTCTCTTCCAGACTTTGTTCCATGACTTGTCTTTCCTGCGTTAATCCATAACAGTGCCTTACAAGGAGCTATTTTTTCCGGGGCAAAATGTATTCCTTTCCCCCATATAAAAAGGCTAATGCAAAAAGAGCGTCATTACTATCGTCGTGCTTTAGTTTTAATTGAAGGAGTATACAGTATGGATGGGGATATCCCGAATGTCCCTGAATTTGTCAACATTAAAAATCAATATAATGCCCGTCTGATGATTAATGAAGCCCATTCAATAGGTGTTATTGGCGAGCATGGTGGGGGAATAAATGATTATTTTAATATGAATATTAATGATGTTGATCTCTGGATGGGCACATTAAGTAAAGCCTTTGCGAGTTGTGGTGGCTATATTGCGGGGAAACGATCTTTAATTGAGTTTATCAAATACAGTTGCGGCGGATTTGTTTTTTCTGCCGGTATAAGTCCCGCGAATGCTGCAGCAGCGCTAACCAGCCTCCGCCTTTTAAAACAAGACCCCTTAAGGCCAAAAAAATTACAGCAACGGGCTGCAACCTTATTGAACTATTTGCAGGAACATGGCATCAACACGGGGTCCAGTCAAGATACCCCTATTATTCCTGTCATTGTGGGTGATGAACGAAAAGCCATTAATTTCAGTTTAAAATTGCGGAACCAGAGAATTTATACTATTCCTATTATTTATCCTGCTGTGGATAAGAATTTGGCTCGGATTCGATTATTTATTAATTATCTACATACAGAAGAACAAATTATTTTTACTGCGAAGATGATTTGTAAATATCTGAGACGGTAAGAACACTTCTTCTTCCTGTAAAACAGGTATGCCAGAAATCCTTGATTGAATTAACTCGTTAGGATAAATTAGTAACCCTCTGTTGCAAAAATTACCATCAAATCATATAAGAGAGGATACTCATGAAAAAATCCCTGCATAATTCGATCAACAACGATTCCACATCTCTTACTCCACTTAATACTACTCCCATTAAACCAGACTTCTTCCCCGGAAGCATTTTTAATCCTCGAAATATAACGCTTAACAAGGGATCTCAAAACTTATCAGGCTCTGATAAGAATGAAGCAATCAAACAAGATGTAACAAACAGTATGTTCTCCGGTAATCCGCCCACAAAATAGTTGATGCCAAAAGTAGAATTTTCTCGTAATGTATGTGCAAGGAGATTCTGCATGAAGAAATCAAAATTTAGTGA
>NZ_JHYC01000047.1 GCF_000621525.1 Legionella fairfieldensis ATCC 49588 | reverse complement strand
AAGCAGATACGTTGTGATAATGGGCCTGAATACGTAAGCCATAAGCTCGCAAGATGGGCTAAAAATCACGATATTGAGCTTGTATTCATTCAGCCAGGTTGTCCGCAGCAAAATGCCTATATTGAGCGCTATAATCGTACTGTTCGGTATGACTGGCTTAATCAATACTTATTTGAGAGTATTGAACAAGTCCAGGAACAGGCCACCAAGTGGCTTTGGTCTTATAACAATGAACGTCCTAACTCGGCTATTGGAGGTATACCACCCAAAAGAAAATTGGCTCTAGCAGCCTAGGTTTCTACTTTTAGTGTCAGTTAAAAATGGGGGGATTACCGGGAAATAATCAGGCAGGCGAGCCACTGGTAAAAACTGTGCGTGGCTTTGGATATATGTTTAATGCGTAGTCTCTATTGGAAAATTTTTCTTTCGTTCTGGCTGGCAACTATTTTAATTATTATTACCACCGCTTGGGTAACCAGTGAAATTGCCCAAAAATCATCAATTCCTGCTCACGAACGCGTTTTTATGGATAGTTATGCCAATGCAGCAGTAGCTACCTTTGAATCAGGCCAACGTAAGGCACTGGAAAAATGGCTTAAACAAACAGGTGCCGCCAGACAAATGACCTTGTATTTACTCACCAGTACCAGTGAAATCATAGGCAATCAGACACCACCTGACATTGTAAGACAAATTGCCGCTAATCTTGTCAGAGAAGAACTGGATGATGGTTTACTTAAATTTGGTGACATTATAGTCAGCCATGAAATCCTTTCCACCTCTGGCAAAGCTTACCGGTTAGTAGCAGTTAGCCAGAAACCACTGGCTCATTTTGTAGAAATTCCCTGGGCTGGTTTAACAATTCGTCTGATCATTGCGATTTTTATCAGCGGTCTTATCTGCTATATCCTGTCACTTTATTTGACACAACCTTTACGTTCTTTAAGACTGGCCGCCAAATCCATAGCGACAGGAAAATTAAACACCAGGGTAGGCCGTTTTAAAGGTCATCATCGTGATGAAATTGCGGAATTAAGTGGCGAATTCGATAGCATGGCAGAGCAGTTAGAAACGATTATTAACTCTAAAGAGCGTCTTCTTCAGGATATTTCCCATGAATTGCGCTCTCCCCTTGCCCGTTTGCAAATAGCCATTGAATTAGGACGGAAAAAAGCGCAGGGAACCGCTGAAGTTGAATTTTGCCGTATGGAAATTGAATGCTTGCGCTTAAACACTTTAATAGGGGAAATTCTTGAGTTTGCGAGACTTGATAAATCATCCTCGCAACTTAACAGAACCACTGTTAACCTTCCCGACTTAATCCAACAAATTGTTGAGGATGCTAATTTTGAAGCGAGTGCAACAAAACCCCATGTGATATTTCATACTTCCCCCCGTTGCGAAATGCATCTCGATGAACGTTTAATTCATCGAGCGATTGAGAATATTATAAGAAACGCGTTACGTTACTCCGTCCCGGACCCGCAAATAACGGTTACCCTGCATTGCAATGAAGACGATAAAAAAGTAGATATCATTATTGAAGATAATGGCCCTGGAGTGCCTGAAGAGCAACTGGGGAAAATTTTTAATCCATTTTATCGTGTCGATATGTCCAGAGAAAAAAAGACTGGAGGTTATGGTCTTGGTTTATCCATAGCACAACAGGCTATTAAATTACATCAAGGCGATATTAACGCCTTAAATCGACCCGAGGGCGGCTTACAGGTTAGAATCACTTTACCTGTTTCAGATTCTTAGTGATTGAAAAGTCTTGTATTTTATCCAACGCTCCTTAATATACAGGAAATTTAAAAAATCAGGTTAACGATTTGATCCACGCTAAAAGACTCAATAAAGCAAGTGGTGCATTTTTTTTCCTAGGCTTCATCACAGCGCAACTTCATCATCTCTCTTATATTCTGTTTCTTGCTTCAGTAGGGCTTGTCTCTTCCGGCTTTTATTTTATAGGTTATTTATTATGGGCTTTCGCCTGTCATTTATTGCCTAATCGATCCGGCACAAACAAAAAATGGTATAATTTAATACAGTTTAAAGAACAACACCGAATTGCCGCACTATTGGGAATAGCCGCTGTACTATGCAATTTCATTGCGCTTGTTTTTCCAGTAACACTGATTGCTGCTTGCTGGCTTTTTGTTATCAGTGATTGCATCTGGTTAATCGGTGAATATCATAAAAGAAAACACCCTTTGGATTATGAAGACAATTATTCGGTTAAACAACAAAACGCTTACTTAAAATATGCCGCCAGCATTACTATTTCCTCTCTTATCACCGCAATAGCAACAACAATTGCCTTTTTTTGTCCTGTTGCCATACCAATAATTGTTGTAGTTTCTACTCTAATCAAAGTTTATCTGGGTATCATTACATTGCATTATCGGCTGGAGTTTGCCCTGCCGGACAAACCTGCCAGCAAACCGAGTTCTTGTGCAGAAAGTTATCCGCAAATGATAAAAAACTTATCACCTCAACCCGCTATCTCCAATAGAAAAGAAATTATTCCAGAAGAACATCCTGCAAGAAAAAAGGATAACACTATTTTAACTTCTACAAATAATAGCGTCCCTCCAGAAGCGACTCATCAAATTGGTGAAGACGAAATTATATTAATTGCATTCAGGTGATTCTCAGCCGGTTTCCCGACACCCCGCGCCATCTGATTATGGAGTATGCGTATTTTGATTTGCTTTGTCAAACCAAAAAGGATCGTCATTAGTTGATGAAGTAACTTGTCAGCATTCCGGATAATGAGTATAGTTTGCAAGCAGCTTCAGGAGTACTTTGAGATGAGTAATACGATAGAGTTAATGATAAATCAGGCAAAGGACATGTTAAGTCACGCCTATGTGCCCTATTCTCGATATCCGGTTGCATCTTGTTTATGTAGTGAAGATAATAATTTATATACTGGCGTTAATGTTGAGAATACCTCGTATGGTTTATCTGTTTGTGCTGAAACCTCTGCAATCTGTCAGATGATTAGTGCCGGCCGTCAAAAAATAAAAAGTATGGTCGTATTAAACGGCGAAAATACATTCTGTTCCCCCTGTGGAGCATGTCGTCAGCGCATCGTGGAGTTCTCTACACCAGAAACCATCATTCACTTATGTAATCAGCAGTCAGTAATTCAGTCCATACCTGTTCATCAGTTATTACCTTATGCTTTTCAATTTAAGCCTTAATCTGGAATTAAAATGACTAAAACAACTCTTAGCGCAGCTCATTTGGCTGCAGAAAAAATAAAACAATTAGCACCTAATTTTAAACCGGTTCTGGGTATTGTACTTGGCTCTGGCCTGGGAAGTTTTGCCGACCAGTTAGAGGATGCTGTCACTATCAGTTATGACGAATTGCCAGGTTTCCCCAAACTTACTGTGCATGGTCATAACGGTAATCTGGTGTTGGGTTATTTATATGGAGTTGGCATTGTTTGTCTACAGGGACGCGCGCATAGTTATGAAGGTACTAATCATGACACCGTTAAAACCTACGTTCGCACGCTGCACTTGCTTGGCTGCACTTATTTTCTCGCTACAAATGCCTCTGGTTCTTTGCGAGAAGAAGTAGGTCCCGGTGAATTAATGGTAATTACCGATCACATTAATCTGCAACCAGGCAATGCTCTGGTAGGTCCTAATGATGAAGAATTTGGTCCTCGCTTTTTTCCCTTGGATAATGCTTATGACCGGGAACTACGCGATAAATTATTAAAAATAGCCCACGAGGAAAATATTCCGCTTAATGAAGGTGTTTATCTTGCGGTTCTCGGGCCTCATTATGAAACAGCTGCTGAAATCAGAGCGTTTCGCATTCTGGGGGCTGATGCAGTAGGAATGTCAACGGTACCCGAAGTACTGGTTGCCAATCATTGTGGTATGAAAGTGGCCGTGATAGCCACGATTACTAACTATGCCACCGGGCTTGCCTCCACCAGTCATAATCATGAAGCAGTCGTGTTAATGGCTTCTAAAGCCGCTGAAAAGCTTAATCGCCTGATAAAGCAGTTTATAGCGAGTCTGGCGTGAAGCTTGAAGAAAGTTATTTAATGATGCTGGAAGATATAAAAGCAACGTCCGCTCCTTATAGTCACGCTGTATTATCGAGACAAATTATCTCTCTTATTGATTTAACGTTACTGGATGAAACCGCTGATAGCGAAGCATTAGACAGCCTGATTGCAAAAGCTAATTGTCATCAGGTAGCCGCCGTATGCGTGTTGCCACAGCATCTTCCCGGACTTGAATCCTTAGAGAGACAGATAAAACGAGCTACGGTTATTAACTTTCCCCATGGTAATCAGTCTACCAAAAAAATTTTAACAGCCATTGATACTTTACAGGCCAGGAGTAACATGGATGAAATTGATTATGTATTTCCTTACAAGTGCTATTTGGCGGGCGATGAGGAGGACGCTCTGATTCAATGCCAGAACGTTTATGACCTTTGTAAAAATCAGAAAATTGGCTTTAAAGTAATTTTGGAAACCGGCGCATTACCTTCATTAGAAGTTATTTATCAACTTAGTCGTAAAATACTTGAGAGGGGTTGTGATTTTTTAAAAACATCGACTGGCAAAATCCCTCAAGGCGCTACTCCTGCGGCTGCTTTTGCGATGCTTAAAGCGATTAAGGATTCTAAAAGTAATTGTGGTTTAAAAGTGTCGGGCGGCATAAAAAAACCGGAACAGGCATTTAATTATTTCAATTTAGTCACACAATTAATCGCCCAAAACCCTGATAAATCCTGTTTTCGAATAGGTGCCAGCAGCTTACTGGACGCATTGATCAACAATATCAATTAATAATGATTAAATTTTCATCTCAATATTTTAAATGAACTTCTCTCAGGCAAAGTGATGAGTTAAGTTGAGAATGGATTCCCGTTTTCACGGGAATGACTCAAAATAATACAGATATTTATCGTTACTTTTTATGACCATCTCTCAGAGACAAGACATGGAACGCAGGCATTCATCTTAAGTTGGCGCCATTTTGCAATCAATAGTATTCTCTTTCCAATCAATCACCTTATCATTACAGGAACTGGCAAAGTCATCTGCGTTGAATACTACGATACCTTTAATGGGTGTAAGGCTTTTTTTATTTACTTTTGTGAATTGAACCCATGAATATTGCACACCATTCTCGGACATCCCTTCAGCACCTAAAGCAATAAATGTGTCTGTAAATTTTAATGTCGAAAAGGAACCCTGATAAACAACCAGAAAAACACCAGGAATAGCTATAGTACACCCCAGTAATGGGTTTTAAACTTTAATAAAGCATTATAGATCAAAAGGTTAATTTGTTTTGAAATAGAAAAAGGTAGCTGGAACATTGTAATATCGCAATTTTTTCCCGACGAAAGGAATTTGTGATATGGACATGCACCAGCTGGTTAATATTTTCTGCGAAATAGACGATTTCTGCAACGAGTTAGATAAACATTGTGAACATTATATGCTAACAGGCCCGACAAAAAGCAAGCGCGGTCCGGCTTGCAGCTTATCGATTAGCGAGATTATGACTATCTTGGTTATGTTTCAAATGTC
>NZ_JHYC01000046.1 GCF_000621525.1 Legionella fairfieldensis ATCC 49588 | reverse complement strand
CAACAAATCACATTTAGTCGAAAAAGAGTTCCAAGCATGTGCTTATGATTAATTTTTTAGCGTACGTTTTAGTACCATTGGACTTCAAACCCCTACAATGCAAGCTAATCAATTGACATCACATCAAACTGACGTTTTTCTGATAGTTTCATAACAGATGACCACTTATAATGATTAAAGACGCCGCTGAGACAGCAGTCAGGCATGCAGCAATACAATTGAATAAGGCTATTCGCTTGGTGTGTCCTAATGCATTCCTCACCTCTTCTAATGATTGTTCAATGTCTGTTTGAATGGTCATAGAGGTCGTTTTAGCACTTTGTGCTAAAACATGAGCCATTTCTTCTTTGCTTGCTTTTAAGGTGTTATTCAAAATGCGTTCGGCCAAGTCTTTTGCATCCTTAATCCAACGAAGAGCAAGGATTTCCATTTCCCCCTTAAATTGATTAAGTAATGCGTCTTGTCTTTTTGCATTGTTATCCATTAAGTAATTATTGATTGTGTGCATGATAAGAATGGGGTCATCTTTTCCAATTGCTACACCGTGTTTCACGGCTATTTCTTTAATCAACTCATCCATTAAAGCACCGCTGCATTATCAAGTTGGCCAAACAATTGATCGCGAACTATTTTTAAACGTTGTCTGGTCATGATGGAGCGAGTAGGTGTCTCGATTGCCTCCTTAAAGGTTAATCGTTCTTTAAGCATCTCCGACACATCATGACCATAGGTTTCTTCTTTTAAGGTCGGTATTTGAATGAGAGCTGTAATTTTATCTTTGTTGTCTTTATAGGCTTTCATGTGTTCAAACGCTTTTCCTTCATGAGCGACAGCTCCCCAGTAAGGATTTAACCAGACTATAAAGCGCGCTTCTTCTGGAAATTGACGAATCAATTGAGAAAATCCGCTGACAGTATCAAGAAGAGCCTGGCCGCCGGTAATGACGGTATGCACGACAAGCTCATGCCCCATGTCCTTTAAAAGGGAAGGGACTTGATTACTAATCAAATAATGAGAGAGAGGAACAAAAGAGCTGGCTCCGTTGTCGATAATTACATCGTCAGTGGAGGGTGCGATGAGTTCAATTAACTGGTCAAAATGACGCGAATTAATTTCATCGCCATCCATAATTTCCAGTCGTTGAACCGGCAAGGCTTTAAACCCATGAAAGGTTGCATTGACGGGATCGGTATCAATGCATTGGGGGTTATGTCCCTTGTGTAATTTATATTGTGCAGTGGTGGTTGCAACAAAGGATTTGCCAACGCCACCTTTGCCTTGCATGGTGATGTGAATTTTAGCCATTACAATAAATCCTCTTTATTAGGGGTTGCTTGAAAGGTAAATCCGCTCACTCCTTGTGTTGCAAATTTAGGTGTTTTTTCCAAAGGAATTGGTTTGGAAAGGAGTTCTGATTGTTCGTTGGTTAATTCAGTTGATGCGTTGGCGGTTAAAATCAAACGATTGACATAGCCTCGAAATGCCTGATAGCTAAATGTAATCTTTTCTTCTTCATGCAATGTTTCCCAAATGCTTTTAACCGGCCAGCCGTCAGCAAGAGCTTGAATGATATCCGGCCGTAGTGCCAGAAAGGCGGCGCGATTTTTAGCATTACGTGATACTTTTTTCTTAGCGACTCGTTCGGCGATACGCGCAGATAAAGTTTTTGCCATCGCATCCTTCTTTATTATTGTTAGTGTTTTAACGTGTTTTTAGCAGTATTTTATCATGCAATATTTCAATAATCTTTCTTTTTTCATTTTTTTATCGTTATTAATTAACTTGATGAATTATCAAGCTAAAAACAGGGCTTAATAAATGGAAAAGAGCATGCTATCCTTGGCGTTTCAAACAAAAATAGTAGGGCAAGATAGGTGAAGGTGGCCATCTAGCACGCTAGCTATCCACTTCACTTTCCCTTATTCGCACCAAGGTGCTCAACGGGAAAATCTTGCTCTGCGAGGCAGACGGCTACCGCCTTTTTAAAAGGAAGAAAAAATGGATGAACAAGAAAAAAAACAAAGTCGCAAGCATTGCCGACGCATCCGAGTTCCTGTTCTTCCTGATGAAGAGCAGCAAATTAAAGACAATGCAGAAAAGGTGGGACTTCCCGTTGCGGTTTACTTACGCCGACTAGCTCTTGGTTTTGAGATAAAGAGTGTGATTGACCAAAAACAAGTGCTTGAGCTTGTAAAAATTAATGGTGATTTAGGCCGTCTTGGGGGCTTATTGAAATTATGGTTAAGCCGCGATGAACGAGTCAGTGGTATTGAACCGGATACGTTAAAGTTAATTCTGGAACGTATTAAAACCACCCAAGAAACCATGCTTCACGTTGTGCAACAACTTGACTAATTTTGCGGGTTTCCTTGATGCCTATTATTCGCCACATCCAAATGAAATCGGTTAAGCAAAGTAGTTTTATACGTTTAACGAAATATATTACCAGTGAGCTTGGCAAACAGGAGCGTTTAGGACAAGTTCGCATTACGAATTGTCAAAGTAGTCAATTGGCCTGGGCTGTTAAAGAAGTGCACGCAACCCAGAGTCAAAATCAACGCGCGCTAGGGGATAAAAATTACCATCTGTTGATTTCGTTTCCAGCAGGAGAATCGCCCTCTCATGCGGTGCTTAATGCGATTGAAGATAGGGTATGTGAGGCTATTGGTTTTAAAGACCATCTGCGAGTCAGTGCTATTCATTACGATACGGATAATCTTCATATCCATATTGCTATTAATAAAATTCATCCCACTCGTTACACCATGCAAGAACCGTATTTAGCCTACAAAGCGTTTGCCGATATTGCGGTACAGATAGAACAAGAATATGGATTACAACCAGTTAATCACAAAGCTCGCAAACAGGCTTCAGAAAATAGAGCGGATGATATGGAGCATCATGCCGGTATTGAAAGTTTGCTGAGCTGGATAAAACGAACGTGTAGCGAGAATCTTTCTCACGCAAAAACCTGGTCAGACGTGCATGATAGTTTAGAGGCGCATGGATTGATTATTCAAGAGCGAGGAAATGGCCTCGTTATTGGTAATCACTCCACGCAATGGGTTAAAGCAAGCTCAGTTTCACGGGAGTTTTCGAAAGCAAATCTTGAAATGCGTTTGGGCATTTTTGAGAAAAAAGTCGTTAAGGAGTTTAGAGGTAATCCCTCATTAATGAAAAAACCACCCATTGGTCGAATTGGAAAAAAACCACCACCTCGCAGTCAGAATCAATGGTCTTCTATTAGGGCACTTCCTTCTCTATCAATGGATAATGGTCAACGTTATGTTGAACAGCCTGTTCATATGGCAATGACCGTTAAAACCGTTGAGTTATACGCCAAATATCGAGAAGAGCAAAAAAATTATGGCGCGTTGCGAGCGTCTGCTATTGAAAAAGCACGTTTGAAAAAAAACAGAGCCATTGAAAACGCAAAACGCTCAGGCCGTTTAAAGCGCGCGGCCATTCGATTATTAAAAGGGCAGGCCGTGAATAAAAAGTTCTTGTATGCATTCACTAGCAAGCAACTTAACGAGACAATTCAGAATGCAAAAGCTATGTATCTTAAAGAGCGTCAAGCCATTTATGGACACTACAAGTGTTATGCGTGGGCTGATTGGCTAAAAATGAAATCATTGGAAGGTGATAAGGAAGCATTGCATCTGTTAAGGTCGCGCTCATCGCGCCGAAAACTGCAAGGCAATACGCTGTCAGGTGGACACCAGGTTACAACGGATAGAAAAAAACAGCAGTCCACAATAGATAACATTACCAAAACGGGCACTATTATTTATCGGGAAGCAGGTTGTGCAATTCGAGATGATGGCGAGCATTTGAAAATATCCCGTAACGCGACTGAACGAGGTATTGAAGCCTTATTGCAAATGGCTATTAAGCGTTTTGGGCAAACCGTTCGAATGAATGGTAGTGATGCATTCAAAAAGCAAATCGTACAAGCAGCATCAAGGTTAAATCTAACTCTTCATATTATTGGTGAGGTGTTCTTGCAGCAAGACCAAATAAAGCCAAACGCTACGTTTGTCAGAGAGGCTTCTCACCAAGAGCCGCCGATTATTCAACAAAAACAGGAATTAAATAATGACTATCGAAGAAAGCCTGATATTGAGTCCAGAGGAGCAGCTCGACTCAATGATGAAAATGCTAGACCAGCAAGAAACCCCACTAGAAGAAATGATGGAAACAGGGGAAGAGCCAATGCCAGGAATAATAAGCTCAACAAGCCCCACATTGGACGCATTGGCCATCAACCGCCGCCCCACAGAAAAAACGGCTTGCGAAACCTGTCCCAACTCGGTATGGTTCAGCTCGCCAGTCGAGGTGAAATGTTATTGCAGGGTGATGTTTCTAGTCACCTGGAGCACCAAAGAGCCCAATCAAATCACGAATTGCGATGGAATGTTTCTGGGAGAGGCGTGATTGAGGGCGGTTTGGCCGCAGCCGATAAATACATTGCTGAGCGAGAATTAAAACGCCAGATGTTATCCGATATACCAAAGCACAGGCGTTATCATCAAGGTGATGAAGGAGATAGTTGTTTTGCAGGGATTCGTCATCTTGATGGGGAGCATTTAGCGCTTTTAAAACGAAATGACGAAATAATTGTCTTACCGATTGATGGTGCCACGATAAATCGTTTAAAGCGTTTATCAATAGGGGATATCATCACATTAACTGCGAAGGGCAATGTGAAGACTAGAAGAAGAGGACGATAGAAGAGTAGAATAGACCAAGTTGATTAGTTTGAACTACTACAGTTAAATAACAAAGGACGTGTCATTCATGGCTTGGCAAACGCTTATTGTTGAATTTGGTTTTTCAATCAGCTTGCTGGTTAATGCGCTCCTTTTCATCCCTCAAATAAAAGCACTCGTAAAAAACAAATCCGCTCAAGGTGTTTCCTTGATAACGTTTGCTGGTTTTAATGTCATTCAACTGTTTACTCTTTTGCATGGGCTGCTTACTGGCGATTATTTATTGGCAATCGGGTATTTATTAAGCTTGCTAACCTGCGGTGCTGTCACTGTATTAATTGTTTACTACCGTAAAAATAGCGTCTAACAGGCTATTTTCGAGTTGTTTTCAGATGCCAATTGAATAGTTATTGATCATTTAGATCTATTTTTGATAAAATATATCCCTTTGTGTTTCAACCTCAACGGAAAGAAAAACGATGATCACTAATTTAACCTTGCTCCCTCATGATGAATCCATTGTTATTAAAGACATTACGCAAAAAATACATTACCTCCAATTAATGAAGCACTTACTTGAACATGTTTTTGAAGCATTATGCTGTTTTGAGACCAATCAACTGAATCAATTTGATGCCCAGGTGGGTGAAACACTGTGTCAAATTAGAGCCTACAAAATGTATGTGCTTGCGTCATCGCCTTGTTTTATTCGGGAGAATGCCCAATTGAAAAAGGATGTAGCATTAGTTTTACACACCATTGATTTTCAACTGACGCAATACCAGCGTTATTTAAAATGCAACAAAAATCAACGTCCCGAAACGATTCGCGAACAAACCACCTTAATTGATTTTTTTAGAAACCTAGGCTGCGTGATTTCTTTATCTGACGATGCGCTGTTTAGTTTTCTTTCCTATTTTTTATGTCGCTACCACCAGGTGGATGAGAACAACATTCCTGTTGCGATTAACTTCTCTGACATGTCTCAATCGTTAAAATTATCGCGTAGTTACACTAAAAAGCTTGGACATTTTTATCAAAAAAAGTTATCTGAGTTGTCTTGTCATTTTATGTTTACCTTGTTAGAGGAGTTAGATGAGGTGGACGATTTAAAGCAAGTCCTTCCGTGGCTTCACCTACAATCGGATGAGGGACGTATGGCACTGCCTTGTTATGCGGTCACCGACATTATTATACGGCATATGATTCAGAGTAATGCTAATCTTCTTCTTCTCATTGATTTTTTGACAGAAGACAC
>NZ_JHYC01000045.1 GCF_000621525.1 Legionella fairfieldensis ATCC 49588 | reverse complement strand
GTATAGGGAGAGCACTGTTGGAAAAACCAGTGGCTCTCGTGTCCGATTTATATCGGATGTATATTCTCCAATTATGCTTCATAAACCACATCCGAATGGAATGATTAGTAGAGTGGTTTTATTCTAATTGTATCTTGATTCAAGAATTGAGACTAAAGGTGGTTTTTGGTCAACTGCTTAAGGAGGCGTTTTCACGGATCTCCAAAAGCTATGCACTAATTATGGACTATTTAACTGGCCTGGGTCAATCATCTTGAGAAAAAAATGTATCCAACTTTAGAAGACAGCATATCCATTGAACGATTGAAAAGTTACGAAACCCTCTGCCCTTCCTGCTCCAATCATGAAATAGTAGGGGCGTATCATTGGATTTATTGATGTGTCAGGCCCTTTATCCCTTTATGCACGCCGCTGAAGTCGCTTTGCGAAACGGGATACATCAAGCCGTATCCAGAAAATTTAATGATGAGAATTGGTTTGAGTTTGTCGTTCAAGACGGAAAGTCTAAAGCCATTATTTATGATTTAAAAAAAGAGCTGTCGAGAAAAAAAGAGTATGCAACCAATGACATTATTGCCTCATTGACCTTTGGTTTTTGGGTGAACTTACTTAAGCAAAAGACCTATAGAGATCAATTTTACTCCTATCGCTTATGGCCTGATCTAATACCACAGGTTTTTCCTAGATATAAACGAAGTGGTGCAGATGATAGAAAAGACATTTTTCAACGGTTCGAAGAAATTAAATTGATTCGAAATCGTTTATTTCATCATGAACCCATATGGAAATTTAAAAATGCGATTACACCATCTGAATCAATATCTCAACTGTGGAAAAAATTTAACGATATCTACAAGGCTATTGGATGGATTTCAAAACAAACCGCGTTAAAGGAATTTGGATTTGTTGAGTTTTTCAAATCCAATTGTCAATCTGATGTATTGGAAAATTATAAAAACCATAAAAGGAGGTAGCAACCCAATTCGTGTCAAAACTTACGGTTTGAAGGTTAAATTTGCCCTGAAACCGTAAATTACCACACGTTATCTTTTTGCATAGCTTTTAAAATTGCCAAATTATTCTATATATAACCTTGACTCATTCATATCTGCGATAGAATTAAAATTGTCTGTCAGATACTCACAAAATTTCTTGCCAGCTCTCCACAATATTAATTCATCCTCAGGTTTCAAAAACGATTCAATGTCTGGATGGGGATAATCAATATAAAATACCGAAGGACTCTTATCATCATAGATACGCCCTATATAATAGTAAGGGTTCATTTTAAGCGTCCTAATTAGTCCGTTTATATTAAAGTCACTGATACCAAATTTTTCAAAGGCATCTGCTTTAAGATCTGGTAGGGTTCTTAAATAATTTTTTAGCATATCCTCACAAAGCAAGTGAAGCGGAACATCACCGGAATTACAAAAGATACTAAACTTGAAAATATTTAATTCATCCTCGTTAAGCAATTGAAAAAAATCTACATTTTTACTGTTTTTGAGTTTTTCATATAAGGACTCATAGCAACGGTACAATGAATAAAAATGCTCTATCCCTTCTACTTCTTTAATCAGAAAATGAAAACAAGGAAATGATGGGTCGGTCTGATAAAAGGAATGGTTTAGCAAGTAATACACAAAAAACACATCCTTGGCGCTGAGTGAGTAATTGAATTGTTTACATTCAATTCGTTCATTATAGAGATAGTTATCAAGTTCTTCCTTAGATAGAGTCGATTTTAAAACACAGACTGGTTCCTCTTCATGAATGACAGTCAAAAAATAGCCTTTATTATTTCCTTCAAAAAGCACAATTTCATTGGATTCAAACGATGGCAGATTTAAGTTTATTTTTTTATATTCAGTATTATCGACTGATTTATTGGATACATAGAGCGGAAATGAAAATGGTTTTTCACCTGATGCGCTATAAACTGCTTTAATAGTCATATGTTTTCTCCTGGTTATACGTAGATGACTAAAAATAGGCTGGAAAAAGTGTTAATGAAACCAGTGTCAGCCATGAATGATTACTAGTAGAGTGGCATTTGAACATAAATTTTCTGTTGACCCGTGTGATTCCACTCAAAACCATAAATCTGCGAAAATTCACCCTGCTCAGAATACAGATGTAAATCCTTAGGGGCACAATAAAAAAGTTATTAAATGAAATAAGAACTTTTAAGAGCTTTTAAACGGTTCTTCCATAAAACTCTTCATCATCTCTCGGTCAACTATTAAGCCCCATTCCAGACAATTTTCCTGAGGCAGAGATGTTTTTTCATCTAATTCCACATTCTCTTCAGAAACGATAATGTGTTTTCTCCAGCGTGAGGGCGAAATCCTAGTGGCCTTGGTAAACCTGGCAAATAGGCAAGTAGGAGTAAACCGGTTATTCTCCAAATCGTCCTCATACTCCAAAATAATTTGGGCAATAAAGTCTTTTTCATAAAGTTCTTTTTCATACCTTGCAAAACGATTGCTCAATATTTGCGCCTGTTTAAGCGTTGTCAACGGCTTACAAAATGAAGGGTAATACTGGAAGGCCACTAAAACGCCTGAGGCTTCTTTATAGAAAAAAAGCGTTTCGTAATTATCTAAATGATTGTTCTTTGAATCTTCCTCTGATCCAATCATTTCAACAACTTCTCGACTGAGCACAGCATATAATTTCATCAATAACTCCTCTTTTTTTTATCTGGAATTGGGGGACTTGGAACCACTCTCTTTGTGAACATCTTTATAAGCCAACATATTAACTAGCTGCTCCTCTCTTTCTGGTGTAAACCCGCAAGCATGACTCCATTCTTTAGGATTCTCATAAGTCCCAAAGAGCATGTCCCACCAGACAATATCACCATAGTTATTTTTATGACTATTAAATTGGTGATGGATTCTATGCATTTCCGGACGTTGAAATAGGTAACCCACCCATCGAGGGGTCTTTACATTGGTGTGATAAAAAAACTCACCTATTGCAGTACAGGCGGTGTAAATAACACCAGCCTCAAGAGACAAACCAAGAATTGTATAGACCAGAAGACTTCCTATTATTGAGTTTACAATCATCTCTCCAGGATGTTTATAAAAGGAGGTGATGACTTCAAGCCTTTGCGGACTATGATGAATTTGGTGAAAACCAACCCACAATATATCAAACTCATGGCGTGCTCTATGCCACCCATAGAACACAAAGGTTGCTATAAAATAAGCAATGAATCCGCCAGACCAAACCGATACATAATTTGAAAGGTGAAACAAAGACCAGGAAGAAAGCCAGACTTCCCAAGAGTGGCCTGCCAATATCACTACAGCCATCTGTATCAGATTTAGCAAAACAACTCTAACAGGCCATGTTTTTATATGAGGTAATTTCCAGCCTGGAATCAAGCGCTCTAATAGAAAGCAGCCTATAAATATAACAAAAAGAATCATTAACACGTTGGACTCCTCAACCTTCATTGTTTAGTGTTTTAGAGAGAAATTGGGGCTTGCCTTTTTCATCAAACGCTGTTGTTTTACACTCTGGATAGCCGCTACATCCCCACCAGTATCTTTTGTTACCTTTTCTGCGGAACATGGGTTTTTTACAGTCTGGGCAGGGGTGTGTAACCTCATTGCCCAGCGCTTCTTTGGACTGAGCCAGCTTTTCAAGCTGCTGTATCATGCCCTCCAAGGTATCTGTCTGTTCGTCTAAAAAATCACTCATATCGCTTTTTCCTTCGGCAATATTATCCAGCTCTTGTTCCCAAAGGGCTGTGGTGGCAGGGTTTGTGATGGAGTCAGGGAGAAGAGCAATCAGCGCTCGGCCCTTCGAAGTTGAAATCAGTTGCTTTCCTTTCTTCGCCACATAGTCGCGGTTGATTAAGGTTTCCAGAATATTAGCGCGAGTTGCTTCGGTTCCTATGCCCGCTGTGTCCTTAAGCACTTTCTTAAGACTGGGGTCTTCGACATAATGGGCAATGGATTTCATCGCCGCAATCAGCGTGCCTTCGCTAAATCGAGCAGGTGGCTTGCTTTTCCTGCTTTGCACCTCGGTTTCAACACAATGCGTCTCATCGCCCTGCTGAAGTGCTGGCAAGATTAACTCATCCGATAGCTCCTGCTCATCGTCTTCATTCAAACCCACCAAAGCCTGTTTAAAACCTGGTTTCAAAGGCGTGTTATGGCTGGCGCTAAACTGATATTGGTTAATCAAGCAAGTCGTTGTGCGTGCCAGATAATCATAGGTTCCTAAAAATTGGGCAATATAATAACGTCGGATAACATCATAGAGCTTCAACTCCTTATCACTCATTGCAGCCAATCTGACTTTAGAATTTAAAGTAGGAATAATACCGTGGTGAGCGGTAATTTTTTTGTCATTCCAGACGTTGGATTGGTAGGCTGTATTCGTTAATTCCAGCAGGGGTTGAAGCGTTGGGTCGATGTCGCTTAAAGCCTTTAACACCTTCGGCGCATCTGACAATTGACTCTCAGGCAAATAGCCACAATCAGTCCTTGGGTAAGTGGTTGCCTTATGCGTTTCATACAGGGCTTGAGCGATATCCAGGACTTCTTTGGCACCAAAGCCGTATTTCGCTGACGCGAGCTTTTGCAGAGCCGAGAGCGATAGACACAGGGGGGCACTTTGTGATTTTTTTGTTTCACTAAATTGAGATATCGTTCCTTGATGATGTTTAACCGCATCAGCAACTTGATTAACGAGCGCTAGATTAATGCAACGCCCTTCCTCATCAACCAAATCTTCTGGGATATCCCAACTCATCCAAAAAGGCGCATAGGTATCAACTTTAAATTGGGCTTTTAAAATGAAGTAGTCCTTGGCTTTAAACGCCTCAATAGCTTTGTCTCGGTCGACCACCAGTTTCAGGGTAGGCGTTTGTACCCGGCCTACGGATAAAACACCCTGTCCTCGCGTACCAAATAAACAGGAGGTTGCCATGGTTAAGTTCATGCCAACCAGCCAGTCAGCGCGTGACCTTCCAAGTCCTGCCTGGTAGAGATTTTCGGTAGACTCCCCTGGTCTAATGTCCTGAAGGGCTTTTTTTACCGAAGCGTCATCAAGAGCCGATAACCATAAACGTTTGACCTCGCCCTGGTAGGAAAAATAATCCAATACTTCGCGGCCAATCACATCCCCTTCCCTGTCGGCATCGGTCGCAATCACTACAAGGGTTGCTTTTTTTAAAAGCTTGCCAATGACGGTGAGCTGCTTTTTAGTTTTAGCCTGAGGCTGTAATACCCAGCGTTCGGGAATGACGGGTAACACCGAAATTCGCCAGGGTTTTAGATTCTCACAGTAATCATCGGGTGGTGCTAATTCCAGCAGATGACCAAAACACCAGGTAATGATAGTGTGGCTTGATTTTAAAAAGCCCTCGTCTTTTTCAAAAGAACCGTCCATAGCGTGGGCAATATCACGAGCTTGTGAGGGTTTTTCACAGATAAATAATCTCATGCCTGAACCTCCACCGCCTTAGCAGACTGGCGCTGAACCAGCTGCTTCAGTTTGTATTTCATCTGATGAAGACCTTGGGCACTAACCCCTGGCGCATAAGGCGCATCCAGGGCCTGGATTAACACATCGAGTCGAATGGAGGTTTTATCGAAGGCGTCAGGGGTCTCAATCAGCTCGGCGACAGAGGTCGGATAATGCTGGGTCGAAGGGGTCTGGATAATCTGACTTAGGAGGGTATTGAGCTTTTTCTGATAGCGTTCCTTTAATTGATACAACGCCGCTTTCGATTCCAGCAAACCGCTAAGATGAAGTAATTTTAAGGTGGAAAGTAACTTATCAAAGCCCACCATTAATTCATATAGAGAACACGCCAGTGGATTGTTGCAAGGCAAGTCATGCTCAGATTGAGCAATGAACGATACCTTGGTGGGATTAATCGTTTTTTTCTTTTCAATCTGCCCTTCAAATTTATCCACCTCATCATCGAAATAGGCGCTGAGATTGATAATCTCATCGTGTAATTGGTAGAGATTCACTAGAGCAAAGGCGTTGTTTAATGCACTCGCTTTAATGAGCAATCCGATTTTGACATAGACCCGTTCCAAATAAGACCTGCCATCAGGAAGGACTCGATTAAGAACGTCTATCGTTTCTTTATTGACAACAGGTAGTTTTATAGTGGCTTGCATCTTACTCTCCTTTCACTTCAATGGCTGAGGATGTGGGGCATTCAATAGGGG
>NZ_JHYC01000044.1 GCF_000621525.1 Legionella fairfieldensis ATCC 49588 | reverse complement strand
AGGATTACTAATTGGTCTTGTTTGAAATAGCAATAAAGTCTCTTTTCTTGCAAATTTTGAGATTGTCATTAACACTCTAATGATAAGGTTAAGCACAGGAATGTCAGCGATGCCGATTCGAGTTTTGTTAGTGGAAGACACACCCATTGCGCAAGTGGTCGCCAAAAGCCAGCTTATCAAGCAAGATTGTGAAGTGGATATTGCAAGCGATGGAGTAGAGGCCCTTGATAAAACATCCCTTCATTCCTATGATCTCATTTTAATGGATATTGGCTTAGGTGAGGGGCCAGATGGTTTTGAAGTCACCTTACAAATAAAAAATAACAGCCCGCTTAATCGCTTAACACCTATTGTTGCTGTCTCCTCTCACAATGAAGAGGAATATAAAGAAAAGGCAAAGGCTGTTGGTATGGCCCATTATTTTAATAAACCGTTTAGACCTGCTGATGCCAAAGTGATTGTTGATTACATCAAAGAGCGTATGGCTCGGGAAAAGAAAGGCATGTGAGTCTCTTCACTTCACTCAATAAAATAAAAGGACTCGCAATTGTATCGCGAATCCTTTTTCATTCGTTAGCCCTTAGTAAGTGTTTGTAAACGGCTCATTATTTTTCGCTGTGGTTTCGGGTTTATTATTGCGAACAGGCGGAAACAGCGTATTACGATGGGTTGCTCCAGAACGTTGCCGATTCCGTTGATGATTGGCATTGATTTCCTGAATCGATACGGAGGTATGTCCTGGTCCCGATGATTTTCTGGATGATTCTTGTTCGCTCCCTTTTGCGGCGGGCAAAAAGGAGGATGCTGTCTCTTCAATCTGTTTCGCATGCTTTTCCACGTCATCCGCCAGGTTTTCCAGAGTCTCTCGCAGTTGTTGATTTTCTTGCTCAAGCTCTGCATTGAGTGCCGAGAGGGCTTTGGTCTCTGTTACTGCATCCTTCAGTTTCTCTTCCAGCGTATTATTTTTCTCAATGGCTAAACGATAGGCTTTTTTCAACTGCTCTAACTCCGTTAATAAGGCTTTTTTAGAATGGAGCAACTGGTCGACTTGCTCTTGAATGAGGTGTTGAGCCTTCTCCTGACTAATGAGTCCTTCATCCACTTCATTTTTTAATTGTTCATTTTCACGCGCTAATTCCTGATTTTTCACGGTCAGTTCATTGAGCGAGGCCACCAGGTGATTAATCCGTGTTTTTAGAGTACGAAGCAAGGTGTTAAAGTGCGTGTTATCTTCGGCTTTCAGATCATGTGGTGAAGCGTCTTCAAGCACCTCTTCCAGGCTCAAGGTCAAGGCGCGCAAGGGTGAAAAGAAATGCCACCAACCTGGCATCTTGTTCAGTTGGCCGTGAATCGCCATCCATAACGCCACACCACTTTGTTCCTCTTCAAGCGTCTGTTCGTCTTGAGGGGGCACTAAGCACTGCAATAACGCACTGATATGATTTTGTTCTTCCTCGTTAAGGTGGGGATATAATTTGCTGGTATTGGTTTGTTTCGCAAGGTCACTAATGCGTTGAATATCCTCAATGACAAGACAGTGATGTCGCTTTAAATCGAGCAGGTACGCAAAATAACGCTTGTTACTATTAAATACCACCAAATGGGTTGCTGAATTCGTATGGCGCTTATCAAACGGTTGGGTTTGTTGAATGAATAAACTGATTTGAGATTGTAAAGCCTTTTTAAAGGCGTGGAGTTTAATTTTCATTGCAGTACATCCTTTCTATGAAGCAAATTGATGAGTTAAATGATTATCGTGCGCAGTAGTCGGTGTTGCCGTTGGCGGTGTGAAGCCCCGCGGCTCTTTAAACAAACGCACTCCGTTTAATCGAGTGTAAAGCCTGGTTAATTCGTCCCGTTGCATGGCTCGTTGCCGGGTGAGTTGTTCAAGGTCTGGTTTTTCGGTATTCAATTCATGAATAAGCGTCTCTTGGCGTGCGTGCGCTTCGTTGAGTTGTTCTGTTTGTAAAAGACGTTCTTCTTGCGATTGAGCAACGTAGGCTTCTGTATCCACGACCTCATCGCCTTTCCCTTTCGTTAAGCGCGCTTCAGAGGCTTTCATTAATGCCTTGTGCTCACTTTGCCAGTCGTCCTTAAGAGCAAGGAGTGCTAAAAGCGCGCATTCCAGGTGTTGGAAATAGTGGTCATTTTCTTGCAATGTCGCTTGAGGCTGGTATTGAATACACTCCTGATAATCGTTAATGAAGGAGTGAAGCGTTGTTTTAAGTGGGGCAAGGGCGTCCTTCGCATTCGGTGTCGATGACAATAGCGCCAACACGCGTTTGATTTGATGCAAATAAAGTAAGGATTCATGGATAGGCAAGACGGTATAAAGACAGGGAAGCAACTCGTCTAACGTTGTATTAATCTGTGTGACCATGTTTTGAAGCATAAAGGGGTTGGTGATTAGCGCTTCCCGTTGAGCGGGTGATTGTTCGTTCAGGGCGTGTTCAAAGGCCGTCAATAATTCGCGGGGCAGCGAGCGATTGACGTTAGCAAAATGGGATAATACGGATTCAATGGAAGGGGTTGCATCGTTATTCTCGTCCAATTGCCAATGCTTGATGACGGCTTGTCGAATCCTTTTCAATCGCTGCCTGTCTTTCTCATGACCAGACGGCGGGCCAAGTTGTTTCTCGATATCATTCAGCTGCTGTTGAATGGTGGCCTTTATTTGCAAAAGTTTGGGATTATCCGACTCGGCAAAAGCAAACTCAATGGGCAGAGGCGCTACAGCCAATTGTTGCAAGTAAGTCATTTGCAGTTGCATGAGGTGGTGTTTTCGATTAACAATCAATCCATGCCAACGCTCCAAAAAACGGTGAAATGGTTTAAAGAAGAAAGCAAGCCAGGTGTTTTTTTGCCGATGTGCGTCTTGAAGTGCCACGTCCAGTGTAGTATGTAAATCCGTGAGTTCTTGCCACCACTTTATCGATGATTCCCAACGATTTTGTTGAGGAGGCTGCAAGGCATTCAGGCGAAGCAATTTAAACAACAAGTCCGATTTGTTGCGAAAAAAGTAATCCTGCAAATTAAACAGGCGCGACATAACGCGTAAAAAAAAGGAGGTTTGAGATAGGTCGCTACTTATTGGTTCTGGCACTAAAAAAACGTGCTTACCCTCCTTCTTAATGAGGAGGCCAGTGTTTTCAGTTAAGAGCAGTTGTTTATTGAGTACATTCTGTAAGGACAGTGCGCCGTGTTCTTTTATGTAAGCGACGGCTTTCACAAAAGGAAAAGGAGCCTCTTTGCCAGTCATGCATTCATTGTCTTCCATGCGCTGAAAGGTTTGAATGCCGTTTTCTTTCAATTGATTCAGTAAAAATTGAGTCGGATTGGATTCATTCAGCGTGCCTGTGTGCAGGGCTACGGTCAAGCGATAAAAAAGCGCTTCGGCAATGGCTTGCCTTGCTTGCGTAATGTCTTGTTGAATGGCTTGTAAGTGATGGGGATAATCGACCAGGGCTTCCGTTGCATAGCGTTTTTTCCTGGCTTCGTTTTGTGCGTTCGTGGTGAGCGTTTTCAATGCTTGCAAAAGGTCTTCGCATTCAAACAAGGCGCCTACAGTAAAATGGGAAAAAGCACTTTGATGCTGCCAGGCTTCTTTAAGACGATTAAGGCGTTGTTTTTGGGCTGGGTAATCACGGCGAAGTTTATCCCAGATCCTTTTTCCCCGAAGCGTTTCATGAAAGTCTAAAAATTCGCTGATTTTTTTCTCGTGAAGCACTTGAGTGGTGATTTGTTTTAAGGCACCGAAGCCCTTGTCTTCTCTTAATAAACGTTTGGCCGTCTGAAGTTGATTCCTGTAATTCATTGGAGAGGGGTCAATAGTGCGGCCTCCTAACTCTTTCAGTTTGGCAAAATACGTGATGCCTTCATTAAGGGCATCTTGAATTTTTTTTAAAAAACCAGGGGTGGAAATAGTAAACACTTCAAACGTCATATCCTTGATTTCCTTGTTACGGGTTAACGTGTAAACAGGTTGTTACAACATGAACTACAGCAATAATGAATAGTATTCGATGCCAGTCAGTGGCAATCATTTGAGCGCGAATCATAGCGTAGTTGAATTCTTTTTTTAACCCAAAAAGTGTTAATGTTTGTAACAATTTTGAATTGCTTTTTTAATCAATGAATTAGCTAAAATTATAGCGCAGTGTTCTTATGAAATTTTGTTCACTAAAAGAGAAAAACGTGTTTTTCTGTTATACTAGACTCTTTATTTTTTATTGACCCTTACTATGGATATTGTCACCGTTCCTTTCGCGCATAAAGTCGTGTTAAAGATAAAAGGCCAGCTTGTGTCTCTCATTGCCTTGAAAACCCGCGATCCAGGCGCTGTCAAACTGGGCGTTGTCGCCCCAAAAGAGGTAATGGTGAGAAAAGAAGAAGCACAAGCGCTTTCAAAAAAAGAAAACAACGTGATAACGAACCCTTTGGCGTAATTGACCTGCTTGCTCTTTCTCGGAAGAACCTTTTTATAGCAAAAAAAAGTAATATTGATTATTATTTGATTATTGCACATTAATCAAAGGTAACGCCATGACGAATCAACGAGGCGGCAAACGGCCTGGTGCAGGACGCCCCAAAGGACTCAATCAATACGGGGAAACCACTCAACCCATTCGCATTCCTTTATCGCGCATTGCAGAGGTGAAACAATTTCTTAATTGCTCCTCTCCAACCTCAGCGCTTGCGTTTCCCCTTTATTCAAGCACGGTGCGTGCGGGGTTTCCTTCGCCTGCCGATGATACCATCGAAAATTATCTGGATTTAAACGAGTATTTGATAGCCCATCCGGCAGCGACTTTTTTTGTACGGGCATCGGGGGATTCCATGAATGGCGCAGGTATTAATGAAGGCGACTTGTTGTTAGTTGACCGAAGCCTTGAGCCGTTGCACGGTAAAATTGTGATTGCTGCTTTAAATGGCGAGTTAACGGTAAAACGTCTTTCTAAAAAGGAAGGGAAGGTCCAGCTTCTCCCTGAAAACAACACCTATCCGCCGCTTGATATCACCGGTGAGGAAGAGTTAGTGATTTGGGGTGTAGTAAAACACATCATCAAGACGGTGTAGGCTTAATGTTTGCGCTGATTGATGTGAATAATTTTTACGTGAGCTGCGAGCGGTTGTTTCGTCCTGATTTGCGCGACAAACCGTTGATTGTTTTATCCAACAACGATGGCTGTGTCATCGCACGTTCGAATGAAGCGAAAGCACTGGGTGTTAAGATGGGCGAACCTTATTATCAGGTGAAAGGATTGTGCAAACGGTATGGTGTGGTCGTTTTCTCGTCCAACTATCCCTTGTATGGGGATTTGTCCTACCGTGTCATGGCAACCATTCAAAATGCCTGGCCGCATGTTGAAGTCTACTCCATTGATGAGGCATTTCTCGATTTAAGAACGATGCCTCGGCAAGAACACCTCAACTTTTGCGAGGCATTAAGAAAACGCTTGTCTAAAGACATTGGCCTTCCCGTATCCATTGGGATTGGGCCGACTAAAACATTGGCCAAGCTTGCCAATCACGTCTGCAAAAAAACGTTATTCACCCCTGTTCTGGATGTGACTCAGGCACGCCATTGGCTTAAGCAGGTGTCAGTCGGTGAGGTGTGGGGGATTGGCCGGCAGTGGCATCACCAATTGGTGCGCGAGGGGATTGATACGGCTCATGATTTGGCAGCCGTCAATGTCCATCAACTTCGCCAGCGCTATAATGTGGTGTTGATGCGTACCGCCCTGGAATTGCAAGGGGTTATCTGTGAAGGAACGCATTCCCGTGAAGCGAGGCAATCCATTCTTTCATCCAAATCGTTTGGTTCAACGCAGACCAAGTTTTCAGCACTTGCTGAAGCGCTCAGCGCCCATTGTGCCCGCGCTTGCGAGAAGTTACGCGAGGATAAGCTTCTCGTTCACTCAATAACAGTCTTTGTCGACACCCATCGATTTCGTGCGGATTTGCCGCATTATCATTCGCATTGGCAGGTGAGACTGATTCAGGCAAGTGATGATGTCCGTGTCATTACTGCGTGGGCCAAACGTGCTTTACAGCAGTTGTTTGTCGTCAATCATCCTTATAAAAAAATAGGCGTTTGTTTGACGGATTTGACACCTAAAGCGAATCGACAAGGCGATTTGTTTGATGAGAGGAATGAGGATGCCCGGATTAAACAGGAGCATTTACTCGCCACACTGGATGGCATCAATCAAAAATACGGCAGGCGTACCATTCACCTCGCTGCGGAAGGATTTACCAGGGCCTGGGCGATGCGCTCGGATAATCGTTCCCCTTGTTACACCACGCGGTGGTCTGATTTAGCGCAAGTCAACTGCTAAAAAAGAAGCAGCTCGCTATCCTTGATACAGCGAGAGATTTTATAGGCGTATCAACGATTTAAACGGGGTATGCACAAGGTTATCCACACATTCTGGGGATAAGTCAGGTTAAAGGAAATGAGAAACAAGTCTTGTACACTAAGGATTGTGACTTCGATGAAGGTATTTTTCTTGATTGGCAGAGTGGTTAATTGTTGAAACTATCCACAGGGAATAAAAACGGTGAAGCTTTGTTATTCTATAGAAAAAAAAAGAAAAGAGATAGACTTGACTTCATTCTTTTTATCAAAAAGCGATTGACTCGGCTAAAA
>NZ_JHYC01000043.1 GCF_000621525.1 Legionella fairfieldensis ATCC 49588 | reverse complement strand
TGGGCCAAAAATTAATTTCATTCGCATTTAATTTGGGCCAACTTGATGCGCTGATTGTGGGCCGAGTCGTTTTTGATTGCGAGCCGTTACAACTACACTGAAATCAACGACCCAGGCTTGGGTGAAACTGGCTTCGGTTGAACTCCAATAAAGCCCATCGCTCAGTTGACCCAAGCCGCTGTTTTTAAGGTTGGTCTGCATTAACATCAATTCAAAAACAGCGGGTAGATACCAACCGCCATAACAAGTTGCATTAAGCGTTGGTGTCGATGGGCAAGGTGTCCCATCCGCTAAAACTTGATAACTGGATGAGAGTAAAGCTGCAAACTGGCCGTCTTGTTGATCAATCGTTTGTTCGGCAACAATAAGACGGGTATTGATCTCTCCTGCTCTTAATCCCATACCACTTGCATTCACGAGACGATCTCCACTTTCACCATTACGCCATTCGACGCTTTCATTTAAATCGGTAAGTGATGCAACTAACCCATGCTGTTTTGACTCATCGACAAAAAAAAACAATACCGCCATGAACGATATCGCCAATCTGGTGCGTGATGATTGGTAACTCATTCACCTGATTTTGCAGCGGCTCTAGTCCGTTATTGATTTGATTATTAATGATGGTTGGAAGTTGATTAAGCTGAATTTGTAAGGGTTGTACGGCGTTATTAATTAGGGCAGGCATTTGATTAATCTGGTTTTGCAAGGGCTGCAGATTGCTATTGATTTGCCCATTTAGCTCGTTTCGCAAGGCATTAATTGCATTTTGCACGTATTCGGTGGAGGCAGGATTTGCTTTTACTTCCCTACAACACATGAATAAAACAATAACCACTGTGATTACAAGGAACGATTTTATGGAAGACAAGAGAGGTGTTTTCATTCTTAATAGATAAGGAAAACAGACACTGAAAATAAAATGAAATTTGTTACAATTTTTCATCATAAACACCCTAAATAATTGGTTTTTGTTAACGTACCTCCTTGGTCACGTGTGTATATAAATAATGTCAGTGTGCTATTGAGACATAGAGCAATCTCTATCCCGATGTTGAATTTTTTTTGAATACCGCGGCCTTTCAACAAGAGAATGTTCTTTTACAATCTTTTCAATAACACTATTCACTTGGCGTTTAACCCCTTCCTGACCTAATACACTCTTCGTTGCCATGTCATTAAAATCTGTAAGTCCCTTTGTACGGATTGGCTGTTCACCAGGGGCAAAAATGGGAAATACAGCTTGACCATTCACTACAGCGGCAGCCTCTTTTGCCTTGGTTTTTCCTGGGTTAATGCCTTGTGTTTTTTCAAGGTAAAAATCATTGTCACCTGCTATCAAAATGGGTTTGTTGGGGAATTTTTCATGTAAAGCTTTCGCAACAGGTGTTAAGTTTCCTGAATCAAATGCTGAAACGACAGGAACTCCTGATGCTTGCGTTAAACTGGCAGCAGTTGCATAGCCTTCAGCAATAATAAGAATAGGTGCTAAACTTAATGCATCCAATCCACCAATGACATGAAAACAACCTTCTTTGCGACTGTTTTTAGCAAATCGTTTTGTGCCATCTTCCTTGATGTATTGCATGGTCCATTGCTTACCCTGTACATCATAGGCTGGAATATAAGTTGTTTTTCCTTCTTCATCAGTAAAAATGCCTGAATGAATCGCTATCTCTTTCGTTCGTAAATACGGAGTTTGAGTCTTAATTGTCGTTAAATGAGATACCTGATTACTTACTCGTAGTGCCGCTTGTTCCTGGCTATGAGATTGCTCATTAAGACGAGCCTGAAATTTTGAGGACAAATTAGATTGCAGCGCTTCTTTTTGTTCATCACTTAATACGTACCCTTTACTTTTCCATTTTATTTCTACGCCAGTACGATTGTTTTTTACATAGCCGGCGGGGTGTCCGTCTAAATGCCCTATATAAAATCCTGCTTTCTCACTTCCTTTGTCACCCTCAGTACTAATGCGATGAGGTCTTCCATCCATGATTGGATGATTACCCGTAATAAGGCAACCTAAGCTTTTTAATGTTTCAGCAAATTCCTCTTGAGGGGCTAATGCAGATCCTTGGCGAGTAGAGTTGTGATTAAGGAGCCATGGAGTAAGTTTATCCAGATTAGTCCCTGGGTGAGCAAACCAGCTTTTTGCCGATTTATCCCATTCGATAGCTTTTTGGCCATTGGGTAAAACACCTGCCAGTTGTTTCGCTGTTTCTTTCTGGTTAAATGGAATATGAAGCCATTGTTTTTCAGTGGAGTTTTTTAATGTTTCTGAAAGAATTGCTTGTGTTTTTGTCTCTAAGATTGCTTCATGGGAAGATGAGGTATTGGCTAGAAGAGAGTTTTCTGACAATTCACTCGAATTAGTTACTATTGACATAAGTTGTTCTGATACAAGAGGTTGCTCTCCAATCCTAGTTTGACCCGTCGTTTGTTCTTGTATAAGTTTTTGTTCAAAAGAAAGAATATAGTGTTGAGCTTTTTCCGCATCAGCGGCTGCTCGAAACAATTCCAGAGGATCGTTTTTTAATAGGTTTATCCACGAACCCACATAAGCGGCGTGTTGGGCAGGATCATGGCCTATGCTAAGTTCTTCGCCTAAAATCATGCTCGTGATTTCAGCTCTCAACTCTTCTTTAGCATAACCTTCGCTGCCAAAAGGGTGTGTTAAATCACGATCAAGCCGTGAAGAATGACCAGTCCAATGACCTAATTCATGTAAAGCGGTGGCATAATAGTTATGCGCACTTTGAAACTGATTTTGAAGGGGTAAATGAATGGTATCACTTCCTGGTCGATAGAAAGCACGAGATCCTCCATTATGCAAAATGACAGCGCCTGATGCGTCTAAAATGTATTCAGCACGCTCTATGGAATGCCAGGTTTTTTCTTTGTGAACAAGAGAAGGTAATCCATCAATTTGTTCAGCATTAAAGACTGTTGCATAAAATATACGGGGACGTTCCAGATGCACTTCAATCTTTTTTGGATTTCCATTTGCATCCAGGATAGGGTTTCCGTAATCATCTTTTTTAGTTATTAAATCGGTAAATTTCCAGTATTGAATCACACATCCTTTTTCTCCCTTGCGTACTTGGGCATCCACTGACATTGCTTGCTTATAGGTCATCCAGCGTGGATCACTATATTCCTCAGCCATTAACTGAATAGCATTAATTCCTTTATAGCGTTTCTCAGTGATTGGATTAAAGGGTAAAATACCTGCCTCTCCTGGTTCAAAGGGACATTGCCACGGTGCGCATCCTTTTTTAAGCAGAGCAATTATTTTTTCTGCAACCACCTCATGATAGAGTGTTTTATTCATGATGAATTCCTTGAGTAGAGACGGCTAATGAATCGGTAGTCAGCAAATCGATACTGCTTTGGATGGCATCGGATTCACTTAAAGCATCTTCGGGAAAGGCGCCAACCGTTATCGCTTCATCAGGATCAAATTCAACATGAAAACCAGGTGTTTGTGCATCGAGTAGTTTTTCATGTAACACATTGTAGGATTCGGTATTGAAGCGATCATCTTTGCCTTTTATTTGGTCTGTCATTGAAAACTCCTAGTTATTGTTATAAACAGGCTTACCTTTAAAATCTTTATAGGTTTGCGAACACTCAGGGTAACCGCTACAAGACCACCAGAAACCTTTCTGTCCTTTACGTCTTGCTAACCCTTTTTTACAGTGGTGACACTTATATAATTCAGATATTGGAACGATTTGTTCAGCGCCATTAATTTTCACCGCGCCATCATTGGCTTTAACGACTTGTTCGGTAACAAATTTGATTTGTTTTTCTATAAATCCGTCTAAATAGGAAGGCTCTTTTTCAATATCACGTAATAAACGTTCATATATCGCTGTTAATACGGGGCTTTTGACAACCTCTGGAAGTGCATCAATCATGCTACGTCCTAATGACGTACTGATAATTTGTTTTCCTTTTGCTTCAATAAAATGACGTCGTTTTAATTCGGAAATGATTGAAGCTCGTGTGGCTGACGTACCAATACCATCCCCATCACGCAGCATTTTTTTATGTTCTGGTTCGGTGATAAATTTGTGAATATTTTCCATTGCACGTTGCAAAGTGCCTTCTGTAAAACGACTTGGCGGTTTTGTTTTTACATCCTGACGAGATGCTTTGATGCATTGTATGTTGTCATTAACGAGCATGGATGGAATTTTTTGATTGTCCTCCCCTCCCTTTTCTTGCTCGTCTCTCGATTCTTTATAGATTGCACACCAGCCTTCACAATGAATCGATTGACCACTGGCTTCAAAGGTTTCACCCTCAATAACAAGTTTGACTGTGGTACTTAAATATTCATGCAACGGATAAAATTGAGCAATATAAGCGCGAACAATCAAGTCATAAATATTGCGTTCTTTATCGTTTAACTTAGCGATAGAGCCACGATGCGTCGTGGGAATAATGCCATAGTGAACCGAGACTTTTGTATCATCCCATGTTTTTGATTTGATAGAGGGCGTTGCGGCATCAATCATGGCGCTTAAATCAGGATTGACTTCCTTAATTGCTGCAAGCACCAACGGAGCATCGGCATGTTGCGATTCGGGTAAGAACGCACAATCGGTACGCGGATAACTTGTTAATTTGTGAGTCTCATAAAGTGATTGACAAGTTTCCAAAACTTCTAAAGCGCTATACCCAAACTTATTAGACGCTAAAAGCGTAATATCAGAGAGTGAATAGGCATGAGGATGTGCTTTCTTTTTAATTTCTTCGTTGTAATGAGTGACAAGTCCTGATTGACCACTTACCTTGGTAATCAGGCTATTTGCAAGGGTAGTATCAATCAAGCGCCCTTCTTCATCTAATCCCGCCTGATTTTCATTCGCACGCCAATGTGCAATAAACGCATTATCACCGTGTTGAAAGGCTGCTTTAATGGTGTGATAGGGAATTGATTTAAAGGCTTCAATATTTCTATCCCTTGCAACAACAAGTGCCAGTGTTGGTGTTTGAACACGGCCTACAGTCAGCAAAGTTCGTGATCCGCCTCGTTGTGCTCGCAACGTGTAAGCACGACTTAGATTCATACCAATTAACCAATCGGCACGTGCTCTTCCTTTTGCGGCATAACCCAATCCTTTATAGTGGGAGTTATCTTTCATTGCTGATAAACCACGCTGCAGAGAAATAGAGTCATGCGCAGACACCCAAAAACGAAGAACTGGTTTTTTACAATTGAAATATTCCAGGACTTCATCAATCAATAACTGTCCTTCACGATCCGAATCCCCTGCATTGACGATTAATTCTGCCTCTTTTAATAATTGACCAATAAGTTGAAGCTGTTTTTCACTATCTTTTTTAGGATGTACGATCCAGTTCTGCGGGATAATGGGTAAATCCTCAACTCGCCAGCGTTTTTTCCCATTATTTGGGTTTCGTGGAATATTCTCATCCGTATAAAAGTCTGGCTCCGCTTGTTCTAACATGTGACCAAAACACCAGGTAATTTTATCGGAATGACTTTCGATATACCCCTCTCCTTTGCTGGTTATACCTAATTCCTCAGCGATTGCTTTAGCGACAGAAGGCTTTTCTGCTATGAATAAACGCATGTTATTTTCCTTTTTGGGCATTAACCCAGACGATTATCGGTTTAATCACCGTCATAAGTTCAGTTTTTGTTAGTAAGCCGAAGTAACGAGCATCGAAAGACAGTGGACTTTGATTAGTCATTAAGAGAACTTCCAATGACTTTAAACGGTAATTCGAAACTTCCCAGATAGAGAGAGGACGTCCTTTACTATCCTTAAGTAAAGGTTTGCTAAAGGCTAATGGATGACCATTTATAACGACACCCTCTGATGAAATAGCGATGCGATCCCCTGTGGTTGCTACGACTTGTTTCATTAGATAAGTCGAGCCCAGAGGACAAAATCCAATCGGAAGATATCCTCTGGCAAGCGCTTGTTTAAAAATAGCCGTTTCAGGAGGACAAAAAATAACGTATTCACCCTTTTTAACAGGCTGATTGCTTAGCCAGTAAAGACCAACCGGAATACTTGGGCTTGTGTTAATGCGAGCACCTGCTAGAAATAGTGCGCCACTCATAATAAGCACACAGCTCATGCTAAAAAAAATGAAACTACCGGAATTAAATCGCGTTTTTATTCTCATAAGGTAATTGCTTTGTTTTGTGCTTGAATGCAATTCAAGTAGTCACTTTCCAGTGGTTCTGGTATTGATGCTCGTCTGGAAAAAACAGGATCATTAAAATAAAGAGGTTGTCTGCCATAAATGGCTGGAAACCCTGCTGCATAGATGACCATATCACCTGCTTCTTCAATCAGTCCTTCGGCATTCTTTTTAGGCCCTGGCATGCGTAAACATTCATCGTCTGTTAATAAGGGACGCTGACTTTCTTGAAACGTGCGTGAGGCTTGGTTCAAAAAAAGGCCAGTTCGACTTCCGCTCGTTGTTATGTTTTCCTTTACGATCGTAGTAATTCCTGTGAGTTCTGAAAGGTGTTTCGCCGTTTCGAGGCGATTAGGCGGGTAAGCGTTTTGAATATGGCAATTGGAGGTAATGGACTCATCGGGACCGTAGCCTTTTTCGCGGCTTTTTAATTGATTAATATCCTGACAAATGAGATAGAATTTAATGCCATAGCCCGCAACGAATGCCAGAGACTCTTGGAGAATCTCCAGTTTTCCAAGACTTGGAAATTCATCAATCATACAAAGCAACCGATGTTTATAGCGTTTCTTTGTTCGAACTTGGCTTATCGCGTGGTTAACTAATTTGTCTTTATTGAAAGCATAGAGCCATTTTTTCCAGGTAGATTGCTCGGATAGGATGCGTTCAAATTCCATTTTGTCGGCCAATAGCCGGACAATCATATTTAACAAAAGACGTATTAGAGGTTGAAGCCGGTCTTTATCTGTAGGTTGTGTAATAATGTAGAGGCTTACTGGATTTTCATGATTCATTAAGTCTTTAATGCAAAAATCAGATTCGCTCACATTTTGAGCAACAACTGGATCACGGTATAACGCCAAGAACGATTTTAATGTAGATAATACAGAGCCGGCTTCTTCTTCTGGTCTATCAATCATATCTCTTGCCGCAGCATGTATAACAGGATGGTTCTTGCCATTAACGTGCTTAAACGTGGTCATCTCTTGGAGTAACGAGGCAATAGTTATTTCTGGATCAACCAACATGTGGTCAATCTTAGGTAAACTAGCGATATAACCCTCTGATTTGAGTTTATAGATACAATGAAGAATCAAACCAACAAGCAATGCTTGTGATGTTTTATCCCAATGAGACTCTAATCCTTTCCCATTGGGATCAGCAACTAGAGTTCCTAAATTTTGTACATCCCCAACTTCATAGTCAGTACCTATTCTAATTTCTTTTAAAGCATTCCATCGTGCCGATCCCACAGAAGAAGCTGGCTCAAACCGAATGACTTTATTTTTAGCATGCTTTTGAC
>NZ_JHYC01000042.1 GCF_000621525.1 Legionella fairfieldensis ATCC 49588 | reverse complement strand
TGGGCCAAAAATTAATTTCATTCGCATTTAATTTGGGCCAACTTGATGCGCTGATTGTGGGCCGAGTCGTTTTTGATTGCGAGCCGTTACAACTATTGATTTTGAAGACATTATTTATCGTCCTTTGATTTTAGTTCTCTAAAATCAGCAAATAATTCTTCCTCAGAAACGCGATATTCAGCCAGCATCTTATCTAATGTAACAGCAGCACTTTTTAAAGCATTAAGATCGGAGT
The DNA here is from genome assembly GCF_000621525.1 of Legionella fairfieldensis ATCC 49588. GTDB lineage: Bacteria > Pseudomonadota > Gammaproteobacteria > Legionellales > Legionellaceae > Tatlockia > Tatlockia fairfieldensis. The sequence continues at coordinate 7,323 of NZ_JHYC01000042.1, read as the reverse complement.
GTTCGGTCTGGCTTTTTGTTGGAATATAGTATCCAACCGTCTCACCATGACGAGTTACCGCAACAGGAGAAGACTTTAATACGTATTGTTTCAGATGATCTCTAAATTCTCGCATACCCACTTTCAGTACAGGTTCAGTCATAATAGCCATCCATTAATTTTGTGTACCCATGTGTACATAATAGTATTTAACCTAATTATTGTCAAATAATTACACATTAACTGTGTGACTCAAAACTCATTTTGTCCACATATCCATACGAAGCGAAACAATCTACAACCTAAGTGGAGCTATAGTGTGGATATGTGGGCAAAATGAGGCTCTTTGTTTTGCAATGCAAGAAACAAAGAACCGTATTGGCAGAAGCCAATGGACGCGAAACAGGGTGAGTTGATTATTCCCTTGAGGGAGGGAAAATGCCCAGGGTGATACCAACAGGCTGGTAAAAATAGAGGAATAATTTTATCGGCCACAATGCCTCTTTCGGCACACGGGAACGCGTGCGCTTTAAACGTGCGCAGCACGCTGCGTCACTATCGATTAGCGCTAAGCTAGTCATAGTGACGCAGCATTTATGCTGCGAAATATCAAATTATATCAATAAGATAAAGATAAAACGGACGGAAAATAGAATTTTCCGTCCGTTTTATCTGTCTACATTTTCGCTTTTTCGCATCTATATAAACCAAACTTTTCGCACAATATAAACGGAGCATTCCGTTTATATTGAGCTCATTTTTATTGGTCCATCAATGCTTAATACATTTTAAGTATTGCCCATTCCAAATACCCTTGCTATGATAAAAATAAGCACGGCTGATGAATCGGTGAAATTCCGATGAAACCAACAATTTGGTCTCGTGTAAAATGTCTGACTCTATTCCTTAGCCTACAGACAGGACGTATAGTTTGGAAACCTACTGTTATTCATTGAATCATCAATGAAACCTACCGTTATCAAAATACCTTATATTTTGAACCTATTGTTGACCATGCAAACTATTTGCATGGACCTACTGTTATCAACGAATAATTGTATATTCGTTGAACCTTTATACGTTGATATTGAACTATCAATCGTTTGACTATTTGAACCTTGATATTTGAACCGAGTTTTAAGCGAGTAATGAGCAGTGATTTTGGACTGTGATTTATAAGTTTTTAATTTGTATTTGGTGAAATGAAATATATTTATTTTCAATTGTGACTTTTAAATACAGGAGAACCTAAGATATGACCAATGAAAATAAAAACAATGATGATTTAAACGTGACCAATGACTATGAAGCGCATGAGAAAAAAGATTTCTTATTAAATCAGGAGAACTTTGAACGTTTAATGCAGGTACAGCGTGACATTGAAGCTGAAACTGAAATGAGACCGACTTTTAAAAAGTTGATTAATGCACTTGTGACAGATGAAGCACTTTTAACTGTGAAACAACGATTGATTGAACAAATGAGCTAATAACCATGATTTTCATTCAATTGAAATTTGAACTTAAAACAAAGAAAAGGAGAACCATAAAACAAAAAACGTTGTAATTTGAGTTAAACGATAGTTGAAGCAACTACTGATTTACCTCTGACTATAGAGCCATGTGACGAAAGTCTAGGATCATCAAATGTATGACCTGCTCTGTCAACACTAAACAAAATACAAGGTAAAGGTAGTGAAGGTTTATTAATTAAGGATGGATAGGATATGGGAAGAACAGGGCAACTAAGGGAAGTTGCTAAAAAGCAATTTGCCAGAATAAAAACAGGTTCTCATCAAAAAAGAACATACAGAAAAAATACAGTATTTCGTTTCATTGACACGCTATATGCTTGTGGCACTGTTCCACCAAGCTGGTATGGCCTAAATAAAGAGCATATTTCAAATGCAGTTACATATTGGCGAAAAAAACCAATAACTGATGATTCGATTAGAATATATTTAGCTGAAATCAGATACTTTTTGCAAACAATTGATCATCAGCTCAGTGGCATCGATAACAAATCACTCGGGCTTAATAGAACAGCAGAAGTTAAAAGGAAAAAATTCCATGATGATTGTTTACAAAAAATATCCGACCCCATTATAGGTCTTATCATAAGACTACAAACCGAATTTGGATTAACTCTGAGTGAGGCGTTTCGTTTTACCCCTGATCTTCATGCCAGAACAAAATATTTATTGTTAAGCCGCGATATGGCTCATAACTCAGCAGACAGGGTTATCGATATCTATTCTAACTCCCAAAAGCAATTACTGGAACTGGCAGATAGTATCATTGAAATGAATTCTAATCCTGTTAAGCAATATGGTTATGACAGTTTAAGAGGTCGCTATAGAGTGGAAATCAAAAGAGTAGGCCTCACCCCATCCGTTAATTATCGATATATTTTTGCACAAAACAGGTTTGCTTATTTATGCAAGGATATGAAAAAAGCGGATGCCAGAGGATTAATATTATTGGAAATGGGGGTTAGTGAAAGAGCATTAAGGAGATATCTAAATGAGTAAGACAAAATTAAAAAATGCGCAATATTCTGTTAATGAAATTGTAAAAAATGCATCCTATCGCTCGTATGCCAGTAAAAATGATATGCGTGTTATGCTTTCAAAATGTGTGCGCGATCTGCATGATCTAGGCTTTAAAATATCTCATGTTAAAGGGTTTAAGCCTAAGCATGTCTTTAAGCTCGTTGAACATTGGAAAGAGGAAAACAAATCAACAGCCACTATTAAAAATTATTTATCCAAGCTAAGAGAGCTTGGTAAATTACTTGATGATAAAAAACTGGTGAAACCAGACAATACGCCATATAACATTGGCAGCAGACAATATTTTCCGCAAACAAGCAAAGCTATTCATGAAGTGGATTTTTCAAAATGCACTGATCCATTGATAAGACTTTCAATGGAAGGACAATATTTATTTGGCTTGAGACGTGAAGAATCCATTAAATTTAATTTTAGTCAGGCGTTAATCAAAAAAGATGCGATTTTATTAGCGCCCAGCTGGACCAAAGGCGGCATTGGCAGAAGTATTCCCATAACCAATCAAGCGCAGCGTAACTGGATTGAACGCGTAAAGCAAACTGTAGAACATGGACAGTCTTTGATTTATGAAAGTACGAGTTATGCGGATCAGCTCCATAAGTATGCTTATCAAACAAGACGTATGGGACTTCGCCAACTTCATGGATTAAGACATGCCTACGCCCAAAGACGTTATAAAGAATTAACTGCCTATTACGACCCAAATAGAAAAGGATGGGAATGCCCCTTTGATGGTGGCCCAATGAAAAATGAATTATCAAAAGAGCAAAAAAACATCGATTTTAAAGTACGACACATCCTTACAAGAGAGCTCGGTCATTCACGCTTAAGCATTTTAAAATCGTATTTATCTTGAGGTTTTTGTTTTAATCTCAGCTGATTTTTGATATTATTATAGATAGTAAAACACAACTGATGAGTCGGTGAGACTCCGATGAAACCAGACTTTTTTGGTCTTGTGTAAAATGTCTGATTCTATTCCTTAACCTCAGACAGGACGTATAGTTTGGAAACCTACTATTATTCATTGAATCATCAATGAAACCTACCGTTACGATACTAAATCGACCTAATGTTATTTTCACATATGTGAAAATCCCTTTTTTAAATTATCAATAAATTTAAGGCTTTGTTTGGTTTTGATATTTATTGCGCTCTTTAAAAATTGGGTCAACATGTGGTTTGGGTCAAAGGCTTATTAACTTGCTGGATGAAATCGTCCAGCAGGACGCTTTTTCCAGCATTTTATGGAGGAAGTGTTCAGTGAAAATCCAATGCGACTCGCTTAAATATGTTACACTTTTAGAAAGTAAAGGAATTTCTCATAAATCAGCAAAAGCTTGCTTTGAAGTTTTAACTGATATGGAAATACAAAACATCTATAGTGTTAACGAGGTTAACAGCATGTTAAATGAAGCGATTAATAAGGTTTTTGAGGACAGGGATAAAATGTTTGAGCAGCGTGATAAGATGCTTGAACAACGAGATCTGCGCCTGGCCGAGCAAAAGCGTGAGTTTGATGAAAATTTACGCCTTCAACGCCAGGAAATGCTTGAGTCTCGAAAAGAACTTAGACAAGAAATTCTTGCCTCAAGGCGATGGTTGATGGGTACGATGCTAACCATTGGGTTATCATTAGCAGCTTATCTAACCACCTTATTTAAAATGATTCATTAAAATCTGTTTGTTTATTTCAACCCAACTGGGAACATCTTCCCAGTTGGGCGTGGTGTTCCAGAATTTTTTAAGGAAACATCATGCAATTAAACAATGCTATATCTCATAATGAACGTATTATTTTTGAACTTTCTGGTGTTGCCAATGAAATTCAAGAGTTAGAAGCTAAATTTAGCTTGCTAGAACTCTATGACATTGAAAAGGCCATCAAAAAAATAAAAAATCGTCTACAAGGGATAAGTATAATAAGCCTACAAGCGCTGTCTTTTCTGTCACCATTTAAGTTTAGCCTGGACGCAAGTCCAAATTAGATTTATTTCCGCATACCGCACAAGAGAAAATTTCCCACCTTGTGCGGATAGTTTTCTCTTGTGCATTTTTTCAAAATCAATCAAGGAGAAAATTATGAGTGGATCACTTAATAAGGTGCAGATCATTGGTCACTTAGGCCTGACACCCAAAGCGATTTCAACAAAAGATGGTTCTGTCTTTTACTCTACATCCATTGCAACCAATGAACGCATTAAAAAAAATGATAATTGGGAGCAGGTAACAGAGTGGCATCAGTTGTTGTTTTTTGGAAAATTTGCCAAAGCTTGCGAGCACCTTCAAAAAGGCTCTTATGTCTACCTTGAAGGCAAGCTTAGAAATAATGTTTGGAGTGATGTTGATGGTAATCAACATCGACAGGCCAATATTGTTGTTACCAAGCTTGAGTTTTTAGACAAAAGAACAAGCAGCGAAGCCAAAGAGGGCTCAACACCTATAAGCCCTGAGCAGCATATGGCTAATATCAAGGCAATATTAGGCGATGAACCTCTTGAAGACAGTGTTCTGTTTTAAGCCCTCTTTCGTTTAAATGTTTCACACCCCATGGGGAGCATTCCCTGTGGGAGTGCTCCTTTTAATATAAGGAGAATTTTTCATGATGGACAACTACCAATTAACAGCTGTCGGCCACCATCTTAATTACTGGCCGGAAGATATTAGTTTCCAAAAACTGATTGAGCGTCTTACTGATGAAGATTATGGCTTCGATGATGACGAGCTAATTGTCTGCGATCACCTTGGTTATAATGATGGGTGGTTTGTTGCCGATTTAATCAAAGGTCTCGAACGGTATTTGAGAACTCATTTTTTGGTAAAGAATCATTAATGCAATTGAAATCATTACAAAAGGAATCATGGAAGACACCGACTGCAAAGAAAAACAATCACAATATTTAGAAGACATTTATTGCAACAGCAATAATAAATCTGAAATTGACGAATGTTTTATTTGCTTATGTGGCTACAGTCTTTCCAGCATTCTTGGCATTTAATTTGTTTAATTGTTTTAAACACTTTCCCACAGGGAGCATCCTCCCTGCCAGGGATGGTGCTCCTTAATTTAATTTTAAGGAGAAAATTATGCAACATTTATCAATGAACCAATTGGCACATATCGTTCCTTCTTTATATACCCAGGAAGGTTATGAAAATACCAGCGACAGATACCAGCCAATTTCAACAGCCATGGTTGTTGAAAAGCTTATGTCAGAAGGTTTTTATCCAACCAAGGCCTATCAAACAGGCTCACGGACCAAGGAAAAAAAACTATTCTCAAAGCATATGATACGGTTTAGACGTTATGATTTGAATTATTCAGCCTCAGAGTATTTTCCTGAGATAATATTAATCAATTCCCATGATGGTCTTTCATCTTATCGTTTAATGGCAGGTCTTTATCGTTTGGTGTGCAGTAACGGTATGGTCGCAGGTTCTGAGTATGATGAAGTCAGAGTCAAACACTTTGGTAACATCATCGATAATGTCATAGAAGGCACGTTTGATATCGTTAAATGTTTTGATATTTTGATGAATGCAGTTCAAACCATGCAGTCAATTTCTTTGGAACAAGATGAGAAATTATATCTTGCCCAGAAGGCTCACTCACTTCGATTTGAAGGAAATGCCGCTGCTGCTATCCAACCAGAAAAGCTTTTACGGCCAAGACGGGTTGGAGATTTGGATAATGATTTATTTACTGTATTAAATGTAATTCAGGAAAATATTATCCGCGGTGGTATTTCTGGCATATATCGTAACGAGCGAGGCTGGCCGCAACGAACCAGAAGCCGTGAGGTTAAATCTATCGATCAAAACATACGATTAAACCGTGAATTATGGTCTGCTGCTGAGAAATTGCTACCACAAGTCGCTTAAATAACCAGAACTATTTACTGGATTTTAAGCACCACCCAAAGGGAAAATCCTTTGGGTTTCTCCTTTATTCAATATTAAGGAGATATAAAATGAATGAACAAGAAACCCTTTTGTCTCATGCTCATATAGAAGAATTAATCAGCAAAAAAAGTGGTACAACCCTGGTTAAAAAAATGTCTTCAAAGAGCTTTGTTGTTTCTTCATATTTTGCCGAAGGTTGTGATAGATATTATTTTGATTTTACCCTGGACTATAAACAGGGTTGGGAACAATATGATACACAATCTGATGCCTGGTATTTTGGAATATGGGTCAACATCAAAACTATGCAGACTTTAGAGTATTGTGAAGGTGACGTTATTTTACGAACTTACTATCACAGATATGACTTAAAAGAAGCATTGGACAAAATGTCTGAGTTTCATGGTGAGCCACCACCAGCGTTCACTTCAATTAATAAAAATGGTGATATTTGTCATTTTTATGATGAACGTCCATCGATAACTTAAATCTTACTAACCAGGCATTGTGCCTGGTTTTTTTTGGACCAAAATAAGGTAGAATTAGTCCCATGAATAAAGAACAAACTCAAGACAGCTCATTAATTAAAACGCTAAACTATTTTTTAGTGTTTTACATTATTTATATACTCATAGGTGTTACGGCCTAATTAGATTAAAAATTCAGCATGACTCTTTTTTACCAAAGATCGGGCGGAGGGTCATATTTCAAATACAAAAAGGATTAATTTTCGCACCACAAATAGAGAATAACTTACTCAAATCGTTCATTTCTATTCTTTTTCTGACGAGCTTCTTTATCTCTATTTTTTAAAGTATGCTCTCGAAGAATGACAAGAAAAGAGAAGTTAAAAGAGCGATTGTTGAGTTACC
>NZ_JHYC01000041.1 GCF_000621525.1 Legionella fairfieldensis ATCC 49588 | reverse complement strand
TTTACTTTTTTTCAAGCACCTCTTTTAAAATTTCTGACTTTAAGCGCTCTTCAGCGTACATCTTCTTTAAGCGGCTATTCTCTGCTTCAAGTTCCTTTAGCCGAGCCATCATTGGAAGATCCATGCCTCCATACTTGGCTCGCCAGTTATAGAATGTCGCATTGCTTATACCATGCTCTCGACATAAATCTGGAACTGCAACACCACTTTGAGCTTGCTTCAATATCGACAGGATTTGGCTGTCACTAAATTTTGATTTCTTCATGCAGAATCTCCTTGCACATACATTACGAGAAAATTCTACTTTTGGCATCAACTATTTTGTGGGCGGATTACCTATCAACACGTAAAACAAATACGATTGAGATTCAGTGTGATAAAGTTGTTTCATTGAAGAAGATGGAAGAAGAAACTAAGCCCTCTGATTCAATTAATTGAGAAAGGGATGCGACAATCAATAATTCTCCTCAGTTCTTTTGATTATGTCTTTTGGTTTTAAAACCCCATGACTTAGAAAGAATAAAAAAATCCAGGATTGCTGAGCTAAAATACTGACTATTGACACAGAGAATCATGTAGCATGACACTATAAAGCACTCAAATTATCAGAAAAGAAACCAAAATGACCAATAAAATTCGCGGTAAAGTAAAATGGTTTAATGAAGGCAAGGGCTTTGGCTTTATTGAAAGTAGTGGCAAGGATTATTTTGTCCATTTCAGTGCTATACAAAGTAGCGGTTTTAAAACCCTTCCCGAAGGGGCAACCGTTCTATTTAAAGTAGGCAAAGGACAAAAAGGGCCGCAAGCAGAGGACGTTGAACTCGTTAAATAATTAAATAACCAAATCAAGGAGGAAGGAAGGTGAACAAACGAATTGCTTTAGTAACGGGAGGAACTGGTGGCATTGGAACAGCCATATGTCAAGAAATGCAAAACCTCAATTATCAAGTGATTGCTTGCTACTTCAAACATGGCCATCACGAATTAGCAAGAGAATGGCAGAAAAAACAATCCATGCAAGGATTTGATATCGACATTGCCTATGCGGATATTTCTTCCTTCAATGATTGTGAAAAATTAACGGATTTGGTGATAGAGAAGTACGGCAAAATTGACGTTCTAGTTAATAATGCAGGCATTACTCATGATGCCAGCTTGAAAAAAATGACACCGGAACAATGGCAAGAAGTCATTAATGCTAATTTAAATAGCGTTTTTAATATGACGAAAACCGTATTATCCAACATGCTGGATAATGGTTATGGGCGTATTATCACAATCTCCTCCATTAATGGGCGCAAAGGGCAGTTCGGACAATGTAATTATGCCGCCAGTAAATCGGCGTTATATGGTTTTACCAAAAGCCTGGCGCAAGAAGTCGCAAAGAAAGGAATTACCGTGAACACGGTCTCCCCTGGCTACATTAATACGGAGATGCTTGCCGCGATGAGGGATGATGTTTTAGAAGCCATTGTCGCTCAAATTCCTGTGGGGCGATTAGGCAAACCTCAGGAAATTGCTCGGGTCGTTGCTTTTCTTGCTGATGAACAAAGTGGCTTTATCACGGGTGCTAACTTTGATATCAATGGTGGACAATACATGTAATTACTAAATGACCAAGAATACTTTTAAAGAAAAAATGACTTTTGGTTTATTAGCCCTTAATATTGTAGCCGCTATCCACATAAAGAGTCTGACCAGTGATGGAGGCGGCTTTATCGGATACCAAAAATGAGGCTGTTTCACCAATGTCCTCTATTGTAACCAGTTGATGCAAGGGCGCTTCCTTTGCTGCCTGTTCCATCAGCGTATCAAAATCAGCTAAACCTGAGGCTGCACGAGTGCTTATTGGCCCTGGAGAAATGGCATTGACTCGAATCTTTTTACTGCCAAGTTCCATGGCGAGATAGCGTACTGAGGTTTCCAAAGCCGCTTTAACAGGCCCCATGAGATTGTAATTTTTGACCACTTTTTCGGCACCATAATAACTCATGGTTATGATACTCCCTCCATCGACCATCAGTGGTTCAGCGGCTTTTGCCAATCGGATGAGCGAATGACAAGAAATATCCATCGCCATCATGAAGCCGTCTTTCGAGCAATCGACAACACGACCTTGTAAATCAGTTTTTGGTGCAAAGGCAATCGCATGGATAACAAAATCAAGACGACCCCAGCGGTCTTTTATTTTCTGAAATAGGGCATCAAATTGTTCCTTATCCGTCACGTCCAAAGGCATAACAATAGGAGATGACACTTTTTCAGCCAAAGGCTGTACATAGCCCCTGGTTTTCTCATTTTGATAGGTGATTGCCAATTCGCTGCCCGCTTCATGCAATGCTTTAGTACAACCCCATGCGATGGAGTACTCATTGGCAATTCCAACAATCAATCCTTTTTTATTCTCCATCAGCTTTTACTCCCGTTTGACGCTCAAGAAGTGACATGGCATGAATTGCCATCATGCGCTCTTCGTTAGCTGTAACAACCCGTGTTTCAAAAGGTTTAAGAAATTTCAAATGACGCAAGATAGTGTTTCGCACAAAGGCTGAGTTCTCACCAATACCGCCCGTAAACACGATGGCATCCATCCCACCCAGGGTTACTGCCATCATCCCCATGAATTGGGCAGCTTTAAGGCAGAAATAATCTAATGCAAATTGTGCCCTTGTATCCTCACTGTCTTGCAAGATTTTCACATCATTGCTTAAGCCTGATAAGCCAAGAAGTCCAGATTCATTATAAAGAAGACGCTCAACCTCATCGGTAGATAAGCCTAAATGACGCATCATAAACGTTACAGCGCCGGCATCAAGGTTCCCACAACGAGTTCCCATGGGTAATCCATCCAAGGCAGTCATGCCCATCGTCGTATCAATACTTACTCCATTACGCATCGCACACAAACTTGCTCCATTGCCAAGATGGGCCGCAATAAGCCGTCCCTCAACTAATGAAGGCTCATACCGCCGCAAGGTGTGAACAATCCATTCATACGATAATCCATGAAACCCATAACGACGAACACCTTGTTCCCTTATCTTTTGTGGCAATGCATACTCGGTGAACAAAGCCTTATGATGGGCATGAAACGCTGTATCAAAACAAGCAATTTGAAGTGCCTCTGGTTTCAGGGTACTGATGAATTCAATGGCTTTGAGATTATGGGGTTGGTGTAAAGGAGCCAATGGAGCTAATGCCCATAATTTCTGCATGACGTGTGGATTGACTATCACACTGTTTTTAAAGAGAGTCCCGCCATGGACAATGCGATGAGCAACTGCAGTCACCTGCCATTGTTCACTCAAAACCTCAATCCAGTTCAAAATAAGACGTAAGGCTTCTTCATGCGTACACTCATCAGAAAGGCTTTTTTTATCAACCTCTGTATTGCCGAGATTTGGTATTGCACCGATCGCTGTAAATGAAGGCTTGTTACCAATATCAGATACTTTCCCTTGAACCAACAGTTGTGGGTTTAATTGTCTTGAAAAAAGCTGAAATTTGACACTGGAAGAGCCTGCATTAATCACAAGGATACTGGCTTCTTGTACTTGGGTCATTTGATTCGTCCTTCCTTTCGAGCTGCCGCCAGTTTAACAGCCAGGGAGCAAGAGAAGAGCCTCGTTCTAAGTGAGTCGGCTCGGCTCACCAGAATGAATGGAACACGAGCACCCAAAACAATTCCGGCAGCATCCGCATGGCCTAAAAAAGTCAATTGCTTGGCCAAAATATTCCCGGACTCGATTTCAGGAACCAAAAGAATATCCGGATCGCCTGCCACAGAAGAAATAATCCCTTTTTCTTTGGCTGCCTCCTTGTTAATCGCATTATCAAAAGCCAAGGGACCGTCAAGAATGCCATCATTTATCTGTCCTCGGTCAGCCATTTTGCATAAAATAGAGGCATCGACAGTGGCTTGCATCTTAGGGTTGACGGTTTCGATGGCGGCAAGGATGGCTACTTTGGGCTTCTTGTCCTCGCCAAACAATACTCGCCAAAGATTAATGGCATTTTGGCAAATGTCCGCTTTGTCGGTGGCAGTAGGGGCAATATTAATCGCAGCATCTGTAATGATGAGTGGTTTGTGGTACGAAGGGATATCCATGACGTAGGCGTGACTCACACGATGTTGCGTGCGTAAGCCCGAGGCGGTGGGTACAATAGCCCCCATTAATTCATGAGTGCTTAATGAGCCTTTCATGATGGCATCAATCTCGCCGGAAGCTGCCAATTCGGCAGCCTTGCTTGCTGCGGCATCGCTGTGTTCTGTATCAATCGTTTCCCACTGTGATAAATCAATACTTGCTTCCAAAGCTGCAGTTTTCATCTTGACCAAAGGGCCAATTAAAATGGGAATAATGAGTCCTGCGTTTACCGCATCGTTCACCGCTTCCATGACACTCATACTAACCGGATGCACAATGGCCGTGCGAACAGCGCCCATACAGCGACACGCTTTGATTATCGCCTCGAAGCGATCGTGGTTATGTATTTCTATAGACGGTAAATGAGTTCGTGCAACCCGTACTTTTTTCGTTGGCGCAAGCACGGTTGCTAAGCCCTCGATGACCGTTTCTCCGTGCTGATTCACACCCTTGCAATTAAAAATCACACGGGGCTTATTGGCACCCTTATCCTTGACGATGATGGTGATGGTGAGCGTATCCCCTAAACGCACTGGCTTTTTAAATTGAATGTCCTGTTTAAGATAAATGGTGCCTGGACCAGGTATAATAGTACCAAGAAGTGTTGAAATCAGCGAGCCAGACCACATGCCATGACCCACAATACCATGAAAAATATCGCTTTGGGCAAACACCGGATCCATATGAGCAGGATTCACATCACCCGACATGGCAGCAAATAAATTGATGTCGTCTTGAGTGAGTGTTTTACTTAGACTCGCCTGCCGGCCTACCGTAAGCTCATCAAAAGTCACATTCTCAAGAAACTCCTTGTCCATTTTTCTTCCCTTTTATTTCTGCAGTACATAAGTACCTGGTGCAGCGGGTAGTGAGGCATTTATGACCAACGCAGGAACGCGTTTTTTGGTGGACTGTTGCACTAACCAATCATGCCATTCTTGCCACCAGGAGTCTTCTTGTTTTTCTGCAATCGCGAGCCAACTCTCAGGATTGAGATAAGCATCACCTTTCTTGCTCTCATGAACCCGATAAGAACGCCCCGGATGACCCGGTTCACTCACAATCCCTGCATTATGTCCGCCACCGGTGAGGACGAAGGTAATGTCACCCTCCGTCATCAGGTGGATTTTATAAACAGACTGCCAAGGCGCCACATGGTCTTTTTCAGTACTGACTGCAAAGACGGGCAACTGAATGTTTTCAGCAGCCACCGGCTTTCCTTCCACGGTATAACGGCCTTCTGCAAAATCATTGTTTAAAAACAGTTTTTCAAGGTATTCGCTGTGCATTTTATAAGGCATCCGCGTGGCATCCGCATTCCAAGCGGTTAAGTCAATCATCCCACGCCGCATCCCGTGCATGTAGTCTTGAACCATTTTGGACCAAATTAAATCGTAGGCACGCAACATTTGAAAGGAACCGGCCATTTGTTTGGTATCAAGATACCCTTGTTCTCCCATCATGTTTTTAAGGAAAGCCACTTGGCTTTCAGTAACAAAAAGCATTAATTCCCCGGCTTCAGTAAAATCCCCTTGGGCTGCAAGAAGGGTGAGGCTATTTAAGCGTTCATCCTTATCTCTACTCATCGCGGCCGCCGTAATCATGGCTAGTGTGCCACCTAAACAATAGCCCATCAGATTAATTTTTGTTTGAGGCAGAGTGGCTGATACCGCATCAATCGCAGCCATGGCGCCTTGGCGATAATAATCATCCATTCCTAAATCACGATCCTCTTTGTCGGGGTTACGCCAAGAAATGATGAATACGGTATGGCCTTGCCTTACGAGCCACTTCACCAAGGAATTATGAGGCGATAAATCCAAAATATAATATTTCATAATCCAGGCAGGGAGAACCAGTATGGGCTCTTTATACACGGTTTTAGTCAGAGCTTCGTATTGAATCAATTCGATTAAATGATTTTGAAACACCACTCGTCCTGGGGTAATCGCCACGTCTTTGCCCGGGATAAAATGTTCAGAGCCTGTAGGTGGTGCGCCCGTTAGCTTTTCTAAGGAGTCTTCCATAGCGATTTGGCTGCCTTGAATGAGATTAAGTCCCCCAGTGCGAATGGCTTCATGAAACAAATCAGGGTTAGACCAAACACAATTGGAAGGGGACAGGGCATCAAGATATTGGCGTGCCCAGAATGAAACGGTGCGTTCCACTTGGCTGGGTAGCCCAGGAACTTTGGTTGTGGCACGTCGCCACCAATCCTCTACCTGCAAAAATCCTTCCGCATATAAGCGCCAAGGCATAGGCTGCCAACTGTCTTTTTTGAAACGTACGTCTTTGCCACCAGCAGCACGATCGACACAAATGATATTATTAATGCAATCATTAGCATGAAAGACAGGATAAAAGGCCAGTTCCCATAATACTTCTGGAGATTGTGCCAATTGCCAAAGCCATGTGGAATAGGACGAGCCTAGCGCTGCAGGACTTATCCCCGCAGTCCATTTAGCAAGGTTTGCTTGAAATAACTGACCGAAAAAAGCAAAGGCATTATCAGTAGCGTCTGCATCACTGGGTGCACAACAAGAATCTAAACCTTCTGAAGATTCTTCCTGCTGAGTTAATAGGATTTTCTTGGGACAGCATTGCTTTTCTAGTCCATTCATGGCCTATATCCTTGGCATTATATAAGTAGATAATCAATCAGATACATACAATAATAGCAGAATATTTAACCTACCCATTCAGTTCAGGGGATATCTATTCTTGTATGGGGATGCTAAATAATGACACTTTGAGGAACTTTAGCTATTTCTTTCCTTGCTTGGTAGTAATGATCACTTTCTTGACTATGGACTATAGTCAATGGTTTATTAAGCCATTTAAATACCTTAAAGCAATTTATTGCAATAGCGGATTAATTATTTTAAGCAGATTATTACCACCTATCAAAAACAAGAGGAAGAAGTAGCCGAAAATATGATAGCAGGTGACAAGTGACTTTAGCTCGCAAATCAGGTATGCATCTTAGCCATCACTATGCAAAATGGTGAATTTATTTTACTCAATTGAAAGCGACATTAATTTTATATTTTTACAATTAATACTTTTATTCGTAATCAAAGTAAGTAATAGTCTTATATGGGTATGTTAAAAGCACGCTAAATAAAAGGAATTATAGATATGAAAATTGTTTATTTAATAATTAACCTCAACTCGATATAAGAAATTTTTAAATAATAGCAATATTGCAATGAGCATCGGTACCAAGTACATTTTAGTTCGTTAAAAACTCCCCAGTTTATAAGGAAATAAGATGTTGGTACCGATAGTAGAAATATTCTGTGATATTGATGATTTTTGCAAGGCATGGTTTAAAGAAAGTTCATTTTATATACTTCCATCCCCCAATAGAAAGCGTGCTCGGTTTTGTAGAATGTCGGCCAGTGAAATCATGACGCTAGTTATTTTATTTCATTTGAGTCATTACCGTACCTTTAAAGATTATTATCGTGATTGTGTGCAGAAGGATATGAGGAACTATTTCCCAGAGCTGGTGAGTTACAATCGATTTACAGAAATTATGTCGAGCGTTCTCATTCCGTTAACAGCCTATCTTTACTCGCGATTGGGTAAGAAAACCGGTTTGTATTATGTTGACTCAACACCTCTTGCAGTCTGCCATAATAAACGCATTTATCGTCACAAGACCTTTGATGGGATAGCCGAGCGAGGCAAGACATCCATGGGGTGGTTTTTTGGGTTCAAACTTCATGTAGTGATTAACCATGAGGGCGAGTTAGTGGCTTTTTGCATTACCAAAGGCAATGTAGATGACCGGGTCCCATTAGAACAACTCTTTAAAAACCTTGAAGGACTCGCTGCTGGGGACAAGGGGTATTTGTCAAAACAAAAAACAGAGTCCTTATTGGCAAAGGGCTTACGCCTCATCACCAGGGTGAGGCGAAATATGAAAGAAAAAACAATGAATCTTTTTGACCAGTTCTTTTTGAATCACCGTGGACTGGTTGAAACGGTAATAGAGCAACTAAAGTCAATTTGTCATATCGACCATTCAAGACACAGAAAACCTGATAATTTTGTCATTAATTTGTTGGCGGGACTCATGGCTTATATGCTTAAACCAAGAAAACCCTCTTTACATCTTCATACAAAAATACAAAATAATAAATTCCTTATGTCGAGCTGAGGTTAA
>NZ_JHYC01000040.1 GCF_000621525.1 Legionella fairfieldensis ATCC 49588 | reverse complement strand
GGGTTTTGGAAGAAATGGCAGGGATTCTCTGCAACGAAGGCTGCGCGAGTTTGACCAGACCTTGTTTTATTGGCATTGGCGCTATTAAGACTGCTTTTTTCCCAGGGGATAGAATTATTTATTGAATAAGGACGAGTCAGCGGTGATTGGGTGGTGACAACAGTAGACGTATTTTTGTCTGGGGTTATTTCTGAAGCGGTGAAAGCAGGGCGATTGAGTGAGTTCTCTTCTCTCTCTTGATGATTAAGCTGAGGAGCGGGATAGGGAATGCTGCTTGTTTCCAAGGAAGAAAAATTACCCATAGTTGAGTTATGATTGGGTAAAGCAGGGTTGGTAGGAAACGGGCGCTGTACCAGAGTTGCTGGGGATTCTTGTAGAAAGTGATTTTGGCCAGGAAAAGTAGTAGACGAGGAGTTTTTTGAATGGTTATTCATTGTGGAGGAGTCTGAGTTTAAAGAGAGGCTGGTTTTAATTTTTTTATCTTCCAATCCTTGTTTAAACGCTGATATAAATCCAGGATTGTCTCGGATTTGACTATTACAACTACTGTATTCAATAAATTCCATTTCTTCCAGACTTTGTTTGTTAAGACACGCAGCCAATAAGCCTAATTTGAAGCCTTTTTGCCAGAAGGTTTCATTTGAGTTAAGTAATTTAATAGTATAGCCTTCTTCATAGCCGCTTATGTAATCAGGTGTTTGTTCGTCAATATTTGTAGCAGGATAATCGTAATCCTTGCCTCTTAGTCTTCCTGATCGATATTTTGGTGTTTGTAAAAGAGTGAGTAAAGGATCTTTAAAATGTTGTTTTATTTGCTGATGAGTGTTTTTGATTGGTTGATGACACCACTCACCCAGTAATGCGGCTGCTTTTTTTGGATGAATGTTTTTTAATTCTGTAGCAGTTAGATTAAATCGATTTTTAATAAATTTCATACAAACTTTATAATCTATGACCAAATTCTCAGAAACTTCTTTTGCGGAAGAGTTATAAATCATTACATGTAATTTAAAAAAGGTTAATTCGTCTAAGTTCATACTTTTCTGTTTAAAATAAAACAATATGTTTGTTATTTTATCATTGGTAACTTATCAAAAAATTAACTGCTATTGTTTTTTACATGAGCTATATCCAATCGCGATGAAAAAACCTTAGCTCAGATAGTACATGGGGAAATCGAAACCGATGCGCTCCAAATCTCAGACCCAAGTGAACAGGTGCTTGCCGAGACTGCACGACCACCCTCTGAGTTAGCTGTACGCCTGTGAAGCGTGCGGAACGCCTGTTCGAAAGGCCGAAGAAAAGCTTGGGCAATGCCCAAATTAAGCAGTGTACCAGTCAGGCGTTAAAGACATGATAAAGAGCGGTGGTCTTAACCGTATTTAATTCTTCAAATTCTTTTTTATTTCCTTGTCGATAAGCGCAATGAGTTCAGGACACGCCAAATTTTTTGCTTTGGCTAGCAGCTTTTTGTCATTGATGTTGGGATTTAATAGCGGTCTTGCCCACAGCCAAAATACTAGTTTGGCAGGTAAAATCTGTTTAAGTGAATCAGGCTTTTCTTGAACTAACATATCAATCACACAGGTGATGACCCAATTGGTCGTTGGAATTTCCCCTTTGGCAATTTTTTCAATGGACTTAGGTGTAAGACTTTTGTCTTTATTAAATAGGAGTTTCGCTGTTTTTTCGAGTTTTTCTGATTTAAAAGGGATGGAAAGAAGAGCGGTGAAAATTGCTTGCGTTAGTTTGGGGTAATCGATTTGTTTTTCTTCAGTACTTGTTTTTTGTTGCTTCTTTTCCTGTTCAAGTTTGTAAATTTCTTCGCGATGAATGCAAATTTCTTTTGGGGCTTCGATGCCTAATTTGATGATATCAGGTTCATCGGTTAGAAAAGGGGTGAGTGTAATTTTTTGGCCGTTTTGAATAATGATGAGTTGTTTTTCAAACTCAAGTTGTTCTATTTGCATAGTAAATTCTCATTGTTAATCTGTTTGAGTGGCATCGGGTAACAGGATTTGGTTCCACTGCCCCTAAATGGGTCTAAAATAACGTCCTTCGGTTCTGTAAATTTTTCAATTAACCATTCCACATGGGCTAAATTTCCAGGGCAATGATGGTTATAGTTGTTTATCCGGTTGTTTTTAATTGTTTCTCCAACTCTTTAACTCTGTTTTGAAGATTGTTTGCATTAGTGTTGGCGATTGTGATTTGCAACTCTGCTCGATGTACTTTTTACGTTTAGTAAAGCGCATTGTTTTTGTAATTCAACCTCACGTTCTTTTAAAAAGGATATTGTGGATTCACAAGCCGCTAATTTTTTTTCGAACACAAAAGAGTCATTGTATAGTTTATATTATTGACCAACAAGAAATGGAACCTTCCATGTTAAGGATTAAATATGGGAGATGAATTTAATATAAATTTTAAATTTGGATAGAAAACTGGGTTACTCGTATGTTTACGGTTCCAGTTTTTCGTAAGCTCTACGTCATCTATAGAAACAACGCAAGTTTTCCTTTGAGTTTCTAACGCTTTTATGACAAAAGATTCTACATCGTTTTTGTAGACACGCTCAGAATTTAAAAATAATTCGGCTATTAACGCATTGGCAATGATGTAGTTTGTTTGCCATCCATTTTGATTAATTTCAGGATGAGCATTTCGTAAGTTATTAAATTCTATTTGGGAATTATCTGCCAACCAAAGAGAAATATTTCCCAGTTTAACTAATTCAATTAACGCTGTAAGTCGTTTTTGTAGTTCAGAATCAAATTGATAAATATCCAGAAGACTAGGAGTATCCACGTAAAGGTGCATTATTATTCCTTTTGAAGTTACGGGTTTAAAAGATATTTGAAGCTGAGGATTAGTTTAAAAAAACTTTTTTTTGAGAATTTCTTTTAAATACTAATCTCTTGCTAGTGTTAATTTTATTGAAAAATTTTATCATAAACCATATCATAATCAAAGTATTTAAAAGCCATCTAAAAATAAAATAATTGAGAAATTATGAGTAGAATGATCGGTTATGCGCGAGTAAGCACGGATGACCAAAATTTAGACTTACAAATGGATGCCCTAATGCGAGCTGGGTGTTCCAGAAAAGATATCTATAAAGATAAAGTATCTGGAGCTAAAATAGAACGACCAGGATTGAATCAATGTATGGAGCAGTTACAGTGTGGTGATGTTCTTGTGGTTTGGCGATTAGACAGATTGGGGCGATCTATGGCTCACCTTGTTTCATTAATCGAACAATTGCGGGCAAAAGAGGTTGGCTTCAAATCGCTTTGTGATGGCGCTATTGATACCACAACGGCATCCGGAGAATTAATATTTAATATTTTTTCTTCTATGGCACAGTTTGAGAGACGCTTGATACAAGAACGGACTCAACCAGGATTATCAGCGGCAAGAGCTAGAGGAAGAAAAGGCGGGCGTCCCAAGGTAGAGCCATCCAAAATTCAGGCTGTTAAACAAATGCATCAAGACAAGTCATTCTCAATAGAAGAAATTTGCAAAATTTTAAAAATTTCTAAACCAACGCTATACCGATACTTAGCATCATAATTAAGAGGGATGTTAAATGAAACGTTTCATCTTTTATGTAGTGATCGCTATAATATCAATCATGTCTTCGATGTTAGGATGTGCTTTATTTTTGAGAGCAGATAATCATTCAGGTAATTACATTACGTTTCACTCAAAATGATCTTATGACAGATTTGACAGGAGATGTATTAAAACAAGCAGACATTCAATGTGCAATTAAAAAATGGAAAACAATTAATAATTCCTGCCGAATATTATCCAAGGTATGCTGACCTGGTGGCCACTAAAGAGAATTTGGTTTGTCTAACGCCAATAGCTGGTTAGAGGGTTTTTATAAAACAATTATCGACAATAACTTTAATCCTGTTTTTGCTGTGCTGTCAGTTATTAATCTAAGCTTATGTGCACCATTATTGGTTAGCTATTACTCAGGTGTTTATTACTTTTTCCTGAGCATGGGGTTCATATTTCGTATTACTTCACTCAATTCTATGTTCGATTGATTAAGGTAAATGCTTTGTCTAGAGATGATGTAGCAGTACAAATGGGATATCACTCATCGTCCAGTATGCTCAAACCTTATGATGAACGCATGCTAAAGGCAATTATGTTAAAAGTGTGTAGAACCAATCTTTTCTTTGACGATATTTATGGTATTTTGCTTGATGTGGCAACGCCAAGAAGGCTCTATGGTATTTTTCGCCCTCTCCCTTTGAGGTGGTCAAATAATCGGGGTGAAATAGGTCTTCGTTGAGCTATATAATGCACCCTAAACGAAAAACATTATCAGTACCTCTTTATTAAGTTTTACCCAAGTGTTGTGGTATCAATAACAAAATAATAAAATTGCTGCGGAATGTAGAATATCTAAACTTTATGGGATTCACTTATGTTGAATAAAAAGAAAGCGATGAGTATGGTCGTACTGATGGGTACGATATCTATTAAAGGAGCTTGGGCGACATTATGTCCCGTACCTGCCACACAAATGAGTGCAAGTATGTTTCAAATAGCCGGTGATAAGAAGGAAGCTCGTGCTACTGTGCGTAACAATAACTTTAAAGTTTGGACTATGTATATACAGAGCAAAAGATACGACCTTAATGAATTAATTATACAAAGAACATTAGAAGCTAATTATACACAACAAGAAGCGTATTCTATGCTTGGTTGCTTAAGGTGTTCTTACAGGTCCAATTTTCAGTATCCTGTAGATTTTTGGGCTTGTGAACAATAATTTTGTGAGAATTGGCAATGCAATTCTCACGTACCCTATTGAGGTTTATCGAATAATAAGTATCAAAAAACGGTCGTTTTTTGATACTTTACGAAAATCTCTTTTTAAGAGTCCATGTATAATTATTATCGTTATGTACAGTAAAAAAAGCAAAACAAAAATGTGTACCTGAATATAAGGCTACTTATATGTAATTAATCCAGTGAATTAATAACATAAATTTCGGAAGATTTTTCTTTATCTTCACGAATAAGGCGTTCTACAAAACGCACAGGGAATTTTATTAAACGAGCTATGCTAAAGCTAGACTTGTTTTGTATGTAATGTAACTCTAATACTTCATTTTTATTTATAGAAGATAAAAATTCAAAATAGAAATCTTCTTCTTTTTTCGTAGCTTCATCAAGCTCTTCTTGTTGAATAGAGTTTAAATACTCTCTTTCTTCTTTATCTGCGGGAATTAAATCCAATATTCCGTATCGAACACACTGAAGCATGTCCTTAGCCTGCGTTATAAATTTTTTTTCATATTTTGAGATAGGAGTTCCCAATGATGCACTTTTGAATGCAATATTTAACCCAATTTCAATATCATGCAGAAAACGTAGAATATTATCTTTTGCATCATAACTAGTTTTGGAATGAAAATTTAAGCGTGACTTAATAATATAATATTGTACTTTATCCAAGCGCCGCCATTTAGTTGTGTTTGGATTCGCAAGCCATGAATTTAGGGTTGCAATATTTACATCAGCAATTTCTGCTAGTTTATCTGCCGTTATATTTTTTTCCTTTTTTAATTGGATTAAAAGATGATTATAAGATTTTCTTTTTTTTAGTAGCATTTTTTAAACCTGGTTGATACAAAGTATCATTTTAATAATAATGATACTTTGTATCAACTTAATTATGAATATCCTATGAAAATATTTTGTGCCTACTTACCAACAACTAAAAATATAATGGATTTGGCGCTCTCAAAAAACGAACCATTTTGAGAGGGTATCAAGATATTTTATGTAGTCGCATGAAGAAGTGATCTTGTTTTATCAAAAACGCAACTCACAATCAAAGTATTAAGAACATCATTATACAATGATGTTTTTAATAGATTCAGAAGACGCGCATGATGTTAGATTAATGCTGATTGAATTGAATTTCTTTTATTAGAGCAAACGTATGGACTGTCTCATTTTCTAATAATGCGGCTGGTTCTCCGTTTGCTGTTACTGAAAAATCAGTAATAACCCATTTTTCCTCATCTTCATTTTTCAAAATTTTTACACAATCACCAATTTTAAATGGTGTTGTGGCAATGATTTGTTTTATAAAGAGTTGATTTAACTCTTCCTCACTCGAAGGTAAATAATCTTTGATATGAGCCACAATGATTCCTGGAAATTTGAATTGAAGGTATACTACAAGAAACATTGCCTAATGTATATTTAAACATCTTTTACAATAGCCGGACCGTTTTTTAATAATTAAAAATATTCATAGAAATGATGATGCCTAATTTATTCAAGACGAATACTTTGGGTTTACAAGCGCTAAATTGAACAGGCGATTGATGATAGATATAATGCCTCAAAATATGGTTTTTAGGTTTTTATCTATGGCGTCTTTTTTTCACGTTATCGTGGTTTTTATTCAAATATGGGCAAATTTTTTGGTTGCTATTACAGGATCTATCGGGACAGTAATGGTTGGTGTTACAACTACACTTATTATTCCATGGGGACTGCGATTACCCAAAGAAAAACGCCATCCATTCAAAAAAAGACCTTGCGTTAATAATGGATTGAATCAGTTAACAATGAGCAGACAAGGGTAGTGGGGTAGCCATTTAAGAAATTTTGGGTGGACTCTATTAACTATCAGTTTTATTATTCAAGTATTTATCTCGTGGCCAAAATGACTAAATGCGATATTATTTTTATGGTCAGATTAGCTAGAATTCTGTGCGCTGCTTAAAATTTCTGGTAGACATGAGACTTGCCTTAATAGATTTAACGAAATAAATCAGAATGAGTCCCTGTTCTTTCAAAAATAACTTCTTCATCTTCTAATTTATAAATAAGTAACCAATCAGGCTCAATGTGGCATTCGCGTCGGTTCACATAATTTCCAGTCAAACTGTGATCGCGATTTTTTAGAGGAATTGTTTCTTCATTCAAAATTAGACGCATGAGGGTAAAAACTTTGTTAAGCTCTTTCCCTCTCTTTTTGGCGAGTTTCATATCTTTTTCAAACTGTTTTGTGGTTATAGCACGAAGCATGCATTAATTCTCAAGATGTTTAAACATGTCTTCGGCATTTTCATAATAATTAAGGTTTTCTTTTTTATCAGTAGCCTCAAATGTTTCTTGCGTTGTTTCGTTAGGCAGACGAATATCAAAAGGAATACCATGCACTAATTTAATTTGACGCAAATATAATTCGATCGCTTCTGATACGGATAATCCCAATTCAGTTAAAACAGACTCTACTTCTATTTTTAACTCAGGTTCTACTCGCGCTCGAACGGTTGCTGTTTTCATTTTTTTATTACCAAGAATCATTGTATTTTAATTGTAGCACAAAAAGGCTACTTTTCATCTTATGTCCTGGAATTAATTATCCGATCTACTTTGGGCTAGATAACGTACCTTATCTATCACAAACAGGGTATAATGGTAAAAAAACAAAAATGAGACCCTATGAATTTACTGGACGCCCAAAATTCGAAAAATCAAAAGTTTGTGATAGATAAGATTTTGCATCCCTTGGCTGTTCATTTTGATACCAATTCACTTTCGGCATGGCTGTCGTATTATTATACAGTGCATGTGAAAGGGGCTCCTGAAAAAACGGAACAAGCAAAACAAAAAGACCTGGTGAAATTCATTCAATTTTTTCAAATGGAAGTAGGGCATGATTTAGTGGACAGTTGGACGCCGGCAGTTAGTAAACAATTTCAGAAACATTTAAGTAAGACGATTTCTGAAAAAACAGGCAAGCTTTATAAAGCAACGTCTATAAATAGAACAATGGCCACTATTCGTCATGTCGGTCGTTGGCTTCACCAACAACGTCCACTATTAGCAGGTGACCCTTTAGCACAAGTCAAAAATTTACAAACCGATGCGCCGGATTGGAATGGCTTAACCTCGCGCCAGCTCATGAGATTAAAATCGGCCTGCGAGCAGCGCATTAAAAGCTGTACTCGCAAAAACCAAAATCCTCTGATGGAAACGGCTCTATTTTATCTGCTGATGGGCACAGGACTTCGTGAATCAGAAGTGGTGTCTTTAAATATTAGTCAATATCGCCAAAAAGGACTTCATAACGTATTGCGTCATAAGTCGAAACGAGTGAGCCAAAAAATTCCGTTACCCCAAGAGAGTAGGGCATATCTGGATAGTTATCTGCAAACCCGTGAAACCGATGAGGATGAGCCTTTATTTATTACGCGATACGGAACGCGCCTGCAGACACTCGATGTGTATCGAATTTGCCAGCGGGTATTAAAACAAGCCTTGGCTTTTCTGCCTGAGCAGGAAAAGTTCAAATTTACCCCGCATCAATTAAGGCATACTTTCTTAAAGAAAGTAACGGATAAGCACGGAGTGCATTTTGCCCAGGAGCTGAGTGGTAATGTATCAATTAAAGAAATATTTCGTTATGCCAAACCAAGTCAGGACGAAATGCAGGAAACAATAGAAGAATTATTTCAATAACAATAGAGGAAAAAATCATGTTTAAATCATTAGATCTTGAAACTAAAGTAAAATTTTTATTTTCATTAGGTGACTGTTATAAGCTCATTTCTGAGACAATAGATAAAAAAATTGATTTGTATTCTTCGAGCTTAGAAGAGCGAGGAGGCATATTAAATGCGCTTGATGAAATAATGGATCTTATTAGAGTAAGTTTGCCTAAATTGATTATAGAAGAAGTCAATGAAGAACCTCATCTTAATTTAGTTCAAAACAGTAGAGATAATTCAGTGAAAGAGATAAACGATAAGCATGAGTTTCAGTAATTTACTATTTGACAGAATAAGGTGGCTTTTTTTAATAAATAACCGAAATGATGATAGGCTTCGTTTTGATAAAGCATGGAAGCAAGGTGTTGCAAAAGTGGGTGTGGAAT
>NZ_JHYC01000039.1 GCF_000621525.1 Legionella fairfieldensis ATCC 49588 | reverse complement strand
TTGCTTCTGCAATATTCGTAGGTGCTTCTGAATATTTAGCAAACTCCATAGAGTAAGTCGCGCGCCCTTGAGTAGCTGAACGCAAGTCAGTCGCATATCCAAACATTTCAGCAAGTGGAACTTCTGCTCGAACAATTTTGCCTGCTGGAGAGTCTTCCATACCCTGAACCATACCTCTCCTGCGATTCAAATCGCCCATAACATCCCCCATGTAATCCTCGGGGGTAACCACTTCAACACTCATTATGGGCTCAAGAAGAACTGGTTTTGCTTTTAAAGCACCTTGTTTGAAGCATTGAGAACCAGCAATCTTAAATGCCATTTCACTGGAATCAACTTCATGGTATGAACCATCAAACAAAGTTACTTTAACATCAACAACAGGATAACCTGCTATAACACCATTTTGCAGTTGCTCTTGTACACCTTTATCAACAGCAGGAATATATTCTTTTGGAATAACGCCTCCCACTATTGCATTTACGAACTCATAACCAGCACCTGGCTCTTGAGGTTCAATTTTCAACCAAACATGTCCGTACTGTCCTCGACCACCTGATTGACGAACAAACTTACCTTCTTGTTCAACAGTAGCTTTTAGTGTTTCACGATAAGCTACCTGAGGCTTACCTACATTGGCCTCCACATTGAACTCACGCTTCATTCTATCCACAATAATTTCAAGATGCAGCTCACCCATACCTTGAATAATAGTTTGACCTGACTCTTCATCAGTATGAACACGGAAAGAAGGATCTTCCTGAGCTAACTTGCCTAGAGCAATGGACATTTTTTCCTGATCGGCCTTTGTCTTAGGTTCAACAGCTACAGCAATAACCGGATCAGGGAAATCCATACGCTCAAGAGTTACCACATGATTAAGATCACAAAGTGTATCTCCAGTTGTTACCGTTTTCAAACCAACAGCAGCAGCGATATCACCTGCCCTAACCTCTTTAATTTCTTCTCTGGAATTAGCATGCATTTGCAAAAGACGACCAATACGTTCTTTTTTTCCTTTTACCGGATTAAATATAGTATCACCGCTTTTCAATATACCAGAGTAAGCTCGAAAATAAGTCAAAGTTCCAACAAAAGGATCCGTTGCAATTTTAAATGCCAGCGCGGAGAAGGGTTCGTCGTAGGAAGTTTTACGATGCGCTTCTTCACCATCTTCATCTATTCCACGAACAGCAGGAATATCAAGCGGTGATGGCAAATACTCTATCACACCATCGAGTACGGCTTGAACACCTTTATTTTTAAAAGCAGACCCACAAAACACTGGAACAATTTCATTATTAATAGTTCTTTGTCGAAGAGCTTTCTTGATTTCTTCCTCAGTAAATTCTTCACCTTCCAGATATTTTTCCATTAGCTCTTCGGAAGCTTCTGCTGCAGCTTCAGTAATTTTTGCGCGGTATTCTTCACACTGAGCTAACATGTCAGCAGGAATATCAGCATATTGGAATGACATTCCTTTATCAGACTCTTCCCAATGAATCGCTTTCATTTTAATGAGGTCCACTACACCCTTAAAAGACTCTTCCGCACCAATAGGCAACTGAACAACTACAGGAGTTGAACCAAGTCGTTGCTGGATTTGAGTAACAACACGCAGAAAATTCGCCCCCATTCTATCCATTTTATTAACAAATACGATTCTTGGAACACCGTATTTATCAGCTTGACGCCAAACAGTTTCTGATTGAGGTTCTACGCCTGAGACCGAATCAAACACAACCACAGCTCCGTCAAGCACGCGAAGAGAGCGCTCTACTTCAATCATAAAGTCCACGTGGCCGGGTGTATCGATAATGTTAACACGATGTAGAGGAAAGTTTTTATCCATACCGGACCAAAAACAGGTGGTTGCAGCAGAGGTAATAGTAATACCACGCTCCTGCTCCTGAACCATCCAGTCCATCGTTGCAGCACCATCATGTACTTCACCGATTTTATGCGAAACACCTGTATAAAACAGAACGCGTTCGGTAGTTGTTGTTTTTCCGGCATCAACGTGTGCAGCAATGCCGATATTTCTGTATAGCTCTAAGGGAGTAGCCACGACTTACCTCTCTATTAATTCCATCTAAAATGTGCAAATGCCTGATTAGCTTTCGCCATTTTATGTGTATCTTCACGTTTTTTTACCGCTGATCCTTTACTTTCAAAAGCATCTATCAGCTCACCGGCCAAGCGCAACATCATACCTTTTTCACCACGGGATCGGGCAGCCTGGACAATCCAACGCATACCCAAGGCAATACTACGATCAGTTCTGACTTCTACAGGAACCTGGTAAGTTGCCCCACCAACTCGCCTTGAGCGTACTTCAACACTAGGTCGAACGTTATCAAGAGCTTGTTCAAAATAGCGTAATACACCAGATGCACCAATGCTATTTCCTTGCTCACTGCTTTCATCATCGCTTT
Source organism: Legionella fairfieldensis ATCC 49588 (assembly GCF_000621525.1). Taxonomy (GTDB): domain Bacteria; phylum Pseudomonadota; class Gammaproteobacteria; order Legionellales; family Legionellaceae; genus Tatlockia; species Tatlockia fairfieldensis. Next base: position 13,611 of record NZ_JHYC01000039.1, on the reverse strand, counting down.
TTTTAGATTTCTTTAGGCGATCATTCATCACTTCCAATGCGCCATAGATAATTTTTTCAGCAGTCGATTTTTTACCACTTATCATCAACACATTAATAAACTTTGCAAGTAATTCGCTATGATGCTTTGGATCAGGCAAAATCTCACGTTTGGGGACTTCTCTTCTTCTTGGCATGTCTAGTTCCTACAATCAGATTATTTCTTATCTTTTGGTTTCTTGGTTCCGTATTTGGAACGGCCTTGTTTACGGTCATTGACACCGGAAGTATCCAAACTTCCGCGTACTGTGTGGTAACGTACTCCAGGTAAATCTTTAACACGACCACCCCGAATCAGTACGACAGAATGTTCTTGCAGATTGTGACCTTCACCACCAATGTATGATGATACCTCGAAACCATTTGTCAAACGCACACGAGCAACCTTACGCATAGCTGAGTTAGGTTTTTTAGGTGTTGTAGTGTAAACACGTGTACAAACACCGCGTCTTTGTGGACAGGATTCCAATGCTGGGACGTTAGATTTCTTTTTAGCGTCCGCGCGAGGCTTTCTTACTAACTGATTAATAGTAGCCATTTATTCTTAACTCCGAACTTTCACTTGTATTTATTTCGAATGCATAAGGAGGCCGGATTCTATATAGGTCCGGCAGGTTTGTCAAGTTAAAACCTGCCTTCATTAGTTCCGTATTAATGATCATGGTTATCCGCATTAAGCGCTTCACTTAATGCATGCTCCACATCACTAGCTGTTACCGTATGCGTAGTTTGCTCATTACCAGCAGCTTTTACACGTTTAGCCTTGCGGCTTTGATGATAAGCGTAGCCAGTTCCTGCGGGAATCAGGCGACCTACCATGACATTTTCCTTAAGACCACGTAAATCATCAATTTTTCCGCTTACAGCCGCTTCAGTCAGAACACGAGTCGTTTCCTGGAAAGAAGCCGCAGAAATGAATGATTCTGTAGCCAGAGATGCTTTAGTAATACCAAGCAGAATGGGTGTTCCTTGTGCCACTTGTTTACCTTCAGCAATAAGCTTGTCATTTTCCTGCAGCATCATGCTTTCTTCAACCTGTTCACCCACAAGGAATTTTGAATCACCTGCAAAGGTTATGATTCGCTTACGTAACATTTGTCGCACAATTGTTTCAATATGCTTATCGTTTATTTTTACACCCTGTAAACGATATACATCCTGAACTTCGTTAACAATGTAATTAGCTAACGCTCCCACACCCAGCAATCGCAAAATATCATGGGGATTAAGCGGACCATCAGCAATCACTTCCCCTCGCTCGACATGTTCTCCTTCAAAAACCGAAATATGTCGCCACTTAGGAATTAACTCTTCATGCGAATGGTGTTCAGAAGCTGTAATAATCAGACGTCTCTTGCCTTTGGTTTCTTTCCCAAAGTTTACAAGACCTGATACTTCTGCCATAACAGCAGCATCTTTGGGTTTACGCGCTTCAAACAAGTCAGCTACACGAGGCAATCCCCCTGTAATATCGCGAGTTTTAGAACGTTCTTGAGGGATACGCGCAATCACATCTCCGATACCCACTACGTTACCATCTTCAAAATTAATAATTGCATCCACGGGTAAATAATATTGAGCAGGCACATTTGTTCCGGCCAGATAGATATCCTCACCCTCATCAGACACTAATTTAACCATCGGGCGCATGTCTCTACCTATTGCGCCACGTTGTTTTGCATCCGTAACAACAATATTACTTAAACCGGTTAGCTCATCTGTTTGCCGATTCATTGTCAGACCTTCAATCAAGTCAACAAATTTTAATCGTCCACTTACTTCAGAAATAACAGGATGTGTATGCGGATCCCATGTTGCAATAACCTGGCCTGATTCAACAGACTGATTATCATGAACAGTCAGAACAGCACCGTAAGGTAATTTATAACGCTCACGCTCACGGCCAAAAGAATCAACAATGGATACTTCCCCCGAACGCGAAACCGCCACCAGATTATTATTTTCATGTGTTACTGTTTTAATGTTATGCAGACGGATAATTCCTTTATTTTTAATCTGGATATTATTTGCAGCAGTAGCACGAGATGCAGCACCTCCAATATGGAAAGTACGCATGGTTAGCTGAGTACCGGGTTCTCCGATTGATTGGGCGGCAATAATACCTACTGCTTCTCCCGTATTAACAAGATGACCGCGCGCCAAATCTCGACCATAGCAATTCGCGCAGAGACCAAAACGAGTATCGCATGTAATGGGAGAACGCACCAAAACCTGATCTATACCAAATTTTTCAAGCTTTTCAACCCACTCCTCATCTAATAAAGTACCGGCTTTTACAACAGGTTCGTCTTGATTAGGAATATAAACATCAACGGCAACAACTCGACCAAGGACGCGTTCGTGCAAGGGTTCAACAATGTCACCACCCTCGATTAAGGGTTGCATCAATATTCCATTTTCTGTGCCACAATCATACTCAGTAATCACAACATCCTGGGCAACATCCACCAGTCGACGTGTTAAATAACCTGAGTTAGCAGTTTTTAATGCAGTATCCGCAAGACCTTTGCGCGCTCCATGGGTTGAAATAAAGTATTGGAATACATTTAGACCTTCACGGAAGTTCGCTGTAATTGGAGTTTCAATGATTGAACCATCAGGGGCTGCCATTAATCCCCGCATACCTGCCAACTGACGAATTTGTGCCGCGGATCCTCGCGCACCAGAATCTGCCATCATAAAGATAGGGTTAAAAGACTCTTGTCGTACGGTTTTGCCATCACGCGTAATTACTTCTTCCGTAGCAATTTTACTCATCATTGATTTCGCTACCATTTCATTGGTCCGCGACCAAATATCAATTACTTTGTTATAACGCTCGCCATTAGTAACCAGACCGGAGCGAAACTGTGCTTCAATTTCCCGTACTTCATTATCCGCTTGTTCAATTATTGATGCCTTATCATCAGGCACTTCCATATCTTCAATACCAATAGAAGCCCCAGCACGAGTGGCATATTTGAAGCCTGTGTACATTAATTGATCAGCAAAAATAACTGTCTCTTTCAATCCAAATTTGCGGTAACAACTATCCACTACTTTTGAAATGGCTTTTTTTGTCATCGGTCGGTTAATTTGGGAGAAAGACATCCCTTTTGGTAAAAGGCTTGACAATATTGCTCGTCCAACAGTTGTTTCAACAAGTTGATAACCAGCAGCATTTTCGCCTTCTTTGGGCATTCTAATTTTAACTTTAGCATGGATGTCAACGTAACCAGCTTCATAAAAATTTTGAGCTTCCTGAGCACTAACAAAGATCTTGCCTTCGCCCAAGGCGTTTACACGCTCCCGTGTTAAGTAATATAAACCAAGTACCACGTCCTGACTTGGTACAATAATAGGTTCACCACTCGCTGGAGATAAAATATTATTGGTAGACATCATCAGCGAACGTGCTTCGAGCTGGGCCTCCAAAGTCAATGGAACATGCACCGCCATCTGATCACCGTCAAAGTCAGCATTATAAGCAGTACAGACCAAAGGATGTAATTGGATAGCTTTTCCTTCGATTAATACCGGTTCAAATGCCTGTATACCAAGTCGATGTAAAGTTGGAGCACGGTTAAGAAGAATAGGATGTTCACGAATAACATCATCAAGAATATCCCAAACAACAGGTTCTTCTCTTTCTACCATTTTTTTAGCCGCTTTAATCGTAGTGGCAAGACCTCTAAATTCCAGTTTGCTAAAAATAAAAGGTTTGAACAATTCAAGCGCCATTTTTTTAGGTAAACCGCACTGGTGTAACCGTAAGGTTGGACCTACTACAATAACTGAACGACCCGAATAATCGACCCTCTTACCCAATAAATTTTGCCTGAAACGACCTTGTTTACCTTTAATCATATCAGCCAAAGATTTTAATGGTCGTTTATTTGTGCCGGTTATAGCCCGACCACGTCGTCCATTATCCAGTAACGCGTCTACTGATTCTTGCAACATGCGTTTTTCATTGCGAACAATAATATCCGGAGCATTTAAATCCAGCAACCGCTTTAAACGGTTATTACGATTAATAACCCGACGATAAAGATCATTTAAATCCGATGTAGCAAAACGGCCACCATCCAGCGGAACCAAAGGACGCAAATCCGGTGGAAGTACCGGTAATACATCCATAATCATCCATTCAGGTTTGTTGCCCGAATCATAAAAAGCCTCAATCAGCTTCAAACGCTTGGTAATTTTCTTTATCTTGGTTTCAGAATTTGTTGCAGGCAATTCTTCACGCAGTGATTTAATCTCTTCTTCCAGATCTATCTGACGCAATAAATCACGAATTGCTTCTGCCCCCATACGAGCATCAAATTCATCACCATATTGTTCCATTGCATCCAGATAGGCTTCGTCATTAAGTAACTGACCTCGTTCAAGCTCCGTCATGCCAGGATCAACAACTACAAAAGCCTCAAAATAAAGAACCCTTTCGATATCGCGTAAGGTCATATCAAGCAATAAGCCTATCCGGGAAGGCAGTGATTTTAAAAACCAGATATGAGCAACCGGGCTGGCAAGTTCAATATGCCCCATACGTTCACGGCGCACCTTAGCCAACGCTAACTCAACACCACATTTTTCACAAATAACACCACGGTGTTTCAGACGCTTGTATTTACCACACAAACATTCATAGTCTTTAACCGGACCAAATGTTTTAGCACAAAATAAACCATCTCGTTCAGGTTTAAAGGTACGATAGTTAATGGTTTCCGGTTTTTTAACCTCACCGTATGACCACGAACGAATTAGATCAGGTGAAGCAAGCGCAATTTTAATCGCATCAAATTCTTCACTTTGCCCTTGTTGTTTGAGGATGCCCAGCAAATCACTCATCACAGGTGCTTTTCTCACTGGGTCGCTGCTTAGATTAGCCAAGTCTATGCCTCCAAAAATAGTTAGTCAAACTTATTGCTGAATGTTTAATCATGGTCCAGTTCAATATCAATACCCAAAGCTCTAATTTCTTTTAGTAATACATTGAATGATTCAGGCATTCCAGGATCCATACGATGATCGCCGTCAACAATATTTTTATATATCTTGGTACGTCCTCCAACGTCATCTGATTTAACGGTCAACATTTCTTGTAAAGTATAGGCAGCACCATAGGCTTCTAAAGCCCAAACCTCCATCTCTCCAAAACGTTGTCCACCAAATTGTGCTTTACCACCAAGCGGTTGTTGAGTTACCAAGCTATATGAACCCGTAGAACGGGCATGCATTTTATCATCAACCAAATGATTAAGTTTGAGCATATACATATAGCCAACTGTTACAGGGTTATCAAACTGATTACCTGTTCGGCCATCAAACAAAATAGTTTTACCATCAGGCCGCAAGCCAGCCAGTTCAAGCATGGATTTAATCTCTTCCTCACTTGCTCCATCAAAAACAGGAGTGGCCATAGGAACACCTGCTCGTAGATTATCAGCAAGTAACATAAGTTCATCATCATTAAAGCTATCGAGACGTACTCGTTCCTGGCTATCATGATTATAAATTTTCTTGAGATAATCTTTTACTTCGGAAGTACTACTGTTTTTATCCAGAAGATCTGCTATACGTTGTCCTAACCCTTTTGCTGCCAGACCCAAGTGGGTTTCCAATACCTGGCCAATATTCATCCGAGAAGGCACACCTAAAGGATTAAGCACAATATCAACTGCCGTACCATCTTCCATATAAGGCATATCTTCAACTGGAACAACAATTGAAATCACCCCTTTATTTCCATGTCGTCCTGCCATTTTATCCCCTGGCTGAATACGACGCTTGACGGCAAGGTAAACTTTTACGATTTTTAGCACGCCCGGAGCCAAATCATCTCCTTGAATAATTTTCTTACGGCTATCATTGAAACGTTTCTCCATTTCCTTGCCTAAAAGTTCAAGTTGCTTGGATAACTGCTCCAGTTGCAAGCTGGCTTGCTCATCATCAATACGAACATCGAACCATTTTTCTCTATCAATTTTTTCAAGATAAGCAGACGTAATCTGGCTACCGGGTTTGATACCAGAAGGTCCTCCTGCAACTGTTTTACCAAGCACAAGATTATATACTCGATGATAAATGTCTTCTTCACGAATACGGCGTTCGTCAATTAGATCTTTACGAACACGAGTAAGATGTTCTTCCTCGATGCTTTTCGCACGTTCGTCTTTTTCCAACCCATCACGAGTGAAAACCTGAACATCAATGACTGTGCCATTCATTCCTGAAGGAACACGCAACGAGGAATCTTTAACATCAGATGCTTTTTCACCAAAAATTGCCCTAAGTAATTTTTCTTCAGGTGTTAATTGAGTCTCACCTTTTGGTGTAACTTTACCCACCAGAATATCACCGGCACTTACCTCTGCTCCAATATAAACAACGCCTGAAGTATCAAGATTTGCTAAAGCCGACTCACCTACATTGGGTATATCCGCAGTTATTTCTTCTGTACCAAGCTTTGTATCTCTGGCTATACAAGTCAATTCTTCAATATGAATCGTTGTGAACCTGTCTTCCTGGACCACACGTTCAGAAATCAGAATGGAGTCTTCAAAGTTATAACCATTCCAGGGCATAAAAGCCACCAATAAATTTTGACCAAGAGCAAGCTCTCCCATATCTGTACAGGGACCGTCAGCCAGGACATCTCCTCGTTTAATATGATCTCCCGTTGAAACAATAGGTCGCTGATTAATACAGGTGTCCTGATTTGAGCGGAAATATTTAGTTAAATTATAGATATCTACCCCTGTTTCGCCAGCGGTAGTTTCATCATCATTTACTCTCACAACAATACGTGAAGCATCGACCAGGTCTATTACACCTCCGCGCCTGGCAACGACTGAAACACCAGAATCAGAAGCTACTGTACGTTCCATACCAGTACCTACCAGTGGTTTCTCGGAACGAAGTGTAGGAACAGCCTGACGTTGCATATTTGAACCCATTAAGGCACGGTTAGCATCATCATGTTCCAAAAATGGAATTAAAGAGGCTGCAACTGATACAATTTGCTTCGGAGAAACATCCATATAATTAATCTTATCCGGTGTTGTCAACGAGAATTCATTTTGATGACGACATGGTACGAGATCAGCAAGAATGTTACCTTTCTCATCTACAGCCACATTAGACTGCGCAATATATTGATCCACCTCTTCGATAGCTGAAAGATATTCAATTTCTTCTGTTACACGACCATCAATTACTTTACGGCATGGGGTTTCTATGAAACCATATTCATTAGTCCTGGCATAAACAGATAAAGAGTTAATCAAACCAATATTTGGCCCTTCTGGAGTTTCAATAGGACAAACACGACCATAATGAGTGGTATGAACGTCACGTACTTCAAAACCAGCCCTTTCTCTGGTTAAACCACCTGGACCAAGGGCCGAAACGCGGCGTTTATGGGTAACACCTGATAGAGGATTAACTTGATCCATAAACTGAGATAACTGGCTAGAACCAAAAAATTCTTTCACAGCTGCAGACACAGGCTTGGCGTTAATTAAATCTTGCGGCATAAGATTTTCTGACTCAACAAGACTTAGGCGTTCTTTTACAGCACGCTCAACTCGAACCAACCCCACGCGAAATTGATTTTCTGTCATTTCACCTACTGATCGAACTCGGCGGTTGCCCAAGTGGTCAATATCATCAACCATTCCGATACCATTTCGAATATCAATAAGCGTTTTGATTACAGCAAGAATATCTTCTTTGGTTAAGGTACCCGGACCAGTATCTTCCTTACGACCTACACGTCGATTAAATTTCATGCGACCAACAGCAGATAAATCATAACGATCTTCCGCAAAAAAAAGATTTTTAAATAATGTTTCTGCTGCTTCTTTGGTTGGCGGCTCACCGGGACGCATCATTCTATATATTTCAACCAAAGCTTCAAGCTGACTAGACGTAGGATCAATTTTTAAAGTATCCGAAATATAAGAACCATGGTCCAAATCATTGGTATAAATTGTATCAAAACTAAGAATACCATTATCAGCTAGCTGATCAAGCAATTCAGCAGTAACTTCATCATTAGCCTGGGCTAGCACTTCACCCGTCTCAACATTAATAATATGTTTTGCCAAAATTTTACCAATTAAATAATCCCTGGGAACTACCAAATCCTGCATATTACTTTTTTCCATTAATTTAATATGGCGAGCAGTAATACGGCGTCCTTGTTCTACAATTAATTCATTTGTTTCTGGTATAACAATATCGAATAAGGCAATTTCACCACGCAATCTTGAAGGAATAAGATTAATATGAAATTCACCATTTCTAAGTTGGCATGTTGTCGTTTCAAAAAATTCAGCAAGAATATCTTCAGTTTCATAGCCTAATGAGCGCAGCAGAATACTTACTGGTAATTTTCTTCTTCTATCAATTCGTACAAAAACACAGTCTTTCGGGTCGAATTCAAAATCAAGCCAAGAACCACGATATGGAATGATACGAGCAGAATATAATAATTTTCCGGATGAATGGGTCTTCCCTCTATCATGTTCAAATATTACACCAGGAGAACGATGTAATTGAGAAACAACAACGCGTTCAGTACCATTAATTACAAAAGTACCTACATCCGTCATTAATGGAATTTCCCCCATAAATACATCTTGCTCACGGATATCTTTAACAGGTTTTGGCTCTCCTGATGCGTCCTTATCTAATACCACCAGTCTTATTTTGACACGCAAAGGCGCAGAATAGGTTAAACCACGCAACTTACATTCACGAACGTCAAAAGCAGGCTCACCCAATGTATAACTTACATATTCAAGTCTTGCATTACCAGAAAAACTTACCATTGGGAAAACAGATGAAAGAGCAGCATGTAAACCCGTTTCTAAAAAATCCCGATAAGATTTTAGTTGGATTTCAAGCAGATTAGGAATTTCCATTTTGTCTGCTTGTGTACCAAAGCTCTTGCGAACTCGCTTTTTCTCAGCATGCCCATACTGAAGTGCGGGAACAGCATGCGGGTGTTGAGGGTTACTTTCTGCAATTGGCATTGGCATGGTGATTCCTCTGTAAATTATTGATGTCATCAAACACATAAACCCAGCCCTGTAAACAGGGCTGGGTTTTTATACCTAATAAATAACGGTATTACTTAACTTCGACAGTAGCACCCGCTTCTTCAAGTTTCTTCTTGATTTCAGCTGATTCGTCTTTAGACACACCTTCTTTAACTGTTGAAGGAGCACCTTCAACCAAGTCTTTGGCTTCTTTTAAACCTAGACCAGTAATTTCACGAATTGCCTTAATAACAGCAACTTTATTAGAACCAAAACCTGTCATTACTACGTCAAATTCAGTTTTTTCTTCAACAGCAGCACCTGCGCCTGCAGCGGGAGCAGCAACAGCTACAGCAGCCGCAGCAGCTGAAACATTGAACTTCTCTTCCATTGCTTCGATAAGTTCAACAACTTCCATCACAGTCATATTAGCAATTGTGTCAAGGATCTCATTTTTTGATACAGCCATTTCTAGCTCCTAAGATTAAATATAAATAAAGATTATACGTGTTATTTTTTGTCTTTAATCGCCGCAACCGTTCTAACCAATTTGGCATGAGGTTCTGCAAGCGTACGGACAAATTTCTCAACTGGTGCTTTCATCACATACATTAGCTTAGCTAATGCTTCGTCACGAGTCGGTAAACTGGCAATAACTTCAAGCTGATCAGCTTCATATGTTTTTCCACTTACAGACAATGCTTTGATTTCAAGCTTATCAAATGTTCTGGTAAACTCCTTTAACATTCTTGCCGCATCACTAGGTGCGTCCATCGATAGGGCAATAAATAAAGGTCCAACCAACTTCTCGTTCAGACACGCAAATTCAGTGCCTTCGAAAGCTCTACGAGTAAGTGTATTAGGTACTACTCGTAAATAAACGCCGGACTTGCGAGCTGCACTACGCAGCTGGGTCATTTGATTTACAGTTAAACCACGATAATCAGCAACAACTGCAGAAATAGCCTTAGAAGCAACAGATGTTACCTCTTCAACAACGGCCTTTTTGGCAGCTAATGTTAACGTCACGTTACTGACCTCCTAAGTTGTGCAAATCCTAAGGATTTGACAGTTATGGTGGCCGCCTCAGAGAGATCCCGGAGTCGGTTCACCGTCTGCGCAGGGTATTAAGCTTAGAGCACCTGCGGTCTTCGACAGCATCGAACCAAGTCTATGCCGTGAAAGCGATTTTAAAAAGTGACATATGTTACACAGGTATTGAAGATAAATCAACAACCAATCCTGGACCCATTGTAGTCGAAAGTGTAACTTTTTTAATGTAAACACCTTTTGAAGAAGCAGGTTTGGCTTTTTTCAGATCTGCCATTAATGCTGCAATATTTTCCAGCAAATCTTCTGCAATAAAATTAATTTTCCCTACTGAACAATGAATAATTCCATTTTTATCAGTTCTATAACGGACTTGTCCGGATTTGGCATTAGATATAGCCGTTTCAACGTCCATTGTTACAGTACCAACCTTAGGATTTGGCATTAGACCACGCGGTCCCAGGATAGTACCAAGTCGACCGACAACTCCCATAGTATCCGGCGTAGCAATTACAAGATCAAAATTCAGTTCACCAGCCTTAATTTGCTCAGCCAAATCTTCAAGACCAACAATATCTGCACCTGCATTTTTTGCTTTGATTGCATTATCACCTTGTGCGAATACTGCAACGCGTACTGTCTTTCCAGTACCTTTAGGCAAATTGGTTGAAGAACGAACCACTTGATCAGATTTTCGCGGATCAACGCCCAAGTTTACACTTATATCAACGCTCTCAACAAACTTTGTACTGGTAAATTCTTTTAAAAGAGCAATCGCTTTCAACGCTTCATAAGACTGATTGGGCTCTATTGTTTCATTTATTTTCTGTTGTTTCTTACTTAAATTAGACATTATAGTAACCCCTTATTCCAAACCTTCAACTTCTACACCCATACTACGAGCAGTCCCCGCGATACTACGTACCGCTGCCGCTAAACTTCCGGCAGTTAAATCAGGTTCTTTGATTTTGGCAATTTTTTCCAATTGAACATACGTAAGTTTTGCCACTTTTTTAGTGTTAGGAGTACCACTACCACTTTGAATTCCTGCCTCTTTTTTAATTAATACAGAGGCTGGTGGAGTTTTAGTAACAAAGGTAAAACTGCGGTCAGAATAGACTGTGATAACTACTGGTGTAGTCAGCCCCGGTTCCAGACCTTGTGTTGCAGCATTAAATGCTTTACAAAATTCCATAATATTAACACCACGTTGTCCTAATGCAGGACCCACAGGTGGACTTGGGTTAGCTTTACCAGCTGGTATTTGTAATTTTATATACGCATCGACTTTTTTAGCCATAATCACTCCTCATGGGTATAACGCCTACTTAGCAATATATTTAAATCAATATATTGCTATTCAGCTCCCCGGTTACATAAAAATAGTCAGGTTTTTTCTACCTGGCCAAATTCGAGCTCCACAGGTGTTGAGCGACCAAATATAAGTACCGCCACTCGAAGTCTGCTTTTCTCGTAATTAACTTCCTCAACCACACCATTGAAGTCCACAAAAGGCCCTTCTTTAACACGAACCACTTCACCTGGTTCAAATAACACCTTCGGCTTCGGCTTGGTTACACCTTCTTCAACGCGTTGCAGAATTGCTTGAGCTTCTTTTTCGGAAATTGCCGTTGGGGTCTGGCCTGTACCTCCTATAAAACCCAAAACACGAGGGATTTTACGGATCATATGCCAGGTTTCATCATTCATAACCATGTTAACTAGCACATAGCCAGGAAAAAATTTCCTTGTACTTTTTCTTTTTTGCCCCGCACGCATTTCCACAACTTCTTCAGATGGAACAACTACTTCGCCTATTTTATCTTCTAAATGGTGATGTTCTGCACGCGATTTAATCTCACGCATAACAAAATTTTCATAACCTGAATAGGCGTGAACCACATACCATTGCTTAGTTTTATAATCATCCACGGTATTATCAACCTAAACGTGTTAATTTAGCGATTGTCCACATCATTCCCGAGTCAATACCCCAAAGAACAAATCCAGTTACAGCAACCATAACTATAACAATTGATGTGGTTTGAATGGTTTCCTGACGCGTTGGCCAGACCACCTTTTGCAATTCTATTTTTGCTTCTTTTGCAAATGCAAAGAGCTTTTTGCCTTGCAAAGTAAAATAAATCAACAACCCTGTTAACACCAACCAACCAAGCCAGATAATAGCCTTTACAGGGGCACTAAAATGATAATAATAAGTTCCCAAAAAAGCCAAGACAGTAAGCAGACCAACAAGAAACCACAAAACTGCATTTTTAATGTTCATTTTAGAATCATTTGAATTTTTCATAATTATCTAGTAGTTGGCAGGCCAGGAGGGAATCGAACCCCCAACCTGCGGTTTTGGAGACCGCCGCTCTGCCAATTGAGCTACTGGCCTATTCTTAAACATTACATGGTGAAGCCACCCATAAGCTTCACTTATCTAAAAATTACTATTCTATAATTTTAGCTACTACACCAGCACCGACAGTGCGACCACCTTCACGAATCGCGAAACGCAACCCTTCATCCATAGCAATCGGTGAATGCAGATTAACTATCATCTTAACATTATCACCCGGCATAACCATCTCTATACCTTCTGGCAAGTCACAGGAACCTGTTACATCAGTGGTTCTGAAATAAAACTGGGGACGGTAACCATTAAAAAATGGTGTATGACGACCTCCCTCATCTTTAGACAGAACATAAACTTCTGCTTCAAATTTCGTATGTGGCTTGATTGTACCAGGTTTAGCTAACACCTGACCTCGCTCAACCTCATCACGCTTCGTCCCTCGTAACAGAACGCCAACGTTATCTCCCGCTCGGCCTTCGTCAAGAAGCTTACGGAACATTTCAACCCCTGTACAGGTCGTTTTCTGCGTATCCCGTATACCTACAATCTCTACCTCTTCACCAACTTTGACTATCCCACTTTCAACCCGGCCGGTTACTACCGTGCCTCGACCTGAAATAGAAAACACATCTTCAATCGGCAACAAAAAGCTTTTATCAATATTCCGAACTGGCTCAGGAATATAAGAATCCATCGTATCAACCAATTTCTCTATCGCTGGAACTCCAATCTCACTCGTATCACCTTCTAACGCTTTTAATGCTGAACCCGTGATAATCGGTATATCGTCTCCAGGAAATTCATAACTGCTTAACAAATCTCGAACTTCCATTTCTACTAACTCCAGAAGCTCCGCATCATCTACCATGTCTGCTTTATTAAGAAATACTACAATGTAAGGAACTCCAACCTGGCGAGATAACAGAATGTGCTCTCTTGTCTGAGGCATAGGGCCATCCGCTGCCGATACTACCAGAATGGCTCCATCCATTTGAGCGGCTCCTGTAATCATGTTCTTTACATAGTCCGCATGGCCAGGGCAGTCAACGTGAGCATAGTGGCGATTCGATGATTCATATTCAACATGGGCCGTCGATATCGTTATTCCTCG
>NZ_JHYC01000038.1:2500-16459 GCF_000621525.1 Legionella fairfieldensis ATCC 49588 | reverse complement strand
GTACTAATTGGCTGATTGTCTTGACCATATAACCTGAGTAACTTCAGGTTATCCTGAATGTGGATGATTGAATCGTGCTCTTTCTTTACCCGGTCTGTTTAATACAGACTACAACCGTTTTTCCTGGCGACCATAGCGGTCTGGAACCACCTGATACCTTACCGAACTCAGCAGTGAAACAGACTTGCGCCAATGATAGTGTGGGGTCTCCCCATGTGAAAGTAGGGCATCGCCAGGACTTTATTAGCAAGCGGCTTTAAGGCCGCTTTTTTTTATCTGCTCTCCTGCAAATTATTCTCACCTGCTTTCTATCCTTTATTCATTAATAATTACCAATCATTTTAATTTTTAAATGTTCTTTATTGGCAATTTTTTATTTCTACGATGTATGATAAGACGGTATATATTTGGATCGTATATACTATGTTTAATTCCATAAATACAGATGTTGATGTTAACGACGATGATGAATTTTTTATTGCTCTATGTCAGTCCGGATTCCACTCTTACATTGTTGCAGGAGTGCAAAGAAAAGGGCAATTTAGATTATTGCTGAGTGTAGGTAAATATTCTTTTTCTACATCTTTAACTTTAATAAAAGAAGTTCTATTTTCTCACTCTAAAGCTTTTTTAAGTAATGAATATCTGGCTCATGGGCGTTACAACATCGAAGCTAACCAGTATGATACCCCCCGTGAAGTACAGGCAAGTTATAGTGCTTATGCCATCAACTATATTCAATATTTGAAATTAATCGATCTGATAGAAAAAGCAAGTCCATTTATTAGATGTTATAGACCCGTTGAGCAAACGGGTAGTCTCATAAAATTGGAATGGAGACAAGGAAATAATCAGGGTGTCAATCCATCAGTAATAGATAATATAAATAATCTTACTATAAGGAATACTTGTCGTACAACGGCTCTTGATATTGTGGATTATATTGCTCATCCTTTACTTTCAGCTAAAGTGTCAAGAAAGTTTTATAAACCATTGCCGTTAAAAACCATCTTTCAAAACGGTTATGCTCAACATTTATATATTTTGCCTCAGCCTTTAGATGCGAAAAAAACTCAGAATATATCTCCGTTAATTAGAGAGGTATTTATCGATATATACAAGCGACTGGATGATCTGTTATGTTCTACTCACCGTAGTATTTCTACCAGAGAAAAATTTGAGGCTATAAAAAATGTCTATAACGAATTAATTACATGCGATAAGAATGATCTGCCTGCTTTTAAAAGAAAAATGGAGCATCTTATAATTTCTAATCAAGGTATTATTTTCCAACATCGAAATTACAGCTTGATATTAAAAAAGTTAGGTCATAAAACAGCTAGTGAAAATTTATTTATAAAAATTAATAAAAGAATTGAAAAGCAAATTCAGAATACCTTGGGGACTTCAACTTCACAATCATCTAGTGAAATAAAACATTCTCTTACCTGAATAATTTGAGCAAAAGTTAACAAGTATTTAAAAAGCAAAAGTAAGCAGAAATAAAGCACTCAATGTAATCAAAGCAAGACTTAAATTGCCGCCCGGGACAAGCCAAATTCCTCCGGTTGGTTCCTGTTTGCGGGCACGCCATGTCATTAATGCGGGTAAGAGCAATAATAAAATAACACAACAAATTCCTGCATAACTTAAGGCATGCAGATAAATACCAGGATTAATTAGCACTATAGCCAAAGGAGGTAAAAAAGTGAGTGCCAGTGTTGATTTACCTTGTAAGCCAGTTTTCTTTAGAGTCAAGCCATCAGCCAGGAAATCAAATAAACCAATAGAGACGCCAAGAAAGGCAGTAATCATACATATGGAAGTAAAGAAGCTGAAAAAACCAGTAATCCACTGGTTTTTTACTACATGAGATAAGGAATCAGTCAAACCACTGGTCGCATGTTCGTTGGTCATTAAGCTTATTAACCCATGATTTCCTTCTTTGGGAATCACACCCATAATTACTGCGTCCCAAAGAATATAACAAGTTAAAGGTATTAAAGAGCCAAGGAGAATAACTTTTCTCAAGGTTTGTACATCATTCTGAAAATACTCACGTAAACTGGGTACAATCGAGGCAAAACCAAAGGAAGTAATCAAAACCATTAAACTTCCTGTAATCGCTTTTATGGAACCTCCTTGCAAGGTAGTAGGGTCCATATGGGGGCTAATAATAATAACTAACAGCAAATAAACACCCAGTTTGCCAAACATTAAGCCACGATTTACATAATCTACCGAGCGAATACCGCCATAAACAATAAGACCGAATATCACTGTGAAAAATAGAGCGGCCAACCAGCCGGGTGGATTTAAATTAATTTTATGCAATAAACTACTTAATACATCGCTGCCACCTGATATATAAGCGGCTAATAAAGAATAAAGAAGTAAAAGATAAGTAATCCAGGCAATAATTTGTCCTGGTATACCTAAAGTTGTTTTGGCCATTGATACCATATTACTGCCAACGGGCAAACGCAAGTTAACCTCTAAAATAAGCAGAGCACCCACTGTCATCGCTAGCCAGCATAGAATCAAGAAAAAAATAGAATTGGTAAACCCGACAGCGGCGGTTGATACAGGTAAAGCTAACATGCCACCTCCTATTGAGGTGCCGACAATAAGTAGAATACCACCAATAAACTTTGAATCTGGCAAAATAACTTCCAATTAGTATAAAATTAAATCAATATAGTAAATTAAACCGAACATTATGTCAAGGAGGACAACATAATACTCAATTCTTTTATAAGCAGAATACCTGTACTCATCATGTACTGGAAGGTTCCCATAACCTATTTTATTTCAGATTGACGAATTGTTGAATATTTTTAAATTATTTCCCTTATGGCATTAACTAATAAAGCAACGGAAAAAATAATCACTATCCATTGAGTGGTTTTGCCGCCAGGGACTTTATAAACAGGGAAAAATTTCTTTCTACCACAATAAGTCATTAATGCAGGCAATAACAGTAATAAAATAACACAAAACATGCCAGCATAACCTAGAGCGCGCATATAAGCACCGGGATAATAGATAACAATCAGTAAGGGTGGCAGAAATGTCAATAAAAAGAGAATAATCCCTTGTTTCCCTCGTTGTTCTAAAGATAAACCATCGGCTAAAAAACTAATAAGACAGAGTGAAACCCCGAGGAATGCAGTTAACATGCAAATAGAAGTAAAAAAATTAAATAGGGAACTGATAACAGGATTTTGTATTGTATTCGATAGCGAATTGGCTAGAGCTGAGGTGGTGCGCTCGTTATTCATTAAGGCAATTAAGCCTTCAGAGCCTTGGGAAGGCAGACTCCCTATAATCACTGCGTCCCAGGCCAGATAACATAATAAAGGGATGAGCGAGCCAATAAAAACTACTTTTTTCAGTGTTTTTATATCATCATTAAAATAATCACGCAGGTTGGGTACAATAATAGCGAAGCCAAAAGAAGTAATTAGTATCATGATGGTGCTGGTAATATACCGATAATTTCCTCCTTCAAATTTACTGAGCTGCACATGAGGGACTATTAGCAAAACAAGAATAAAATAAACAGCTAATTTGCCAAACATGAGACCACGGTTTATAAAGTCAACGCAACGGATCCCTCCGTAAACGATAAGTCCAAAAAAAACAGTAAAAAGAAGGCTGGCTTGCCATTCGCTGATTGCAAATCCTATTTGTGTGAATAAGTGACCAAAAATATCTGCACCGCCAGAAATGTAAGCAGAGATCAATGTGTAAAGAAGAAACATGTAACTTAGCCAGGCAGTGAGTAATCCTGGAGGCCCCAGGGTGGCTGCTGCCATTGATATCATGTGTTTTCCTGGAGGAAGATAAAGATTAGCTTCGAGAATAAACAGCGCACCTAACGTCATTATTGCCCAGCAAAGCAACAAAAAAAGCGATGATTGCCAAAAGCCTGTCGCAGCATTCGCTACAGGTAATGCAAGCATTCCTCCACCAATTGATGTGCCTACAATAAGGAGAATACCGCCGATAAATCTAGATTTCATTTTACACCTTACATAGTGTGATTAAGAACAGTTTTAAAGAAAGCCTGTGTGCAGATTCCTCAAAGCGTTTGAGAAGAGTATTGGCTATAAACCTTGACTATTACAAAATCACACCTTTCTTACATCATTTTTAAATTTATATCAACTTATTCCAATTACCGAACGAGGATTACTTGGTAGGTCCAAGATAGGGGATGGGACCTGCCTGGGGTGTCGCACAGTTCATAAATAACTGGATTTCCAGGCGGCGATTATAAGCGCTGCCATGGATAAGTTTATTATCACCAACCGGGTGTTTATCACTATATCCTTCTGCATTCAAGCGTTTTGCAGGTATGCCATTGGCCCAGAGGAAAGTTAACATGGTTTCAGCACGAGCTTGAGACATCATTCGCTTATGATAACGGGAGCCTACATTATCAGTAAAACCAGCAACGTAAATAGGACAACAGCGAGGAAATGTTTTAATCAGCTTGATTAAATCAGCTAAACCTGCATAACAAAGTTCATTTAAGCGAGCGCTGTTAAATACAAAATAGCGATCAACAGGAACAATAAAAGTCACTGTATCCCCATATTCAATGTAGTCAATCTGAAATCTTCCTTTTAATTCTTTAATGAGCGCAGGTTTGCTGTCCTTATGAAGTCCTACTGCGGCACCTACCGCAGCACCAATCGCTGTACCAGCAAGAACGGGTCCTCCTGCAGCCGCAACTGCCGCTGTGCCGACTACAGCTCCCGGTCCAGTAGTACTATATGCACGACGATAGGGTTTGAAATTATTATAAGGCGGATGAAAGCAACCGCTTAAAGCTACCAGCGATAAAGCAAAAAAAATCAAGTGCCCTAAAGCGCTTTTGTGTGACATGCTCATTCCTGTTTCCCGTTAATTTTTCCATTATTATGGATCCCCGGCTATTTAGCAACGAGCTTTGTATCAGACAAAAATTCAAAAAATACTGAATTGCTGACTTTCGTCGGTTATTCGCGCTAGGGGCTATTTTGTCCGGTTCGAAGAACAAGGAGCATGAATATTCTGGCAAGGTAATTATCGAATTTTTGTTAGTCTGTAATTTATTAAAAAGGATAGGTCATAATTTTGTTTGTGGTTCTAATTGCTGTTTTGCAACAGAGAGAAAATGCCTTTTATCTTGGGCTTCCCTTAGGTTATAGTGTTTTAAATAATTTATTTGTAACGGACAAAAAATTCAGAGAGTACCGAATTGCTGACAGAAGTTGGCAATTCCAATTAGCCTTAAGTTTTATTTGACCTGTAATGATGCCTACGTCCTGTGGGGATTTGCAAGTGTTTAAGGCTAATTGGAAGAGTCAGCATCTATGGGAATCTTTAATCAGATATTGGATGCCGACTTTCGTCAGTAATCGCGTATAGCTATTTTTCGTCCGGTACAAAGTAAGGATTTAATGAGGTGGCTTTTGGATAAGACAAAGAAAAAATTTGCCTTGGCTCTGGGCGCTTTAGGTGTGGTCTTTGGCGATATAGGCACAAGTCCTCTATATGCAATACGGGAAACATTAGGGGATTTACCTATCATACCCGTGGATATTTTAGGGGTTTTATCATTAATTTTTTGGTCATTGATCATTGTTATTTCCATTAAATATCTGGTTCTTGTTTTCCGTGCAGATAATGATGGGGAAGGTGGAGGATTGGCTCTATTAGCGTTACTTAAACAAAAGAAAAGTAAACATGAATATCTTTTTTATTTATTAGCAATTTTTAGTGCGGGACTTTTGTTGGGAGATGCAATGTTAACCCCCGCAATTTCTGTAACCAGTGCGATTGAAGGGTTAAAAACGGTTTCACCAGAAATGGATGATTTTGTTGTGCCTTTATCGTGTTCTATTTTAATATTATTATTTCTTATGCAATCCAGAGGGACTGCAAAAATTGGCGCAGCTTTTGGACCATTACTTTTCATTTGGTTTATTACTATCGCTGTTTTGGGTATTGCTCAGATAATACAAAATCCTGAAGTACTCCAGGCCATTGATCCTTACTACGCGTATCAATTTTTTCATGAGAATGGTCTTAGAGGTTATCTTTTATTAGGTGGAGTTTTTCTTGTAGTGACGGGAGGCGAAGCACTTTATGCTGATATCGGCCATTTTGGAAAAAATCCAATTCGCTATAGCTGGTTTTTTGTGGCATTGCCTTGTTTGTTGTTTAACTATTTTGGCCAGGGTGCTTATTTAATACGTCATCCAGAAGCCATTGTTAATCCTTTTTATTTAATTTCACCAAACTGGTTTTTTACCCCTCTATTGATTCTTTCTACTGTAGCAACTGTAATCGCTTCCCAAGCGGTTATTTCTGCTACATTTTCCTTAACAAAACAGGCTATTCTATTAGGTTTGAGTCCCCGAATTCCTATTATCCAGACTTCAAAAGAGCAGGTAGGGCAAATTTATATTCCCCATATGAATTTTTTATTGTTGGCGGGGACTCTGTTACTTATTTTGACTTTCAGAAATTCAAGTGCCATGGCTCATGCATATGGTATTGCTGTTAATCTGGTCATGTTATTGGTTACCACGATGGTTGCTTACGCAGCCAGCCAGGTCTGGTCATGGTCCCGACTACGCGTTCTCTTGATTTTTAGCCCTTTTTTATTTGTGGATCTTTCTTTTTTGGGAGCGAATGCCCATAAATTTATAACCGGAGGATGGGTTCCTGTTTCCTTTGCTTTAGTCATTGCATTTATCATGTATACCTGGAATTTGGGTTTGCGTTATTTGCAAAGTAATTTTTACATGCAAAAAGAAGATATTTCCAAAATTGTTAAACAACTACGCTATAAAACACTAAATCAACTCCCGGGTATCACGGCAATTTTTATTACCGATACCTATGATCGCAGTGGCGGCAGTTTTCTTCATTTTTTGAAATTAAGTCTTGCAGTGCCTGAAAATATTTTAATTGTTAATTATGTGGTTGAAAATAAACCTTATATAGGGATAAACAGGCGTTTTGAGATAAAACCCTTGGCCCCTAGCATATGCGAATTAACACTTCATTATGGATTTATGGATACTATTTCGGTGCCAAAAGCTTTGTTAAAAGCCAAAGAACGCAAATTATTGCCGTTTGAGATGAATGTGGAGGCAGCAACTTATTTTGTTGAAATTCCCAATGTGATTGCTTCTCGCAAAAAGAAAACACTTTTATTTTATTGGCAGGAAAGTTTATTTTCTTTTCTTATGCGAAATTATACTGCCAATTTAAATATTGAGTTTTATAAATTACCTCATAACAGGACTATTGCTATTGGAACGTATTGTATTATCTGATCAGAATTAACTGATACACCCTTGATCCAAGGGCTTTGTGGGTACCACCACCTCCACATTAATTCCTTTAATAGTAGGACTTGTTGATACTTTATGCAGGTAGTCAATCAAGGGCACTTCAACTACTTCTCCATACTGTGATGAGGCTTGTCTAAAATAGAGAATCCCCTGTTTTCGAAATGCGAAACCCAAGTGTGAAACATTTAAATTGGTGCCGATTTGTTTACGTAGATTCCAGTCAGGTCTTACAATTTCAATAATTGCCCCATCAGGTATTTGGGAAAATAAATACGGATCAGGATGACCAGCAGAATCAAATAAAGCTGTAAAAGGAAGATAAGGTATCCTTGCCTTGGTTATAGGTAAATGACTGCCTTTTTCTTTTAATTCAGTTAACCGCTTCTTTTGCTCTTTTTTATTAGTCGAATTCAAACGAATCGTTTTAATGGAAAAATGTTGATACCAGGACAGTTTATCAATTAATGCCTCTGCTATTTTTGCTACTTGTTTATTATTTTTATCTTTAAATGATTGAGTAATGTCTTTAATAAAATGTTGATGCTGATTGTTAGGGTTCCAATCCAGTGATATAAAGTGGTTACGCGTTATAAAACTTACATGTCCCTGTTTATAACGTACTTTACGCATACATTGTGCAAAATAATGTTTATTGTTTGCTAAAGCCAGAGCAAGTACAGTAGTGACATAGGTATCGCAGTCGAAGGCATCAGTTCGATATCGGGGTTCCTGGTCAAAACGAGCATTTGCTCCTTCTCCTAACGCACCAAGCCGGTAAACTTTACCTAAAAACTGAGCGCTGATAACATCAAGTCTGGTTGACATATCAGATATCGGCAATGCATTCAGCTTGTGATATAGTTGGCTGATTGTTTTATCCGCTTCCTGCTGTTTCGGATGGGTAACAGCACTTGCTTTAAGTGGCAAGAAACACAGGGAAACAGATAAGACAAACGGCTTTAAATAATTAATAGAACAGTCATGCAGAGCCATGGCTTGCGCACCCTTGATCAAAACCATGTATCTTAATCTATTACGCAGCTGAGGTATAGAATGCTAAATGCGATATGGCTTGGAATGATTTTTCTTTCGGTCATTGTGGGAATAATCCAAGGACGTCTTGACCAGGTCGTTCAGGCAGTAACGGATTCTGCCAGGCTTGGTTTTGAGCTTGTATTGGGGTTGGCTGGAATGATGATCCTGTGGTTAGGAATTATGGGGATTGCTTCAGAGTCGGGGTTGGTTAACCAGCTTGCGCGTCTTCTTCGTCCCGTAATGCGTCGTTTATTTCCTGAAGTTCCGGTCGAACATCCTGCTATGGGAGCGATGATACTTAACATTGCAGCGAATATGTTAGGGTTGGCTAACGCAGCGACTCCTTTTGGTTTGCAGGCAATGAAAGAACTCCAGCGACTGAATACGAGTGCGCAGGAGGCTACTAATGCAATGTGTACCTTTCTTGCCATTAATACTTCAAGCATACAATTAATTCCAGCTACTGCTATTGCCCTTCTTGCGGCAAACGGAGGTTTGCATCCGAGTAGTGTCATTTTCAGTACCTTGGTTGCAACCAGTATTTCCACACTGGTTGCAATTATTGCGGTCAAAAAATTGGCTAAATTGCCAGCTTATCGTATTGGAGAAGAAGCCAATGAGTGAGTTTGCCCACCAATTTTCAAATCTGATTTTCCTGGCATTTATTGTGTGTATCCCTCTGTACGGTATGGTAAAAAAAATTAATGTATTTGAGGCATTCACAACCGGAGCGAAACAAGGATTTGAAACCTGCGTTGCTATTATGCCTTACTTAATAGCGATGATAGTAGCAATAGGCATGCTACGAGCTTCTGGTTTTTTTGATCTGTTAAAAACCTGGTTGGCTCCCCTATTATCTATGTTTGGGATGCCTTCTGAATTATTACCTTTAGCATTGATGAGACCATTCTCCGGTAGTGCTTCTACAGGGATGATGGCAGAACTTATCCATCAATATGGTGGGGAGTCATTCCTTGGGAAGACCGCCGCAACGATGATGGGTAGTACGGAAACAACTTTTTATGTAATTGCGGTTTACTTTGGTTCAGTGGGTATCCAGAGAACACGCCACGCTATTCCAGCCGGATTATTGGCCGATCTTGCCGGTATAATTGCAAGTGTAGCCATTTGTCATTATTTATTTGCATAACGTTGCTTTGTGGCAGACAAAAAATTGAAAGAGTCGGCATCCATAGGGATCTTTAATCAAGCATTGGATGCTGACTTTCGTCGGTAATTTGTGTTAATGGCTATTTTTCGTCCAGCACAAAGTAACCTTTGTTCTATTCTTTAATTAAGTTTACCTTAATTTTTCATTGCTAAACTTCTCTACTAAATTGATGGGCATTAATCATTTTTGGCATAAAGTGATTTGATTATTCGAATGGAGATTAGGATGGCAATAGGTGGCAACGGTTTACCTGTTTTTGATTATAGTACAGACAATCCCCATAATTGGCAGTTTATACAATCCAAGACAGGCGGGGCTAATGAGGCGGGTAAATATGGGGGTTTATTTGCAGTAGGCTCTGTTAAAGTTTATTTAAAACAAGATCCTCAGCAAGATAAAAATATTTGTGAAGCATTTGCAAGTCAGTTTATGCGTTTTATTGCGCAGGAAATTGGCGAAAAACCCGACATAATTGCTAATGTGGATTACGTTCGGACTGATGATGGTGTCTACGTTGCTTCCGAAGTGTTTGAGGGGTACCGGGATTTGTATCAGGATGCTTACCTGGCTTATCAAATACCATTCTATGGCCCTTTACGTAAGAATAAAAATAATAAATGGCAAACCATACCGGCAAAACGTCCTAAATATTTAGAACAGGACGTTTGTATTAATGACATAATTTGTTCTGGTCGATATCAAGATTTAATCCCCGGTATTGCACTAAGGGCGATTGCTGATGATCCTGATGTCAATCTTGAAAATATTGGTGTAGTCGCTAAAGAACGTTCTGGTCCTGATGATCTGATTCCTTATTATAAGAATGATATTTTTACTGGACGCTATTATAAAAAAACACGTGATCAGGCAGGTAAGGAGGATTATAGGCTACAGCCGAGACAGTCAGTAGAGGAAAAAATTGAAGACATAGCTTTTCGATGCAAAGAATTTTATATTAAAAAAAACGGTAAAATTCATCTTATTCCTAACGGTTGGAATGCCAGAGCGGTGAGTATCGATTTTGGTGGGGCTCTGGGTGATTTTAGACCCATTAACCCTAGAAAACTGGATGGTAAAATCCATAATACTAACCGTTTTATGGATTTACTGCGTTATCGTCCTTCCCAAAGTGGCCCTCCAGCTTATCAAAATCAATTGCCTGAAGGAATTAAAGATGGGGATGAATTCTTTAATACCTTAGCTCGGTATTCAATGGTTGATGAGGAAAAAATAAAAGACAAGATTACCATTGAAATTAACAAAGCAATGGAATTGTATAAGGATAGGCGAGATATTTTATTAAGTTTTGCAAAAAGAATTGGTGTAAGTATTCCTGATGCGTCAAAACAGGATAGCCAAAGATTAGGTCACGATATTACTCACTATCTTTATACTAATTTTATTGCCCGTCAAAGGCATGCAAAAAAACTGTTTCTTAATTATTTTTGTCACCTGAGAAGAGAACAGGCTGTTAATTTGATTAACTCCTATCAAAATGAAAATTTGGCGGGTAAAGAGCTAATAATGGCTAATTTTTTCAATCAATGGATAAAAGAGAATAAAAAACTCTTTGATCTGCTTGAACGTATTGAAAAACTGGATGAGGCAGTAGACAAAAGTCATCGTTTTTACTTTTCTGCCATAAAATCTGTATTATTTGAGCGTGCCTGTAAAGCTAAACTTGCAGGAAAATTGGAACAGACGGATGAAATAGATGAAATAATTTTTAATACCCAAACATTAATTACAAACTATAACCACGCTATGCTCAATATTCATAATCCCCAATTGGAGCCTGTTGCAAAAGAGAAAATCGTTGAGAAGTTTCTTGCGGAAGTTGTGAATTATCAAAATACTTGTATAAGCCCTTCAACGAATCAGAAATTTATTATCGCTGCGTGTACTTTAGCAGGTGCATTAATAGGACTGGTTTTGGGTGCGGCATTAGGTTTGATAGGTGGTGCCATGCTTGGTGGAACATTAGGGTTTGTAGTTCCTGGAGTGGGTAATATTATTACTGCATTGAGTGTGGGAAGTTTTACTGGCCTTGTTACGGCAATAAAAGGTGTTGGATTAGGCGCTACAATTGGTACCACTGTAGGAGTATTTTTGTTAGGAAGTGCTTGCTCTTATAAAGCCCGTAAAGGTTCACGTTATTTGTTATTTGGTAATATTGATGAAACCGTGAGTCTATTAGCCAATAATGTAAGTGCAATAATACAGAATGAACGAATTATAAATAATTAGCAGATAATTTGCTATGTGATGTCAAGTCAGCAAGTTATTCGCAATGATTATCTGAGAACAGAGGTTTGTTATAAAATTTATCCGGTTTTGAGAGTTCTCTTATTAGCATTGGCAAGACGTCCCATTTCAAACAGTTTTAACTGTGCTAATAAAGTATTGGCGTTTGCTTTGAAAGCAGCCATTTCTCTCGCAGGAATTGATTCTCCATGAGGTAATTCAACAGTCGTTGGATTTTTAGGTTGTTGATTAATATGAAACTCATAATGACAATGAGGTCCCGTGGCTAAGCCGGTTTGTCCCACATAGCCAATAACCTGGCCACGTCTGACGTAGGTACCTTTGGACAATCCCTTCTGAAATTTCAACATATGTCCATAAATAGTACTATGTTTTTTATCATGCTTTATTTTAATCATGTTGCCATAGCCGCTCTGTCTGCCAATAACTTCAATACGACCATCTCCTGTTGCCAGAATAGGAGTCCCAATTGGTGCGGCCAGATCCACACCTTTATGTGGTCTTTTATAGCGCAGGATAGGATGATTCCTGGCCAGGCTGAACGTTGAGCTGATGTGACTAAAGCGAAGAGGATAGCGATTAAACGCTTTTTTCAGGCTTGTACCTTGTGGATTGAAATAATCAGAACGACCCGTTTTGGTAGTGTGTTGCGTTGCTTGAAAGAGTTTTCCACGATTTTTATAACTTACCGCAACAATATCTCCCGTACTTACCAACTTGTCTCCTACATAAGAAGCTTTATAAATAATTGAAAATTGGTCGCCTGTTCGTACCTCTTTAGCAAAATTAATCTCCCAGGCAAAAATTTCAGTCATTTGTTGGATAAGTTTGTAAGGAATATTATGGCGCTTGGCAGTAGAATACAGAGAATCTCGAACAGTTGCCGTTATAAATTGATTTTGGACATCCATTTTGTGTGTATTCAGTTTGATATTGTAACGTAATCCTTCTCGATAAAGCAGAACGTATTGAGTCGTTGAATAAGGAATAATTACTTTTTCTAATAATTTGTTTTTAATTAAAACTTGTAGTTGTTGATTCGGCTTCAATTTTAGCAAATCTCGATAGCGTGAATTATCCCGCATAATCGTTTGTAGTGTCTGAGGTTTTAAACCCAGGCGATTAAATACAGTAGCAAACGAATCACCCCGTCGCGTTTTGATTATCTTCCATTCGTCTTTAGGTTCAGGTCCTGCTGAAACAACAGGTTTTTTAATTTCAGGGGGTGCTGCATGCGTCTCCACAGACTTATTTTTTATGGATTCTTGTAACTTAAGGCCCACAGAAGATTTGTTGAGAGTTTGTTTTGTAGCAGAAGAATTGGGTGGAATAGTTTGTTGGTTTATCAAAGAATTAACAGGGGCTTCTGTCGGGATTTTTTTATGTGGTGTTGATAGTCGTAATTGCCTTCTTTCGGCTTTTTTATGAGGAAAAGACTTCACTAAAATAAAAGGCAAGGCGCAGGCGATTACCAAAGCAATTAAAGCCAATAACTTGGAGGGCTTTGCAGAATTTTCTAATGAGACATTGGGTCGTTGATCCATGTTTCGCCTTTACTACTGTCATCCTGGATGAATGTGGTTTACTTAAGTCCATTATCAATTTTGTGGTTAACTCTGGTTTTCTGTCTATCCGAACTTTATTTCATCCGAACCCCCAGATTCTGTCTTAATTCCAGTAAATTGATAATAGACCTCAAAACGTTAGGTAAATTGATTACAGTCATCTTCTGGGTTCTGACCACTTAGTTAAGGTACTTCAACCCAAGCTTACGATTGGTGAAACAGCCGCGACTAGTCATTACCACTTGGAAGCTTTTAAGCTTCTGTTTATCTATTCATCTGTCTATCGTTCTTCACCAAGTTGTTCTACTACCTGTTCTTCGAAACAACAATAGACTCTAGCGAGAATATAATAACCGGGCTAAGATACCTGCTGTAAGATGTTAGGTCAATCATTAAAAGTAAGGTTTTTTTGTTATGTTAATTGAAACGACAGTCTGTGAGGAGTTACAACGGGGTTGTGAAGAGATACTTCCTGAACAGGAATTAGAGAAAAAATTGCAAAAAGATCGCCCACTTGTGATTAAAGCGGGTTTTGATCCAACGGCTCCTGATCTTCATTTAGGACACA
>NZ_JHYC01000037.1 GCF_000621525.1 Legionella fairfieldensis ATCC 49588 | reverse complement strand
GTTTGCACCTCATCAAGCTTGCTATATGAGCCCCCATTTTCAGGTTTTAATTTTTCGTCAGTTGCCCAATCCGTTAAATGTTGCCGGACTGTTTCCTCATGGATTCGTAAGGCTTGTGCAATCGCCTTGTTTTTCCAACCTTCACTTTTCAATAGCACGGCTTTTATACGATCGCGTATGCGACCATCGTCTTCATAACGGTGGCGGAGTTCTAAATCTTTTTTTTGCTCGTCACTGAGCGGCTGAAATCTCATGGCCGTATTTGTAATCCATTTCAGAAATAATTTCCAGTACTTTCAATGGCGATGGGTATATAGCAAAAGCTGCTTGCGAAGGGTTACTTATACTTTGAAGAGATGTCCAATAATTCGTATTACTTGTGAAGCCTCCAAAACCCAGTTGAGCTAATGTATTGATATTGGCAATAGTACAACCAGTAGCAGCAAGCATCTGACAGATCGAAGGCAAATACCAGGTTCCTACAGCAGCTCCACCATTTGTACTGTTATAACAATTGACTGCTGCACTCGTACCAATACCCGGAAAATTAACAATATTAATTGTATTGCTCATGCCATCTGTGGTGCTTGTTGCAGTTGTAGTGCCATAATTACCCCAGGGAGCTATCGGGGCATCCGCTGTATCAATAACTTGCGCTGTATTGGCTGAGTCAACCGAGTAAACCAGATAACCCTCAATAGAAAAGGCAATAGCTGTGTTTGGTGGAGATGGTGTATTACTTCCTGCGACACTAATAGAACCCTGAGCTACATAAGGTGCTGTTGAGGTAAACGTGATGGTACATGTGTCACCCGAAGCAACTATTGCGCAGTCACTGCTATCTTGATCTACTTCATTCCAACCTGGAGGAAGGGTAGCCTGAACGTTAGCTGCCGTAAATGAACCTGTATTAGTTACAACAATACTGCCATTTAATGAACGATCAGGCGTGACAGGAATGATGCCTGTCGTTACAGAAAGAGTAGTCGCATT
Organism: Legionella fairfieldensis ATCC 49588; assembly: GCF_000621525.1. Taxonomy (GTDB): domain Bacteria; phylum Pseudomonadota; class Gammaproteobacteria; order Legionellales; family Legionellaceae; genus Tatlockia; species Tatlockia fairfieldensis. The sequence continues at coordinate 17,001 of NZ_JHYC01000037.1, read as the reverse complement.
GGTAACGCATGTGACATCGACATTGGTAATATCGCTGGTACCTACGGTACCTGTGCCGTTCGTGACGCTACAGGTTTGAGTTGTGGGTTGAGTGAGCACGGTTACTGCATAATTACCACCTTGAGCCACAGGCTCAGTAAAAGTAAAGGCCCCATTGTCCTCGATCTCTAAATCATCACTGCCATTGTTCTGCAAGATCACCTTTCCCACCAGGCCCGATACGGTGCCCCCTACAGTATGGGTAATTGCCGAACAGTTGACCGTAACATTCGTCACGTCCGCTCCTCCCATGGTTCCACTGCCATTAGTGATTGAACAGATCTGATTGTCTGGTTGGGTTAAAACAGTAACGTTATAAGGACTACCTTGAGCGACAGTCTCAGAAAAAGTAAAGGGGCCATTGTCCTCGATTTCTAAATCATTACCGCCATTGTTCTGCAAGACCACAGTTCCCCCCACCAGACCCGATACGGTGCCTCCTACTGTATAGGAATTGATTGCGCAAGTTACCGTGACATTGGTGACATTGGCAGATCCCATAATCCCCGATCCGCTACTTACTGTACAAGTTCGGGTTGCAGGTTGAGAGAGAACAGTGACATTGTAGGGACTCCCCTGAGTCACAGGAGTAGGAAAAGTAAAAGAGCCATTCGTGTTAAGAGTCAAGAAGTCCCGTCCATTATTCTGTAATGTTACGGTTCCTGTCAGTCCTGAGATAGTTCCTCCCAATGATTTGGCTTGATCTTTAACGATGGATATCTTTAAGACATCAGGCAGGCTGGGTTGGTAACATTGCAAATGGTTCCCTTGTTGACAGACAGCGGGGCCGCCCACTATATTTCCGTTTAAAATATGACCATTAATTTGCAAAGATAACACACAAGATTGTTGGTAACCTAAAACAAAAGGATGGGGGCAATTTCCCGGCGCAGTTATTTGATGAATGCCTGATATCGGTACCAACTCGAGAGTATGCGTTTTTTTAGATTGATTAGTGATATTATATTGAACAACAGTACTTTCCTGGTTGGTCATTGAAATAGTCGTTGGTGTTAATGGAGTAAATGTCCACAGAGGAGTACTTGCATGTGTTGAGGACATCAGTAATGAAAAAATAACAGTCAGAAAACATAGGGTAAAAGGAATTTTTTTTATTAATTTTCTTTTATTATCAGACATTTTGATTCCTTTCCAAGATATGATCTGACTTAACTTGGTCATTGCAGGTTCCAAGCGGTGTCAAATTAAGGTTATAAATTTCTTCCAAAGATTTACTTTCTGCCAACTAACGCCATTATATTAGAATGAAGTCATTCGTCCACCTCTTTTTGAGGTTTAAAAAGGTGTTAACTTTTTGTATTCAACCAGTCCTTTATTTCATGCAGACTTTTCTCTATAACCGTTAATATTTGTTGATACAGGGGTTCCAGTAAGTCACGTTGCCCTGTTTTCCAATAGCGTTCGAGGTATTGGCATGCCATTTTTAAGCGAGTAGTACCTACGTAGACCGCACCGCCTTTGATTTTATGGGCAATTTTCTGTGTTTTATCCCAATCCTGATTATCGTGTGCTTCTTTCATTTCTATTCTGTCCGAAATGATGGATTCATTGACCATGAGGCGCAGCATTTCCCGGAATATGGTTTCATTGCCAGTTGTTTTGATTCCTTCTTCTACATCAAGAAGAGGGAAGTCTGATAAATTGAATAATTGTTCTTTTTGTTTAGGCAATTCTGTATATTGTCGATCGGGTATGCCCCTGGGTTGTGCGGGAATAAAGGTATCTATAATATCTGCACAGTCTCTGATTGTTAGCGGTTTCGTGAGTATGGCATTCATGCCTGCTTCAAGGCATCGTTTTTTATTTTCATCGCCTGTATGGGCTGTGAGCGCGATAATAGGCATATGGGTTTTTGTAGTTAACTCCTGGCCTCGAATAAATCGGGTTACTTCATAGCCATCCATGTCAGGTAATCCGATATCCATAAAAATCAAATCATAAGTCTTGCTTTTCCATAGTTCGATGGCTTTTTTTCCGCAGTCAGCAATATCCACATCACATTTAAACTGCGTTAAGATGGATTGTGCGACAGTTTGTGCAATGTAATTGTCTTCTACAATAAGAATTCGATTCTTTTTGTCATTTGATTTGTGGTGCATAGTATCAGGGTATCCAGTTTCAAAATTACTTATCAATGGATTGAAGTTGCTTATGATCGGGTCAAGTTTAAATTGATTTGGATGTTTTATCTAAAATTCTATCAGAAAGATACGAGTTGCTAAATGAATATTGTGATTAAATTATTTTCTGGCTAAGTTGATAGGCTAATACTGACTCTGAGGTATCAATATATGGCTGTAGATAAAATAGTTTGCGTAGGAAAAAATTATCTTGAGCATGCGATGGAGCTTGGAGATCCTGTACCTGTAGAGCCTGTCTTATTTTTAAAACCTGCTAGCGTTTTTAAACAAGTATTACATTGGGGCGAGGAGCTTCATCTTGACTTTCCTTCAGGTGAAACGGATGTTCAACCTGAATGCGAAATCGTTCTACGTTTAGCTCATGATGGGTTCAAAATGACGGTTGAGGAAGCCAAAGAGGCAGTTTCAGATGTAACTCTTGGTTTGGATATGACACTGAGAATGCGTCAATCTTTATTAAAGAAGCAAGGCTATCCCTGGACTACAGCCAAAGTGTTTAAGGATGCTGCTGTTTCAGGTCCATGGATTCCCTATTATAAATTTAATAATTACAGGGACATTGAATTTCAATTCCTTATTAATGGTATTCTGCACCAACATGCTAAAGGGGCAGATATGAGAATGCAACCAGAAGATTTACTGGTTTATATCAGTCAGTTTTTTCCTTTGAAAGCAGGGGATATTATATACACAGGAACTCCAGCAGGAGTAACCTCCATATCGCGAGATACTACCGCAGAATTACGTTGGGGTGATAATTATTACCGTGTGAAGTGGAAACAGGTTTAAAACCCTATTTGTTAGCTTTTTTGCAAGAAGAGTTAACAACTGTATAGTGTTGTAAGACCTGTTTTTTTATAATGTCCCTCATAAAGCGTTTCAAGAGGTGCAGGTGTGCGTAAATAAATAAAAATTCTTCGAGTATGGGTAATTCAGCAGAAACTCTTTAGATTATAAAATTACCTTATGATATTGCACCTTACAAGATTAGGTTTAAAGTAAGGCAATCATTGAATTTCAAAGTCTGAATATGATATAACAGCTTGCATAAAAGGCTTAAATTTTTTCATTCAAATTAACAAGTTCTTGCCTAGCTTATAGCTTACAAATACAGAAAAAATTAAATAGTACACATGATGTTACAGAGAATTCTATGCAAATAAATGTTACGGATGGAAGTGTTGTCGAATTAGCTGCTGCAGCGAATGGTTTTGATTTGATACGCCAAATCAAAAAGTCGCTCAATGGTCATCAAGCGCTAGCACTTAAAGTAAATGGTATACCGAAGGATCTTAATATTGAGCTCCAAGACGGAGACAATATTCAAGTTCTAACTTTTGACGATCCTGAAGGAAAAGAAATATTCTGGCACTCTTCAGCACATATTCTTGCTCAAGCGATAACTCGCTTATACCCAGAAGCCAAACCAACAATAGGACCTGCTATTGAGTCTGGTTTTTATTATGACTTTGCTGATTTATCGATTTCCGCTGATGATTTTCCCAAGGTTGAAGCAGAAGTTCAAAAAATTGTTCAAGAACGAATTGAGCCCCAGCGTATTGAATATTCAGATAAAGAAGAGGCAAAAAAAATATTTGCCAATAATAGATTTAAAATGGAAATGATTGAAAATCTAGATGAAGGTTTAAGCGCCTACTCTCAAAATGATTTTATTGATTTATGTCGAGGCCCTCATATTCCTCATTTTGGTATAGTACAAGCATTTAAGCTTATGAAAACTTCTGGAGCCTATTGGCGCGCTGATAAAAATAATCCTCAACTCACACGGATTTATGGTATTTCGTTTCCAGATAAAAAATTACTAAAGTCGCATTTGAATTTTTTAGAAGAAGCAGCAAAGCGTGATCATCGCGTTATTGGTAAACAGCTTGGTTTATTTTCCTTCCATAAAGAAGGCCCTGGTATGCCATTCATTCATCCCAAAGGTATGATTATCTGGAATGAACTTATGTCGTATTGGCAGGAACAACATAATAAAGAGGGCTACAAACAAATTAAAACACCGATACTTATGTCTCATGAATTGTGGGAAACATCCGGGCATTGGGATTTTTATCGGGAAAATATGTACCTTAGCGTAGTCGATGAAAAAACAAGTGTATTAAAACCCATGAATTGCCCTGGCGGCATGTTGTTTTATAAGGAAGATATGTATTCTTATCGACAACTGCCTTTGCGTATCGCTGAAGTAGGTGTAGTACATCGACATGAGTTTAGCGGTGCTCTGTCAGGATTATTCCGCGTTCGCTGCTTTCATCAAGATGATGCTCACATTTTTATGAAGCCTACTGACATTTCTGATGAAATTCATAAGGTTTTATCATTGGCAACATCCATGTATAAGTTATTTGGATTAGATTATCACTTAGAGCTATCCACTCGACCTGAACAATCTATTGGAAGTGATGAGCAATGGCAATTAGCAACGGATGGCTTAATTGAATCATTAACTCGTTGTGGCTATGCTTATAAGCTTAATGAAGGCGATGGTGCGTTCTATGGGCCTAAAATTGATATTCATATCAGAGATGCCATTGGTAGAACCTGGCAATGTGGGACTATCCAATTAGACTTAAATTTACCTGAGCGATTCGACTTAAGTTACATTGATGCGAATGGTGAAAAACAACGCCCAGTGATGATTCATCGTGTAGTCTATGGCTCAATAGAACGTTTTTTTGGCATTCTTATTGAGCATTACGCAGGCAAATTTCCACTTTGGCTGGCACCTGTTCAAGTGATAATATTGCCTATCGCGGAAAATCATCATGATTATGCTCAGAACGTATTAGAACAATTTATAAAGGCTGGATTACGAGCTGAGGTAGATTTTGATAATGAATCAATTAATAAAAAAGTACGTAAAGCTCAACTTCAACAAATTAATTATATTATTGTGGTTGGAGATAAAGAGTTGGCTGAAGGTGCTTTAAGTGTACGAGCAGCAAATAATCTTATTGGTACGAAATCAGTCGCTGAAGTAATTCATAGCTTAAATGACGAATATCAAAGCCGCTCTCCACGACGCAATATAGTTTAACGGTAATTAGGATGTTGTATGGAAAATAATATGATAGGTAGTTGATTTTATTATTGTTATTTGTTGTAGCGTACTGTGGTTGATGGCTAAGACTGCGACTGTTAATCATTAGGTCGGAGGTTCGAATCCTTCCGGGCGCGCTATTTTTGTATGGCTTCTAGTAAAATTCAATTTCTTAATCACTTTTACTAAAATGACTAATCCACTATGTAGGCTTTTATTCTTATTTATTACACTAGCTGTTTTGGTCAAAGGCCTGTTGCCTTAGCCTCTAATCTTCAAGCTATTAGTCCGCTTCAAAACGAAGTTATACAGCCATCCTATAGGTTTCAGGATAGAGCAAGAAACTGTATTATTCCCATTGAAGTTTATATTAGTCATTCGTCTCAGCGTAATGCAAAAGGCAAGCGATACAATCTATCGGTTGTCATTATTAATCATGGTTATGGAGTGCGAAACACGGAGTATTCATTTTTTGTATTGTGGACGCTCAGAGCGTTAAAAATACAGATACAGCGGAAAATAAAGGTTATGATGGAGGAAGAAAGTATCTGGGATCAAACGACATATTGCAGTAGATACTCAGGGACTTCCTCATACGATCTACATCACAACAGCCAATGTCACTGACCGCGAAGGTACTATCACTATGGCATCAAACTTAAAAGAAAATTTATCAAGTGTTAAGGTTATGCTGATTAATGGTGGCTATACGGGAGAGCCTTTTGCAACAGCAATAAAAGAAACTCTTGGAGCAGCTGTGGAACTTGCAAAACGTAGTGAATTACACAAATTTATCGTTATTCCAAACGTTGGGTTATTGAACGTTCTTTTGCCTGGCTTGAAAAATGTCGTCGTTATGGAAAAACTGTGAAAGAAAAACTGATACAAGCCTACAGATGGTTGGTCTGGCATTTATTAGGATACTAATTCAGAAACTTTGAACAAGCTCTTAGTAAATAACATTAGGTTGGGACTGTTTAGAGACTCGCAAATATAACAGATGACAATTTCCAATCAGGGAGACGTTAAGTTAGACTTGGGTTTTTTGCATTTTTTCAGCATAGAATTTGGATAAAAACCAATGAAACCTTCTCATCCTACTGATAGAAAAGAATCATAACATCAAACAAAAGGAGATTTTTATGAAAACTGCCTTAATTACAGGAGCTAATAAAGGTATTGGTCTGGAATTTGTTCGTCAACTTAAAGAGAAAGGGTATTATGTTATTGGATGCTGTCGTACTCCAGCTCGGGCTAAGGAGCTTAATGCTTTGGCGGATGAAGTGATTTCCCTGGATGTAACAAACGACAACAATATCACTTCTTTAATACAAGCCCTAAATAACAGGCCGATTGATTTGCTAATCAATAATGCCGGTACCAGTGGAGAAAAAGGGGTGACAACCGGTAATGTTAACCGATCAAACTTTCTCGATGTCTTCAATGTAAATTGCATTAGCGTGGTGAAATTAAGTGATGCGTTACTACCTAACCTTCAAAAAAGTCAGGAAAAAACTATTTTAGTTGTCAGTTCACAAATGGGAAGTATTTCTGATAATCAAACTGGAAAATCGTATGCGTATCGAGCAAGTAAAGCAGCACTTAATTGTGCGATGCGCAGTTTTGCCATCGATGTTAAAGATAAAGGGGTCCATGTGATGTTAATCCACCCAGGTTGGGTAAAAACAGACATGGGTGGTCCTGATGCATTAATTGATGTGCAAACCAGTGTGGCAGGAATGTTAAAGCAAGTTGAGCAACATGCCTCAAGTAGTCACGGGGATAAATTACTGCGATTTGATGGCGGTATGATAGCCTGGTGATGTGACTGTCAGACGGGGTTTCCTCTTCGATTAAGGAATCTATTACCCCATTAGACGTAAAATATGATAAAATGCTGTCCTTCAGCATGTTGTAAAATAATTTAACAATTGACGAGGAGTTACGATGGCTATTGTGACAAAGCGTACGGTTATGTCTTTGTATTCAGATAATGATGATGTATATAGTCATCAAGTGCGTATAGTTCTGGCGGAAAAAGGGGTAAATGTGGAAATTCTTTCTGCCAGACAAGGTGAAGCATCTGACGACCTGCTCTCTGTTAATCCTTATGGAACGATACCCACACTCCTTGACAGAGAACTAGTCTTATACGAAGCTCGTATTATTATGGAGTATCTGGACGAGCGCTTTCCTCATCCGCCGCTTTTACCTGTTTATCCGGTTGCCCGGGCGGAGGCTCGTAAGATGATGCATCGGGTTGAGCAAGACTGGTATTCTTTATTCCAGTGTATTAAAGCGGGTGATAATGCTGAGCAGGCGCAGCAAAATTTACTCGATAGCCTGATAAGTCTCGAACCGGTTTTTGCTGATAAACTTTATTTTCTTAGTGATGAATTTTCTCTGCTTGACTGCGTTCTTGCTCCTTTATTATGGCGTTTACCCCAACTGGGAATAGAAATACCTGTAAAAGCAAAGGGCTTAACTTCCTATATGCAACGTCTATTTAAGCGTGATTCTTTCCAGGCAAGTCTGACTGATGCAGAAAGGCAATTACGGGCAGCTTAATCATGACAACGATGACATCCAATAAACCTTATCTGATTCGCGCTATTTATGACTGGATTGTTGATAATGATTTAACGCCTTATATCCTTGTTAATGCTCAATACACAGGCGTGCAGGTGCCTCAAGAGCATGTTAGTGATGGCCGGATAGTATTGAATATTTCTCCTAAAGCCTGTCGTGGTCTGCATCTGGAAAATGACCGAATTGTTTTTACTGCACGGTTTTCTGGTGAAAGCATGCAGATTTTTGTTGTTCCAGCGGCAGTGCTTGCTATTTACGCTAAAGAAAATGGTCGAGGAATGGAATTTGGGGAGGAGCTACCCCCTTCTTCATCATCGTCCTCCACAAATCGAGAGACAAAAGGGCGCAATAAGCCAGCGTTGACTTTGGTGAAAAAGGACAAAAAAGACTAGAATAATAATTTAAATAATTGATTGGCCTGTAAGGACGTAGGATGTCAGCTTTAAGAGGTTTTAGAAAAGTTGTAGCCTGTATGGGTAAGCGTTCACGCAATGAGGTCAACTTAAAGAATGCCCACGTTCCACGGCTTGTCCGTGGAATCCGGAACATACGTCATCCCACGGACAAGCCGTGGGACGCAGGCAATGAAAATTGGCCTTAAGTTGACGCCATTGAGCGTTCACGAGCATGCAGATCTTTTCTTTTTATAGATCTATGGCATGAATTGTCTTTCTCGCTGATGTGAAAAAGACGTGAGAGCCAAGTGCTCTTAATTACGATCGTGATCTCTTTTTACACTGTCTTTCAGGCTATCTTTAATCTAAGTATCTCCTGCTCTTCTATAAAAGAACATCCTATTTATTAATTAGATCAACGATCAGAAATTTTTTGAGCGTTTCGCGAATTAAAGGCTTTCTTTCAACAATTCTTATTCCGAATTATATTTTATAAGAAAACGGAGTCTAAACCATGAAGTCATCAAAAACGGCTCTTTATCAGGCAGCACATATTCGTCAATGCGAACAAATGAGTATAAATGGATTAGGTTTGGCTGAAGATGAATTAATGACGCGAGCAGGTACGTGTGCTTTTGCGACACTAAGAGAGCTTTATCCAGCTGTACGTACACTTTCTGTGTTTTGTGGGAGTGGTAATAATGGTGGCGATGGCTATGTTCTTGCCAGACTTGCTCATGAGCAAGGATATATGGTCGTCGTTAATCAGTATAAAACGCTTGAGGATTTACCGCCTGCGGCGCGTCATGCGGCATTACAGGCACTTGCAGCGGGCGTTATTTTTCAATGCATTGATGAAGCTATTGATAGTGATGCAGAATTAATTGTTGATGCATTATTAGGAATTGGGTTAAAAGGTAAGGTATCGGGGCCTTTAGCGTCTGCTATTAGTCAGATTAACGATGCTCAGTTGCCTGTTTTTGCAATGGATGTCCCGTCTGGTCTCGATGCTGATACAGGACAAATAAGAGGAGTAGGTGTACGAGCCACTACTACAGTGACTTTTATTGGCCTTAAATTGGGTTTAATGACCGGGGATGGACCTGATTACAGCGGTGAAGTGATTTGCCATGATTTACAGCTGGGTAATTGTTTAACTGCACTTTCACCAGCCGCTTATTTGTTGGAAGATGGATTGAGGCAGTTCCTTCTTCCCAGGCGAATCAGGAATGCCCATAAAGGGCTGTTTGGCCATGTCCTGATTATTGGGGGTAATTATGGTATGCCTGGCTCAATTGATTTGGCAGCCCAGGCTGCTTTGCGCGTGGGGGCAGGGATGGTGACTATTGCTACTCGGCCTGAATACGCAAAACAGGCTCTTCCCTTATTGCCCGAAGCAATGATTTATGGCATTACCGATGCAGAGGAGCTTAATCCGCTCCTGGGTCGTGCAACCATAGGGATTATTGGTCCAGGGCTAGGCGAAGATAATTGGGCAATTGCATTATACAACAAAGCACTGATCTCCCAGCTACCGATGGTAATTGATGCGTCCGCGTTACGTTTGCTTGCTCAAAATCCGCAACAGGATGATAACTGGATTTTAACACCTCATCCTGGTGAAGCGGCGAGCTTGCTGGGCTGTACTACAGCAGAAATTCAGGCGGATCGTTATCAGGCGCTGTTACATTTACAAAATCAATATGGCGGCCAGGTTGTTCTTAAGGGGGCGGGTTCGCTGGTGGCGACCGATGAATCCGAGGTGTACTTATGTGATGCTGGCAATCCCGGCATGGCAAGTGCCGGTATGGGCGATGCTTTAAGCGGGATCATTGCAGGACTGGCCGCTCAAGGTTTGACGTTGAGCGATGCGGCGAAGTTAGGGGTGTGGTTACACGCCCAGGCTGGCGATATTGCGGCCACTGAGCGGGGTGAGCGTGGCTTATTAGCCAGTGATTTAATATCTTATTTGCATCATTTGGTTAATAATTGAGGATGAGCGCTCGATGACTATCATTTCCATTGATCTTGATCTGCCTGATGAAATCAGCACGCAAAGGCTTGCTCAACGGTTGACAAATTACCTGAAAGCTCCTCTAGTGCTGACTTTCAGTGGCGAAATAGGGGTAGGCAAGACAACGTTTATTCGTGCTTTATTGCGTGCTTCAGGTATCAAAACAGCGATTAAAAGTCCTACTTTTTCCCTGGTTGAAAGCTATAGTAAAGAAAATTTGCAAATACATCATTTTGATCTGTATCGTATTCACGATGAAACAGAGTTAGAGTATATTGGTTTCAGAGATTATTTTTTACCTGATTCAGTATGCTGTATTGAATGGCCGGAGCGCGCCGGCACTCTTTTAGAGCATGTGGATATTAATTTTTCATTTGCTATTAAAGGAAGTGGACGGTTGCTGACTATACGGGCATTTAGCATTGCTGGAGAACAAATTTTGTCTTGCCTGGCAGATAAGCAATGATTATACGACAATTTGGGTTGTGTTTATTGATATTATTTTGTTCTCCTTCAATGGCGGCAAAACTGCTATCTATAGATATTAAACAAGAATCAGGTCATCCTTCCATATTGTTTAAATTAGATAGCGCGGTTGCCCATACAGTTTTTACGCTCACCAATCCTAATCGAGTAGTGATAGATTTTGAGCATACCGAGTTGGCTTTCAGCTTAAACAAGGTTAACTTGGGCACACGGCTTATTAAATATATTCGCAGTGGGCGTCCGGATTCTCATACTCTGCGTCTGGTATTTGAAGTCAGTCAGATGGTTAAAGCCAAAACCAATCCTTTAGAACCTTCTGGCAGGGTAAAACATGGATTTTCGTTGGCTTTATCAACTAATGAGAATTCAGTCCCTGTCTTTATACCGGCTAAATCACTCCCTGTTGACCCAGTCAAAATAACAAACAGCACATTCAGACCGGTGCCTGTCCGCCATGCGCCCAGTCGAACGCTACGTGATGTTGTTGTTGTTCTTGATCCAGGGCATGGAGGTAAAGATCCCGGCGCGAGTGGACCACGTCGCACGGAGGAAAAAAATGTCACGTTAGCTATTGCCATGAAATTAAAGCAAATTATTGATAAACAACCGGGGATGCGAGCTGTGTTAACCCGTAAGGGCGATTATTATATCGGTTTGCGTGAACGTTTAAAAATCGCCAGAAAATATAATGGTGATGTATTTGTCTCCATTCATGCCGATGCTTTTATTAACCAACAATCCAATGGGGCATCGGTTTTTGCTTTGTCTCAATCGGGAGCAACCAGTGAAGCCGCGCGTTGGTTAGCTGAAAAAGAAAATTATTCGGAATTGGGGGGGGTTAATCTTTCTGATTTGGATGATCAAAGCGGCCTGGTACGTACAGTATTAATTGATTTATCCCAGACTGCAACAATTGGCTCCAGTTTACACATGGGAGAACGAGTTTTGCGCCATTTGGATAGGATAACAACCTTGCATAACAATAAAGTGGAGCAGGCTCGATTTATGGTCTTGAAATCCCCGGATATCCCTTCCATTTTAATAGAAACAGGTTTTATTTCTAATCCGCGTGAGGAGAAAAATCTGACCAGTTCAGCGTATCAGCTCCAATTAACGCAGGCTATTTTTCAAGGGTTAAAGCGTTATTTTTGGGATTATCCGCCGCATGGTACGCGTGTGGAAGCTTTAGCAGCCAATTCAACTATTCATTGGGTACGTCGAGGGGAGTCTCTGGAAGGAATTGCGGCAAAATATCATGTAACCGTTGTTGCCTTGCGGACAGCTAACAAATTGTCTGGCTCCCTTCTGCGAGCAGGGCAAAAATTAATTATTCCTTCGTCTTTTGTATGAGAATTCAACAATTACCAAGTATCATAGCAAATCAGATTGCTGCTGGAGAAGTGATTGAGAATCCTGCTTCGGTGGTAAAAGAATTATTGGAAAATTCTTTGGATGCGCAGGCTAATGTGATTAGTATTGAGATAGGGTATGGCGGCCTGAATCAAATCAGAATAAGTGATAATGGTGTTGGTATCCTTGCTGAAGATCTGCCTTTAGCGATAGCGGCTCACGCCACCAGCAAAATTAGTGAGCTTAAGGATTTATATACCATTTCCAGTATGGGATTTCGAGGTGAAGCATTAGCAAGTATTGCATCGGTTTCTCGTTTAACCATTAGTTCCAAACCGGCAGCGCAGGAGCATGGAATGCAGCTTTCAACAGAAGGAGGTGGGACAATAATGCTGAGTCCTTGTGCCAGAAATCAGGGCACAACAATTGATGTACGAGATATTTTTTTTAACGCGCCTGTAAGAAAGAAGTTTTTAAAATCTGAACGCAGTGAATTTCTTGCATTGGAAAAAGTAGTAAAACGTTTTGCATTGAGCGCACCTCATATTGCCATTAATTTAAGTCATAATGGCCGACAGATATTTAATTTACCCGCGGCTAATTGTGATAAAAGCAGATTGTCACGAATTCGCAAAGTATTGGGTAAAACTTTTATTGATAAGGCAGCTTACGTTGAGGTAGAGCATGAAACGCTGCGTTTACACGGTTGGGTGTGTACGCAGGATTATCAACGCAGCCAAAATGATAAACTTTGGATTTACGTGAATACTCGAATAGTGAAAGACAAGTTGCTTAATCATGCCGTTATGCAAGCTTATGAAAGTATTTTGCATCCGGGACGGTATCCTTCCTGCCTTTTGTATCTAACTATTGACCCGGCTGAGGTTGATGTCAATGTGCATCCTACCAAACATGAGATTCGTTTCCAGCAACCAAGACTGATCCACGATTTTATTAGTTCACACATTAAACAAACATTGTGTTTACCCGCGGCTATTTCAAGTGTTGTAGAATCTTATCAACCGAATGAAACGGAAGACGAGTTACAGGTTTGTGAGCCTCTCTCCTCTTTCTCCCCGATGATCAGAGAAGCGCAGGCAAGCAGGTGGTTAATTTTAAACGGTAATTTTGTCTTGCTTTTCCTTCATGAAAAACCTTATTTGGCTGATTTGGTCGCTATACAGCGCCATTGGCTGGTTTCTACGTTAATGAAACAAACGCTACCTTTAGCTGGCAGACCCCTCCTTGTCCCCGTAAGTCACTCCCTTACAAAAATCAGCATTGAAGAGGCTGATACCGCTAAAGATACGTTATTTCAGATAGGGATAGAGCTGGATTTCGGAGGAGAAAACACGTTTATCGTGCGTTCTTTGCCGGTCGCAGTTCCTCATCTCGATCTTAAACGATTTTTAATCGCTTTCTTTGAGAATACTGGAGTATCATCCGCTCAATTAATTGATTTACTGGCGCAATGTCAATATTTCAATGCACAACAGGCAACTCAAGAGGATTTGGATATTTTAATCAATTATATACAAACTTCTCCTGCCGATGATAAATTGACTTTCTTCTATAAGTATTTGTCAGATACAACCTGCAGAGAGTTATTAGATGCCTAAGACTATTTTTTGTTTAATGGGACCTACAGCTGCTGGTAAAACGGATTTGGCCTGCGAATTAATTAACACATTTCCTTTTGAAATTATTAGTGTTGATTCGGCCATGATCTATAGAGAAATGAATATTGGCACTGCAAAACCTGGTCCAAAAGAGCTTTTATTAGCTCCCCATCACTTAATTGATATTTTAGATCCGCCTGAAAGCTACTCAGCAGCCCAGTTTTGCGAAGATGTGGTTAAACTGGCAGAAGCAATTGATCAACGGGATAAATTCCCCCTGCTGGTGGGGGGGACAATGATGTATTTTCACGCACTTCAACAAGGATTATCGACATTGCCCAAAGCGGATAATGCCTTACGAGCGACATTGATCCAGCAGGCCGATTTTTATGGTTGGCCTTATATGCACGAGCAACTGGCGCAAATCGATCCTCAATCTGCGGCAAGGATCCACCCTAATGATACGCAACGTCTTCAGCGTGCTTTGGAAGTTTATCATTTAACGGGTAAACCCTTATCCTCTTTTTGGTCTGAACAAAAGGACAGCCAAATCTATCGGTTTATCAATCTCGTTTGGTTGCCTGAACAGCGTTCATGGTTGCATGAACGAATTGCGAATCGGTTTGAACAAATGTTAAATCAAGGATTTGTTTATGAAGTAGCGCATTTACTCCAGGAATGGCAGTTATCGCCTACTTGCCCTTCCATGCGAAGTGTGGGATATCGGCAGGTGATTAATTATTTGGCAGGTGATTACGATTATGACATGTTGCGTCATAAAGGGATTGTAGCAACCCGTCAACTGGCTAAACGTCAAATGACGTGGTTGCGTAATTGGCCCGATGCAACTCATTTTGCTTGTGAAAATTCAGCAAGCAGAAGGGAAGTCATGGCAGTAATTAAAGAAATATTGGATAATACGTAGCGTTCATGTAAACGGCGCTATTTAAGAAGAATACCTGCGTTGCACGGTTTGTAGGTAATGAAATTGAAAAGTATAGCCTTGGGTTAACGCTATTGCGTGAATACTACGAATTATCAAGATTGATATAGAGGAAATAATGTCCGAAATTGAAATAAAAGAACCAGCATGTGCTCAAAAAAAATATATTGTTCATCATCGTGATTTACCGTTAAGTTGTCCCACTGATGAGATGATTTTGTGGAATGCTCACCCTAAGGTGTATTTGCCCATTGAAAAAACGGGCTGTGAAATTTGTCCGTATTGCGGATCAAAATTTGTTTTAGAAAATTGATAAGTGGATTAGTAAATAAAACTGTTGCAGTTCCTGTGTACCTTCCAATCAGTCCCAAGTTTTATTTGATACCCGCAAAGTCCTGCGTGTCGCGACTTGTCGATATCGTTAAAAGTCAAGTAATGCTTAAGACTCATGTATCGTACCAGGGGGGCTGATCAGGTGAATATTAAATTTTTAAGTACAACAATGATTAAATCAATTTGTGTAGTGCGTTTGTCAGCGTTAGGTGACGTATTGATGTTTGTTCCCACGATTCGAACATTACAAACTTATCTGCCGCAGGCGACTATTACCTGGGTTATTTCTCCTCCTGCTTATGACATGGTGGCAGGAATGGACGGCGTTGAATTTATTGTAATCAATAAACCAGACAGTTTCCGTGATTATTGGTGTTTTAAGAAACAGCTGAAAGGTAAGCATTTTGACGTATTATTGGCAGCCCAGGCCAGTTTCCGAGCTAATTTATTGTATCCTTTTATCCGTGCGTCACGAAAAATTGGTTATGATAAATTACGAGCTAAAGACGGGCACAGTTGGTTTATTAATGAAAAGATCCGCCCTGGTAATGATCATACCCTGGATGGTTTTTTAAAGTTTGCTTATACTTTAGGATTACAGCAATGTGACTTACGTTGGGATTTACCCATCAGTCAGGCAGACTATGAATGGGCAAAAAAACACCTTCCTTCATCCCCTGTTTTAATAGTAAATCCTGCGGCCAGTAAACCGGAACGAAGCTGGTCTGTTGAGCGTTATATCCAGGTCATTAAAGAAGTGCAAAGTCGCTGGCAGGTCAATGTTGTGTTAACTGGTGGCCCGGGAGCTTGCGATAGAAATCTCGCAAATGAAATATTGACTCAGGTTTCCTGCATTGATCTGGTCGGTAAGACCAAACCTAAACAATTGCTTGCCCTGATAAGTCGAGCGCAAGCGCTGTTATGTCCGGATACGGGACCCTCTCATATGGCCACAGCAGTAGATACACCTGTAGTTGCTTTGCATGCAGTCACCAGTTCTGAGGTATCAGGCCCTTATACGTTCAGGCATTTAGCAGTAGATTGCTATCCCGAGGCGGTAAAAACAGTTCTTAAAAAAACGCAGGAAACCAACAATTGGGGAACGCACGCTCATGGCGTAGAAACAATGAATCTGGTTCAAGTTGAAGCGGTACTAGCTAAACTGGAATTAATATTTGGTTAGTATATCCTGGCATTTTATTAATCAGCCAGATAATCCTTGATTTTTTGCTGTACCTCCAGAATATGCTGCTCATTTTGATAGTGGGTTCGCGGCCAAAAAAAGCCTTTTAATCCATCCTGTTTATTTCTTGGCACAATATGGACATGTAAGTGAGGAATACTTTGGCTGATGATGTTATTCATAGCGATAAAACTTCCAGCTGATGCTGTTGCTTTTTCAACGGCGATCCCTATTTTTTTAGTTAAAATAAAAAGAGAACTAACAAGCGATTCTGGTAAATCATAAAGTGTTCTGTAATGAGCCTTAGGGGCAAGTAAAGTATGGCCGGGAAATAAAGGGCGATGATCCAGAAAGGCAATAAAATCGTTGCTTTCAAAAACAAGATAGGCTTTTTCTTTTTTTGCAACAATGTCATCAATCACACAGGCTATAGGCATTCTCTAGACCAAATAGGGCACTATTACATTTATTTTAACCCCAGTAATGGGTTTTTCTATGCGCAATTTGCAAGCAATTTAATTGCAGACAGCTTTAATGGCTCAATGGCATAAGCAGCTAAAGCAGCCACTAAATGAGTCATTGCATTTATAATGGAGCGATGGCGTGTATGCCAAACTTGATAACAATGTTTTAAATGACCAATCACGGTTTCAATGATACCACGCTGGTTAAGCAACTGTTTTTCATAACTGGATAAGTCGAGTTTATCCTTCATATTTTTACGTTTTCTAGTGATTAGTTTTAGTCCACCATTAATCAGTTCTTCAAATATTTTTTTACCGATATAGCCCTTATCGCCAAAGGCAAGACCCTTGAGAGATTTT
>NZ_JHYC01000036.1 GCF_000621525.1 Legionella fairfieldensis ATCC 49588 | reverse complement strand
CGTAATGAAAGGGCAACTAAGACCGTTCAATAAGCTGGCTGAAAATATTGAAATTCCTTAGCGTACGTTTTCGTACCATTGGACTTCAAACCCCTTGTATTAAATGTTCTTGGCCACTATTCATTTACTCTAAAACAGGCTTTGGAAGAAAAATATGGAATGATATCTGTAATTTTATAAAAACTAAAAAATGGAGCCAATTTGAATTCATTTCCAATCCTTTTGCCGTTCCATTTTATTGCCATATGAGTGCAGAAATCATAGCAAACTATGAGGAAGCAGAGAATGAGTCAAAAATTATGCAATACAAGCTGTTATAAAAATATTTGAAGTGCCATATATAAATTTTCCAGAAATCAGACATGCTTTCATTTACATGGAGTTATAGAAAACTTGATCTCCGATGAAAAAATCAATTTAGATATAGCTTAAACTGGCAAAGGGGTGTAAGGGTGCGCTGGGAAATTCCGTACCTTCCTGCAAAGAACCCCTTAATCAATAATTCGAATTTCAACATGCTTACCCATAGCGTTAGCTGTACTTACTAACGTTTTAAGACTTAAATTGGTATTGGCTGGATCAAGCAGGCGATCTAACTGCGAACGGCTTGTTTTCATTTTTTCGGCAAATGTTTTTTTGTTCATGTGATTTGTTTCTAAAAATGTTTTAATTTGCCAAGCAAGTACACGTTTTATTGCTTCCGCACTGGTATCAGCAAGCAAATTTTCTTCTTCTAAAAATTCATCAAATGAGCTGCCAATATATTTATTCATTACTGTCTCCTAGCCTTTCAAAATCTGATCTCGGCGATTTTTAGCTATTTTTAAATCATTAATGGGTGTTTGCTGTGTTTTTTTTATAAATCCATGCAATAACACCATGTTATTTCCAGAGACGGTAAAAAGGACTCTGGCAATTTCTTTGTTGGTAAGGTCTGATCGAACCTCCCATAAATCTTTATCCATTTTTCGAACTAACGGCATCCCTAAAGGCCATCCATATTCTATAGTTTTGATATCCTCCCCAAGAATGGATTTATTTTCTTTAGAAAGACTTTTAAGCCATTCTCTTACAGGCTCATTACCCTTTTCGGATCTATAAAATTTTACTTGTAGTGTTTTCATTATAGTTTATTGTACCAAATTTGGTACATTTATCAATATTATTATTGATTTTGACTCGCATAAAACACCTCGTTTTGCTTTAGCGAGCCTAGGTTTATGTCTTGTTTTTACTTGGTTACAATAGCATCAGCGGTTGTTTGGGCCAATCCGGTTGAAATGTGAGCAATTCCCGTAGCGCCAATCGATGCAGCCCGTTTTTTTAGTTCTAAAAATATTGATTCTTGAGAGTTTGTCATTCCTACTAAATTATAGTTTTGAGCAGTCACTCGACCTATCACTTGAGAATGTTTTGGTAATTGATTTTGATAAATTTTAATTGTCGCGGGCTGAGTGGGTTTAAACGATTGTTTAGAGGTTGTCACAACATCACCCTGCCCTACCATCGCATTCATATCTGCTTTAGAACATCCAGTGAGTCCAATTAGAGAGACTACCACCAGATTAACGCACATTAATCCTATTCTCATGGTGTTTTCCTTCTGTTAACAAGAATAATAAAAACTAAAAAGTTGCTTATTGAGGTCTGTTGAGCACATTAAACAAACGGATTAAAGCGGTCTGTTTAATAATAGCTTGCCCCGTTTTAATACTTTTATCTAAATAAATCAATGACTCATTTAAGGCATGTTCAAGTTCTGCAATTCTGAATTGATAAAGGGCTTCGATATAATCGAAAGCAAGAGAGTTTTCACCCGACAAATCTGTGATAACTTGCTCAATCAAAAGGGCTAGCGCTGGATCATTGAGTTCTTCTTGTTTAAGCAGTACTAAAATTTGTTGCAAACTATTTAATACTTCATTGGTCCGCATAAGCCTTATTTTTTGTAATTGATTCATTTTTTTCCCGAATGTTAAAATAATACCGTCAGATTAATACTCATTCGGTAACCGAATAGTAATCACATTGGCTCGATGAATAGTTGAATGCTCCAAGGTTGCTTTAAGAGTAATCACTTGACGTGATTTAAACCGATTATCATTAGGAAAAACAATTAACTTAAAGAACAAGAACGAATTAGACAACTCTCTTGTGACAGCCATTCGATACATACAAACAAGATCCCACAATTGAGAATCATAAACGACTGTCTGCTCAGTAGGCAGCGCATTATTTGCATTGTTAAGCATGACATAAGTTTGCCAGACCGCTTGAGAAATAAAGAAGGGTTCATCGATTTGAGCTTGTTGAGCAAGATAAGAAATATCGTATAAGCCATTATGACTTATTGGTTTGGCGACTATCTGTTCATCATTCTCTGCAAATAAAGCGACGATACTTTGTGGAGTGAGTGTTTCATTTATTGGATTAACAAGTATACTGGGATTGATCATTTTACAGTCCTAACTGAGTGTGATTAATGCCAGATTGGCGTGCAGGCCAATCTGGTGACTAATTGGATATGATAGGCATAAATTATTACTTATTAGTAATAAAAATTACCTATAAGTAATTTTATAATTACTTTTGAAGACAAGTCAATACTCAATTGACAGCGTTATTACTTATAAGTAATATAAATGATTAGTTTTAATTCAATTAGTAAACAATGACTGAAAAGACCGACTGGGATAAACAAGCCACTCAATTACTAAGAGCGGAACTTATTAAGTGCGGTTTGACTTATGACGATTTAAGAGCAAACTTAGAGACACTAGGTATTCACAAAACAACCAACAATTTAACGAAAACAATTTGTGGTGGTCGTTTTTCATTCGCTTTTTTTTTACAATGTGCAAAAGCAATGGGGTTAAAAAAATTGCAGATCATTGATGACTAATTGCAATGTGCTATTGAATCCTTAGATTTCTTTCTTGTGGTCACTCTTATAACCACTGAGTTATTAGTGGTCACATTTTAAACACCTGCCTTTGATTTCGGAGCTTTTGTCGCTTTTAAAATAAGTTATGAGCGTAGCGAATTCCTTTTAAACAAGATTGCTTTGAAGTTCTCTGCCTCGTCATTCATCGCTCAGTCGCAAATATTTTGTTAACGGAGTGCTGACGGTTTGCAAGGAGGAAAGCGTAGCGATCCTTGCAAATTGTCAGTACGTAGTTATTTTTTTTAGCGACTGAGTGATGAATGACAGAGAGCGGAGTAATGTTTGTGGTATGTTTTTATAGAGGGGTATTGGCGTAGCCAATTCATTATGGGATATAAAGTGATTGATGAGCGAAGCGAATTCCTTTATGAGTTATCCACAGTGTGAATCTGTGGATAATCTCAAGGAAGGATTTTAATGGGACTAGTAGTAAGAAAAGACACTTAACAACGGAAGTATAAGACACTTAAGGATTAAAATGACAATAATTGAACAGCAGTTTTGAACGAAAACAACATCAATTTCACAAGTTATTGTCCGAATGAAAAATAAGTCCTTTGGAGGGATGGGGGCTATTAAACAGATTGATTTTTTATTGGGCTAAATAAAAATAAAGAACAAAGAAGTCCTGTTCACTTCTAATTAATGAATAAACAAAAGGGGATTAAAGAGATTAGTTAATTAATCGCTATCGTAATTTTGCTCTTGGATTAATGAATGGATTCGTCTACGCTGGTTTTCACGTTTTGTGGCTTCTTCCTTTTCTTCTGCGGTTAAAAACTTTTTCATGAGGGCAACATGCGTTTTTGAATTGTTTTTTTCACCCAGCAATAGGTTTAACTCTATAATAGGTGCAGAGACTTCCTGCTGCTCATGGACATATTGATTATAACGCCTTGTGATACGCTTGCGCGCCAGCTTACGCTGCGCTGATAACCATTGTAAGTTAATTCCACATGCCTTAAAAAAGGAAGGCGTTAAACATTTTACGGCGGCCAAGCCTATGAATTTTTTTTCACCATCAATTTCCTTTGTATCAAAACGTTCAATCATGCGAAGATAGCCCGCTCCTTTTAATACGGATAGCGCTCGCTCTGCACGCTTAAATCCTATTCCTGCTTTTTTAGCAAGAAAGTCTATGGTGAGTGAACGAAAACCTTTGGTGATATGAGGAACACCTACTCGTAAACTAGCTAGTTCCGTATAATGCAATAACACTTGGGCAATACTGGCAACTGCTTCACGAGATTCGCTTCGTTGCTGACGAGAAGAAATTCGATAAACACGGATCTCTTTAAAGTAAGAGTCAGGTAAAGTATAAAAGCGACGCCACGCATTCATCGCCCAAGTTAATATTTTAGGCCGTATTTTATGGTCTTCTGGGGTATCAAAAAAACGAGGCTCATTGGGATTATGACCACACCAATTTCCATTTCGATTAAGTCCGCTACGTCTATTGATAGAAATACCTAATGGCTCACCATAGCCAAAATTATGAATTTCAAAGCAGAAACTTTGAGTCTCAGTACTTTTCTGCATGCGCAACTATTCCTTAGCGTTTAGCCAATATATTTGACTTACAGTTAAGTAAACGCTAGGATAAAAGTTCTCAGGATTTATACCAGCGTCACAAATTTAAAGCCCACCCTTGTGGGCTTTTTATTTTTCGTTTTTTATCATAAATAGCCTCGAAACAATTAAATTTTTATTCAAATTAACTGTCTTATCTATCTTTGTCAATGGTTAATTTATACGTATCTTGTTGAAAAATAATAATATATTAATATAATATAAGCTAACGTAAGGTAGCATATTTAAGTATACTATTGTATATATTAATATATACAATAGTATACTATATTATATTTGGTGGATTATTTTTTAACCAAGTAGATATAATTTCAATTATTCTTTACCAAGGCTCCTTCCTGTTTGTGAAAATGAATCTAAGGTGTGAAGCAATAAAGAAAAAGATTCATCAGCAAAATTTATTTCTTTATTTCTATGTAATATAAAAATTAACATTTAGTATTTTTTGGTATAAGTTGGTATAATAAATTATAATTTTTATCTGTCAATATATTTTTGCTCCGTGGAGCAGTCTTCCAAAAGGGTGTGTGACAATCAAAGAATTTAAAGTCATTCTATTATTTGGCTTAAAGTGATCTTATATACTCGGTTGTCATTCATTTGCAATGTCAGATGAGGTAAACGGGGTAAACTAAGGTCATTAAGAAACCAAGGAAATCCTTAAATCGATTGATGCTCTCTCAGTCAAGTTTACAAAGCAAGTTCAATAGCCTTATCCATTTTAAATTGGAGTGGTTACTCGACTCCATTGCTTATGTTATCTCAAAGTATATCAATATATCTTTATATATATTGATATATTGACGTATATATCATACTTTTGTTATTTTTATTACTTAACTATAGAGGATAAAAAATGACAAAAGTAATTGTTATAGGTGGAGAAAAGGGCGGCACAGGAAAAACAACGGTAGCTGTTAACTTAGCCATAATGCGAGCACTGATGAACTATGATACACTTTACATAGATGCAGACAAACAACGATCTGGAGCAAAATTTTTTGAGCGACGAAATGGTAGCGGTGTAAATCCACAAATAACCTGTGTCAATATTTTAGGTAAACATTTAAATTCAGAGTTAGATCGCTTAGCTACACGATATGAAAATATCGTGGTAGATGTTGGAGGAAGAGATTCTGTAGAATTAAGATCATCTCTCGTTGCAAAATCCGTATCAGATTGGTATTCACCAATTCAACCATCAGAATTTGATATGGATACATTAGAAACAATCGAAGAGTTATCTGAGTTGTCACAAAGCTATAATCCGAATTTAAAGACCCATATAATATTAAATTCATGTTCAACTCATGCTCAAATTAAAACCACCGATGAAGCCAAAACCGTAATCACTGAGTCTTTTCCAAATTTAAATGTATGCAAAACTACAATTGGTCATCGAGTTTCTTTCAAATATTCTATATCTAACTCATTTTGTGTCGTGGAATTCGAAGCAAATGAATATAAACAATTACCTGCATATAGAGCTCAAAAATATCTACACAAAGCTAGTAACGATATGATCGCCCTCTATGAGGAAATTTATAAAGAAACATTTTTATCAATTCGTGAAATTGCAAAAAAAGATAGTGAGGTATTAGCATGAGTCTAGGTACACATCACAAACATAGAAATAAACATATTAAACCTAGTTCAGTGGATGATTTTATTGAAAGTGCCAATGCAAACGTTCATTCAAAAGAAGCCGTTAAAAAGCCATCTGCTGATGAAATATTGCTAAGCTTTTCGGGTCGAATAGATCGAGAAAATGACTGTGTGCATAAACCAATTTTATTATATTTAAAGAAAGATATTGTTGCAGATTTGGAGCACTTTTGCCATGGAAATAAACAAGGAATAATGAATTATCTGATTAGGAGAGGATTAGATGAGTTAATTAAAAATAATAAACTAGAATTGGTAATGGAATAATACGACAATATATATTTGTATATATCTATATATAATATACTATACGATATTATACTATACGGTATATCTAAAGTGCTTTCGCACTATAATGCTCGTTAACTAAATAAATTTATGAGGCTAAGAGGGCAATAATTTTTATTATTGCCCTCTTAAGCGCTATTACTTATTACCAAGAAATCTTCTTTCTTTGTAAAAGAGTAATATTATTAATAAGTTATATTTTTAGTAATTTTTTCAAATTGATTCAATTTTTAGTATCTGTTATAAGACAGAAATTTAATTGAGTAATTCAAGAGTTTCAGGATGTAATTTAATGAATAAATTTACGGCAAATGGAAAACAACAATATAAATATTTGACATTAATATCAATGCTTTATATGACGTTTAAATTAACTACTATTCTTCTTATATATAAGATAATTAATATAGGCTCAATTTCTTTTACTGCATCTACTTTGGTAATGCCATTTTGGTTTTTTCTAGGGACAATTATTACGGAAACATACGGTTACCGAGTGTCTCGTCACCTCATTTGGATGGCAATCATTTGCCAATTCATATTTGCATTTATCTGCACTACATTAATTCACGTCCATTCACCAATTTGGGTAAACCAAGCAGCATATGATCAAATTTTAGGAAAACTTCCAAGAGTAGCATTTGCAAGCTTTTTAGCGATTATGTGTGGCGCATTCATTAACGCTTATGTTCTTGCCAAATATAAAATTTTATCTAAAGGAAAATCGTTTTGGCTTCGAGGGCTTAAATCTTCAGCCATTGGCGAATTGGTTTTTACAATTATTGCTTATTTAACTGAATTTGTAGGAATTATGCCAATCCATGATCTAATCAAACTAATGATTATCTCATTTTTAGTTAAAATTGTTCTGAGTCCATTATTAATATTACCTTGCATTAAAATTACAAAATGGTTAAAAAAAGCTGAGGACATTGATATTTATGATTATAAAACTAATTTTAACCCTTTTAAGTTAAAACTTAATGATGAAATTGAATCCTACAAACAAGTAAAAGATACGAAAAACATAATTAATTTTCCACAAAATATTCATAATAACAATATTTCATCACATATCCCTTTTTCACAGTCAGACCATAAGGAATTAAAATGAAAAAATACATCACTCTTTTCTCAGGACCAGATAATAAGTCTTATTTTAAAGAAGAAGACCCAGGTATCGAAACAGAACAACCTCTTGGCTCCTATTCCAAGAAATTTCCTACAACAGGAATGATGTTTCGAATGTTCAAGGCCGGTATTAAATACGATTGGCATAATCCGCCTCAACCACAATATATTATTTATCTCGAAGGAGAAGTAGAGGTAGAAGCTAGTGGAGGTGAGAAACGTATATTTAAACCAGGAGATGTATTATTTGCGACAGATCTAATTGGAAAAGGACATATAACAAAAACCCTTGCAGATGGAAGATCTATTATCGTTACTACCAAAGATGATGAGGCTGATCAATCTCACTCTAATATGTTATAAGGAATATAGCGAGGAGCCTAGCTAAACTTGATGATTGGATACTTCCTTAGTTCCATCCATCATTATCTTTGCTCCTCAGCTCTATATATATATCCCACACGGAAAGCATCTACAGGTGAACATTGTTTAAGAATCTTTTTATTTGTGAAAATTTCAGCCGCTGTTAGCTCCTGAATATCTCCAGAGCTTCTATTTTTCAAGATAAAAATTGACTGTTGTTTTTTTTCAGAAAATTTATGACTTACAATTATATAGTTAGGTTTTTTAGAATCCTCCAAACCAAGATGATGTATAGTTCGTATATCATTTGGAGAAAATTCTTTTAATAAAAGATCATCGTTCAATATTTCATAAATAGATAATGGTACTATTTTTCCAGTACCATTTATCTGCACCATTAATTTATAAACACCATTAGTAATTTTAATATCTTCTATTCGGTAAGCCGGTGTATTTTTCATCTCGATGTGTAGATCTTGATATTTTTTAATAATCCAAGCTAGATATTCTGAGATCTTTAGCTTATTTTTTCCAGTATGCATTATAAAATCCCATATAAAATTAATACTCTTCAAAGATAAGCCTAATCTCGACTACCACCCCTCGGATAATATCATCGCTAGTTAGTATATTCATCTCCAAGTGATTAAGTTCTGGACTTAGTGGTTTAATAAACCTATTTTTTGTATCAGTAATTAATTGACGGACAATGATTTCAGGAAAGTTTTGCAATTTTAAAACAATGAAACTGCCATGATGCGGAATCCTTGTTGGATCAATTAATAATATAGAACCTTTTGGTATGATAGGTTCCATAGAACTATCAGGCATATGCATAGCGAATGATTTTTCACCAAGATTAATGTCACACACTACATATTGGTTTATATTTTCTTTGCTATCCGGCCATATATTTATTTGTGGACTACTAAGCAATGGAATGCTTTTTATAATTTTTGTACTTCCAGATAAAAAGGAGATTGGTTCAAAGCCACGTAATTGATTAATAGTAACTCCAAAATAATCAGCAATTGGTTGAATTGTTGAATTCCGTGGTTGTTTATAAGCTCCAGCTACGATTCTTTGAATAGTAGGCTGTGGTAAATTAACCCGCCTAGCTAATTCAGATACATTTATTTCGTTAATTTTAATCAACTCCTGAAGTATTTCACCTATCTCCCTATTATTAATGGGCATTACATAAGTCATTTTTTTCGCCAGTTACTATTTTATCTCCATTATAAAAAAAGTATTGACATACATCAATTATAATTTATTATACTAAAATATACCATATTATTCTAAATTAATATTAATTATACCAATAATTGCACTTAAGGAGAAAGATGTGTTAATCCTAACAAGACGAATTGGAGAGACAATTGTGATTGGTGATGAAATAAACATCACCGTTTTAGGGGTAAAAGGCAACCAGGTAAGACTGGGAATTAATGGACCTAAAGAGGTTTCTGTCCATCGGCAAGAAATCTATTTAAAAATTCAAAACGAAAAAACAAAAACCTCGAAAGACTCTGAAAAATCATTCTCAGATAAGGACTTAATAGATGCTTCGGATAAGTGTAAAAAACCAAACCAATATACCACTCATTAACAGCAGAATGGAATAAACATGTTGCAATTAGGCACTGGCGAAAAAATACGGATTTCCAATGAAATTGAATTAACTGTCCTAGAGATAAAAGGAAAACAAGTAAGACTCGGATTTCTAGCACCTCATCATATTGAGATTTATCGTGAAGAGATTTATTTACGTATAAAAAATGAAACAGAAGAATTGAAATTATCCATTGTTGGTTAAATCTCCCGTTTTTGTAGCGATAAGGACAATCTAAAGATGACAATGTCAACCCAAGATGAATACATCTCAGTTAAAACGCGTGCAAAAGAAAAGCTTCGTCGAGACTTAGGACCTCTTATTCAATCAGCATTACTCGATCCAAAAACTGTTGAAATCATTCTTAACCCTGATGGCAAATTGTGGCAAGAAAGGCTGGGTGAAAAAATGGAATGCATAGGCACGATGTCGCCTAACAGAGCAGAGGCTGTCATTAAAACAATTGCAGGATTTCATGGGAAAGAAGTAACCCGTTTTAATCCAATTCTTGAGGGTGAATTACCATTAGATGGTTCACGGTTTGCAGGTCAGCTACCTCCTGTTGTTCCTGCACCGACCTTTGCCATTCGTAAAAAAGCCCTTTCTATTTTCACATTAAATCAATATGTCGAATTAGGCATTATGACAATGAATCAATGTAAAATTATAAAAGAAGCTATTTCCGCACATAAAAATATTCTTGTTATCGGAGGTACAGGCTCAGGAAAAACCACACTAATAAATGCCATTATTAATGAGATGGTCGTTATGTCACCTACCGAACGTATCATTTTGATTGAAGACACTGGTGAGATTCAGTGTGCTGCTAAAAACTTCGTGCAGTATCACACCACGTTAGACGTAACGATGACCACGTTGTTAAAAACAACGCTTCGTATGCGGCCTGACAGGATCTTGGTTGGTGAAGTGAGAGGCGCTGAAGCGCTCGATTTGCTTGATGCCTGGAATACGGGTCATGAAGGTGGAGCCGCCACTCTTCACGCAAACAACTCATTATCGGCTCTTTCACGCTTAAATTCGCTCATTACTCGCAGCCCTTATGCACCTAAAGAAATAGATCCACTGATTGGTGAAGTGGTTCATTTAGTTATTCATATTTCAAGAACATCCGAAGGACGACAGATAAAAGAAATTTTGCAGGTATCAGGCTATAAAAATGGTCGCTTCATAACACATCAATTTTAAAGGAGAAATTATGCTTTTTACTCAGTCATCGGCTAATAAAATAGTTCTGTTAATAGGGTTAACGATTTTTCTTTTCCTCCTAACAGATCCCGTCTTTGCTGCAAAAATGGGAGGAGGACTACCCTTTGATGATTGGTTTACCAAACTCCAAGCTTCAATAACAGGTCCCTTTGCTTTTGCAGTGTCTATTATCGGCATGGTCGGAGCAGGTGCTGTTCTTATTTTTGGTAATGACCTAAACGGCATCATGCGAACCCTTGTTTATATGGTTTTAGTGATCTCTTTGATTTTAGCGGCAGATAATATGATTACTGCATTTAGTGGATCAGGAGCGGTCATTTCTACTGACTCAAAAATGGAGATTAGGTAATTATGGCTTTACGCACTATTCCTATTCGACGAGCAGCACATAGACCCCATCTTTTTATGGGCGCTGATAGAGAGATGGTCATGTTCTCAGGATTACTAGCTGCCATTTTGATTTTTGCAGCACAAACCTGGTTTGCCATTTTACTTGGATTAATTCTTTGGTTTTCTACGTTAAATGCATTACGCATCATGGCCAAATCAGATCCCTTAATGCGTTTTATTTATTTACGTCAACGTCACTACAAACCCTATTACCCACCGAGGGCAACTGCATTTAGGGTCAATACCCATTCTCAGGCGAGGCTCTATAAATGATTCCTTTTTTTTCAATAACGATTTCGTTAATTGGATTCCTGCTCTTATTTATTTTATTTGCGCGGATTCGTGCTGTAAATGCAGAACTCCGTCTTAAAAAACACCGGGCAAAAGATATGGGTTTTGCTGATTTACTGAATTACGCATCGGTAGTTGAGGATGGCATTATTGTTGGAAAAAATGGTTCTTTCATGGCGGCATGGTTATATCAAGGCCATGATAATTCAAGTTCTACCGAAGAAGAATGTGAACTCGTTTCTTTTCGTATCAATCAAGCCCTTGCTAAAATGGGAAGTGGTTGGATGATTCACGTTGATGCTGTCAGACGAACAGAACCCAGTTATAGTGAACGCAATTTATCTCACTTTCCAGATCCGCTATCAAAAGCAATTGATGAGGAGAGACGTCAATTATTTAAACACTTAGGGACGTTATATGAAGGTTATTTTGTTATTACATTAACCTGGTTTCCTCCTCTATTGGCACAACGTAAATTTGTTGAACTTATGTTTGACGATGATGCGGTAAAACCTTCTAAAAAAACAAGAACAGTCCAATTAATCGATACTTTTAAACAGGAATGTCTACATTTTGAATCCCATTTATCCGGCACATTATCGCTTGAACGCCTAAAGTCAGAACCGTTTATTAATGAAGATGGCTCCAAAGCCCTCCATGATAATTTTCTTCGTTGGCTACACTTTTGCATCACGGGGATGAACCATCCAATTAATCTACCGAACAATCCGATGTATATCGATAATTTGATAGGTGGGCAGGAAGTATGGACCGGCGTTATTCCCAAAATTGGCCGAAAGTTCGTACAGTGTGTTGCGATTGAAGGTTTTCCCTTTAACAGTCACCCAGGTATTTTGACAAAATTGACCGAATTACCGGTTGAATACCGCTGGTCCTCACGCTTTATATTTTTAGATACTCATGAAGCACTTTCACACTTAGAAAAATTCAGCAAAAAATGGAAACAAAAAATACGTGGATTTTTTGACCAATTACTTAATAGAACATCCGGTAATATTAATAAAGATGCCGTTGATATGGTCAACGATGTTAATGAAGCCATCGCTGAAACCAATAGTGGCTTAGTCACACAAGGCTATTATACAACCGTAGTGGTTTTAATGGATGAACATAGAGAGTTAGTTGAGAATGCTGCCTGTTATGTCGCTAAGGCCATCAATGACTTAGGCTTTACAGCACGAATTGAAACCATCAATACGATGGATGCCTTTATGGGCACCCTACCAGGACATGGGGTAGAAAATATTCGTCGTCCCCTTCTTCATACTTTAAACCTGGCTGATTTAATGCCAACAAGCACCCTATGGACGGGTGAGAATAAAGCACCAAGCCCCTTGTTTCCTCCTTTATCACCACCCCTCATGCATTGCGTGACCAATGGCAATGCACCTTTTCGTTTAAATCTGCATGTTCGTGATAATGGTCATGCTCTCCTTTTTGGACCCACTCGTTCAGGAAAATCAACGTTGTTGAGTATGATAGCGCTTTCCTGGCGACGTTATCCCAACGCTCGTATTTTTGCCTTTGATAAAGGCATGTCGATGTACCCAACCTGTAAGGGAGTCGGTGGCGCTCATTTCACTATTGCAGCAGAAGGGGAGAAGCTTGCTTTTGCACCGTTGCAATTTTTGGAAACGCCTTCGCAACGAGCATGGGCTTTAGAGTGGATAGACACCATCTTAACACTCAATGGCCTGAACTCTACTCCTAATCAACGTAATGAAATTGCTAATGCACTCAACAATATGCATCAAAGCAAATCCAAAACGATGTCTGAATTTTGCTTAACTCTGCAAGATGAAACGCTAAGAGAAGCATTAAAACAATACACTGTTGATGGATTGGTGGGCTATTTATTAGATGCAGAAGAAGATAGCTTACATCTTTCGGATTTCATGACCTTTGAACTTGAGCATCTCATGCGGATGGGTGAAAAGTATGCGCTTCCGGTACTTCTTTATTTATTTCATCGTATTGAAGAATCTCTGGATGGACGTCCAACGCTTATTTCCTGTGATGAAGCTTGGTTAATGCTTGCTCATAAAACCTTTCGTAGCAAAATTGCGGAATGGCTGGATAGTATGGCTAAGAAAAATTGCAGCCTTGTGTTGTCAACTCAACACCCCTCTCATGCTGCCAATTCCGGCATTATGGATAGTATTTCCTCATCAACTGCCGTAAAAATCTATTTACCCAATCCCGATGCAAGAACACCTGAAACGGCTGCCATCTATAAACGATTAGGCATTAATAGTAACCAAATTAATATCATTGCAACAGCTCAACCCAAACGCGATTATTTCTATGTCAGTGAAAAAGGCAGTCGAATGTTTAACTTAGCTCTAGGTCCTTTAGCGCTCTCCTTTGCCGGTGCAACCGATATGGATTCCATTACAAGGATTAAAACCCTTGAATCGCAATATGGAGCTACCTGGATTGCCGAATGGTTACACCTTCGAGGTATCAATTTTAATGACTATCTAGAAAATCATTATGGAGTAGCCGCATGAGCTTTTTATCGCAATTGTCTTTAAAAAAGAAGTCTAAGGATATCAGCAATCAATTAACGAGTGAGAGTCCTTATTTAAATGCCAGACGCACTTGGAATAGTCACGTTGGAGGCTTAATGTCTGCAGTACAGATTTGGCAATTTATAGGTTTGACCAGTCTTTTAGTGGGTTTAGCCTCGGTCGGAGGAATGATTTATATCGGTAGTCAATCCAAATTTGTACCCCTTATTTTTCAACAAGACGGTGGGGGAAACATCCTTTCTGTCACTCGTGCTGATCGAATTCCTGAAGCTAAAGTAGATGATTATAGAACGGCCGCATTTAAATTTATAGAAAATATCCGTGTGGTTACTGCGGATGCTGATTTGCAACGTAAAGCAGTATTACAAACGTATTCATTCTTGGCGGCTCATGATCCTGCAACCCTTAAGGCCAATGATTATCTAAATGCGAGTCCTGAAGTAAATCCATTTAACCGTGCTCGATCTGAAATTGTGCACGTTGAGATCCGTTCCGTATTGCAACAAACAAAGGAATCCTGGCAAGTAGATTGGTTAGAAACCATTCGCAATCGAGACGGTTCTCTTAAACAAAAACCTCGTTTAATGCGCGCAATTGTCAACCTCTATCAAAAAGAACCCACGAATGAAACCACCAATGTAGAGGCTTTGCGTAACCCTCACTTTATTTTTGTTCGCGATTTTAACTGGTCTATTCAACTTTAACTAAAGGCTTAAAAATGAAAAAAATGATGACACTACTGTTGATGATACCGATCATTTCATGGGCGACTACTAATGAAGAATTAGGCGATCAATATTTTTTCAAAAATAACTTACGATTAACCCCTCAAGAAAAAGCAGCCCTTTCTATTGGTAAGAAATGGCAAACAGGAAAAAACACCAGTAAACCAGTAGTAGGCCATAATGGTTCGATTCGTTTTATCTATGGTTCAGGACAAACGCAAATTATGTGCGCAGTGTTGCAAACTTGCGATGTAGCACTTCAACCAGGTGAACAAGTCAATAATGTAAGAGTAGGCGATCCACGATTTGAAGTAGAACCCGCTGTTGCCGGTATAGGACCAACCCAGCAAATTCATCTTTTAATTGAACCTAAAGATGTGGCGTTGGATACAACCTTAGTAGTAACAACGGACAGGCGTGCGTATCACTTTCGTCTACGCTCATCCCGTAAAGAATTTATGCCCTATGTCTCCTTTTCTTACCCTGAAGAGGCGCAAGCAAAATGGAATGCAATACGACTTAAGACACAACAAGAACGAATAGAAAAAACCATTCCTCAAACTGGTGAGTATCTAGGGGATTTAAATTTTAACTACAAAGTTATCGGCTCTGCCCGTTGGAAACCATGCCGTGTTTATAACGATGGCGTTAAAACCATTATTGAAATGCCTAGAGCCATGCAACAAACGGAAGCACCAACTCTTCTTGTTGTACGAAGCCGAGGACTTTTTAGAACATCCGAAACCGTGATGGTGAATTATCGCGTGCAAGGTAATCGCTACATTGTTGACTCTGTTTTTGACAAAGCAATTATGATTGCAGGCGTTGGCTCTAGTCAAAATAAAGTGACGATATGGAGAAGAGCATGAGAAATTGGTTAATTACTATTGTTCTTATTAGCTGCTTGAATCTTATCGGTTGTGTTACTCAATATGGCAATTATGCCAGTACATCGAATCTCTTTAATAAGACGATGGCAAACGATGCGGTAAGTCAATTAATAAGACTTTACCCGCCAGCACATACCCGTTTTACTCTAAAACAACCGATTAAGGATTCATTTGGGTTATCGCTTGTCTCCTTATTAAGGACAAAAGGCTATAGTGTCGTTGAAGTTACAACAAGACCTCTCAACAATACCTTAATCATACCGACTGCATCATCAGGAATCGATTTGTTTTATCTGGTGGATTCACCCATTAAAAATCGCCTTTATCGTGTCACCTTAATGGTAGGTCAGCAGTCCTTAAGTCGCCCTTATTTAGTACACAATAATCAATTAGTAGCATCAGGCTATTGGGTAAGAAAGGAGTAAATAAAATGGCAAAAAAAATTGACCCCATGTCGCCTAATGCCTCACCTAATGTCCTGACTCATTCAGGGGTGCGTCGTGTAAACAATAGCCCTCTTTTTATAGTCATAGGCGTGCTTTGTCTATTTGTGATAATTATCGTATTCGTGGCAGTAAAGCGTGCCAACCCACAAAAACAAACCCAAGAACCCCCTAAAGTCGTGCATAACAGTGACAGTTCGATGATGGCTGAAGAAATAGTTGCAGGTCATAAAGGAGGGATTATTCCCTCACACATAAAGTCTCATGAAAAAACAGCCTTAGCTCTGCCAGTGGCTACACTTGAAAATCCAGACGAGCCACCTCGTCCACCCCGTTTAAGACCTCCTCGTCTTAGGACAAACGAAAAACAACTCGAAATTGAAAACAATGAGCTTGAACGCATTAGAAAATTAAAAATTGAGCAATTTGAAGCAGCTATAAAAGGAAAAATGATTCTTTCTCGCTCGATTAAAAGCCCATCACGACCTAGCGCAGAGAATTCTAACGATGAAACCATTAATAAATTAATGGAAGTGAAGCATCAAATTGAACAGGAGCAGGAAGGGGATTTAACCGCCACTTTTCAAGCTCGTTTGCAACAAATACGCGCTACAATGAACGGTGGGGTTAACCCCGATAGTCCCATGCTTTTACCCACACAATCCACGGAAGGACAACACCCCTCAACTGATCGTTGGTCATTAAATGCACGTGTTGAATCCCCACGCTCACCTTATGAATTAAGAACAGGTTCAGTTATTCCAGGTTTGATGATAAGTGGTGTTAAATCAGCCTTACCAGGTCAAATCATTGGACAGGTTCGGGAAAATGTTTATGACACAGCAACAGGTAAATACCTTCTCATTCCAATGGGAACCCGTTTATACGGTATTTATTCCAACCAAATTCTTTATGGCCAAGAAACCTTATTAGTTGCTTGGCAGCGCATGATTTTTCCTGATGGAAAAGCACTCGATATGGGTTCAATGCCAGGGGCGGATAGTGCAGGGTATGCAGGATTTCACGATCAGGTAAATAATCATTATCTACGCATTTTTGGCTCCGCGCTGCTTATGTCAGGCATTACTGCTGGCATTAGTTACAGTCAAAATCAGAATCAATATGCCAATCGCTTTAATACGCAGCCAACCGCAAGCAGTGTAATGAGTGAAGCATTAGGACAGCAATTAGGTCAAGTCACCGCTCAAATGATCGCCAAAAATTTAGATATAGCCCCCTCACTAAAAATTCGGCCAGGCTATCGATTCAACATTATGGTGGTTAAAGACATGACGTTTTCAAAACCTTATCAATCCTTTGACTATTAAGGAGAAAAGCATGCTGGTTAAAAAATACTTTAGAGTAGGACTTATCTTGACAGGACTATGCGAGATCATTTTAACAAATGATCTCTATGCCAACATGCCTGTTTTTGATGCGCTTAATCTGGCCCAAAATATCGCCATAAAATTAAAGCAAATCGATCAATATAAAAATCAACTTAATCAATATAAAACGATGCTTGAAAACTCTAAAAAGCTTGATTCATACACGTGGAGCCAGGCTAACACAACAATTGATAATTTACTCAGTGCTACAAATGCATTAAATCAATATAAAGCGCAGGCGGGAAGTATGGATGCTTATTTATCTCGTTTTCAAAATGCCGATTATTATCGCTCAACATCTTGTTTTAACGGTAATTGTTCTCAAGCCGAATTAAATGCACTTCATCAACATGAAATCGATGTCTCAAAAGCTCAAAAATACGCGAATGACGCGATGCTTCGCGGCATTGAACAACAACAATTAGCACTTAAAAAAGACGCCAATCAATTGACCAAATTGCAACAACAATCACAAACTGCCGAAGGACAAATGGCCGCAATTCAAGCAGCTAATCAATTGGCAAGTGAACAAACTAATCAACTGATGCAAATTCGAGGACTCTTAATCACAGAGCAAACTGCTGCTGCAACAAGAGCGTCAGTAGTTGCTGATCGCGAAGCCTTGCAAGCGGCTGCCGATGAGCGGTTTCGCGCAGGCAGCTTTCAACGAAGTATCCCAAAGTCCTGGTAACTCATTAAAAAGGAAAAAAATGAACCATTTATTTTTATTGGCCTTATTAACCTGTCTTACTACGAGTTGTGATAACACTCATTTAGACAGTAAAAAACTATCGTGCCAGTCTATCCCCAAAAATCTCTCTCAAGCGAAGCAACAAGCCATTGCCGACACTTGTTTTCGTCGGGGCAGCTTTAAGAAAAGCGCTGAAAAGCAGTGGTGACTATGAAAAAACAATACAAAAAGAAATTTATTGCGCTAACGCTTTTCTTTACTCCAATCCAAAGTCAGGCCGCCACCTCCAAAATGGATAGTGCCAATCTTTTTGATATTTTGATTCAACGCTTTGCCGATACTGCCTCATTTTGGAGCGATAAATTGGTTGGCTATGGGCAATGGCTCTTTTGGGGATTGGTTTTACTAAGTATGACCTGGACCTATAGCATGATGGCGTTAAGGAAAGCAGATATTCAGGAGTTTTTCGCTGAAACCGTTCGTTTTCTAGTAATGACAGGGTTTTTCTTATGGCTTTTAATCAATGGATCGGCTATTGCGACAGCCGTTATTGATTCATGTCGCAAAATTGCTGCGGATGCAACAGGACTTTCTAATTCAATTTCACCTTCTGGCATTGTTGATATTGGGTTTGACATTGCTTTTAAGGTCGTTGACATGTCCTCCATTTGGTCCCCAGGCGCATCCATTGTGGGTTTATTTATAGCAACAATCATTTTAATTGTACTTACCTTAGTTGGCATCAATATGTTGCTAATGCTCGTCACAGCCTGGATAACAACGTATACGGGTATTTTTCTGTTGGGTTTTGGTGGCGGACAATGGACACAAGATATTGCCATTAATTACTACAAATCAGTACTCACTATCGGTATGGAACTCTTTATGATGATTATTCTTGTCGGTATTGGAAAGTCATTTATTGATCAATTTTATACTGTTATGACAAATGACATATCGATTAAAGAACTTTTTATCATGCTTGTTGTCTCCATCATTCTTTTAGGACTTATTAATAAAATTCCTCCAAAGATTAGCGGAATCATTGGTGGAGGGTCCGGTGGAATGAGTAGTGGTGGAATGGGTCTAGGTGCGGCATTAGGTGCTGCCGGTGCCGCTGCGACTGCAGGTGTCGCAGCAGGTAACGCCTTTATGGGAGCAGCCTCTAATATAGCCGGCGGTGCCTCGGCTTTAAAAGCGGCTTTTCAATCGGCTCAACAAAGCCTCTCATCAGGCTCATCCAGCGGAACATCATCATCGAGTTTATCTCAAAATCTCGCATCAGCGATGGGTAGCGCATCCCAATTTGCAGGACAAATGGGGGCAAGCCTCGCAAAAGGGGCTGTCCAAACCATGAAAGACAAAGTTGATTCAATGAGAGAGAGTGCAGGGGAGCGAATTGCGGCAACCTTCGGCGGACAAATTGCTTCTTCTATTAATGCCATGGCATCAGAAGGAAGCAGCGCAAAAGAGGCGAGTATTCTCGATTCGGCTAGTAACGACAACTCGTTAAACGAACAATTTGATGGCGGCAGCCTTAGCGCTGGGCAGAGGGGTAGCGCTCACGGTTTAAATGACGCATTGAATCAACAAACCACAGTTTAGGAGGAAGAGAATGCCTTTTATCGATTTACCTCCTCAACAACAAGAACTTGCTGTGTGTTCGATTATAGCGGCTATTAAATATGAAGTCCCCGTCAACATTGTCTTGGCAGTTGCTGAAAAAGAAGCGGGAAAACCTGGCCAATGGGTTAAAAATACCAATGGCACCTACGATGTTGGACCCATGCAATTTAATACGCACTATTTAGAAGAATTAAAAAAATTTGGCATCACTGCTAACGATGTGTCGCAAGGAGGTTGCTATTCGTATGATTTAGCAGCCTGGCGTCTTCGCACGCATTTAGCAAACGACAAAAAGGACTTATGGACCCGTGCGGCTAATTATCATTCCAGAACACCTAAATATAACCACATTTATCGCGCTGATTTAATAAAAAAAGCAGCGAAATGGCAACACTGGATTCAAAAGCACTTTAATACGTACTCGGTGACTCATCCAGGCCACGCGCCTTTACAATTGATACGAGGATAAAAATTGAAAACCAAACGAAATAATGCCATTGGACCTCAAATTCGAGAAACCAAAACAAGAGACTTAAAAATCCCATTGATTGCATTTCTTTCAATGATCGCTGGTTTGCAAGCAGCCACACAATACTTTGCTTACTTATTTAATTATCAAGCACTGCTCGGCCATTCTTTTTTTAAATTATATGTCCCCTGGTCTATTTTAGTCTGGAGTAAGCAATGGTATTTAAATTACCCTCATACTTTCATGCTCGCTGGCAGCTTAGGCATTTTGGTTTGTGGTACGGGGCTTATCGTTTGTGTAGTCATCAAGAAAATGAATGCTAACTCAACAAAAGTCAGCCAATACTTACACGGTTCAGCCAGGTGGGCTGATAAAACGGATATTCAGCAAGCAGGCTTGCTAAACAATCAAGGAGTATATGTTGGGGCATGGTTAGATGAAAAAGGACATCTTCATTATCTGCGTCACAATGGACCTGAGCATGTGCTAACGTATGCACCCACTCGCTCTGGAAAAGGTGTTGGGCTAGTGGTTCCTACTTTATTATCTTGGTCATCCAGTACTGTTATTACCGACTTGAAAGGAGAGCTATGGGCTTTAACCGCGGGTTGG
>NZ_JHYC01000035.1 GCF_000621525.1 Legionella fairfieldensis ATCC 49588 | reverse complement strand
GCTGAAGTCTTTTATAACGGGAATTTTTCTCGGCTTTAGAAGAAAACGCCACTGCTATTTCGCTTAAATTGACGGTACGAACAACAAATAAAGCAGTGAGCATACGCACAAAACAATCCAAAAGGACGATTTAAAAAAAATGAGAATTAGTAGTTTGCTTAATTAAAAATGCTATTGCATTGAGCAATCAAATTTTAGTGTTTTTTAAACTCATAAATCATTTGTATAATATTTTATTCTTCATCTTCAATGTATTGTTTTTAGCAAAAAACAATTTTTATAAGTTTTGATAATATTGCTTGGATTTTAATTTTGGCTAGATAACGTACGCTTTTTATCACAAACTGAATGAATTCTTTTTGAATTTACGCCTCATAAACTCCGGCATACTTTCTTGAAAAAAGTGACTGATAAGCATGGCGTTCATTTTGCACAAGAGCTGAGCGGGAATGTGTCCATTAAGGAAATTTTTCGGTATGCCAAGCCGAGCCAGGATGAGATGCAGGAACAATAGAAGAATTATTTCATTAGACACTATTAATGAATGTTATAACTTGAAGTTTTTTGATCGGGTGTAAGTCTGGAGCGCTAGATCTAAAGGACAATGCCTGTAGGAATTCTGTCGAAAATCTTTGTAAATATCTTCATTAAGATTAAATATTGAAAATAGTGAGATTTAATTATACAATCCACTATAGATTGTTCTTTCATGCACTCGTATGGCCTATAATTATAATCCTCATAAACACGTAAAAGTTTGGTTAAGTAAAGACTCTAACTCTTTTATGCCTCTTAAAAATCAATTACGCCTTGTAGAAATGAGAGCAATTAATCTCACAGACAAGATCTTTTTAATTTATGATGGTACATTGCTATCTCCAAAGGCATTAGAAGATCTTACTGTTTTTTGCGCGGATCAAAATATTGTTGCCAAGGACGTACAAACTTGCATTTTTCCTTTATGTACAACCAGTGAAGAAATAAAATTAATCCATCTTTATCGAAATGAAATCTATCATTTAGATAAGGGGGGTAATTTAGCTGTTGCCAGCGATATTTTACGATGGTTACATCCTGTTTATACTTTGGGTACCTATACTGACCTCGATGTCTATGTTAATACAAGTGAACTTCCATCAATCATTAATGTAAGTAAACCTTTTTTATTTTCTTATAAACAGAATCCAGATTCTTATATAGATGATTTTTATAATAATGACATGATAGCTGTTGTGCATCACGAAGATGCTTTACCTTATATTATCCGCATACAACAAGATATTTATGATAGTTGTTGTATTCCTAAAAATTGGGCGAATTGCTTAGCACAAGCTTGTTTTTCATTACCTTTTGTTACTCCAGAAGAAAAAAATGCTCGCGAAGTTCGTTACGAAATTTTAAAAAACTCATCAAGCAAAATTAAAGATTTTTGCTTTACTGTATTATATTCAGTCAGTGACATTCATGTATTTATAGAAAACTATAATGCTCCAGACAACTTGGCAGAAGCTGAT
This sequence comes from Legionella fairfieldensis ATCC 49588, assembly GCF_000621525.1. Classification (GTDB taxonomy): domain Bacteria; phylum Pseudomonadota; class Gammaproteobacteria; order Legionellales; family Legionellaceae; genus Tatlockia; species Tatlockia fairfieldensis. The sequence continues at coordinate 20,116 of NZ_JHYC01000035.1, read as the reverse complement.
TTAATAAAAAAAGCCGCAAAATGTCTAAGAGATGAATTAACTTCGTATGTAAATTTTTTTCCGGATCCCGCCATTATAGACCTACTTTTAGAAAAGAATGAGCAAAACCTGCTAATGAGTTTTCGCGATCTCGTGCGTTGCAATATGATTATGAACACCGTGGTCTCTACATCTGGGCCATTAAAAATGGAAAATATTATGAAGAAAGAACACCCTGATGAGCGAAGGTTTTTTTCTTTCATGAGCTATGGATTAGATAAAGCATTTAATGCCGACAGCCATGATTTCTCTTGGACAGAAACAGGAGAAAAAGTAATGTTGGCAGAAAATAAAGAAATGGAAATTGCTGCAACAACACTTCAGACTTTTTATAGATTCTTTCGTGCTCCACAATTTCAATCAACAGAATCAGTCAATAGTAATAAGCAAAAAGATGATCCACCGTGCCTGGCCATTGGAGAAATCACTGAATCATCAATAGATCCTAATATTGATGCAGATAGTATTAAATCAGATAGTAATTTGAAAAAAAGACAATTAAGTAGCGATGAAGCAACCGATTTAAGTAATAAAAGATGCCATTATAAATAATTGATATTCCTAATGAGAACAAAATAGATAATAAATTATCAATTGAGGGGATTTCCAAAATTTCAGAAAAGATAGATATAACAAAATGGGTGTTACTTCCCGCTTTACAATGCCAGTTTTAATTGTTGCCAATATTGACTATACAATGCCAGTGTTTCTTCACCCACGTCACGTTGCATGTAGCCGTGTTTAAGTATTTCCGCGGAAGGATAAACAATGGGATTTTCTCTGATTGATTTGGGTAAAAGATCTCGTCCTTTGGCGTTGGTTATCGCCTGGCCTTCGGTTAATGCGATTTTCACACTTATTTCTGGCTTTAACATAAAATTGATAAATTGGTAAGCTTCTTTAGGATGAGGCGGATTCAGAGGAATAGCCAGACAATCAATCCAAATAACAAATCCTTCCTGTGGGTAGCTAAAATTGATGTCGGGATTTTCCTGTTGTGCTTTCAATGCATCGGCATTCCAGGCCAATCCCGCAATTGCATCTTCGTCAATCATAACGGCCTGGATGCTATCGCTGGCGAATAATTTGATATTAGGAACTAACTGAAGCAGGCGATTATAGGCCGCTTCGATATGTTGAGGATTACTTTCATTAGGATCAAAACCAAGACTTATTAAAGCCATGGAAAAAACTTCTCTGGAATCATCAAGTAGCATTAACTGATGTTGCCAATGATGTTGCCATAAATCCTGCCAGGTTTTTGGTGCGGTTTTAACGACAGATTTATTATAAAAAATGCCCGTTGCTCCCCAAATTAAAGGAACGCTATAATGATTTCCTTGATCATAGCTATTATTTGTAAACTGTTTGTCAAGATTTACCAGATTAGGTAATTGTTCAGGATCAAGTTTTGATAATAACCCTTGTTTATACATACGCTCGACGAAGTAGGCAGACGGGAGAATGACATCATACAACCCTGGCCCACCCGCTTTTAATTTTGCATACAACGTTTCATTACTGTCATAAGTGGAAAGATGTACTGTAATACCTGTTTCACGTTCGAACTCCTGTAAAACTGTTTTGGGAATTTCTCCTCCCCAAATGTAAACATTAACAGTGGGGTTTGCCTGTAACAGGGATGATGTCAAAGCAAGTATAAGAAACAACCCTAAGCGATTCATTACGTTTTCCTCGACAGATAATGTGATAAAACCACCATAACTGCGGGTATAGCAAGTGTTATGGTGCACAACGCATTAAGCTCAGGAGTTACGCCTGTTCTTACCAGAGAGTAGATAGAAAGGGGCAAAATATTAAAATCAGCACCGGCAATAAAATAACTAATCACCACATCGTCAAAAGAAATCGTGAAACACAATAAAAAAGCACTCAGGACGGCCGGCCATAATAGCGGTAATAAAATTTTCTGTAACGCTGTGAAGCGACTGGCTCCTAAATCCAAAGCGCTGAAATAAACGTTCGGATCAAGTGTATTAATGCGGCTATTGATTGTTAAAATAACGAAAGGAATACAAATGGTGATATGAGCAATTAGCAGGCTGAAAAAACCTAATGGTATTTTGCTCAAATGAAAAAAAATCAACAGTGCTACACCAAGCATTAAGTCGGGGATTATAACCAACAGAAGCAGCAAGGCATAGAAGGATCGATTATAAGGGCGGCGGGAAAGGAAAAAATGTACACAGGCTAATAGTCCCAATGTCGTAGCAATGATTGAGGCGCTTATCCCTAAAAAAGCAGAATGAAAAAAGGAAATCCATAAGTGCTGATCATGAAAAAGTTCACTGTACCATTTCAAAGAAAAGCCATGCCATTGCAGTGAATATTTGGCACTATTTATAGAATAAATAACAAGCACAACAATAGGGAAGTAGAGTATAAAATAAACAAGGGCTAAAAAAGTTTTTTGAACGAAGATCTTCAATGCAAGACCTCCCGGTTTTGACGACGATAAACAATTAACAAAATAACCAGCAATACAGTGAGTATCATGGAAGTAGCGGCTCCTTGAGGCCAATTGGCTGACACTAAAAATTGTTCCTGAATTAAATTGCCTAATAATAGCGAACGGGCTCCGCCCAGGACATTCGGAATGTAAAAAAGTGTCATGGCTGGCAATAGCGTTAACAAACACCCGGAAATAATTCCGTTTACCGTATTGGGCAGAAAGACACGAAAGAAAAGATCGCTTTTACTTGCGCCTAAGTCTTTGGCTGCTTCAATAAGACGAAAATCAAAACGCTCCATGTTGGTAAAAATGGGTAGGACCATGAAAGGGAAAAGATTATAAACCAAACCAATAATAACGGCAAAGTTTGAATAAAGTAAGGAAAGGGGACTATCTATGAGATGAAATTTTAACAGCAGTGCATTGATGATGCCTTTTGTTTTAAGAATGGCAATTAAAGAATAAGTACGCACCAGTGAACTGGTCCAAAAAGGGATGATAATCAGTAATAATAACAGCGATTGATATTTCGATTTAATAAGTAAATAACTAAAAGGATAAGCAAGAAGAAGACAGCAACATGTGGTAAAAAAAGCAATAAAGAGAGAACGAAAAAAAATTTTGACAAAAGCCGGTGTAAGCAAGGCTGAATAGTTTGTCAAAGTAAAAGGTAAATCAACCAATTGCATGCTGCTCTTCGATAAAAAACTGGCTATTAATACCAATAGTAAAGGGATTAACGCAAAAAGAATAAGCCAGAGGTAAAGGGAATATACTGCTATAGGTCTAGTTTTCATTTTTCAATCTTATGGTTCTGATTTAATGCTCATAAGGTAATAGAACTTCCCAGCCAGGTAACCAATGCACCCAGACTGGTTCATTAATTAAATATTCCAGTTTATCATCTGCTTCATCAAAAAATTCGGAGGCGTTTATAATTTTTCCTGACGGTAATTCTACTTTTACATCAACTGTAGAGCCTTTATAGACAATATCAACAATTTTTCCGGGAAGCATTTTGCTCGTATCATCAATCTCTGTGAAGCCCCAAACCCGAATATCTTCAGGACGAACAATCAGGTGAAGTTTATCGCCAGGTTGACAGGAAGCGGTATTTTTACAATGCAACTGGACTGATTCAATCTCTGTGAGCAAGTTTTCGTCTTCAATATCCTGGACGATAATATCAAAAATATTTGCTTCTCCAATGAATTTTGCAACGTGAAGATTTGAGGGGGTTTCATACACTTCTCTTGGTGTTCCGATTTGTTCTATTTCCCCGTGATTAAAAATAACAATTCTGTCGGACATGGACAAGGCTTCTTCCTGATCATGAGTGACAAAAATAAAGGTCATTTTTAGCGCTTTTTGCAAAAATTTAAGTTCATATTGCATGGCTTTGCGTAAACGATAGTCCAGTGAACTTAATGGCTCATCAAGCAGCAAGACTTGCGGGCGATCAATAACGGCTCGAGCGATAGCAACACGCTGTTGCTGTCCTCCACTTAACTGTTTGATATTGCGTTGAGAAAAAGATTTCAGTTGGACGAGTTGCAAGACTTCGGCAACGCGTTCCGCTATGATTTTATCGGCCACCCCTTTGCATCGTAAAGCAAAAGCGACATTCTCATAAACAGACAAGTGAGGGAAAAGTGCATAACTTTGAAATACAGTATGAACATCGCGCTTTTGCGGTGGTAATAAATTCACGCATTGTCCATTAATATAAATTTCCCCGGTGGTAGGTTGTTCAAAACCTGATATCAAGCGTAATAGCGTTGTTTTTCCGCAGCCAGATGGGCCTAATAACGTTAAAAATTCCCCATTATAAACGGATAAAGAGATATTATTGAGAATCGTTGCAGAGCCGTATGACTTACAAACTTGTTTGATTTCAATAAGAGGACTAGTCATGGACCTACCGTATACTACAAAAAAAGGCCAATTATGGGTGTTGTAAGAATAGTTGTCCAGTCCAACTAATTTATTACAGGCAGAATCTGTGTTAATGAGCGCTTGTTTTTTCTGATTTTAAATGAAGAACAAGAACAGAGATGGTTTCCAACACGGCTTCGCGAATATTCGGCTCCGATCATTTAGAACTTGCTGGTGTAAGTGTATTTAATGTGGGGATTTATATCGCACTAATTATACATATATGGATATTTTAGTTTTACTTTAATAAAACAAAGTTATGTTATATAATAGTAAAACAATAGATCATTGGAGAGACTAATGCCTCATTTAGCCATCAGACAATCTGGTGGTGCTAACATTGTAAGCATCCCTAAAGCCATCTTAAAAACACTGGGTCTTCATGTTGGTTCAAAATTGGATTTATCCATTGTAGATTGCAAAATTGTTTTGACACCTGTAGTTGAAAAACAAACGTTAGAAGAATTATTAGCCGGGACGCCTAAAGAAAAATTGCAACTTACCAATGAAGATCAAGAGTGGCTTGAAGCATCGTTCGTTGGTAAGGAGATTTAATGGTCTACATACCAGAGCAGGGTGATCTTATTTGGCTTGATTTTGATCCCAGTAGAGGAAAAGAAATTATGAAGCGTCGTCCCGCTTTTGTTATTTCCAAAAAAGCGTTCAATGAGCATACAAAAATGGCAATCGTAGCGCCAATCACAAGTACAATCAGAGGAATTAAACTTGAGGTAATATTGCCCAATGAAACTAAAACCGACGGGGCTATTCTTGTATTTCAGTTAAAATCAATTGACTTCACGCGAAGAAATGCCGAATTTATTGAAAAAACTTCAGATAAAACTATTGAACAAGTGTCATCTATTGCTCAACTTCTTGTGCAATAGCTATCTAATTTAACCATTAATTGGCATATTATCAGGTAACTTACCACACAGAAACTGTTTGTTGTGGTTGTAAACTGCATACAGCTGAAACACCACCGTTGTTGCAAATAACAAGCCCTGTTTCATCGACTCTGAATACCCCATTTTGCCATAAACAGCACCCTTCAAATTTTTGCATATCCATCACGGCATGTCGTGTGCAATAGCACGACGAATAATAACCATTGTTGCAGACATAGCGGCCGGCAGATGAATCACAGTAGTTAATACCTCCCATATCATGACAGCATAATCGTTTGTCACAAGTGGGCACAAAAGCTTCTGCGCAGGAAGGAAGTCGCCCGGCCAGGCTCAAAGACGCATTAAACAGGAGGCTAATGGCAACCAGTGAAGGATACAAAGAGCGCATAAGGTGTTCCGGCAATTAATATCTGTTCAGCATAACATAGCTGGCATCTATGGGGAAATAACCTGTATTTAAATTTTTCAGCCTATAAAATTTTTGATAAAAGTCACCGTTTGAACAGAGACAATCCTGCTTTTTTCTTATTAGAGTGATGGCACTTTTAATTACTGTTTCTCTAATTCAGATTGTTCTAATGAACTTGCCACAGATTCCAGTTCAACAGATTCAATTTTTTGGAAACGCTGTGTTATTTTTTTCGCTGAGGTGCTTACTTCACTGACGTCCTGATGAGCCAGGTCAATATGTTTGGATAATTTATCCATTCGTTTTTCAAAGCGTTGAAAATCATCGGCAAGAGCCTGTAAATGTTTTTGAATAATATGAACCTGTTTGCGCGTCGCATCGTCTTTTAATACCGCTCGTGCTGTTGTTAATACCGCCATTAAGGTACTGGGTGAAACCAGCCAGACTTTCAATCGTTGGGAGAGTGCGATGATATCCGGGTAATTGGCATGTATCTCGGCAAAGATTGCTTCTGCCGGAATGAACATAACTGCTCCATCGGTGGTTTCATTCGGAATGATGTATTTTTCTGCTATATCTTTAATATGTTTTTGCAGATCCTGGCGAAATTGCTGTTGCAGGGGTTTTTTTTCTGGCACAGTGGTTTCACTGCTCATAAGTTTTTGATAAGTTTCTAAAGGAAATTTGGCGTCGATAACAATATGTCCCGTTGGCTCGGGTAAAAGCAAAATACAATCTGCTCTTTTTTGATTAGTAAGTGTGTATTGCATGCGATAATGAGAAGGAGGAATCATGTTGGCAATTAAAGTCGCTAATTGCACTTCACCAAAGGCCCCCCGAGAACGTTTATCGGCCAGTACATCTTGCAGGCTAACGACATGAGTTGATAATTCAGTGATTTTTTTCTGCGCTTCATCAATAATGGTGAGTCGTTTAACGACATCCGTAAACGTTGATGACGTTTTTTCAAAACCCTCGGTCAGTTTATGATTAACCTGTTGCGTCAAGTTATGTAAATGATTTCTTATTTCTTCGGTCAGCGAATGTAAATGAGAAGTGAGGGAATGAGCGTGCTGCTTAAAACTATGATTCATTTGTTCACGCACATCCATCATCTGCCGCTGGATACTTTCCGTAATCAGGCGTTGACTGATTAACTGCCCCTCGCTAATTTTTTCCTGAACATTGTGCTGGTTTGTTTGATAAGCGTGTTGGAGGTCAAGATGCAATTGGTGAAGAAGCGTTGTAAATAGCTGTTGAACTTTGTCTAATTGAGCCTCACTGGTCAACTGTTGTCGATATTGACGTTTTATAACACAAAGTGTGAGAATTACCTGAAGGGCTAGAACTAATGCCACCCCTTCAAGCAGTGAGATTTCAGGCAAATAAATCATATTAAGTCCATGCGTTAAGAAAAGATCCGTCCTGTTTTAATACAGGTTCAATTTGAGAAATAAATAGAATGACTGCTTTCGGGTTTTAATCATTCTATAGTGTTTTCTTTGTTCTTATCAATGATTAAATGCTGGATTTTTTTTCCAATCGGGCTAAGGTTGCAGAAAATCGAATAGACGAGCACCATCAAAATCACTGGCTATACGATGCACCGAACCGATCAAGTCCACTAGAATTTGATCTATACTGGGGTGAAGCGGGAGGCTTGTTCTACATGAAAAGGTCCAACAACAAACAAAAATTGCTGCTCGTTATGGTAGGGCTGGTGTTGCTTATCGTGTTATTTGTTTTGAATGTGGACCTTTCCAAACCAATGATTGGACGGGTTATTGGTATTGCTGATGGCGATACTCTCTTTGTTTGGGATTATGAAACAAAGACAAAAATAACGGTACGCTTAATTGATATTGATGCGCCTGAAAGACAGCAGCCTTTTGGCGATCGTTCGCGTCAATCGCTGAATGAGTTATGCTATAAGAAACCTGTCCATATAGAACGGTTTGGCCGGGATCGTTATGACAGGGTGCTTGGGCGTGTTTTTTGTAAGGGCATTGATGCTAATGCTGAACAGGTGCGCCGAGGGATGGCTTGGGTTTATATTCGTTTTTTAGGTGATGATCGTTTATATGCGCTTCAGGATGAAGCAAGGAAAACCAAAAGAGGATTGTGGATTGATGAGGAGCCAGAGGCTCCCTGGCGGTTTCGTCGATATGAGAGAGCTTATTAAGTAGCAGAGGGCCTTGATTAATCTGACAATATTCGATCAACGGCAGAATTGGCGTGCGTGGAACCTGGTAAAAAAGAAGCAATTAGCGGGCCTTAAGGGACTTAAATGGAGTAGTCGCTGTCGCGAAATAGTCACTTTAAACACTCAAACCATTATGTTTTTGGATTAAAAAACAAAGGATTATAGGGGTTGGTATTGTATGGAGGCATGCTCACGGATTATCAATAGCCTTTATTTTAATCATTTATGATATAATTCACCCATTTTAATTTGGAGTTATAGAGATGTCAGGCGAGCCATATGCACTACCCGATACCATGTTTTTGGGAATTACAGAAGATGAATCAGATAGAAGGACTTTAGGAGTTACTTCAAAAAGGATGCATTCACTTTTTCAACAATTAAAAGGTCTGTTAGATAAATTCCTGCAACGGGTTTGTTATGGAGAGCAGGATAAAGTGGAGGCATTATTTACAAAGGTATATCAAGGTAATGAAGAAAAGATACAAGAAGCCTTACGCTATCGAGGGAGATTTACGGATTATTCGGGTCGAACCTTCTATTGCAGCGCCTATGAATATGCTTATTGGGCTAAAGACACGCATATGTGCCGTATGCTAGAAAGTCATATGGATGAGGAAACAAAAGCCGCAATGGCAGCACGTATTGATGAAATGGAGCGCATCGATGAAACAACGGGCCAACCCGTGGGTTTAGTGTACAGTCAGGGAGGTCAGGAACACCGCAGTGCCCACTTTGATTTTACCCCCCTCAAAGAGGCCTATCAGCGCTACGTTGATGGCCATGATACATGGTATGCTGCAAGTAACTGGAAGGCAATGGATGCTGCCTGGTTGGACGTGGGTAAAGCGCAACGCAATGTCCCTGCTCATGTAGCTCAAGAATATTGCAGGAAAGACCGCTCATTTGACCCGAAGCCTGAGTTCAACGAAGCCACATTACCGCGTGTGTTAACTTTTTACAACTGGACAATTGGTCGTGATGATTCCTGGTTTCCTCTAACTAGTTCTAATTCTGGTCTTGGTTTCAATTTTGCGTTAGTGCGAGGCTGGCGGGTGGGGGCTTCGCAGGCAGAGGTCCGGGATCCGGCCGGGCGGCGTCGCGGGACGAGGACGCCACACCATGATTTGGCGGCTATTACCCGCCTCGATGAAGTGAGAACAGCTGATCTCACGCGCTCGCGTGAGCATTTAAACCCACCAACAGTATCTCATGGATTGAGCATGTGAGCGGGTTTTTTAGTATAGTCGCGGCGATATCTTTTGCCGCGCTATCCCAACATGTCTGAATAAACCACTCCATGAGTTCTTGATAGTGCCAGTTTTGTGCTGTTCTCACCCACCACGTGCACCAACGACACAAGTAACTCTTGATTCGGCGGAGAGAGACTCCATCAATAACCATTTGTTTAACTTGCTCACGTGCATTTCGTAACGTTCGAAAGCACAAAACATAATGGTGGAAGTATCGCCGACGCATCCTCTGATTCAATTAATGAATGCGCTGGATTGGGAAGAATTGGACAGACTTATTCTGCCGGACATAAAGAAATCAACTTCCGAGAACACCGAACACCCAGCAGGCTGTTCTTACTGACGCCAGACCGAGTGCTGCTACTAGTACTGAAGTACTCGTACCACGCGATGCCCTGTGGAAGGCCCGAGAGCTCGGTAGAACTCCAGTAGTAGCCTGCATCAACCAAGCCAAGAGTAGTGCTTGGAATCAACGTATTTTCAAACAATTGCTGTTGGATGTTGGTACTTCCGGAAGTGCAGATAACACCATAGGGTCCAAGCTCACAAATGGCTGGCAAATACCAGTTGGTGTAACACACACTGGGTGTGGTACAGGATGATGCTCCTGTGTCATCTACAGACAAGGTGCTGCATAATCCGGCGGCGTAATCAGATAACGAGGTCGGTGGTGTTAACGTACTGACAATAGTCGCGCTGTTGGAACTGCCATTATTTGCACCTTGCGCGCTGGTTTCGTATAAAGCAGAACCAATATCTGTTCCAAAGCCACCCCAATCAGGAGTTGCTATAGAAAGAGAGGTTTGACCTGGAACAGTATCCGTGACTGCTGCCGTCTTTCCACCAATACTGCCTGTAGGGGCGGTCATGTCATCTATTGTACTGTATGGGGCTTGTGCGATTGATTAGTCACTGTGTATTTGATGGTTTTTGTCTCTGATGAACTCACGCTCACAGAAGCAGGATATCCGGATACAGGCGCAAAAGTCCATACCGGGGTACCCGCCCAGACTGTATTCATGAGCACTAATCCGGTAGTCACCGTAACCAGTGAATTTCTTAAACGAGTCTTCATTCTTGATGTCCTTATGCACTATACGTGAGGTTAAATAAAACGCCATTGGTATACAGGTGATTAAGCGCCAATCCACCATTGAGTGTTTGTTCCCAAGAAATAAACGATGCTTCATAAGCGCTCCTTGCAAAATAAATGAGTCATTAAGTGAAAATCTGGTGCAGCTTATTGGCAATAGTCCTATTGTGGGGGATAAGAGCAAGCTTTTTTTGATATCTAAAGATCATTCATTAAATTATGATACTTTGTTGATGATTTAAAATCAAAAAACCATTTCAATTTTCCCTCAAACTTGCCCCAGGCATTTCGCCATAGCGACTAAGTCTCTTTTTCTAGTTGTGTCTGCTGAGACATCTAAACTTGAATGAGGTAGCGGAGGAGAAGATAGAGCTTGCTGCAATAAAAATTGATAACGGTTTTTATGGCTATTTGCTGCTAAAGAGACAGGATTATGGCTCCAATAAGAAGATGTTGTATTGATTGATTCCAGAGAGGGAAATAGATTACTCGTCATTGAATCGACCGATGAATTAATTGGGTAAGTAGTCTGATTTTCCATCGGTTGCAATGAATAAACAGGAGAAGTGTCCAAATGAGAATAGGTAAGCTGGCAAGCTTTTTCATCTATCAAAGATGGGGTTGGATTTCTCTCGGAATTTTCCGGGTAGTAAATCTCTGAGTTGACATTTTTCGGTGAATCGGAATTCTTGGTAAGAGAAGAAGGATTGGAGTTGGTAGATAGAGGTTTGGTGGTAGAGAATTCTTCTATAGTCACTCTGGCTCTTTTTTCTGACGGAGCAACAGTTTGAGAATGATTTTTCTGATTTGACAATGTTGGACATTGCAGTGCAGTAATAGGGGGGGTATTATCATGAGGTAATGAGAATAAGAAAGGCTTTCTAAAGAATCTTTCATTAACTATTGAGGGTCTAAAAACATTCTTGTAGAATTTCTTTTGCTCTTCGATGCTACTTTGTGTTTCCAAAAATGTAAGAACGACTAATTTTTTTGACTGAGATGCTGTTATTTTACCTTGTAATGAGGGGGTTCTTTTTATTATATTGGCAAGGGATAGCACAAAGTTGCGTAAGGTTTGATTACCCACTGAGAAAGTAAGTTTATTGTTAATAATGTCGGGTTCATAAGGTAAAACTGTGTAATCTTTAAAGGAGCGAGTTTTTCTTTTAATAAAGTACTCTCTTATTTGTTTAAACAGTTTCTGTTTTTCTTCTATGGTATCCCCAGGTAATTTTATAATAAAAGAAGAGTCATTAGGTAAAATTTTAATAAGATGAAAAAAATCGAAATTTTTTAATCGCCATGATAAACAATCATAAAGATGATCGCTATCATGTTCATCATTCAGAAGTTCAACGTCTCCTTCTTTATTAAGCTCCTGAGGAAAAATTTTATTGTAATCAATGGGAGGGAAATCAGTATTCATTTGAATATTCTCTCTATAATCTTTGTTTAATAAGAAAGCATTTGAGAGATATTATAAACTAAAATGTCACATCAATATAATTTTCGATAAGTATCTATTTTATAGACAAATAGACTCATACAATAGAGTTATGATATAACAATTTGTTTTTTATACCTTATTTTTTGTATTGCCTGTTTAATGTATTCCCGAGAAAACAGAACAGGCTAAAATGAAAGAGGTGGGCAAATTATCCATTGCTTTCAAAACAAAGCAAGGCATGACTGGTGGATAGTTGGGCTAAGTATTTTCGAAATCCACTCATAGAAACAGCTCGCCTTTTTGCTTTTCTGGAGTCGGAAGTGGTTTCTTTAAATATGGGGCTGTATTAAAGGTCAAATAATGATGAAAGAGGTAGATGTCGCTGAAAAAATTGACGTGTTACGTGAACGCATAAGGCTCTATGATTATCATTATTATGTGCTTGATGACCCTTTAGTCCCTGATGCTGAATATGATCGTTGTTTTAAAGAATTACAAGCACTGGAAACAGCGCATCCACAATACATTAATAGAGATTCGCCAACTCAACGAATTGGCACAGCGCCTGCTGCGGCGTTTGATCCTGTTGTGCATCGACAGCCTATGTTATCGCTTGGCAATGTTTTTTCTGAAGATGAGTTGCGTGCTTTTATAAAACGTATTGCCGACAGGTTAAATTGTGATGAAAAAACAATGTTGTTTACCTGTGAGCCAAAACTTGATGGGTTGGCGGTTAATTTGACTTATGAAAATGGTTTTCTGGCTTATGCCGCCACTCGTGGTGATGGTGCAGTAGGCGAAAATATTACCAGTAATATTAAAACCATAGCTTCAGTACCTCTAAAACTGCTAACGCCTAATCCTCCTGTTTTTATGGAAGTGCGAGGGGAGGTTTATATGCCAAAGGCAGGGTTTGAAGCGTACAATGAAAAAGCTCGCGCAAAAGGCGAAAAAACCTTTGCTAATCCACGTAATGCTGCCGCAGGTAGCTTACGTCAGTTAAATCCTGCCATCACGGCGGCAAGACCCTTGGCGATCTATTGCTATGGCATTGGGGCCGTTGAAGGATTGCAATTAGCAGACAGTCATTTTGCGCAATTGGAGTTGCTTCGTCAGCTAGGATTTCGTGTGTCTTCGGAGGCGAAACAGGGCGAGGGCATAGAAGAATGCCTTGTCTATTATAATGAACTGTTAAAACGTCGGATCAGTTTACCTTATGAGATCGATGGGGTTGTTTATAAACTCGATACGATTTCTCTTCAAAAACGATTAGGTTATTTGGCACGTGCGCCTCGTTTTGCCTGTGCTCATAAATTTCCTGCAAGTGAGGAGTTGACCGTACTTCAATCAGTTAATTTCCAGGTAGGACGTACAGGCGCGTTAACTCCGGTTGCCCGCCTACAGCCGGTGAGTGTTGCGGGAGTGACGGTAAGTAATGCAACGCTGCATAATATGGATGAAATCCAGCGTAAAGATATTCGTATAGGTGATACCGTTATTGTCCGTCGAGCCGGTGATGTAATTCCTGAGGTGGTTTCTGTTATTTTGGAAAAAAGACCTGATAACACGCAATTTATCGATTTGCCAGAACACTGCCCTGTTTGTGGGGCTGATGTAGTGCGCGAAGAAGGTGAAGCGGTTGCTCGTTGTACAGGGGGGTTGTTTTGTAATGCGCAACTTAAACGGATGATGTGGCATTTTGCCTCCCGCCGGGCAATGGCTATTGACGGACTGGGTGACATGCTTATTGATCAGTTTGTTGAGCGCCATATTGTACGCGATATTGCCGATCTTTATCAGTTGGATCAAACTATTTTGAGCAGCTTGCCGCGTATGGGAAAAAAGTCAGCGGAAAATTTATTAGCGGCTATCGAACGAAGCAAGCAAACAACATTTGCTCGTTTCCTTTATGCTCTGGGAATACGAGAGGTGGGAGAGGTCGGTGCAAGAGGTTTGGCTTTGGCGTTTCCCGATATTGCGTCGTTAAAAGGAGCGTCTGCTGAACAACTGATGACCCTTAAAGACATTGGCCCTGTGGTTGCTTATCATATTGTGCATTTTTTTGCACAAACACATAATTGTGAAGTGATTGATAAACTTCTGGCTTCCGGAATTCACTGGCCAAAGGAAGAGCGACCACAAATTGATGAACAACATCCTTTTTACGCTAAAATAATCGTTCTTACAGGCACTTTAGCAAGCATGGGAAGAGATGAAGCCAAAGCACGTCTGCTAAAGGTTGGTGCAAAGGTAACAGGGAGTGTTTCTGCGAAAACAAATTATGTCATTGCCGGTAGCGATGCAGGTTCCAAACTGGATAAAGCAAGTGCACTGGGAGTAACTATTTTGAGTGAAGAGGAATTTCTTTCCCGTCTTTAAGCTGAAGTTAACGCTATCTGCATTAAGAAAAGGAAGCAGCTAATTCAAAGGATTTAAACATTGATAGTATTTTGGGAAATTTGGTTGGTTTTGGTAATTGTTTGTTACCCTGCTTATGCGGATGGATGGGTTTTTAATAACCCTTATCCTGAACAGGAAACAAACAGGAAAATTTTCTATTCTTCGTTTAATGAATCACCTAAAACGCTGGATCCTGCCCGCTCTTATTCGTCCAATGAATATCAGTTTATCATGCAGATTTATGAACCCCTCTTACAATATGATTATCTTGCGCGACCTTATAAACTTGTGCCTCGTATTGCAGCCGAAATGCCTGTGATTCGCTGTCTTGATCGATTAAGTCATCCAGTGTCTGCTGAGGAAAGCGATAAAATTGCTTATACTGTTTATACTATTCATATCAAGCCGCATATTTTATTCCAACCGCACCCTGCTCTGGCAAAAGATAAAAAAGGTAACTATCGATATTTGCAGTTGCCTGATAATTATCTGGATGAACATGCTATTAATCGGTTAGCCGATTTCCAGTTTACGGGGACTCGTGAATTAACGGTCGACGATTATATTTATCAAATCAAGCGCCTGGCAAATCCCCCGGTTAATTCCCCGATATACGGTTTGATGAGCGAGCATATTGTAGGATTTCGTGATTTTGCTACTCTTTTACCCTCTGTAAATAAGAAAGGGGGCTTTGTTGATTTAAGAAAATACCCTATGGCAGGGCTTCATAGGATTGATAATTATACCTTTGAAATTATGATTTACGGTCAATATCCTCAATTTCTATTCTGGCTGGCAATGCCTTTCTTTGCGCCTGTCCCCTGGGAAGCCGACAAGTTTTATGCGCAAGCAGGAATGCACGACAAAAATCTTGGTTTTGCATGGTATCCTTTAGGTACAGGTCCTTTTATGCTTGGTAAAAATAATCCAAACAGGCGTATGGTTTTATCCAGGAATCCCAATTTTCATCAAGAGTATTTTCCTGTTATAGGAAATGAAGAAGATAGAGCGAAGGGTTATTTATTGCATGCAGGGAAACGGCTTCCTTTAATTGATCAAGCTGTTTTTATGCTTGAAAAAGAATCAATTCCTCGGTGGAATAAATTTCTTCAAGGGTATTATGATTCTTCGGGGATTAGTACAGACAGTTTTGATCAGGCTATTCAAATAAACAGGGCGGGTGAAGCGCAATTAAGTAAGGCGATGCAAGATAAAAAGATGCGGCTGACACAAACATCGGATATCAGTATTTTCTACCTGGGTTTTAATATGTTGGATAACGTAGTAGGGGGTGACAGTGCACGAGCCAGAAAGTTACGCCAGGCTATTTCTATTGCTGTCAATTATGAGGAAAATATCGCCATTTTTTTAAATGGGCGAGGGAAAGCGGCACAGGGACCTTTACCTCCTGGTATTTTCGGTTATAAAGAAGGTGCAGAAGGTATTAATCCTTATGTCTATTTTTGGGATGGTGATAAACCCGTACGGCGGTCTATTGAGGAAGCCAGAGCGTTAATGCGCGAAGCCGGTTATCCCGGTGGACGTGATCCTGCAACAAGAAGACCTTTAATCCTGAACTACGATGTTCCTATCACCGGTGGTCCCGATGATAAAGCAAAACTGGATTGGATGCGCAAACAATTTGCGCGTATTGGGATTGATTTGAATCTCCGCGCTACCCAATATAATCGCTTTCAGGAAAAAATGCGTAATGGGAATGCTCAAATCTTTAGTTGGGGCTGGAATGCAGATTATCCTGATCCGGAAAATTTTTTATTTATGTTTTACAGTGGTAATAGCAAGGCGAAACATGGGGGAGAAAATGCCGCTAATTTTAGTAATGCTTACTACGATCGTTTGTTTGAGCAAATGAAAAATCGCAATAATGATGCTGAGCGGCAGCGTCTGATTGATAAGATGGTCGAATTGCTACGTCGACAGGCACCGTGGGTGTGGGGCATTAATGGCGAAACATTCATTTTGACCCAGCAGTGGGTTTCGCCGACCAAACCCAATACGATTAGTGTGGATGCTCTTAAATATGTTGCTATTGATGTTGCAAAACGCAACGAGTTGCGAAGGCTTTGGAACAAGCCCGTCTTGTGGCCTGTTGGGCTATTGGGGTTGTTTTTACTGATCTCCTTACTTCCTCTATGGTTTGCTTATCGGCGTAAAGAAAGACAATCTGCATTGAGAATCAAACGATGATTTACTATCTGTTACGCCGCATTTTATACGCCATTCCTATTTTATTTGGTATTAATGTTATCACGTTTGCTCTATTTTTCATGATTAACTCGCCTGATGATATGGCGCGTATGCAGCTGGGTGAGAAACATGTCAAGCCTGCTGCTATTATGCAATGGAAAGCCCAACGCGGTTATGATTTACCTCTTTTTTATAATGAACAACAATCGGGCATTCAGCAGTTTACCAGAACTCTGTTTTTTCAGAAGTCCTTGCGGTTGTTCATTTTTGATTTTGGCATGTCAGATGGAGGGCGTGATATAGGTTATGAAATTTCGCATCGTATGTGGCCCAGTCTTGCTATTGCGTTGCCCATTCTTGTTTTTGGTATGTTGGCCGATATTGGTTTGGCCATGATTATGGCTTTTTTTCGCACGACCTATCTTGATTTGGTCAGTGTTATTTTCTGTATTGTTTTAATGTCTATTTCCAGTCTTTTTTACATTATCGGCGGACAATACATTTTTGGCAAAGTGTTACGTCTGGTGCCGATATCGGGATATGATGGGGGATTTGATAGTATCCGGTTTGTTATATTGCCAGTGATTGTGGCGGTCTTTGCCGGACTTGGCGCGGGTTCGCGCTGGTACCGCACCCTGTTTTTGGAAGAAATGAATAAGGATTATGTTAAAACTGCGCGCGCTAAAGGTTTGTCAGAGCTTAAAGTGCTTTTCCATCATGTATTAAAAAATGCGATGTTACCTATTCTTACCGGGATTGTGGTGCTGATCCCTTCGCTGTTTATGGGAAGTCTGTTACTGGAGTCTTTTTTTGGAGTACCGGGGCTTGGCAGCTATATTATCGATGCTATTCAACAGCAGGATTTTGCCATAGTGCGATCAATGGTGTTTCTGGGATCAGTTCTTTATATTCTTGGTTTAATTCTAACGGATATTTCTTATACTTTTGTTGATCCACGAGTAAGGTTTAATTAGCTATGGAATTTCTCTGGACTGATCGGTGTTTACTTGGGGTATTATTTATCAGTTTGGCTCTTACATTAATTGGCTTGAGAAAAAAGCATATTCGTCGTGTTTTTTCGCAGATTTTACATCAACCGTTGGCGGTTAGCGCCGGCGTGATTCTGTTGTTTTTTCTAACCATCGCTATATTGGATTCTATTCACCTGTCATCTTCTGTGACGGAAGAGGAAAGTGAAATGGTGACAAGTCAGAGTGACTCTATATTGGATCGACTCATGGCACCTTTAGACACCACGTTTGAAAAAACCTATTCGGCGCCTCTTTCTTTACATCTTTATAGTATTGAAACCGTGTTGGTTGATGGCAAAGCCCAACAGATTTATCCGCGACTGGATTACCCTGCCATTACACTAAAAAATAATAGTGATAAATACCGTTACATTAAAAAAAGTAGTTATCAGGCATTGGCTTGCTCTTTCTTACTGGTTGCCTTGCTATGGTTTTGCACCATCGGCGTAAAATGGTACCTGTCAGGTCATTTTAATGTAACCCTCACTCCAAGTGGTTTGAGTGCGTTAATTACCTGTTTTCTCTGTTTTTTTATAGTGTTTGCCAGTTATTGGCTATCGCGTGAACTTCATCTTCTTGGTACAGGAAAAATAGGGCAGGATATTTATTATTATACGGTAAAAAGTATTCGTACTGGCTTGGTTATAGGTATTCTCACCACTTTATTCATGCTCCCTTTGGCCTTATTGGCAGGGATTACTGCCGGTTATTTTGGGGGTATGATTGATGATATTATTCAATATATCTATACCACACTCAGCTCTATACCAGGTGTTTTATTAATTACAGCTTCAGTGCTCTCGATGCAGACCTACATCGCTAATCATCCGCAGCAATTTGCTACTCTCGATAAAAGTGCGGATGCCCGTTTACTTGCTTTGTGTTTAATTTTAGGCGTGACCAGTTGGACCAGCTTATGTCGTTTACTACGTGCTGAAACCCTAAAGCTTCGTGAAATTGATTATGTGACGGCGGCTCGCGCATTGGGGAGCAGTTCTTTTACGATTATTCGCAAACATTTACTCCCCAATGTGATGCATATTGTAGTGATTACACTGGTTTTGGATTTTAGTTTTTTAGTGCTTGCCGAGGCCGTATTATCTTATGTGGGAGTGGGTGTTTCTCCAACAACAATAAGCTGGGGCAATATGATTAATGGCGCACGCCTTGAATTAGCCAGAGAACCTGTCGTATGGTGGCCTATAATGGCTGCATTTGGTTGTATGTTTATTTTGGTATTAGCATCTAATCTTTTTGCCGATGCAGTGAGAGACGCGTTTGATCCGCATCATTAGTGATTAATAAATTAATAATGCTTAGTCGTGCGCTTATTTAGGTAAGTGTTCACGGAATAGGTAATTAAGAAGTATATGACATCAATGTCTTTCCGCCTGAAGATATCGATTTTTTTAGAAATTGAAAATCAGGGGGATGGTTGCCCATTGATTTCTGGTTGTATTTCTCCATTAATATTTTTTTCCAGAGTTTTTAATGCAACTATTAATTCCTTTAGTTGATCTATTTCTTTTGTAGCTTCTTTTTTTCCTTTCTTGCCAAAGAAAGGGAGCAAAGATTTTTGAGATGATTTTTCATTTTTGGCATCAATTTCCTTTTGGATATCTTGAATTTTTTCTTCAATAAATTCACCAATCATCTTTTTCCGTTGGCTGACGTAATCAGGAGTAACAATATTATTAGGTGACTCCAATAAGGCTTGAGCATTAGCCGATGTTTTACCTATTATAACCAAAACATCATCCAAACTGGTATTAGTCAAACCATCGAAAATCTGTTTCTTTTTTTGTTCACTCCATGACGTTATAACGATGCCCATATCGTTTACAAATTTTCTTAATCCCTGATTGACAGTCTGATCATTAGGATTCAACTCTCGGCCTTGAGTAATATGATCAAGAGTAAGTTCTTGTAATGATATGAAAGTAGGTGTTTCTATTTTAGAGGGATTACCTTCGGCATCAAATTTGATGCCGCTAGAAAGGTACTCATAGTTTTGTAACTGTTTAAAGGACATGCCTTCCGAAGTTTGTGATAATGCATACATGGTGGTAAAACGGGAAGTAATAGCAATCATTAGAGAAGCAATTATTTGTTCTTCAATTGCCTTGACCTTTTTAGGATCAATAGGATCGCCATATAAAGCCAAGAGAAATTCTTCGGGAGTACGGTTTATTGCTTTTGCCAATGTTTCAGAAATAGTGGGTGTTAATTGACCATAATGAGGATTAGGAATGGTATGTTCTTCATCAAGATATTTTTTACAATCAAGAAATTCGTGAAGTAAATCAGACATTTTTCTTAGAGTAAATCCCTGAAAATTTCCTCTTTTAATTTCATGGAGGTATTCAATCGCGAGTTCATTGATAGTTTTCGTGTCCAATGAGGGCAAATCATTAAATATCCGCGACAAGCTTCCGGTTTGACCCTCGTAAGTTCGCTGTATAAATCCTTTTGCTGTAGGATCATTGAGAATAAATTCGTTTAAATAAGCAGGTATATTTCTCATTTTAGGTTGATGATTAAATTTTTTAGTATGTTCCTGATAGGTATAGGTTGATACTCCCATGGTTATTCCTCCACGTAAATTACGTTAATCAGGGTTTATAATAATTGGATTGGATTTCGTCACACCTGCTAATGTCTCTCTCAAATGATGGAGATTTTACTACAGGTCTGGAGATAGATGTTTCGCAACTTGA
>NZ_JHYC01000034.1 GCF_000621525.1 Legionella fairfieldensis ATCC 49588 | reverse complement strand
AATCTCTCAAGGGTCTTGCCTTTGGCGATAAGGGCTATATCGGTAAAAAAATATTTGAAGAACTGATTAATGGTGGACTAAAACTAATCACTAGAAAACGTAAAAATATGAAGGATAAACTCGACTTATCCAGTTATGAAAAACAGTTGCTTAACCAGCGTGGTATCATTGAAACCGTGATTGGTCATTTAAAACATTGTTATCAAGTTTGGCATACACGCCATCGCTCCATTATAAATGCAATGACTCATTTAGTGGCTGCTTTAGCTGCTTATGCCATTGAGCCATTAAAGCTGTCTGCAATTAAATTGCTTGCAAATTGCGCATAGAAAAACCCATTACTGGGGTTATAAAAAACTTATAGCGCATACAAATATTGAACTAAAAAGACTAAAAAGTCCATTTACTTTTTTCGCAAGTGATAAAATTAAGGCGATTAATACTGCTTTATTAAAATTAGAAGAATTGAGTGCATCATTTACAGCAGGTGAAGAAAAATTAAAACAAGCCGCCTATAAACAACTCGCTCGAGAAAGTGGCCTGATTGACGCACTTAACATGCATCGTTTCTCCTGGAGTTCGAAAGCCAAATCCCACGCGCCGACAAAAGCAATAGAAAATATGGCATCTGGACTTTTAAAAGCTATTTAACGTTTAATCAGAATGCTCCTTCAATATAGGAGCGTTCTGAAGAACTTATACGGCAATATCAATCGACGTAGGTGTTCACGGAATAGGTAATTAAGAAGTATATAACGCCAATGTTTTTCCCGCGCAGGCGAGAAACTATCTACAAATTAGACATGGTGCTAATTTTATGGGTGGATTCCCCACGACCCGGGAAAGACGAGTCATAGGACAGAGTCTGGAAGAGAAAATTTGCATATCTCGTCAACACTTACCAATAGACCGAATAGTACTTGAAAATGTCGTTTTCCTGAATAAAAATCTTTGAATTATTCTATCAGTTTAACTTGATTTTTTACACGGCTTATTTGATTGAGTGAGATTTCCCGAATTCTGATATTCTCAACTTACCTCCTCACTTTGCTTGCAAGAAACACACTCGCGGCTATTTTCTATCCTTGCAACCTGATTTGAGCCAGGTCGAGACTTTCTAATGGATGGCCCTTCTCTTTGAGTTTAAAAAAATGAGGGTCCCTGGAATGGCGAGAAATCAGGTAATGCTTATTCCATTCGGGTCTTGGGTAGCTGGGAGATTGGGCATTAATTCCGGTAGGAAGTTTTACACGATATCTTAATTGGGCCAATGCCAATTCAATTGGCAGGTCTAATTTTATACCAAAAACTTTGTTGCAAACATTGTACGTATTCGATTTGCTTGACAGGTTCTAATCGCATTAGATATTTGCGTACAACCGCTTCAATATGGGGATTGTCTACTTTTTCATCAGGTTGCCACGATTTAATTGCTTCATCAACCTCTTCAGTGGGATTATAACCGCCAATGATATAGCGTACCGCTCTAAATAACCTTACTGGATCGTCTTTAAAACTTTGAATGGGTGCGTGCACCGTTCTTAATAGTTTATTTTTAAAATCGCTAACACCTTGCCCGGAAGGATCAATAACAACTCCCTCGTTGTTACAGTATAAAGCCGTGATGGTAAACTCACCGGAAAACGCTATGTAGTGCTCTAACGATTCTCTATATAATTTTGAAGTTACCACGTAGCAGTCAATTGAATGCTGGTTTATTTTTCTCATGTATAAATGCGAATTATAAGGACAATGAAAAAATTTCTTTTCAATAAGCCGGGTGTGAAGCATTTGATTATTTCGAGCCAGGATTATGAAATCAAAATCATGATGTTCTTTTAATGGTCGCTGTTCAAGTAATGAAAGAATCGTACTGCCACCCAGATAACATTCACCAGGCATGTGTGAGAATAAATTAAATGCTTTTTTCAGCGTTTCCGGCAGAATACAATCCTCAATCTGTTTTGCAGGATTGTTGGTTAAGGAAGCATCGTTTTCTGGAGAAATTTTGGCAAAACTGGAACGAGATTGTTTGTTATTGGCCAAATTTTTAATTTGTTCTGCAAAACTATTCATTTTCGATAAATACGCTTTTATTCTTTGCATATTATCCTGAGTAATCAAGCGTTGTTGAGCTTCTATAGAAAGTTTATCCCAATTAAATTCCTCTTCTTTAAACCAGGCTTGACGGCCATATTTTTTAATAATATAGTTTCTTGCTTGCTGACGGCCCGTTTCCATTATCGTATAGTTAACTTGCTGTTCATCAAGTAATTTTTTTAAGGCCACATTACTTTCAGTCCAAACCTGGTCAGCCCATTCATAAATCAATAAAAGTTTCTCCTGAACCTCACTACTGGTGGATGATTTTAAACTCTCGTTAATGTCGTTTAAAACTTTCTTCAAGTAATGATTACACCATTCAAATTGAGTAATTGCCTCAGAAATTCCATCAGGATATTTTATATGTTTTAACGCCTTCAGACGATGATGATCAGCCTGATCAAAATCATTGCATACATTTTTCCAAATACCTGTTTTGAATGTTTTTTTAAAAGGATTCAGTGAAATAGAATGATTCAGTAGTGGCTCAAACTTTAGCGGGGTAGGAAGAGTTAGCTCTTCTTCACTAACAATATAAGGTTCCAAAAATTCATCACTGGTATCCTCCGAAATAAAAGAGTCCTCTTTTTCCCATTTCCAATCATCTAAAAAGAAATGAGAAGTATGTTTCTTTTTTATTTTCTTCGGTTGTTCCGCAGGAAAGGAGGCTAAAATCTCATTAAATTTCTCTTCATACTCTTTTTGGCAATTCATTCGTTCTTGTTCTTTCTTTTCATTTAATACATTGATAGATTGTTGCAATTTTTCTTCTTCAGTCGTTAATTCCTGCTGAAAATTTGAAAATTTCATTGCCATTTTTTTACCTGAATCTATCATTTTTTTTATTCGATCACCCCATATTTTTTGGGTCTCATAGTTGGTTATAAAAGGAAAATGTCTTAACATCATCCTAACCATACAAATGGAATCTGAACATAATTCCCGGTTCGACTCCAGAAGAGAATTTATATCATCGTTGTCTGTGTATTCTGTATATAATGAAGGCAAAATATCTACAATTTGATAATCAATCCAAATGAGTTTTTTTAGTACATTAAAGCAAGAATCCGGCTTAACCAAAGAGGGGGGGGTCTCCATGATTTCCATGAATGCAGACTTCAATGAACTCCTTTGCTCTATCAGTAAATCAAGCATCACGACATAATAATTATTTGACTTGGCTAATGCGATTGCTTCTTGAAACTTCTCATAGGCTTTTTTACTATTCTTTTCTTTGCGGGCCATTGCGGCCAATTCCTCTATAGGAGCAACTGGATTAGAATAAGCATTAATGTAATCAGTTAGCATAGAAATTCCACTCCTGTTCATATCTAACCATTGACCCATTCTTGGCACAAAAATATCGTTTCTTCTCTCAAAAATAGCTTGAGACGATTCATTCCAATTAAGAGCTGTCTCATGATAGTCAATAGCCTCGGCAAGAAGTTTTTCCGCATCATTTTTTTTATTAGAAGCAACCGCGTTTCTATGATAATTACAATACTCTAGTGACAAGAAGCTATTTAGCCTTGCAATATGGGCTCCAATCATTAATTGGGCATGCAATATTTTTATAGTGAACTCATTGCATCTTATATTATTAACCGCATCAGGTTTTCGAAATCGGATATAATATTTATGTAAATTATTACTTATCGTAATCAGTTTACTGATTAACATTATCATTTCTTTTTTTTTATCTGAATTAATGGATTTTTTTTTGGTACTCTCTTTTATCATTAACTCATTTGCCTTAGCAATCCAACCGGGAAATTTTTCTAAAAATTTGTCACATTCAGTCATGTAATTTTCTAAAGAATTTTGTTTTGATTTCATGATTACCTGCTAAAAAATGGTGGTTATCGCAAACAAGTACATTTTACAGTGGGAATATCTGTCTCATCCGAAACTGATTTTAATTAATGCCAATTCCGAACAGAACTGAGTTATACTAACTGATTTGTTGTTACCAATGATACCCATTATGAGCGATATACAAGTAGTATTAGTGACCCCTGACGATACAATATTAGGCACAACGGATAAAATTACCGCACATCGCTATGCCATGCTGCATCGCGCCTTTTCGGTCTTTATTTATCGATTCCATCAGGGGGCTATTGAAATTTTATTGCAACAGCGTCAAATTAATAAATACCATTGCGGAGGACTTTGGAGCAACAGTTGTTGTTCTCATCCCTTTGTTGATGAAGAAATTACATCCGCAGGCGAACGGCGTTTGCAGGAAGAATTAGGAATACAATCAACACTTCAAACTGTGGGCCGTTTTCATTATGTTGCTGCACTCGATAATCATTTTTTTGAAAATGAACTGGATTATGTTCTGGCAGGCACAACCAATGACGCTGACATTCATTTCAATCCTGAAGAAGTCAGCGCAGTTCAATGGATAACTATTTCAGATTTACAACAATGGTTAAAAATGCGACCGGAACAATTCACGCCCTGGTTCCAACAAGCTTTTGATTTATGTAAGGACTATCTTGCTTCCCAGATAAAATCAGATTCCAATTAAAGGCATAAACTATCATGAAAACCCTGCACATTCCAGGCAATATTCTTTTATTAGGTGAGTACGCCATACTCGAGGAAGGCGGTCAGGGTATTGCTATGGGCATTGCGCCTTTTGTAAAAGCTACGGTAGAACCCGCTGAAGGGTTTACTATTATCGGCTCTACTGGAAGCAACACTGTGTTCTGGGATGAAAAAGGTGGCGATCCTTTCCTTGCCACAGCAGTAACCGCGCTTACCGACTCTTTAAAACCGATAGTTAATAACAATATCACAGAATTACCTTTACGGATTCATCTCGATTCGCGTGCTTTTTTTGGCTCAGATGGCAGCAAATGTGGGCTGGGTTCTAGTGCAGCAGTTGTGGTTGCTCTTGTCGTTGCTGTTATCAATTATCTTCATGAGAAACAGCACAAAAACGAAGTAGTTCACAAATTTCCGGTCGACTTACTTCAAACAGTCGTTGATGTACACCGTGCTGTCCAGGGTGGACAAGGGAGTGGCTATGATGTCGCAGCATCGCTATACGGCGGAATGGGACTATTTACAGGCGGAAAAAAACCACAATGGCATGCTTTTTCTCCGCCGTTTTTTCCTTCATTGCAATTGTTTCGTGGCAAAAAATCGGTTTCAACATTAAAGGCCATTACCCATTTTGAGCAATTTCGCCATCGTAATCCCCACGCTTTTAATGATTTTATTCAAGCATCAAATCACATTGTTCGCGCATTCGTTAAAGCCACTAGCTGGCAAACCATGCATGCTGTTCTGGAAGAAGCTCGTCAGCTGGCACTGACTTTTGGTAACCACATTCATGTGCCGGCTCTACCGCCTTCCGATACTCTCTTTGCAACAGACTCGGTGACCAAATGTCTTGGTGCTGGTGACGAATTAATTGCTCTTTTTTCAAATCCCGTTCATTCGTTAGTTTACGATCATGCGTGGTTAGCTCAGGTGGCACCGAAGAAATCGGAAGGACTGGTATATTATCCTTAAAAAATCTGATATAGAATCTTTTTTACTTTTAGGTACTTCAATGAAAGAACTTATTCTGGCTACCTCCAATAACGGTAAAATTGCTGAATTAAAAGCAATACTTTCTTCCTGGTCCTGTATACCCCAAGCAAGCCTGGGAATAGGCGATGCAGAAGAAACAGGATTAAGCTTTGTCGAAAATGCCATCATAAAAGCCCGTCATGCCAGTCGTTTAGGCAATAAACCCGCATTAGCCGATGATTCAGGTTTAGTCGTACCGGCCTTGCACGGCGAACCAGGTATTTATTCAGCGCGTTTTGCGGGAGCAGGAGCAACTGATAATGACAACATTCACTTATTATTGGCAAAACTTGCAGACGTTCCTGATGATCAACGTCAGGCCCACTTTTACTGTGCGATTGCGTTAGTCAGGCAGGCGGATGATCCTGTCCCTCTGATTGCAACAGGACAATTATCTGGTTTGATAAGCAAAGTAAGAACAGGCGACCAAGGATTCGGGTATGATCCTGTTTTTTACCTTGAGATCCACCAGTGCACAATGGCTCAATTGCCTGTCAGTATTAAAAATGAAATTAGCCATCGCGCTCGTGCTTTACAGCAACTGCGCAAACTACTTTAATTTGTACTATGAAACGATTGAATCAGAATGAGAGCGATTTATTTGATAAAGCTTACAAACTGCAACGAGAGGGACAGCTTGAAGAAGCTATTCCTCTTTATGAACAATTACTGATTCTGCAACCTGAACATAGTCAGGGCCTGCATTTCTTAGGACTTGCTCATGCGCAACTGGGTGACATGACTAAAGCAATTGATTTTATGGCGCGTGCACTCAAATCAGATTCTGAAAACGCCGGCCTACACAATAATATAGGGAATGCTTATAAAAATAATCAGCAATTTGAGCAAGCCATTACTCATTATAAACAGGCTATTGTCCTTACTCCTGATTATGCCCAGGCTCATCATAATTTAGCGACAATCTATGCTTTTCAGGATCAATATAAAGAAGCACTTCAACATTACCGTTTGGCTGTACACGCTGCGCCTGATTTTGTTGCCGCTCATTTTAATTTAGGTTTATTACTTTTAAAAAACAATCAGCTAGCTGCTGCAAAAACGCAATTTAACAATGTAATAACGCTAAATCCTGGACATATTGACGCCGAATTTTATCTCGGTCTTCTTGATTTGCAGGATAATCAGCTACAAAGCGCAGAACAGCATTTTCAAAACGTTTTACGTCAGGACAATAATCAGATACAAGCCTTAACCAATTTAGGCGTTATTGCATTAAAGCAGGAACAAGGGCAACATGCGGTGGATTATTTTACCAAAGCACTGGCCATTGATAATAATCATCGGGATGCGCGAAACAATTTAGCAGCAACCTTCATGCATTATGATCGCTTTGAGAACGCCTTGATGCATTATGATGTTTTATTAAATCAAGATCCGAATAATATCGAATATTTATATAATTCTGGCGTTGCGCAAATGGCTTTAGGCCACTTGAGTGAAGCAATGCTTCATTTTGAGAAACTTTTAGGTCTGGAGCCTGAACACTTCGCTGCGTTGAATAATCTCGCCGCCATTTATATTCGTCTTGAAGATAAAGACAATGCGCGAAATTTACTAAAACGCGCTATTGCTGCCAACCCAAAGGACACAGCCAGCCGTCATATGCTAAACGCCTTAATGGGTGAACAGGCAAAAGCAACGGCCAGTCCTGAGTATGCAGCCAATTTATTTAATAATTATGCTCTTTATTATGATCAACACATGCAAGGGCAACTGCACTACAGCTTACCTCAACACATTGCTCGCATTATTCATCACTTAAAAATCTTACACGTCCAACATACTATTGATTTAGGTTGTGGTACTGGTTTAACAGGAAGTGTGTTACGTGAAATCAGCCAACAACTCTCGGGTGTTGATATTGCAACAAAAATGCTGGCTCAAGCGCGAGAAAAACAGATTTATGATCAATTAATAGAAGCTGAATTACTCACTTTTTTAAATCAGGATAAGCAACATTATGATTTAGCCGTTGCAGCCGATGTCCTACCCTATTTCGGCGATCTAGAACTGTTATTTGCCACATTAAATGCTCGTCTTCGCAGCGAAGGCTATTTTATTTTTACCACCGAAATCAGTTCCGATAAAACCTGGCAATTACAAGTAACAGCCCGTTTTAGCCATCATCCTGATTATATTCGTTATTTATGCACTAACAATAATTGGGAGCTTATTTATCAGGAAAAAATCATTGCCCGACAACAAGAGCAACGGGATCTACCTGTCATGCTTTTTGTTGTTCAAAAGAATTTAGTCTACTCAAATCAGTTATCTTTAAAAAATCATGAGGCAGCGGTACTGCCTCAAAAGAAAAAGGATAAAGGGGCTAAGGGGTAAAAGCCCGGACACACCTATGCCCCCGAACAACACCGCTCTTATCGGCGCCTCGCTGCCATTGGTGAAGCTCTGGCTACAGGCACTGACCATAGGATTACCGCAAAACCCGTTATAACAGGTGTTTCCTGCCTGACACGGGGTTATTGCCTTGCGAGTCACCTTAAAGTCTCATTACACAGTGGGACGGCCTAGCCTTTATCAAGTTTCATACGTTTTTAACTGACAGGTACCAAAATCCAGCTAAAAAGAAACAACCAGATTTTTATCGATATTCTGTAATTGCGATTTGAACAACGTTTGAATTTGTTTAAGGCTTGCGTGGTCGCTGGCCTCAAAACGAGCTATTAAGCAAGGCGTTGTATTTGAAGCACGTAACAGACCCCAGCCATTAGCAAATTCAACCCGTAAGCCATCAATAGTGATAAGCTGGGCATCAGGAAATTTTGCTTGTTCGCTAAAACGTTGCATGAAATCAAATTTATGCTCTTCAGCAATAGGAATTTTAATTTCAGGTGTATTAATACTATTAGGAATTGCCGCAAACTGTTCACTCACTGTTTGCTCGCTCGCACTAATAATTTCCAGTAAACGACAAGCGCTATACAGCGCGTCATCAAAGCCATACCAGCGATCTTTGAAAAAGAGATGACCGCTCATTTCGCCGGCCAGCGCAGCCTGCTCCTCTTTCATAATTCCTTTCACAATAGAATGTCCGGTAGGACACATTCTGGCTGTTCCGCCGGCCGCCTCAATCACTTGAGTCAAATGACTGGAACACTTGACATCATAAACAATGGTCGCTCCTTTTTGCCGCTTCAACACCTCCTGGGCATACAACATCAACAATCGATCGGGCCAAATAACTTCACCCTGATTAGTGACAACGCCCAAACGATCCGCATCGCCATCAAAAGCAAGACCAAGATCAGCCTGATGTTCTGCAATTGCAGCTTTCAAATCAACAAGATTGGCTTCAATAGTAGGATCCGGATGATGGTTGGGAAAACGACCATCTACATCGCAATAAAGAGGAATGACTTCACAGCCCATGGCCTCAATAACACGAGGAATAACAGGGCCAGCAATGCCATTACCACAATCAACCACCACCTTTAGAGGACGTTGTAATTTAACATCATTCAGAATACGATGAATATAGTCAGGAATGATATCAAGACGTTCTACCTTACCTTGCCCTTGCAGGAAATTTGCCGTAGACACTAAATCATAGATCTGGTCAATATCGGCCTGAGCCAGCGTTTTACCTGCCAAAACCATTTTAATACCATTATAGTCAGCTGGATTATGACTGCCGGTTACCATTAAACCACTGTCAACAGGCTGTACATGAGTGGCATAATACATCACTGGTGTGGCTACGGCCCCCAGATCCACTACAGAAATACCACTGTCAAGCAGACCTTGCTTTAATGCGGTAGCCAGGCTGTCGCTACTCAGACGTCCATCACGTGCAAGAAAGATCCTGTTGCGTTGCAGGGCCTGCAGGCGACAGCTAATAGCTCGCCCGATACTATAAAAAGCATCCTCATCCAATTGCTTGCCGATTACACCACGAATATCATACGCTCTAAAAACTGAACGCTCGATTTGTTTTTGCCGATAACTCATTTTAATGTCTCCCTGAACTACCAAAACCCCCTTCGCCGCGGCAACTTTCTTCAAACGAGTTAACGACATTAAAAGCTGCTCTAACCACGGGTAAAAAAACCAGTTGAGCAATACGCTCGCCAGGGTTAATCGTAAAGTGTTCCTGATTGCGATTCCAACAGGAAATTTTTAACTCGCCTTGATAATCCGAATCGATTAAACCAACCAGATTACCTAAAACGATACCGTGCTTATGGCCCAACCCGGAGCGTGGTAAAATAACAGCAGCAAGATTAGGATCAGCAATATATATAGCAAGTCCCGTGGGTAATAAAACGGTTTCCTGAGGAGCAATTTGCAGCGGTTTATCAAGACACACCCGCAAATCAAGGCCGGCGGAACCTGTGGTTGCATAGTCAGGCAGCGCGATCGTGTCACCTACCCGGGGATCTAAAATTTTCAATTGAATAGCGTGTTCCATTTTATTCCTTTGTCTTTTTGTGACCGCCATTTTGAATACTTGCCGCAAGGATTGCAATAATTTGCCCGGCAAGTCTTGTTTTATGGGTCAAAGGTAAATCGGTTTGTGCATCTTTAGTTAAAATAGTGACTTGATTCAAATCAGAATCAAAACCCAGCCCTTGGCCAACCTGATTAGCAATGATCATATCCAGCTTTTTTGCTCTTAATTTTTCTTTGGCGTGCTTCACCAGGGCTGAGGTTTCTGCAGCAAAACCAACCACAAAGGCTGCTTTACCACTAGCTACAACATTCGTGAGAATATCGGGATTAAGATTAAGTTGGAGTAAGAGCTCTGTCATTGATTGTTTTTTTATTTTTTCACGGGCAGGCGCTGTAACAGAATAATCAGCCACGGCTGCCGTCGCAATAAAAATCATTCCACTTTGCAAATGCCCCTTAACTGCTTCATCCATTGCTTTTGCCGAATCCACTGTATAAAAATCAATACCTATAGGCGGTGACAACATCGTAGGACCGCTAATTAAAGTGACCTTTGCACCCGCCATACAAGCAGCCTCAGCCAGTGCATACCCCATTTTTCCTGAACTATCATTACTGATATAGCGTACGGGATCAATACGTTCCCTCGTAGGCCCCGCTGTGATTAAAACGTGTTGTCCCACTAATAATTGTTTAACCTCGTATAATCTGAGCGCATTAACAATAGAATCCACCTCCAGCAAACGTCCTAAGCCTTCTTCACCACAAGCCTGCATTCCCTCATCTGGTCCCACAAACAAAACACCACGCTCTATTAACGTGTCACGATTGGCTTTAGTTGCTGGATGCGCCCACATGGAGCGGTTCATGGCCGGACAAACAATGACAGGCGTTTCGGCTACGAGATACAGGGTAGATAATAAATCATCCGCTATACCCTGCGCCATTTTTGCCAGACAGTTCGCTGTTGCGGGTGCAATCAGCAAATAATCAGCCCAACGCGCCAATTCAATATGTCCCATCGCTCGCTCAGCTTCTTGATCAAACAAATCAACACGTACGTCCTCTGCTCCAAGTCCCTGTAAAGTTAAAGGCGAAATAAATTGTTGTGCTGATGCAGTCATAACCACTCGTACTCTTGCTCCTAAACGAGTGAGTTCGCGTACTAAATAAGCTGTTTTATAAGCGGCAATACCGCCGCAAATTCCTAAAACGATTTTTTTGTTCATGAAATCTTGCATGATGTTTCTTTTTTGATGAGAATACCTGCGATCAAATCACAAACCTCGTCATAAAGGAATAACATGACTTGTTTTAAGCCAACCCATTCCCTGCGTTTACGCGAAAAACTGCTGATGCAAGGTGCGCGAAGTCTCTCCGATGCCGAATTATTGGCTATTTTTATTAGCTCAGGGAATGCTAAAAAATCCTGCCTGCAACTTGCCTTGGAATTAATTAAACATTTGGGTGATTTGCGCGCTATTTTAAATGCTGATGCCCGTAGTTTTAAACAGGTATCTGGTCTTGGTATTGTCCGATACGTCCAACTACAGGCAGTACAGGAGATCTGTCGCCGCAGTGATTTTATCAGTCTGCAAAAAAACATTCCATTGACTAATACGCAACAAACTTATGCCTACCTAAAACGTCAATTACGCGATAAAAAAAACGAAACGTTTGTCGCCTTGTTTCTTGACAGTCAACATCGTGTTTTAGCCTATGAAGAATTATTTAATGGCACAATTAATAAAGCCAGTGTTTATCCCCGCCCTATTGTTGAACGGGTGCTTCAACTGAACGCAGCCGCACTAATCCTGGCCCATAATCATCCTTCAGGTATAGCTGATGCAAGCCAGCAAGACCTCATCGTGACTAAACGTCTACAAGATGCGCTAAATCTGGTAGATGTGTCCTTACTGGATCATTTAATAATAGGAGATAATGAAGTATATTCTATTTTGAGTAATACAAAGTGGAATTGTAACTAGAATCTGTTGAGATATTTGGTTACTAGCCTTACTAAACAATAATTTTAATAGAAGAGAATATGTGTTATTTTTTCACTAGATCATCTGCTTCAAATTCAAATAATAAAGAATCTGATTTTACCAGGCTGAGAGAAAAACGGAAATTACTTATTAATAAAAAGAAAGATGAGCGTAAATTAATACCGCTGGTTGCTTTGATTCCACCTTCTGCTATTCTTCTGTATTGTTTCGCTTATAACGAAAAGATTCAGTCGCTGGTTTCACGAGAAAATCTGGTAGCATCATCGATTCTTTTATCGGGATCTGCACTGTTTTTTTATTTCCACTTCCTCATGCTATTTCTATGTTTATACGAAGCATTTCCAGAAGCGAATATTGATAAAAAAATTGCCATGATCAATGAAAAACTGCAATTCTGGGAACATGATGAAGAGGAGCCTTTAATTAGACGACCAAGATTTAACGATTAATTACATTGCTCATAACCTGCTGCCGTCCAACCTTGCAGACCTGTACTGAGCGAACAAACATCAGTATACCCCATTTCCTGTAGACTGCGGGCTACCAAAGCAGAACGAAAACCGCCGCTGCAATAAACCACAACAGACGCCTGTTCATCAGGAATTGTCTTTTCAATATCTCGCTCAACGGTTCCTTTACTTAGATGAATTGCTGTTGGAATATATCCTGAATCCCATTCATTATCTTCCCGTACATCAATAAGATAAAAAGGCTCATGGCGATCTATTTTTTCTTTAAGCGCCTGTGGCGTTATTTCCTTGATTTGCTTTTTAGCTTTTGTTGCCAAAGCCAGAAAACGTGGGGAATGAGTCTTCATACTAATAATTCCTTTTAAAATATATGGATCAGCTTTTATTATATGACATTTAAAATGTCAATTAGTCTAAAATAATATCTATAGGCATTATAATTAACGTATGCCCTGACGTTGAATAAGGAAATAATTATGGCCTCATATTGGAGTAGAAGTAAACTATTCTGCACACTTCTTCTGACACTAGGTATAGGAACCTCTTGCTATGCCTGGCACGGTGGTGGGTTTCGCGGTGGTTTTCATGGCGGTCATTACCATGGTGGCTATTATGGTGGAGGTTATTACGGAAAAGGAGGCTGGGGGAGGGTAGCTCCGGGTGTTATTGTTGGCGCCCCTTATTATTATAATCCCGGCTACTATAGTCCTCGTTATTACAATTACCAACCCTCATGCCAAATCATCCAGCAATGTTATTCTGATGGGGGCTGTATTCAAACCCAGGTATGTAATTAAGGCGCTGTCATGTGTCGATTCGTTGCGTACTTAGGCTCAGACATACTGCTGGATAATAAGCTGGTACAACACTACAGCAAAAATAATCGCTCGTATTATAACCTTTGTTTAACTGACGGCAAGCGGCTTATTGCCAGTCGTTATTGCACGGGGGAAAACGAGATACCAGAAACCTTGCATTACTTTACTGGCGCTTGTTTTTATCAGGATTTACAAATATTGGGTCACGAATCGCTGATCATAAGTTCTGAAAAACTTACTGATTTTAATGCAGAATGGCAAGATGTGCCCACCAACAGTCTATTATTAGTCGACTATGATCGGAGTGTACAATTGCGTTTACTGCAATTATAGATGTATTTTAATGAAGTCATTATTCTTAAAAATAGAAGGTCGTGTGCTTTATTTCGGACGTATGGATAATGATTTTTTAATTTGATACCTGGTGCTCCTTCCTCCTCCAGATAATTTTTCAATACAACCTTTTTCAAGTAAATCAGCGAGATGTCTGGTTGCTGTAGCCTTACTTACCTTAGTAATTTTTTTATATTGTGCAGCACTGATTCCCGATTCAAAAGCGTTATCTTCATCGAACATCAAATTAATAATTTTTATTTGTTCCCGGGAAAGTTGGCTTTCTTGAAAAATCTGCCAAAAACGACTTTTAGCAAGAGTTTGGTCTATCTTATTGATAGCAGCTTGAATACTATTTTCTAACGTTTTTAAAAACCAAGATAGCCACAATGTTATATCTGTTGTCTGACGCTGACTTTTTTCCAATACTTGATAATAACTTTTACGATTAGCAAGAATGGTGGTCGACATAGTGTATAAACGAATACTTTGCCTATCCTCCTGAGCTAAAGCCAGATCGGTTAGAGCGCGAGTGATCCGTCCATTTCCATCCTCGAATGGGTGCAGTGTTATAAACCAAAAATGACTGATTGCTGCTCTTAATAACGGATCAAATGTTGGTTCCTTCAAACTTTGGTTAAACCAATCAATAAACGTACTTAACTCATACTCCAATCGCTCTCTTGGTGGAGCTTCATAATGCACCACCGGTTTATCAATTCGTCCAGAAACAACCTGCATAGGTTCTTCACCTCGTAACTCTCCTGCGTTAATTGGATATAACAAAGACATTGCTTCATCAGGAAACAACCATTTATGCCATTGTTGCAAACGCTCTAGCGATAAAGTGGTGTTTAAATTATAAATAGCATCCAACATCATTTGTGCTAAACCTTCCGAACGTTCAGTGATTGGATAAGGTTGTTTTAAATGCAATCCGATACGTTTTGCAAGTGAGGAACGAACAGATTGTGCATTCAACTGCTCCCCTTCTATTGCTGAAGATGCAATAATATTTTGTAATAACGTATCCAGAGAAGATTCTAAGGTTATATTTTCTGCTACAGCTCCAGTTTTACCTATTAGAATTCCTTGTCTTAATCGAACCTCACGCAACAAAGGGTGTATGATCTCATCTTGCCAATAAAACTTTGGCCAATCTATCCTTTGCCAGATCCATTCTATTTGAGTGTTATTCATAAGTTATGCCGTGCGCTAATTTAATTATTCGGCTCATTATTTGATGTTAATAATAGTTATATTCGGCTCATCAATCAAGCCGATAAGAAAAATTATTCGGCTCAAGAGAGGCTTGCTACTATTTTCACAGGACGATCGAAATTATTGCGTTGTCTAAAAAAAAACTATATAAATAAACAAAAATAACAGACCCATAGGAAATTTCACCGGATAAAATGCCTCAATGAATAATTCACGGAGCCTCACGTTATGATGACACTTTTATATCTCTTTTATTTCCTTGTGGGTTTACAAATAATTTTTAGACCTAATCGTTTTATAACCTTGCAATTTTTACTTTGTTTATTTTTAACCCTTTTCTGGTTCAATTATCATAGCCATTTGGTGCATCTATGATTAATGAAAAAAAAATTCATTATTGGATCAATGGCTCAGCGCTTCTCATCGTCTGTATTATTTTGCTGATTGCGTTTTATAAACAATTATTAAATCATGAATTACCCTGCCCCTTATGTTTACTGCAACGTCTTTGTTTTGTGGGCGTTGGTCTTTGTTTATGTATGAATCTGACAAAAGGGATTAAAGTATCTCATTATGGTTTAATGCTTCTAGCTTCTATACTGGGACTTACGATTGCACTACGCCAGGTTTTTTTACATGTTTCACCGGGTGATTTAGGTTATGGTTCTCCGCTTCTTGGCCTTTATCTTTATACTTGGTCAGCTATTGGTTTTGGTATTATTATAGGCTTAATTGCTGTTACTCTTTTAATTGAAGACGGCTTTAACAGGAAGAAGGATATTTTACCCGGTCGTTTCCTTTACCTGCTGATGAGTTTTTTTCTCATCTTGATTCTCGCGAATGGAATTAGTACATTCATGGAATGTGGACCCTATATTTGCAAAGATAATCCAGTCCATTATTATTTATTAGATACCATAGGTTAATAGCTTAGGAAGAATAATGCGGTTTTTAATTTTTTCATTCAGTTTATTGTATTCTCTGATTGTACAATCAGACACCATGGATCATTATATGAATATTTCCAATAATATCCCCCAAATGGAGATGAAAGCTGATCCCCAAGCCCAAGCCTGGGCACGATCAGCACGAAATGTACTTAGCATTAATGATGAAAGTATTGCAGAAACTTTAATTCAGGCCAACGAATTGGCCAAAAGCCAGGGAAAACCGTTATTTTGCCTGCCACCCAATGTAACCCTGAACTCAGTGACCTTGAATGGTATTATTCTTCAGACTTATAAAGAGATTTCAAGTCAGCAAAGTGACAAGGATAAAATGACTGTTTCGCAAGTGGCCTGGCTTGGCGTCACAAAAAACTACCCCTGTCAGCCTCAGCAAAATACCAATCCCGCTGAAATGCAGCATTTGAATTCTCTATTCCCGGTTAAATGAGCAGTTAGTCTTTAAGTATTAAATGTTTCAAACGCTTCCAATGCTTCTGCTGCATACATGAGAGAAGGCCCGCCTCCCATATAGACAGCCATGCCTAAAGTTTCCAACAATTCTTCACGGCTGGCTTGTAATTTAACGAGTGTTTGAGAATGAAAGCCAATACAACCGGGGCAATGGTTGGCAACAGCCAAGGCCATAGCAATTAATTCCTTGGTCTTCTTATCCAACACCCCGTCTTTAGTAGCAGCTTGGGCAAGCGCAGAAAATCCTGCCATCACATCAGGCATCTCTTTACGCATTTTTGCTAATTGTGTACTGATTCCATTCGTGATCTCATTAAATTTATCGGACATTTTTGATGACTCCTTTTCATAGGTAAGAATATGAATTCTATACTTCATTCCCTGGGCGGTAAATTAAAAATAGAAATCCCACCCAATTTTAGACACGATGTAAGCAAGAAGTGAAGCGTGTAGGTCCGCCACTTCAACTTGCCTTAACTGCACAAGCTGAAATTATGTACAGGGATTTAAAACAGGACTATATTCCAGCCCTTCAATCCTTCATCGCTTTTTAGGCAAACACTTCTTGCAAAAAATTCGTCATGGCTTGCAAAGCACGCCGTTCAGCCGTAGCCTGATAAATGGTGCCTAATTGTTCATCATGTGCCTCAGGGTTAGTAAAGGCATGCTGAGTATGGCCGTACATATGAACCTGCCAATCCACTTGAGCAATTGTCATTTCCTGACAAAATTCATTGAGTTGCTCAGGCTTCACCATCGGATCATCATAGCCATGTAAAGCCAATACTTTCGCATGAATGGTTTGATTGGGTATTTCTTCAGGCTTATTCAGCAAGCCATGAAAACTTACCACGCCCTTTAATTCTGCACCACTACGCGCCAAATCCAAAGCACATAAGCCACCGAAACAAAAGCCAATTACAGCGATACGATTGGTATCTACTTCAGGCATGGCAACTACAGTATCAAACGCGGCACGAATACGATCACGAAGCAAGAGGCGATCATTACTCAAAGGTAACATTAGCGCCGTTTTTTCAGGTACGGAAGCACCCAAACGCCCCTGGCCAAACATATCGACAGCAAATCCCACATAGCCCATATTGGCAAGCATTTTTGCCTTTTCACAGGCAAACTCGTTACGTCCTGTCCAATCATGGACAACCAGAACAGCGGGCCTGAGCCGATCATCGTCTTCTTCATAAGCTAAAAACCCATGTAACTCCTGCTCACCATGATGATATAGATAATTTGACGTATGCATTAACTCATGTCCTTTTAAGAGGTCCAATATTGATTATGAAAAAACAAATTTTGCCAGAGGCGACAAAAAAATGCGAGTAATTGTCCTTGAATAAAATCGTCTCTTTCTTCACCCAAAATTTTTTTTAATGGACTATGCTCAAATTATACGTGCAGGAAAAAGGATAAAAATAATGCTTGCAACGACATTAACGGAATATAAGGATTTTCTTCACGCTCAATTGTGTTACCAATTATTTATTACCCCGCTTCACTTGCCTGTTGAAAAAGAGTACCGTGATTTCGCACGTCACGCGTGTGAGTTATTGGTAAAAAACCGAAGCACCGTGATTAATCTTAAATCACCTCGTCATCATGTCCTGCACTGTTTTGAACAAACGAAAAATCCAAATGCAAAAAAAATACTTGTTACGCACGGATGGATGTCGCGCGCGGCCTATATGATACGTCTGATTCGCGCTTTACATCAGCAAGGATTTCAAGTTTATGCGTTGGATTTTCCTGCTCATGGAGAAGCCAAAGGGATACAACTGACCTGGATGGATGCGGTGAGTATTTTAAAAGAAACTATAAACGATTTCGGCCCTTTTTATGCGGTAATTGGACATTCTTTTGGCGGTTCAATGCTTTTAAATACGCTGAATCTGGCAAGTCAATTTCAAGAATGGCGCCTTAAAAAAGAACCGGAACGCGTTGTCCTCATGTCAGCACCTACTCGTATGCGAACACCGGTCCGAAAACTGGCGAAACGATTGAAACTGAGCGGCAAGGGCTATTTGTGCTTGCGTGAACTCTTTCGTCAACATGCCATTACCGATTTAAAAAATTTGGATTTCCGTCATTATATTAACCACGCTAAAACACCTTTCCTTTGCATCCACGGCGAAAACGATGATTCAATCAGACCTGTTGAATCGTCTGTTTTTTGTCAACAATATCCCCATGCTTCTTTAGCTTTACTGCCAGATGCTGATCATATCAGTGTACTCATCGATGAGCGGGTTGAAAATAAAGTCTGCCAATTTTTAGCCACGTAATAGCGTATTGATAAGATCAAATTCAACAGTTACAGTGGTTGTACTTAAAACCTTCTTTCATGCGGAGAACTGATGAAGTTTGATCTGCTTGTCCTCGGCGGCGGTAGCGGAGGTATGGCCAGCGCGGTTCGCGCGGCTCGTTATGGCGCTAAAGTCGCTGTGGTTGAACAACGCTTTCTGGGGGGAACTTGCGTAAACCTCGGTTGTGTTCCCAAAAAAATAATGTTTAATGCCTCTATGATTGCCGAAACCTTGGAAAAATCAATGGATTACGGCTTTAGTCCTTTTCATAGTGATTTAAACTGGCAAACATTAGTTAACAAACGTAATGCTTACATTGAGAGTTTGCGTGAAATTTATGCCAGGCGGTTTACACAATATAATATGACCTGTTTACACGGCAAAGGGGTTTTTGTTAACCCCAACACGGTCGCTGTAGGAGGCAAACATTATCAGGCCGATCATATTATTATTGCCACCGGTGGAGAACCAATATTACCGGGTGACATGCCAGGCATTGAATATGCTATTAATTCAGATGGTTTCTTTGCCCTGGCCGAAAAACCCGGCAAAGTCGCTGTGATTGGAAGTGGTTATATTGGTGTTGAATTAGCAGGCTTACTCCATCACTTGGGCACAGAGACGCACTTGCTAATCCGCGGTGATTATCCATTAAGTCGTTTCGATTCCTTATTGGGTAAAACGTTGCTGGAAATCATGCGCCAGCAAGGCATGCACGTCCATCAAAATCATAAAGCACAAAGTATCCGTTTACAAAAAAATGGCAAAAAACTGATTACCTGTCACAGTGGCTCTGTGATTGATGATCTCGACACAATTATTGCCGCGGTGGGGCGCTCGCCACGTACTTTCGATTTAAATCTTGATCAATTGCAGATTCAACGGGATCAACAAGGTTTAATTCTGGTTGATCGTTATCAAAACACGTCCGTGCCTTCTGTCTATGCCATTGGCGATGTCACTAACGCACCTGCGTTGACTCCTGTTGCCATTGCCGCAGGACGCAGGCTTTGCGATCGTTTGTTTGGTAATCAGAAGGATGCACATCTCAATTATGAATCGATTTGCTCCGTTATTTTTAGCCATCCTCCTGTGGGAACAGTGGGTTTAAGTGAAGAAGAAGCGATTACTCAATACGGCAAAGAGCAGATTAAAGTCTATCAAACCCGGTTTAATCCCATGATTGAGGCATTCAGTGAAAATAAAATACCCACTGTGATGAAGCTGATTACTCAGGGCGATAAGGAAAAAATTGTGGGTCTTCATATTATTGGCTATGGGGCTGACGAAATGCTGCAAGGATTTGGCGTAGCGATTAAAATGGGGGCCTGTAAGCGGGATTTTGATAATACGGTCGCCATCCACCCGACCAGCGCTGAAGAACTTGTTACAATGAGTTAAATTATCCACTTTATAGAGACAAAATGAATAAAACTGTTCGTTCGTTTGAAACCCATGAACCCTCTCTTGGAAAAGGGGTCTACATTGACCCGGAGGCCGTTGTCATTGGCCGTGTGACGCTAGGCAATGACGTATCGGTCTGGCCTAAAGCCGTTATCCGTGGCGATGTTAATTTTATTTCTATCGGCGATGCTTGTAATATTCAGGATGCTGCTATTTTACACGTCACTCATAAGGGACCTTTTACTGCCGAAGGCCAACCGCTTGTTATTGGTCAAGGCGTCACTATAGGGCATCAGGCTGTTTTACATGGTTGTCGCGTTGATGATTACTGTTTAATCGGGATGCAGGCTTTGATTCTTGATGGTGTCCATATAGAACATCATGTCATGATTGCTGCGGGCAGCCTGGTGCCCCCCGGAAAGCATTTGGAAAGCGGGTATTTATATCTTGGCAATCCAGCGCGAGCAATAAGGAAACTGACAGACAAAGAAATAGCACATCTTGATTATTCGGCAGCACACTATGTCAAGCTTAAAAATAAATATTTAGCATCCAGAGATGCTTTGCTATAATTTCCAATTAGCCTTGATTTTTAGTTTATGAAAAGAAATGATTCTAAGAGAACCGTTCGGGCTGAGGAGCCCGCGTAGCGGCGTCTCGAAGCCTTAATCAATAAAGTCCAATCAAAGAAAGGAGAACGTTTGATGTTTTGGGTTTATATTTTAAAGTGTAGAGACCAAAGTTATTATACTGGGCTAGACACACCGATAATTTGGAGCATTCAATAGTTCGGCACCAAAATAAAATGATTTTAAGAGACCGTTCGGGCTGAGGAGCCGCGTAGCGGCGTCTCGAAGCCTTAATCAATAAAGTCCAACCAAAGAAAGGAGAGCGTTTGATGTTTTGGGTTTATATTTTAAAATGTAGAGACCAAAGTTATTATACTGGGCACACCGATAATTTGGAGCATCGAATAGTTCAGCACCAAAATAAGTTAATTCCTGGATGTTATACTAGCACTAAACTACCTATAAAATTAGTTTATTCCGAAAGTTTTCCAAGCAGGGAAGAAGCTTTGGCTACCGAGCGTCAATTAAAAAAATGGAGTCGAAGAAAAAAAGAAGCGCTTATGCAGGGAGATTGGAAGAATTTATCTGACTATGCAAAGCGTTCAATGAAGTACTAAGGCTTCGAGACGCCGCTACGCGGCTCCTCAGCCCGAACGGTTCGTCTAAAGTACAAGTTCTCCTGACTCAACTAAAGCTCAAAAGCTAATTGGAAGTGCTGCGTTCAGAATAACAGTAATTTGAACAAAATATAGAGAGTTTTATTTACCCTGGCGTGGAATTAAACGGAGCTACTGGCTATTTAGGCTATATTAAGTAATACTTTCAACATGAATGATCCGCATTTTTTATATGATCAAAGTAAAACCATTCCTAAAATGGGCTGGTGGCAAGTTTCGTTGCATAGAAACTATTCTGAATGCCTTGCCTCCGGCTAATCGTCTCATTGAACCTTTTACTGGTTCAGGCGCAATTTTTATTAACTCGAATTATTCTCATTATTTACTGGCAGAAGAGAATGAGGATCTCGTTAACATTTTTATCCATCTACAAAGAGAGGGGGATCAGTTTATTAATTACTGCTCTACTTTCTTTGCCAGGAAAAACAATTGCGCGGATCAATATTATTATTTTCGTGAGCAGTTTAATCAGAGTACTGATCCACGATACAAAGCAGCGCTTTTTCTTTACTTGAACAGACATGGCTACAATGGCCTGTGCCGTTATAATTTAAAAGGACGTTACAATGTTCCCTTTGGACGCTATGTGACCCCTTATTTTCCACGTCAGGAAATGATTTATTTTCATCAAAAAAGCCAACACGCTCAATTTATGCGAAATGACTTTCGCCAAACCTTTGCACAGGCTCAGATAGGTGATCTGATTTATTGCGATCCACCTTATGTCCCTTTATCCTCCAGTGCAAACTTCTCTTCTTACACGGATAAAAAGTTTAGAGAACAGGATCAAATTGAATTGGCTCAATTAGCTATAGCAAGCGCCCAACGCGGTATTCCTGTAATTATCTCCAATCACGATACTGATTTTACTCGCCATTACTACCGCCAAAGTAAAATTAAATCTTTTCCTGTTAAACGTTTTATTAGCTGTCACGCCAACAAGCGTTACGCCGTACAAGAGTTAGTTGCTGTTTTCCATCAGGGCTTGTAAATATTATAACAATATGTTAAGGACCGCAGCAAATTTTATGCCTATAACCCTTATCACATTTTTGGTGCCATGGCAGGTTGAGTCACCGGATTACGTCGAAACTCTTCTGCTGCCCGATACCAAGGCGCGCTCTTCAATTTGGTTGCTTCCAGTTCTTTGCTTTTTAACTGGTTAAAAATATCTGCTGCTGCTTTACTTTTTACATCTTGATTAGGGATATTCTTACAATCAGAAATTGTATCCACAATTTTAAGACTGGTTGTGTCTTTTAAATAGCTGACATACTGTCGAGCAATCTCCGCAATAAATGGCTCTTGGGTATCCACTTTAAGCTCAGTAGACCTGCTAAGCACGTTATCAATCATATTAATCACAGTCGCGGCCAAACGATTCTTGTATTTTATTTCATCACCCCCATCTTCAGGAGTTGGTCTCGCGCCCTCCTCTGTTAAAACAGCTTTTGGAATCTTGTCTTCATAACTGAAAGAGTAGCGATGGCCAGAAGAAGGAGCTTTCACATTTAAACCCTCTTTGGTAACAAACTGTTGCACCTCGTCTTCTGTAAGTTGCTGCTCAGGGAAGTTAATAGTAATTAATACGTTTTCATCTGCCCCTTTAAACAAAGGAACATTGGGGTAGTAATCGTTCAGAGATTGATTACCCCTCAATGCATAAATTTTAATTGAAGAAAGTTTGCTCGCAGGACGAGGAGGAACTTCGGGATCTGTTTGGGTAGTAGAAGAAACCTTTCCTTTAACTGCCTGTGCGGGTGGTTCTGGATGTTTTTTGGCGGCCTCTTTTAATTCATCATCTTCTACTGTTTGATCATTGGCATCCCTTCTATTATTGTTCTTCTGTTTCATAAGTTCCTCTTTAAAACTTTGCTGTTTTGCAGATAACTCTTCTTCCAGCTTGCGTTGCTGGCCTAAGAGATTAGCATTATCTATTCGTAATTGTTCAACCTCTCTGGATTGAAAATCAGCTGCTGCTTTAGCCTCTTGAAAGCTATCTTCATACACCTTTTTACCTTTGTTTGCTTCAGCATACTTACGCTCCCAATCTGCACGCTGCTCTTCTAAAGCTGCTTTCTGTTCTGCCTTTAGCTGCTCTATGGCTGACAAAACCTCTTTCCTTGCCTGCTCTTCCTGGCTCTTTAGACTGGCTAACTTATCTCGTTGATCCTCCACGATTTTTGCCAGGTTATTTGATTCTTCGGCACTGGCTCCTTTCTCTTTTTCTGCAGCCGAGAGTTTCGTTTGGTTGAGTTTTAATTCTGCCTCCAAGGCCGTCAATTGCGCGTTTAATCGGGCTAACTCAACCTGAATTTTCGCCAACTCAGCCGCTGAGGCTGTTTCCTGTGCGGCCCGCTCCTCAACATGTACGTCAACCAAACGCTTATTCGCGGCATTTGCATCCGCTACTGCGTCTTGCGCTTTGTGTCGTTCTTTATTCACATCCCTTAAATGC
Organism: Legionella fairfieldensis ATCC 49588; assembly: GCF_000621525.1. Classification (GTDB taxonomy): domain Bacteria; phylum Pseudomonadota; class Gammaproteobacteria; order Legionellales; family Legionellaceae; genus Tatlockia; species Tatlockia fairfieldensis. The sequence goes on along the minus strand of NZ_JHYC01000034.1, from coordinate 90 downwards.
GTAATCGCATCTTGTAATGCTTGCTTATGAGCCATTGCTGCACTTTTCAATTCGGCACGAAGCTTTTCTTCCTCCCCTGCATGCTGCGTT
>NZ_JHYC01000033.1 GCF_000621525.1 Legionella fairfieldensis ATCC 49588 | reverse complement strand
GTTGTATAAGATGTTGTATAAGATGTTATATAAGACGTTGTATAATACGTTGTATAATACGTTATATAATTAAGATTGGAGAGGTGCTATGACTAAAATTGTTGCTGTTGTTGGTTCTAAGGGCGGCATAGGAAAAACAACAACCCTAAAAAATATCGCTGTATTGCGAGCGTCAGCAGGAAAATCAAGTATCGTGTTAGATGTTGATGAACGACAACATTCTTTTGATATTTGGTACAAGCGGCGGGAAGACTTCGGTATGGCGAATTATATAGATTATAGAGGAAATCTAACTCTAATTTGCGAGGATTCAAGTATATTAAATGGGGTTATAGATTCGTGTGTTAAGACAGGAAGTGATACTATATTTGTAGATCTTCCAGGTCGTCTAGATACTCCACAAGCAGAAATGTTATTGAGAGCAGATTACGTGTTATGTCCTCTATCTGGAAGTCCAGATGATTATGATGTTTTACCGCAAATGACAGATAGAATGGTAAAAGCAGCAAAATATAAACCAGATTTGAAGCTGCATGTTTTATATAACAAAGCACACCCTAACGCGAAAAGAAGAGATTCTGAATTTGAAGATCTTGGATATCAATGTTCAAAAATGGATCGAGTCTGTTTACTTCCCATACACATAAAAGATCTTGTTGCAGTAAAAGATTCTGCCAAGTATGGCTTAGCATTATTTGAATATGCACAATTACCAACGTCAAATATTAGTGAAACGGATCATAATGTAAAAGCTTATGAAGAGTTATATGAAATTATTTTTGATGAAAAATGGAAATTAAATAAGGAGTTTGCAAATGGCAAGATTATCGCAGAAACAGCTTGAGGAGTTAGCAAAGCAAAGAAGGCTAGAAAATGAAGAGAAGGAAAAAAATAGAACAGAGGACAATGGTCACATATCTTATAATCCCAAAATTATTAATGAAATATTAACTGATGGGGTACAACCTCCTTATAAATATAAGTTACCTGATCTACCGTCTCCCTACAAAGATAGTGAATCAGTTCCTTTTGTGCACGTTGAATCTTATCCAAAAATAAATATACAAGGTAAATTTAGTTCAAATAGACAAGTAAAGGGAGCAAATTTATATCTATTGAAGGAAATTGATTTAGTTCTCAGTAAAATTAATGAAGGTAAAAATAAAAATGCTACTATCAATTTTTTAATATGGGTTGGTCTTCAGTCCTTGAAAGGAGTGAATCATGATATTTCTATACAAATTCATGATTCCACGTATGCTGACGGAGGGTTAATTGAAAATTATATACTGACAGAATCTAATGAGAGCTAATCAACGTGAAATTGTAATAGCCTTATATAAAAATATGCGCGTTAATAAGGCAGAAATAACCGAAGAGTTAACTCTTGAAGCAATTTCAAATCTAACAGGGGTAAATAAAAAATCATTAAAGAACACTCTTTTTAGACTAACTAATGCGAAGGTAATCAGCAGAGTGGATCAAAAAATTGGGCGAGGCGGAAGGGTTAAATATCAAATTAACCCATCTATAATTAATGAAATACAACAGAAAGACTTTTTTATTGGAGAGATATTGAAAACTATAGGCGATTACTTATTCAATAGTTTATTGTTTATTAAACATTTTAATTGAACTATATTATGCTCTATATTGTCATCTTTGGTTTCATTAATAACTAATTTGGATATCTTTCTTCCTCTTTCAAAGCCTGTATTATATGCAATCTTAAATAAATCACTTTTGATTATTTTATCAGATAGCAAAGGATTATCACAAATTTCATCACCACTAAAAGTATTTGAGTCTTCTTCATTACTTAACTTATATAAATTGTTTCTTAAAAATTCATCAATTTTCAATTGGTTTTTTAACTGTTGTTGCATGTGGTTATTTTCTGCAATTTTGATTAAATCATAAGGATTTATACTAAACAATATACTGGAATTATATTTAATTTCTTTAAATGTAAATACTGGAAAGGAATGATCACCAAAAGATTTAAACCTGTACTTTATTTTCTTTTCCTTTATATCATAATAATAGTCATCTAAAGATAATTGATATCGAGGGTTAAATCTCGAAAAAAAAATATTTAATTTTTTTAAAATTTTTAAAATAGAATTAATTATTCCAAAGCCTTGATTTTGCAACATAGCTAGTACTCGAAAAATAATATACTTTATATCCCACGTTATATTCTATCTCTAGATTAGTAGAACCTTTTTTGAATTGGAAACACGTGGCCGGTGAGGTTTCCAGCTGAATATTACCGTATTTTATAGAATAATCATTATGAACGTGTCCGCTAATTATAAGATTAATTCTATATTGGTTAATAATTTTTAAAAAATCATCCTTATTTTCCATAATATAGTTGTCAATTAAAGGAGTTTTAACTTCTATGGGATGATGGTGCATTACTAAAGCAATAGGTTTTGTTCGCTCTTTTTTTAATTCTGATTGAATTAATTTACGTTCCTCAATAGATAAAGCTCCTGATTCCTTTCCTTCGCATTTAGTATTTAAAAAAATGAAATCCCATAGCGGGGTAGCTAGAGTGAATACTCTAAAGAAATTAGTCATCCCGCCAAATACTGAGTCCATTGTGCTGATTGAATCATGATTTCCGGGTATCCAAAATATTTTTTTATGAAAATCACTTAATGAATTGGCAATTATTTCATAGGACTCTGTGGATTCATCCTGAGATAAATCGCCGGTTAAAAAAATAGCATCAGCATCATTTAAATCATTTTGAATAGCGCTCATTACTTTTTTAAATGCCAGATTAGTATTAACATTAAATAGTAATTGATCCTTTTTAAAAAGATGAGTATCTGTCAGTTGAATTATTTTTATCGTTTCTTTGTTGTGATTCATATCTATTTTCACCAGACTCTTTGGTTGAGAAAACATTTAAGGGATTATAAGAAATTCCATAATCATAATAATCCGTTTTTTCAAGACGTTTTAATACATTGATGAGAAACATTGCTAATGGAAGTAATACAATGGCAGAAAAAATTTTATATATCCATGTGTTAAATGCAATATTTAAAATGTGTTGAATAGGGTATTGATTAAAAAAATTAATAGGATAGGATATTGTCACAAGTATAGCGCTACCAAAAATGCTAGAAATGAGAAATCTATAGATAAATTTTCTTCCATATAAATTAATTTTTAATTTTGAGACTATTATATCGTTAATAAAATATGCTATTGGCATAGCAACACAAGAACCTAATAATACATGCCAAATATTGTGGTATAAATTGAAATAAAGATAATATGTGCTTGCGTCTTGTGGAGATGGTAATATTACGGTTAGGTTAATGAGAAGTATAAATAATATATGACAAATTAATTGCACCCAAATGATCCTTCCTGCAAGATTAAATCCATACACTTCTGTTATAATAGAAGATAAAGAAAAATTTAATGAATAAATTAGACCGCTAGCAGCAAAATCGTAAGATAATATATGGATTACTTTAAATGCTAGTGTATCACAAGTTAACATTATCATAACTGATAAGCCAACTAATAAACTATAAAATCTCAATCTATACATCTATGTTATTTACTCATGAAAATTTTGGATAGCTTTAGTTACTACGCCATGAATAATAAAATTTTTACTCTTTGATATTTCGCTTCCTAGCATTTCTGATACAGGACTAAATATGTATGCTTCACCTTCTATAAATATCTTTCTAAAACAAGGCAATTGATCATTGAATTGGACTAAAACAATATCACCATCTTGCGGACGAAACTCAGGGCATATAATAAAAATTGTTCCCTTTTCAAAAAAAGGAGCTAACGAATTATTTGATAATTTTATTGCAAATAAACTGTTACTTTTTTCCACTTCAACCGCAATTTTAGTTTTTACATTATCAAAGTTAAATAATAAATCATTAATTTCTTGAATTTCTAATAGAGGCACTTCAACAAGATTATTTTTCCCATGGTTATCAGAAAGAATATTTTCTGTTAACTGGCCAATCGTTATGTTAAAAAAATCGGAAATTGTTTGTAATGTTGAAAGAGTGGGATTTCCTGCTCCTCTTTTTAAACCATTAATTGTCGTTAATGCGATTCCTGTCGATTTACTTAACTCAGCTGCATCTATACCTGATTTTTGCATTAAGTAGCGTAAATTATTTGTCAAATGATTGGAATTTAACATGAAGTTAGATTTTTTGTTAATTAAACTTGACATTATATCTCTATAAAGTTAATTTTAACATTATAAAGTTATTTTAAGCGTTATAATGTTAAGTGGGTACGTTTTGTTATTATACTAACATGTTTTTATTGTTTGGTTGTGTAATCTATAGATCGAACAAATATTTTAAATTAAATAATTAGTCAATGTAAATTAAATTTGATCAAAATAACGGAGTTAAGATATTGTGAGAGAAACAATAAAATATAATAACGTAAGAAATGAGAGAGAAGGTCAATTTATAGGTTTTCCTCACTCTCATTCCTGCCTAATTAATTTTTCGATTCCTTTAGCTGATCTAATAATCGGAGTAGTTGAGAATATCTCCTACAGAAAATTTCCCATAAGATTAACTATTGATTTCTCGCAAGGCCGAAAGAATGCCGCCACCAAAAAATTGAAACAATCCGCAGTTTTTTATGTACCCTCGCAAAAAGTTGCCCTAACGATTTCAGAAAAACTAGTCAAGGCCAACAATTAAATCAAATTATTCCTTATCAACTAGAAGCAAGGATCGCAGATCATGGCTGTACTACGAATTCATAAAAAGCAACAAAATTTTGTTATTCTCGATAAAACATGTTTGAACGATGAATCCCTATCATGGGGTGCTAAAGGCTTACATGCTTATTTGCTCTCTTTACCGGATAATTGGAAAGTGCGGGTCTCTGATTTAAAAGAAAGGGCGAGAAATGGTAGAGATGCGGTTCGCGGATTGCTAGGCGAACTAAAACAAGCTGGTTATATTCAAAAATCTACTTGCCGAGATGATGTAAGTGGTCGCTTTGGTGGAGTCGAGTATCTTGTTTTAGAAATTCCCACACCTCAAAATCAAGATGAGGAGCCAGAGACTGAAAAGCCGTCTTTGGTAAAAAATGAACAAATAACACCGGGCCCTGAAAACCCGTCTCTGGTAAATCCGGCGACTGAAAAGCCGTCGCCGGTAAATCCAACGCTAATAAATATTAATAGAATAAATAATAAAGAACTAAATAATAAAGAACTAAATAATAAAACAGCAGCAGCAACTAGTGATGTTCCTGCTAAAACAACAAGCACACAAATTCAACCAGAGGCTGCTGCTGTTATTTTTCCTCAATCATTACACCCATTTGAAAAAAACACACCGAGTCATGAGCCTATTGACCTTTTGTCTCGAAATGATGCGTTGATTAATGAAAAACTGACTCAAACCCAGAAACAACGAATAAATGCTCTGGTTAATTCTCTTAATGTTCCCCAAAGAGATGTTTTAATGGAAGAGATTGAGTTTTGTTTGCTTAATCCAAAGCATTTTACAACTTGTGGTAACGATTTTAGCCGAAAACTCAATGCCATTCGCAAGGTTATTTTACGAGGTGATTGGCAAACTCCCGTGGGGCTGATGCAGAAGTTGACTCTAGTACAACATTCAAATGATTGTGCTGTGAAACAACTTGAAATCGAATTGAAGGAAGTTCATGCGGAGGCTATTCACTTTAAAAAATTACTTGCTACGGCCAAAGAACAGATGCGACCACACTTTGAGGGCATTATTAGCCAGGCACAAAGCAAAATTCATACTATCGAAAAGCAACTAAGACTTTTGTTGTCTCAGAAAGAAGAAGCATCTTGTCTAGTTAAGGAGTTGCGATGAATGGGACGTCTTCCTCATTGTTTAATCCCAATGAGCTATTAGAACAACTATGCGATTGTGCGCATCCCGTATTACTTGCTTACAACGAAACGATGCAAGAAAAGTTGAGGAGTGCGTCTGAAAAACAGCAGCGTATACCTGTGACGTGTTATTTGCGTTAACGAAGAACATGGATTTAATCACCATCCATTAAAAAAAGAATAATTAAAGAAATTAGTTGTGAAAAAAGGAAGTAATTATGTGTGAGATACCCTATATTTTAAGTCTTGCCTACAGAACTCAAATTGATGAAGTTTGTAAATCATTACCCTCGATGGGCTTGGACCATATGGTGATGTACCTCGTTTTTAATGATGGACGAGTATTCGTCTTATCGAATGTGTATTCGATTCTTAAACCGTATTATCAGGAAGCACTTTATCAACACGATTATACGTATACGCTGCCGTTGATTCAGTCCGCTAAGAATGGTTATTATTTATGCCAGGAAGCTCCTGCCATTTCAAACGAATTAAACGATTTATTTGATAAAAAATACAAGTTGTACCCAATTTACAATATTGTTAGACCGCATGCGGAGTGCACATTTATTTTTAGTGCTATTCGTAAAAACCCCATTGACAGAGCAGACTTGTTTTACAAAAAAACAGTGAAATCTTTTGAGTCGTTCTGTATTCATTTTGTGGATACGTTTCTTGATTTAATTTTAAAACAAAATCCAGCGTATCGTTTTTCATTTGTATTAACCAACAAACGATTAAGAGATGCAGTAATTCGGCAAGGCTATGAGAATGAGGTTCACTTAACCTGGCGAGAGCAGGAGTGCCTCTGGTATTTAGGACTCGGTTATTCAGTTAAGGAAACAGCGAACTTGTTAAACATCAGCCCCAGTACCGTGAAAACGCACTTGGAGCAGGTGCGCCAGCAATTTAATTGTGCAAAAATTCCTGAAATCATGATGGAATGCCTGCATCGAGGTATTTTTGGTAAAAATGCGTTCACTAAAAACCATAATCATTCCAATTATGTGATTAATAATGTGCCTTCTCAAACTATTCGCAGTTATTAACTAACTCATTGAAATAAATTGATTAATAGCGATCGGCTTATTTCGTGTTCTATCTACACAGACAATGGTATTTTTTCCTTCGCATACTAACTGTTTGTCGTCATTAAAAAGGCGCTGATAAAAGAGCGCTTTGAGCTTTCCTTCTTGAGAAAGTTTTGAAGTAATTTTAAAAGTTTGAAAGGCACGCAAGGATTTAAAAAAACGAATATCGGCATGAACAAGCACGAAATCGTACCCTTCCTGGCTCAATTGAACCCAATCAATTCCTAATGACTTTATGTGAAGTGTTCTCACGTGGTCAAAATAACAAAAATAATGCGCATTATTCACAATACCCTGCGCATCAATTTCATGTGCTCTTACTTCACTTTTCCAACTGAACTCAGTGTTTTTCATTAGCAATCACCTAACATATTTTTATAAAAAAAACAATCCGCCAAATGGGGGATTACCCTACGATTTAATTTACTAAATAATACGCTTTGTTACAGCAATTAAAAACAATTAAACAAAATAAGGGGATAGGGTGTTATGTCACTGGTTATTTTATCAAAACGCATCGGTGAATTTTTCACCTTATCGAATGATATTCATCTGTTTATTTTAGGTATTCATGGGAATAAGGTCCGTATAGGTATTGATGCAAAACCGGAAACGATAGTGGTGCTTGACGAGCGAATTGATGAGAAAAAAACACTAGCTGACTTTCCTCATTTACACACAAAAAACAAACGTTAATTGGAACAAAATTTACACAACAAGGAATAAAAACGAATGTTAATTTTAACACGGCGAATTGGAGAAACATTGGTCATCGATGATGACACAAGGATCACTGTTTTAGGGGTAAAAGGGAATCAAGTCCGATTAGGCATTATGGCTCCACCAGAAGTGATCATACACCGTCAGGAAATACATGAACGCATTCAGGAAGAAAAAGCAAATCAAGATAAAAAGGCGTTTCAATTTAACCCATCAAATTCAGTAAAAACCATTAATTAAAGGATAGTGTGAAATGAAAATGATTAAAAAATGTGTACTCCCTGTGTTATTCATCGCGGGCTTAAATCCAGCTCCTGTTTTAGCGCAGGATAATTATTATTTGTCTTATCAATGCGAATCAGCGGCACGTCGTCTTGAATCCCTGGCCTACAGTGGTACTCATTACAATTGTGTCGGTGAAATTCAAATTGCTGCAAGTCATATTAAAGTTGCTGCGAAACAAATTGAGCGTGCCAAATATCAGCATGCACAAATGTCATTATCTTTAGCAAAAAGTGAATTGGATAATGTGCGTATGGCAGGCGAGCGATGCAGTTATTTTTCTCCAAAAGTACCTTCTTATATTGCTGAACTGATTCAACTGGATGGCGAACTGGATGTCATGGAGCGCATGACGTTGCAGCATAACCTCAATAAAACAACCAACAATTAATTTACAGGACGGCGCTATGAATACTACACAAAGAACAACAAGAAAAAGCGTTCAGTTGTCATTATTAACGAGCAGTGTGCTGTTACTCGCCAGTTGTGCCGCCACACAAACTGCTATTGAGCATCGTAATTTGGAAACCAGTACAAAGCTGAGTAACACCATTTTTCTTGATCCAGTGAGTGCGTCTCAAAAAACAATTTTTATTGCAGTTAAAAATACCTCCGAAGGATCTATTGATATTGCCCGGCCTTTAAGCCTTGCTTTATCGGCGCAAGGTTATCGTGTGGTGAATGATCCTGCTAAAGCGCATTACCTGTTGCAAGCCAATATTCGGAAAGTAGGCAAACTGAGTCATACAGCAAGTGAAAATGCGTTGGGTGGTGGGTACGGTTCAGCCCTTGCAGGAGCGGGAACAGGTGCTGCGTTAGGTGCTTTAAGTGGTAATGGAACCGCCACATTAGCCAGTGGACTTGCAGGTGGACTCGTGGGATTAGCCGCTGATTCTTTTGTCAAGGATATTAATTTTACAATGATTACTGATGTACAAATTTCAGAGCGTGTGGGATCTCAAGCAAGCGTTCGTGAACAGTTTAATTCAGTACTTGAGAATGGCAGTGCATCAGGTATTTATCAAACATCGAGCAAACTAAGTCCCTATCATCGTTATCGCACGCGCATTGTATCGAATGCAAACAAAGTTAATTTATCGTTCACACAAGCAAAACCTGCGTTAGAGCAAGACTTGGTAAAAACGTTAGCGGGAATTTTTTAAGGAAAATAGAAAGTGATGATCCGTTTATCCGTTTTGGTACTTTGTTTTTTGTTTGGCATGCCCTTAAGTCATGCTGAAACTGCAAAGTTTCATAAAGATACCAGGAGTAAATCGGTTGAAACCTTATCGAACCAGACGATAAGCGTGTCTTTGCTGACGCTATTACTCATTGGTATCGCACACGAAAAAAATAAAACACTTTCATTGACTAAAAATGCAGACTTTTAGTTTGTCAGGGGATTTTTACCATGAAAAAAGTAAACCGGTTACACGCCATACTTCTTTTTTTACTGCTGTTTCTGTTAGTACCGACTGATTATGCGGGCAATGTGACACAGATTAACCGTTATGCGACCGTCGAGAATAAGCCTTTGGCTGCCCAGATTAACCCGTTGTTGGCTACCCAACAGGTTCATTTTAACACCTCCATTCATACCGTCGGGGAGGCGCTCAATCATTGGCTGCAATTTTCAGGTTTTGACCTGGTTAACGAGAGTGAGCAGCCCGCATCGCTTAAAAACGTGTTGAGTAAACCCTTGCCGCAGGTGATGCGCGACTTAGGCCCGTTATCGGTCCAGGAGGGCCTTGAAGTGTTAGTTGGCAAGGGCATTTTTAATTTGGTCGTTGACCCTTTAAATCGCCGGGTGGCTTTCAAGTTATCGCCTAAATATGCGCAATTAACCACTTTAAAAAAAGGAACGAAGGCATGAGCAAAGCAAGGTTTGTGAGGCATGGGCTGAATGCCTTAAGACATCCCCTAACCCCTATTCTTACGGTGGGATTGACCGCAGGCCTGGTAGTTGCCTGGCTAACTGGCGGGCCTTCGCAACCCAATGAATCCTCTGCTGTGGCAGAGCAGGTGATTAGCCGCCTCAATGAACTGCAAAGCCATTTAAAGTCGGTTGAAGCCGTTGCGGTAAAGCCTCAGCCTGTCGTTGATTTATCGGGATTTGAAGAGCGCCTTGGAACTATTAGTCAGGAGGTTGCAGCCCTTCGCCACTTTAATCCTGATGAACTTAAAACGGGTTTGGAACATCGCTTATCCCAGGCAGAAGATAGCCTAAGTCAACAGTTACATACGTTGTCTGGCACCCTCAATGAACTGCAAGCCAAAACGCAAGCGGTGAAATACTTGCCCCTTAAGGCACTGCCCTTTGCGGTGATGAGCATTGACAGCATTCAAAATATGCCAGTGGCCTCTCTGCATTACGACTATAAAACCATTCCGGTGGAAAAAGGAGATGCTTTGGCCGGCTGGAAAGTGGTGTCAGTGGATTTCAGGCATCAAACCATCGAGTTTGAAAATAAAAACAAAGAGCGTGTTCGGGTGCAACAGGACCATATCGGGTAGGGCTTATTCATGCGAACACTATTATTGAGTATCGCCTTGAGCGGGTTATCCTTGCAGGTGATGGCTACACCGGCTATCCCAGGGTTTTCAGAGCCAGGTCTTAGGCCATCCACTATCACTGATAAAGCGATTGCCAAAACAGGGCTTTCTACCTATCAGGACGACATCACGGCAGACCAGGGTATGGACGATCTCACACTGGATAGCAAGGCCTTGCATGAAGCGCAGGTGTGGGGGCTTAGTGTGGAGGAAGAAAAACGCTATCTCGCTTTGATGAAAAACCGAAGTGCCTTTTTTTATGAGGGGCTTCACTTAACACCCATTGATATTTTGGGACTTAATGCACGCAATGACGCGGAGCGAACCCATTTCGCCCAATTGGCAGCGCACATCGAGGCACAAAAGGTGGCGCAGAATCTTGCCTGGAATCAGGCCTTTTATAAAGCGTATAACACGTTGTTTGAGGGCCAGACGGTCATTGATTCGGATTTTGATCCAAGACCTTATTCCCCTGTTTCCCATACACCGGTGCAACTTAAGGCCGGTGATGAACTCTTTTTATTTATTAGGCTTGAGGATTCGGCCCAATCAATGGCCATGATGCTCAGTGATGCAGTGCTTAAATACCCGGGAACTCGCCTGCATTTCATGATTTTAAAGGCTGATAACGCCGCGATTCAAGCCTTGGCTCATCGTTTTGGGTTGGCCCATGAGCTGGTTCAGAAAGGCCTGATTACCTTAAATCACGGGGAATTACATTATGAGAGCCTCAGTTTATCTGATAAGCAAACACCCTTATTGGTTCTGGTGCGTAAGGGGCATTCCAGTCTTGTGGATTTGGGGAAAATTTAAATGAGACTATCGGCCTGGCTCTGTTTTACCTTATTTGTCAGTGGCGCCTATGGGTGGAAAGTGCTGGCGATGCATGATTCAGCGATTCCTTTTACGCCTCAAAGCCTGCATTGGGTGCAAGGTGAAGACCATGAGTCTCCTGCTGCAGCGGTTCAAGCGTATGGATTGCCTATGCAAAGCAAGGTTTCCCCCGGCTATGTAGAGGAGATGAGACTGCCTTATCCTTTGTCGTTAAACCTGCTGGTGGTAGGCAATGATGCCTATTCCAGGCAATGGCTGCTGGCCCATCGTGAGGCCCTGCAGAATTTTCATGGTTTGGGCCTGGTTGCCAAGGTGGAGACTGTAGACCAATTGGCAACACTTGAAATGCTGGCCGGTATGCCTTTGATGGCGGCAAATGTGGATAGCCTCATGGCGTTTATCCATCAAGAGCACTATCCGCTGGTGATTGAAAAGGGAAGGGTGTGGCAATGAGTCGAACTGATTCCCTGCGGGCTACCCAATCCGGGTTGATAAAGCGAGCTTTTACTGCGCTGTTTATTGCGGTGTGTTCAGGTTTTCTGGTGCTTTTTTCCTGGGGGCTTTTTTTGTGGGGAACAAGCTCCTTTGACAGAGCCTTACAGGCTTTAGAGCGCTTAAGCCTGGCTCAGGCGGCCCTGTTGGCGGATTCAACATATCGCACGGGGTTAATTGAGCGTTCCTGGCTTGCGGGCATCAATCAGAGTTGGGAGCGGTTGCTGCACGAGGCCAAATCACAATCCCTGTCGTTGCAAAAGGCTATCGATTGGCCTGCCCTGGATAGCCTGTTTTCGCCACAGAGCACGCCGTTTCTTAGTGATGTACTTCAGGACGTCCAATCCTTTTTCTTGAAGCTGTATGGGTTGTTTTTAGCCTGTGCCCACACCCTCTGGTTAAAAAGTCTGATTTGTTTGTCTGCAATCCCTCTGTTTTTATTAACGGCTCTCGCAGGGCTTGTGGATGGTCTTAACCAACGGGCGATTCGCACGGCGTCCTTGGGCCGAGAATCGACCTATATGTTTCATAAGAGTTTACCGGTAGCGCGAAAAACATTGTTTTGGATTGTCATGCTGTGGCTGGCATTGCCTGTTCAGTTCAATCCAGCGCTTTTGTTTTTGGGGCTTAGTGTCAGTCTGGCTTGGGTGATGAGCATCTCAGCCAGTCGCTTTAAAAAGTATTTATAGGAGAGGAGAGAGGATGAATTACTTACAACGATGGATGGCAGGTTTGGTGTTCATGATGATGGTGGGTACAGGCTTTGCTGATAATGCTGCCTTGAATGAAACACTGGTGCGCCTTATCAATCAGATTAACGCCATGATGCCGCTTTTGGATGAAGCGTCTGAGGAGACAGAAAGCAATGCGCGCCTTGTCTTCCATATCGATAGTTTTATCGGGCCTGATGGCAAAAAGCGGGCAGGCGTTCGTGATGATTTGTTAGCCATCCGCAATAGCTTGATTGAGTTTATCAATCAGCCGGCTGTTGCACCTAAAACCATTAAGCCTCTGGCCCTGGATTATGTGGGCAAGGGCTAACCATGGTCGATGAAATGACTTTATTTAAAGAGGCCTTTCAGCAGGCCGCATCGCAGGCGCCGCAGACCTATGCCAATGTGTTGCGTTTGATAGGCGTGGTGTTGGCGTTTAGCGCGTCTGCCTGGGCTGTCATGCGCTTTTTAGAGAGTGAGGCGAAGTCATCTGAGCAGTTTGTCCTCACGCTAACCATGCGACTTTTTAAAGTACTGTTAGCCCTTGTTCTATTCACACTTGTTTTTAAACCTTAGGAGAACACCATGAGCCGTATCATCCGTCGACTGTTAAACCCTGTGCCTGGTCTGCTGATTGCAGGACTTTGTGCCATCGCACCCAATGCGTCTGCCAACGATGACTGGTTTCCCACGACCTTTGTTGGCACGGTGACCAACAAGGAGGGCATGACTTTTTTCTCTGAAAAATTAATTCAGGGATTTAAGTTATTGCTATTCGCCATTTGTATTTACTGCTTTTACCAATTTGTGCTGACCGTTTCACATGGAATTGAGGCGGCCAAGAAAAGTGAATCGGGCTTAATGGCCGTGTTTAGTTCGTATGCCGTGATGTCATTTCTCTATTTGGCTATCAGTATCGCCAGTGCCTATTTTGGATTCACGGCGGTGAGCAAGTTTAGCCTTTAACAAAGGAGCGTTTGATGAATAAACCATCCAGCCGTTACCTGACCCATGATTTTGTGGTGTATCAGGGACTGACCTTAAAAGAGCTTCTGGTCACTGCTGCTGTCGGCATGCTTGGGGTATCACTGGCTGCTGCCTTAATGGGTCTTTTTTTCGGCTGTCCTGGGTTGTCTGCCGCCTTTGGCCTGGTCCTGGGATTTTTAATAGGGATCCGCGTGTTTCCTCATTGGGTGGCCAAAGCGAAAGCGGGTAAGCCACAGGGCTATGTCCGCAAACGCCTGGTGATTGCTGCTGCCGGCAAAGGGCTTTGTCAATCCCCTTATGTCAATCACCAGGGGATTTGGCGTAAGCAACGGCTGGTTGGGGAAAAGCATGTTTGACTATTATAAAAAAGTGGACAGTTTAAATCAGTTAAATCGTCTGTTGCTTGTCGTTTGTGTCGCTTTTTTTATTATCACGCTTTGGCTAGGCTATGCGCTCTTGCAAGCGCCTTCCCGCCTTGAAATCTGGCTAACGCCTGCCATGCGTGCCAGCGGGGGATTGGTGAAGGCGGAGGATATTCCTGATGAATATGTGCATGGCTTTGCCAGCACCTTAATCCCTCCTTTACACACCTGGACTGCCAATGGCGAGGCTGAATTTAAACAGGCCATTGCTCAATATCGTCACTATTTAACACCGCGTTATCGCGATGTGTTGACGGCTAACACGCAGGCGTTGGAGAAAGCTGGTCTTTTTTCAAGAACACAAATGGTCAGCCTTTATCGCTTTCTTGAACCGCAGGATGTGAAAAAAATAGGTCATAACCTCTGGGAGGTGCATCTGGTCTTGCGTATTACGCAAAAGCTGAATGAACAATCGACGATGGTCATTGCCGATAAAGTCGTGGATTACCACTATCGTGTGGTGAAGGTGAATGTCTCCAAAATCCACAATCCCTTTGGCTTAGCCCTTGATGGTTACAACCAGCCAGAACACCTGGTCAGGGATTTATTAAGTCACGAACCCCAAGGAGTCAGTCAATCATGAGAACCCGTTGGACAGGGCTTGTCTTAGGTCTGTTAATGAGTAGCGTGCTGTATGGCGCATCCACTGAACATGTGTTGTGGGACAAGAGTCCTATTCCCATTCAGTTGCCCTTGAATGAAGAGCGTATGGTGCGTTTTCCATCAGCCATTTCAATTATTGATTCAGAGCTGGATAAGACCGTTGGGATGATGAAAATGGATGATACGCTGTATGTGAATGCCCATCAGCCATTTCAAAACAAGCAGCTTGTGGTGCAACTGATGCCCGATGGCGAGGTCATTGTGTTAAGGTTTTCAGCCGATGAAAACTACCACAATACCCAACAGGTTGAGGTGGTACTGCCCCAGCAGGCGCCCTTGCCTGCAAAGGAAGAGGATAGCGAGGCTAGGCAGGAGGCACCAGACCGGGCTATCAATCCGGTGTCTTTAACCCGGTTTGCGATTCAATCGCTCTATGCGCCGGCGAGACTGTTAGAGACGCCGCCAGGACTTAGCCGTACTGCCATGCAAACGCAAAAGACGATTACGTTAGTGTATGGGGCGGCTGTCACCGCTCACCCTTTGATTTCCTGGGCGGCCGATGGTTTGTATGTCACTGCGGTTGAATTGAAAAACGAACTGAATAAAAAAATCATTTTAGATCCGCGCCAGTTGCTGGGGGAATGGCAAACGGCGACTTTCTATCCCACCAATACTTTAAACCCGCGCGCCAGTCATGAAACCACGACGGTTTTCCTGGTGTCCTCAAGGCCCTTTGGCGAAGCCTTAAAGGCCTTTGGGGGGTATGTACGATGAGTCAGAACAAAGGCATCAAACTCATCACCGGCGTGGTCGTGCTGGTGGTCATACTCTTAGTCGTCAGTGGTGGGAAGAGTCAAACAGACGACCCCTCGACAAAATCCGACATCAATAATGTCAATCAGGCCATTGCCAGTCAGTTTAATGACAACATCCGTGATGTGTCAGCCAGGCTGATTGAGGATGAAAAAAAGAGTACGCGCCTGGCTGAGGACAACAAGCTGCTTAAGGCCAAACTCGATTCATTGCTGGCGATGAAAGAGCAAGGTGGTGTGGTCGTGCGCGAAGACAGCTCTGAATTAAAAGCCAGTGTAGAGGCCTTGAAAACGGAATTGGCGCAGGTCAAAGCGCAGCAGACCTCCACGCCTTCAGCCAATGACTACGCAGTAAATGGAGGAAATCGCGTTGAAAACGGTAGTCTCTTGCCTCGTATCAAAGACATTGATGCCTTGCTGGTGGAACGGAAATTGACCGACAATGAGCGCCTCTATTGGAAAAAGCTGGCCGAACGTAAACAGGCGGTGGTGAAAAAGCGCCCTGCTCAACCGGTTTCAATCGAGAAGGCGCCGGCCATTCCTTATTACACCATTCCTGCCGGTGCGGATTTGGGCAATACCGTTTTATTGTCTGCCTTGATTGGGCAAGTGCCGGTGGAAGGCAAATTAATGCAACCTTTGTTTCCCTTTTCAGCACTCATTTCACGAGGCGATTTAATGGCGTCCAATGGAGTTCCTCTGCCGCCAGATGTGTCCGGCATGAAAGTGAACGGGTATGCCATTGGCGTAGGCTCCTTTCTCGATGATATTTCTTGCGTGAGGGCTTATGTAACCTCGGTGCTGTTTACCTTCCAGGATGGGCATTTTGTCGTAGTCGGCAATGAGCAAATGAAAAATTCTGCTGAGCTCGTGAATAACGACAGTTTAGGCTATCTCACAACACCCTTTGGAAATCCTTGTATTCATGGCAAGTATTTTACCAATGCACCGCGTGTTTTAACGGCCATGATGGCGGCAGGCGGTGTTCAGGGTGCCGGTAACGCCTTGTCGCAATGGCAAATGAGCTATTTTGCAGGAGCCAATGGTGGCGCTGCCATTCCTACTGGCTCGTTTGGCAAATACGCAGCAGGGGAGGCTGTGGCTGGCGGGTCAGTCAAAGCGGCCGACTGGCTGGAAAAACGCATTCAGGGCAGTTTCGACATGGTGTTTGTGCCAGCGAGTCTCAAATGCCGTCAAGGCAACCGTGTCCGATGGTGTGCTAATCATGTGTCACTGCATTTAACCAAAACCATATCCATTGATAAAGAACCTTTAGGGAGGATGATCCATTATGGCCGTCAACAACAGTATTCGCGCGATTTTTCTTTGCGTTAGCAGTATGGCGTTGCTAGCAGGCTGTTCGCACAGTGTGTCTTCCGGTGGTGTACCGGAAGAGGGTTTGACGATGAGCGATATTTATCATCGAAGCATTGCCGATTCCGCACAAAGTTGGACGGTACCGGCTTACCGAGGGCGGCGACAAGTTAATTATGAAGGGTATGTTCGCGAAGCGCACAATGAAACGCAGGCCAAATTTAAAACACTGGATAATCCGGCCATTCCCATTTTTGTTTATCCCCATGTGGCGCAATTAGGGGATGAGCAATTGGTCAAACCAGGCTTTAGCTCTGAATTTTTCCTCTACAAGAACAATCAGTTTGCTTTAGCCAACGAGCGCTATTAAGCGGAGGGGTTATGCAGCGATTACACAAAGCGATGCATTGGCTGCTGGGTGCGCAGGATAGCCAGGCAGTCAAGGCGTCTGTGATTAAACAGCGTTATCAGAATCCCATGCCCTCACTGGCAGCGCAATGGGCCTGTGTTGATTTTTGTGATGAAAAAAACCTGTTTTTGCTCGCGGATGGAATTAGCGTGGGCTCAGGGTTCGAGTTAGGCGATATTGCTGCAGAAGCGGCATCGCCAGAATACATTGAAACTTTGTTTGAACGGGTCAAGGAAACCTTTTCCTATGTTTTGCCCCTCTATCAGGAAAACCCCTGGGTCATGCAATTGTTTGTTCAGGATGAATTCAGTTTGCGCCCTGTGTTAAAAACCATTCGCGAGGCGGTATCGCCTGAGTGCAAGGGGGATCCCTTTACTGAGGATTATCTCAAGCGACTTGAAGATTTAATGGCTAAAATGACGCGTAAACAGGGTCTTTTTATCGATCCTAAAACCGATTTACCTTATCGCGGACGCCAGCGCCGTATTCGTCTTTTGTTTTATCGGCTTTATCAAACGCCAAACTCGGTGACCCGCGAGCAAGCGGTGATGGAACATGAGGAGATGATTGAGCAGATTTATGCCAAGCTTAAATCGCCAGGCCTGACGCTCAAACGCTTAACGGGGAAAAATTATTATCAATGGTGGGCAAGATGGTTTCATCCAGAGCCTGCCGAAACCGAGGGCAACATTAACCAATGGCTGGCTGCCATGCCTTATCCTTACCCTAAACCCGCGGGTTTTGATATGGTGCATGCGGTTTTGGGCCAGGTTCACAGCGATGCAAACGGGTTTTATTTCGATGGGATCCCGCATCGAATCATGTACGTGGATGGGCTGAAAGCCTCACCTGAGATTGGCCATTTATCGCGGGAAATGCCGCGTGATAATCCTAAACACTGTTATGCTGCCCTGGATAAATTACCTGAAGGAGCGATGTACACTGTATCCGTCATTTTCAGTGATGATGAGGCCTTGCATGCCCATTTACAGCGCCTGGAAAAAGGAATTATTGGAACCAGTTCCTTACCTACCCTTGCGCGGGAAGACATCAAACAGGCGCGCGGTGAGATGGGGCTTGGGAATCGCCTCTATTGGGTCAATCAGGCGGTTTTTTATCGCGCAGACGATGAGAAGGCTTTATTGGCGGTAGAAAAAGAGCTCAAACGTCTGTTTTTTGACATCAAAATGCCTTTGATTGATGCCGCTTTTGATTTGCATCCGCTCAATAGTTATCTCAATGGTCTGCCCTTTAACTTTTCGCCGCAGTATGCACGCAAGCACCTGGGTTTTGACAGGGTGCTTTATGCTTCGGAGCTCGCGGCTCTTTTACCCGTCTATGGCCGTTTTAAGGGCATTAAAGACCAGCCTTGTTTTTGCTTTTTCAACCGCTTGGGCGAGCCTGTTTTATGGGATCCCTTAAGCCATTATTTCGTGAGCCAAAATTCCCATATGGCCTTGTTTGCGAGTTCAGGCGGCGGTAAATCAGTGTTAACCGGTCTGATGGTCAATAGTTTGATGGCGATGAAAAATGCCCGTATTGTGTTGTTTGAAATGGGCAATAGTTTTGACCGAATCCTTTTGCACTGTGAGCAATACGGCAAAAAAACAAGCCGCCTGCTGTTAAGTAAAGACAAATCCAAAGCGGTTCCTTTAAATCCCTTTTGCGATGCCTATCGCGCACTACCTGAAATTGGCCATCCATCCTATTTTGAACAGCTTGAGCAAAAAGCAAAAACACTCCATGAATTAACCGAGGATTTGGATAAAAGCGCATTCACTGATACGGAAGAAGCCTGTCAAAACCGTGATTATTTATCGGAACTGGCGTTAGCGCTGCGCACCATGCTAACCGAAGCCAATGAGCAAGAAGAACAAGCCTTTACTTTGGCTGATGAATCCCTGCTGTTGCAGGTATTAAGTGATGCCATAGTGGACTCCTATCAACGCGGTGTTCCGCAGATGCTCACCGAGCATGTGGTGGAGGCCTTTAAGCGCCGGATTCAACGGGAAGAGGCGGGACGAAAAAAGGAGCGATTGCAGGACATGCATGACCGTTTGCTGAACTATGTCATCAATTCTGCGAAATCCTCGTATTTTAATGTACCGACAGAGCCTTTGGGTGACTTTGATATTTTTCATATTGATGTCTCGGCGATGAAAGACAATAAGGGGCAGCTTGCTTTGGTCATGGTGTCCTTGCTGCCGCGCATCCTCGCCTTGGCAGAGGCCACGCAACACGTTGAGCGGCCAACCTTTCTATTCATTGATGAGGCGCATTTGCAGTTTGATATTGATGTGATTGTGGCGCTTTGCCTTTTGATTGCCAAAGTTGCGCGAAAGCTGGGGCTTTGGCTGGTGCCTGTTACCCAAAACATCAGTGATTTAAGTTCAGCGCGAGCTACTAAAATCCTGTCCTTACTCGAAACCTGGATTGTGCTGGGCTTTAACGAACAGGAACTGAACGATTTATTGCGCTTTAAACCGTTGCCTCCTGAGCAGCAAAGCCTGGTTCGCAGTGTCAGCTCACAAAAAGGACTGTATGCGGAAGCGGTCCTCCTGGGCTCCCGTTTTCAAGGGCTATTTCGGGTGATCCCACCGCGTTATTTCCTGGCTTTGCTCATGAATGAAAAACAGGAAAAAGCGGCTCGAAAACAATTGGAGGACGAACATGGCATTCTCAAAGCCGCTGAAATCATGGCCGAGACGCTGGAAAACAAGAAAGAGCGGCAGCGTCAGGATGATTATTTTTATGATGATGACTTCCTTTAACGGGCAGGGATTAGGAGCATCGATGAATCGCACCCTTGAATCGATTGAATGGTTTAGCTTAAACCCGCTACCTGAGGCAGTGAGTCATCCAGCCCTTAACTATTGCTGGATGCAGGAGGGTGAACATCTTGACCAGACGCTTGATACACAGTACCGCATCAACAAGCAGGTGGATTTAATCCGCTTTGATGCCGCCTACAGGCATTTTTTTCAATGCCAGCTTAAAGCCCTTCACTACCCCATAAGTCATCTGCCCGCTATTGTTTTTAACGGTACGGAGGTGGTGTATGGCATTGACTCCTTATCCGATGCCATTGCAATCTGGGAGAAGCAAGATGTTTAAAGCGCCTCTTCTGGCTGTGATGCTGTTTTGCCCTGTTTTGACTTTAGGCGCAGAAAGCACCAAGCCGCCCAAGCCCTTAAATAGCTTACAGTTGGCAGCGAAAATCAATGCAAAAATCCCTGCCTATTCGCATATTAAGCTGAAAGGAGTTTGTGTCTGGTTAACGAAAAAGTTCCCACCCAAAATGATTACAGCGCCTGCCATCGCCCAATTTGTGCCGGATTTAATTGTGACGGTTTCAAATCAGCCAGGTCAAAACCCCTGGATGGAAGCCAACATGCTGGTTGAAAACAAGCTCGCCCTGGCAGGATATCAGGCAGTTTACCAAGAGGCCATGGGGGTTCCTTTAGGGTTTGGCAATGATTCGATGTTAATCAATCCTGCCCATCTGAATGAGGGGTATACCCGGGTGGTCAGTGTTTTTGGTGCCCCACCAGCGCTTCGCCTGCCTTCAATCACCCATCGCCCCGAAACTGCTTTTCCGGCGGTTTATTATTCCTCACTGGCTGATGCGGTGATGGAGCGCACTGAGGCGGCAGAGCTTGCCTATATGGCCACGCATCCTGATTTATTGGTTGGGCATGCAATAGGTAGTGCCACATCGCATTGGGGCTTCGAGATACCGCGGCTGATGCATGTGACTCAACCGTCACGCTTCAGAGCCTCTGTGGTGGCAGCGATGCATGCGGCTGACATTGTGACCAATGCGTCCAGCTTGCATGCCGGCATCAATACCTCCAATCGCTGCGGCAAGGATTGCATTATTGCCAATGTCATTCATGACTCGCAACGAAAGAAGGTGATTTGGCATGAAGTGTATCCCAAAAACCGCCTTGTTAAGCCAGGCAATGCCGAGGATTGGGGGATTGAGGATGAAAAAGCCGGGCATGGCAACTACATCTTTGTGCTGTGGCGGCGATATGAGGGCTGCGTGGAGCAGAAAGGACAATTAATCAGTGGCGTAGGCATGGGAAAACCGCCTAAGCGATAACAGGCAGGAGAGACGATGAAACAATCATTAATTGGATTCAGTATGCTGGTGGCAGCAGGGGCTTCATGGGCCTCGCTGTTCCCTGAAAAATCAGAATATTATTATGCGCTGGGTGGCGGGTCGGATTTGTATGTGCCAGCCGTGAGCAAAACCGAAAAAATAAACATTGGAGGGGATATCCGTGCGGATGGGGTCCTAAATTGCGGGGTCTTTAATCCCGTTATCAGCATTGGTAATGCATTTAATGGCATCAAAGAGAAAATAGCGGGCGTACCCGCTTCGATGGTGGATGGATTAAAGGGAGGCGTTGCAGGCTATCCCATGTATAAACTCAGCCAATCCATGCCAGCTTTATATAATATTATCCAGAACACCGCGTTTAGTGGATACAATGAGTTTCAGGCCAAAGTCAACCATTGCTATCAGGTCAAACGAAATCTTGAAAACGGCAGTTCTCCTGTCAGTGCGATCTTGTCTGTGTCAGATTCTGCCGGTTGGATTGAGGCATCACAACGGGCCGCGGCGAATAGTCAACACGATCCGGTGGATTTAACGGAGACCACTAAAACCATTGCGCAAAAATCAGATGAATATGGCATTCCCTGGGTTCACCGCGACAAAGGAAATTCCGGTGGCGTCTTCCAAGCCCCGATTGAAGTCATTTCGGATGTAGTCATCGCCGGTTATAACCTTTTGTTAACCCCTTCCCGACATTTAGATGATACCACGCCCGTTACAGAGTCTATGCGAAAAACCCATCCCTTCGCCCAAGTCTGGGCAACGCCCAAGGCGGCGTCAGAATGGGCAGTGTATGTGTTGGGTGATCTTCGTATTTCCCATGCGAAAACCACTGGCAGTAAGGATGCCAAAGCAGGGGTGGGACTGGTTACCTTATTGAAAAGTTGTCCGGCGGTTGCAGAATCAAAAACCTGCACGGCGAATGTTGCTGATTATTTGTGGCAATTGGTGGATGGGAAATTGACGCTGACCGAGGCCAATTTACGAAAGTTATCTCCCGGTAGTGTGCTGATTACCCGCGATATCATCTCGTCCATCTCACTATTAGCGCGCGAAGAACAAATCATTACGGTCTCCAAATTGGCCGAAGAAATTGCCATGCAAAACGTGCTGGAAGACGCCTTGATGTTAAAGCGGATATTAGAGACAGGGTATCAGATTCAGGAGGTACAAAATCTTAAACCGGTTCAGGACATGATTAAGCAGGCGATTGCCAGGCTTGAGTCGGAAATAAAAGGGTTGTCGTTTGAACAAGAGGTGAGGAAACGGATGATGACTGATACGTTAAACATCGTGATGGATGTTCGCCGACAGCAGCTAAAGTCCGCCCAACCGTCTAAGTCCCAAGGTCAGGAAATCATTAAAGAAGGGGCGCTGTATACCCAGGCTAAGGAAGGGCAAGCATCATGATTGTGTTTAATCCTTTATCCCTTTACACCACTTTTTTAGGCTGGCAGCAGTATGATTTGATTTACAGGGTTTTATGGGAAACAGGGATTCTCTTCTTTGGCTTTATCGGTATTGTGTTTCGTTATTTTAAACACCTGGCAGCGCCTTCCGGCGCTACGCATCATGCGGCAGACCATGCGGTCAATCATTTTCTCTATGAGTTGCTGAGTGCCTTTTTGGTGTGCAGCCTGTTTGTCTACCCTTGTATGCAACTACAACAAAAGGGATTGTCCTTTAAACCCGTTTGCTCCCTAGGCGGGGCTCAAGTGAAAGATTCAAATATTATGGACAGTGGTACCACCTATGATGAGGCTTTCGCTGATGTGCTCAGTGACAATGTGAGAGTACCTTTGATGTTGTATTTATTACAAAACGGGGCCTCAGCACTCACCTATGGCTTGATGAAAACGACCGGTTGTAGCGATAGCTTGCAAGCCATTAAAGGTGACTTAATTTCAACCCACATTCCTCAAGCCTTGCGAAAACAGGCCTTTGATTTTCACGAGCAGTGTTACCTCGAAGCCAAAAGCGAGTATTTAAATAAGCCGCTTAATCAAGCCGAGCAGGAAAAGGCAAAGGAAATCATGACAAATTATGGCGGAGAAGACGATTTAAACTGGATGGGGTCGAAAGTCTTACAAACGTTTTACTATGGCCGTCTGAAAGCGAAAAGCCCTGTGGCCGGTTTTTCTTATGCCGACTATCCCTCTAGCCATTTTGCTGAGGCAGCCAAAGAGGATAAAGCGGTGGCTAATCATCTTCCTGATTCCGGATACCCCACCTGTGACGCCTGGTGGTTAACGATTCGGAATGAATTGGTCGAAACCAGCAATCGCGCCTCCTGGTATGACGAGCATTTAGGCCAATGGAATGTGGAACGTCGTGTTGGCCAATACCAGCTTAAGCATAAACTGGGTTGGGGTAGTCAAATCAGCTCAAGTGATTTTATTGCGCGTGTGTTGCTGGAAGGCGATGGCTTGCAAGTCGGTGCCAGTGAAGCCTTGTTCAATGAAAATAACGGCGCATTCGGTACGGCAGCATCACGTACACTCGTGAATTCTGGCCAATGGATAAAGTCCTGGTCGACAACACCTTTAAAGCGTGAGGCGACCATGCAATCCTTGCCGATTATGCAGGCCTTTTTCATGTTCTTCCTCATTGTACTGACTCCTTTTGTGTTGGCCTTAAGCGGGTATAGCCTACGAGCCGTTTGCAGCATCTGCGCTTTGATGTTTATGGGGATTTTTATTCAGTACCTCTGGCACTTGGCTGGCTTTTTAGAACGTGCAATGGTCAATAGTCTGGGTGAAAACAATGTGGTGTCGGCCATGCAAAACATCATGCTCTTGTTTTACTTCATTGCTCCCATCGTGTTATTGAAATTGTCCTCTCATTTTGGTGGAGAAGGTGGGGCTGTTTTGAGCAGCTTAATGGACTCTTCGCAAAACGTGGCCGATGAAAAGACCAAGACAGCAGAAGGCCTTGTCCGAACTCCAGCTTCTTTTGCGACCCTTGGCCTAATTGGCAAGAAGGGGTGAGCATGACAAGGCCAGAAATTTTAGCTGCTTCTCGTTGCTTTGCGAAATTCGCTATAGCTTATCTTGCCTTGGTCGAAAAGTTTGTGAGGATCTTGGGAGTCAAAGCTGTGTCGTGCGGGTTTTTTACTTTCTGTACCTGCTATTTCAAAGCAAGCACCCAGCACGATAAATGTAAAGCGCAAAATCCCTTTTATCAGTTTAATCCAGTTCATGTGGAGTTATCCCTATGCTAAAACGTTCTTTGAAATACCTCATTATAACGCTGGTTCAGTTCATTATACTAGCCTTATTGGTTGTCGTGGTGGTTAGTCAGTTTTTATCCTCTGCCGAGGAAGCGGCTGCCTGGCAAACGTTCTTTAAACGTTATCAACTGCATTTTTTAGGGTTTCATTGCTTGTTTTATCTTGTTCTTTTCCTTGCCTGGCCGGTCTTGATTCATCAGTTCTTGACACGACGGGGTATAGTGCTCGATGCGGTACGTTTAAAGCAGGCCCAGCATGCTCGTTATTATGGTGTGGGTTTTCTTATTTTGCTGGAAGTCTTGTTTCAATGGAGCGCCTCATGAATCGCTATCCGGTCGAAAACCTGTTACGTGAAGCCACGGAATTTTATTCCGCCATTACGTTTTTTTCATTAGCCCTGATGGCCTGGTTATTGCCGCATCTGCTGTTATTAACCGAGGGCATGAGTCAAATTGCCCTTCTCATTTTGCTCAGTTTTGGCCTGTACCGTTTTGTTCAGGGCTATCGGATTAAACGGTATCAATATCGTTTAAAAACCATGCCTTATTACGGCCTATCAACCCGTGAAATCCCGCTGTCCAGGAAAGAGCTTTTTCTGGGTCGCGGTTTTCTCTGGACGCCTTTGCATACCCAACGTCTGCATCAAATCAAACAAGTGGCTAATCAACGATTTCTCAAGACAGGGAGATTGTATCGTCTGGCCCGCTTGTATACCAAACGTTATCCCAAAAGCTGGCTCACTGCTCTTCTTAATCATCCCACGGCATTCAATCCTTTAAGGCCCCTGCCTGATGTTGGCGGCAAACCCTATCTGCACGGGCTTGGCAACCAGGATAAGTCTATCACCTTGGGCCAGGGTGTACGGGTAGGTCATACTTTTGTGTTAGGCACCACACGGGTAGGAAAAACCAGGCTGGCATCGGTTTTAATCAACCAGGACATCAGAAATGGTGATGCGGTGATTGTGGTTGACCCCAAAGGTGATTTGGATTTGGTACGTGATATGTATTCCGCCTGCCTGGCCTCTAATCGCCTGGCTGATTTTAAAATCATTCATCTGGGCTATCCTGAGGTGTCAGCCAGCTATAACCCCTTAAAAAACTTTGACCAAATTACCGAAGTGGCGACCCGAATTACAGATGCAATCAATGCTGATGGGGAAGGGAAGCAGTTTGCTGATTTTGCCTGGAAGTATGCCAATGTGGTAGGGAATGCTTTACTCGCCTTAAATGAGCCCATTACCTACCGAGAAATTGGCTTTTATATCACACGTCTTGATCTGCTGTTGATGCGTTACTGCGATCATGTCTTTGCCCATGAAGATGCAAACTATCTGCCAGGGGTTGATGCGATGATTGCGGAGAATGATGCCAAAGTGGATAAAGTGGGTAATCCCTATCCGCCCATGGAGCGCTCGAAAGCGGTATTAAAATACGTCAAAGCGTATGTCAGCGATATGATTCAAAATGGCGATATCAAAGCGTTTCAGGGGAATCTTCTGCTTGAATTGTATGATGCAGCAAGCCTGGATAAGCAATATTACGACAAAATTACCGCAAGTCTTGGGCCAGTGCTTGCGAAGATTAATAGCTCCAATGCGTCTGATATCTTTTCAACCTCGCGAACTGATGCAGACATTTCGTTAATGGATGTCATTAAACATAAACAAGTCCTCTACATTGGACTAGACAGTTTGTCCAATGCCACAGTGGCTTCCGATGTGGGTAAAGCGTTTTTATCGGATTTGGTATCAACGGCTGGAAAAATTTATAAGGAGCCGAACGCTAAATACACCTTAAATCTTCATTGTGATGAATTATCCGAAATCATTCAGGAAGCCTTTGTTAAAATCTTGAACAAAGCCGGTGGGGCAGGGTTTCAGGTCACCGCTTACGCTCAAACCAAACAGGATTTGGAAGTGGCTTTAGGCTCACGTGCAATGGCAGAAATGACCGAAGGGAATTTAAATACGCTGATTATGTTGCGGGTTAAAAACACCGATACGGCCAAAGTCTTAACGGACATGCTGCCCTCGGTGGATGTGGTGTCGCATACCCAGGTGTCAATGGTAAATGACACACCACACGGAACAGAGCAGGTCTATTTCAATACCAGTAATGAAGACCGTGTTCAGATGACTTCTGTGCCCATGATTGAACCCTCTGATGTAGCGGCTCTTCCTAAAGGACAGGCCTTTGTGTTAGCGAATGGCGGCGAGCTGTATAAAATCCGTATTCCTTTGCCCATCAATGATGGTTTGGCACCGGATGATGTCGTCAGTGCCATGCGAGAGCTTAATTTTAAAAAACAGCCTTTAACCGATAAAGAAGAGCAGGCCAGCCCACCTGAGTCTTCTCTTTCCCAACTCTCCGATTCACATTCTGAACAATCAGATAAACCTGTAGGACAGGCGATAGCGATTGACGCCATAGAGCCTGTAGTGGTGACTCAGAGCATGGGCGGTTTACAGGCGATTCAGACGATTGCTCAAGAAGTACTTCCCCAAGACGAAGCGCAGGGAACAGTCTTGCATAATGCGGTGATAGACAAGGAGAAGCCTACTCCAATTGAGCCACAGCTTAAAAGTATAGAGCTTGAAGAGGCGGCAACACTTAGAGCCGATTTCACAGGCTGGCTCGAAAAACGGATGAATTCCAACAACCGTGCGTATCAAGCAGCGAGTCAGAGGCTGGTTAAAACCAATCATACCTTGGGGAATGACAGGG
>NZ_JHYC01000032.1 GCF_000621525.1 Legionella fairfieldensis ATCC 49588 | reverse complement strand
GCTTCGATTTTCTCTTGATTCATGAGTGCGTTGGCTAAAGGATTCACATTCCCCTGCAACAAGGAATCAATTAATTGACTATAAGTAACATGTCCAATAGATGCTAATTTTGCAGAAAATAGTTCAGAAAGTTGGCGTCGGTAACTTGCCTGTTTAGATTTTGACAGTTGTTCGGCAATTTCAGCGCGTTTGGGGTTAATAACCTCTCTTATGATGCGAAATGGTGAAATACCCGGATTTTGCCTGGATAGTTCATTGAGCCAATCTTTACAGGCTTCATTGACTTCAGTTGAATCGCTGCTAAACGTTAATGGACCGATTTCACTCATAATCCGGTTCAATTCATTACGCCATTTTTTCTGTAATACCGAGGTGGATAACTCTTTTCGCCATTTATCGAATGACTTCGTAATTTGCTTCTCTATGCTCTGTTGGATTTTATAATAGTGACGATAAGCGCTGGTATCAGGAACAGGGGATAATGAGCCATTTAGTAAAAAATCCAGGGCCTCGATAGACTCCTGATTGGATTGACGCATATTGTCCAAGACCCTGATTAGCGTAGCGATTTTACTCAGCTCTTTCAATCGCCCAAATTCAGGTAAATATTGCGCGAATTCATCGTAGTGGGTAGTAAATAGATGAGCAAAAATAAACTCGGAAGAATAGCGATCTGATAATCCGGTTTGGCGGGCCATTTCTCTGGTCACTCTATAAAGCAGGGGCCTGTTTTTAGTATTTTGGATAACTTTGCCCGTGGAGTCCCGAGGTTGTATATATAATCGTATCAATGTTTCACGATAATTTTCAGGACGATGCGCTTTGATAACCTCATTATTTTCCCAATAATACAACTCCGTTGCGGCATGAATAAAAATCATGGCGTGACCCGTAATAACCTGTTGCCCCGAATTTACCTGCTCGACTTGCTCTCGCGTTAAAACATAGATTGGCCAGCCTTCGTCTTCATCGCCCACATCCTGTAAATTTCCATAAATATCACGCTCCATTCGATGTTTTTTTACAACCATTTTTAAATTGCCCAGCGCAATTCTTGTTATATCCTGTTTTGTTATGTCTTCATCGGACAATGCTACATCAAGCTCTTCGGCTTCAATCCAGAATCGATGAAGTGCGCCAGTGTGTTGCGCCTTATGAAAATCATCAATAATTTTACGTAAATATGCGGGAAGATGTTGAATCATTGATGCTACAGATCTTTGATCAAAAGGATATTGGCCTTGAACTTCCTGATTGGTTGTTAAAAATTTCAAGATATAATCCGTTAACAACATTGTGTTTAATAATTCACTCTCGCACAATTGAGAAGGGGAAAATCGTAATGCATTAAAGGGATGATAGGGTCTGTCTGGATCGACCGGATCAAGACTAAAAATTGCTGAGGATAAATTTTTCTCCAGCAT
This sequence comes from Legionella fairfieldensis ATCC 49588, assembly GCF_000621525.1. Classification (GTDB taxonomy): domain Bacteria; phylum Pseudomonadota; class Gammaproteobacteria; order Legionellales; family Legionellaceae; genus Tatlockia; species Tatlockia fairfieldensis. The sequence continues at coordinate 32,398 of NZ_JHYC01000032.1, read as the reverse complement.
TTGTTGCAAATCAAACAAGGTAAATAGTTTTTCAGAAACAGGACGTTCTTTAGTCCATGGTGTCATAAAAAAATTAATTTCCCCTGTTTTCTGATTAACTTCTGCCCCATTGATTGTTCGATATTTAATAAATTCATCGTCGGCATAGGGTAGCGAGCGAGAGGACTTAATCCATCCGTCTTCATCCCGATCAATCATTATCCACGGTGAATTGATAAGTTGTTCAACGTCTAAAAATGTCCAGCTATTATCAAATAATAATTCGTCCATTAATTCCAGACGAAATTTTTTTTCTAATGCAGGATCATATTCTTTCTTGAACCAGTTGTTCACACAGGCTGCATAGATTTCATAAAAAATAGTAGCCGCGGAATGATCGATAGCAATCCCATCAGCGTGTGTTTTATTATATTCAAGCGTTGTAAGCATCGCGTTTAGCAAGTGACGCATCAAATGGAGCGTTTGATTTTCCTGCTTTAAAAAGGCAATCGTTGATTGTGGCTTTTCAAAAAAAGGAAAGACATCCGAAATAAATAAAGTCCGTTTTTTTAAAGCGGGTATGACTTCTGTAAGTGTTTCATCTTCAAATTTGAAGTCTGAAAGGTATTTTACTATGTGCGTATTTGCATAGATTTCTATGTCAGGTGTGGAATGATTAGCAATGCCTCCAGCTGTTAAATACATTTTCATTGCTAAACGTTCATCAGCCATTTTTAATGCTGGCTGAGATTCCAGCCTTGATGCATGTTGAAATCGAATCCCAATTTGTAAAAAAATATTAACCAGAACTTCTTTGCTGCTTTTATCCATAAAGACCGGGATCCAGTCTAAATAAAGAAAAGCGCCTTTTCTAAGTTCGCTTGCAGTTGACTTTGGTGTATTAAATTTTCCCACAGTTTCTTCAGCATTAAACAGTAATTTGACGTAACGAATAAGTTTTGACAATTGTTTATTGCCACTGTTATTTCCCAATTTTTCTTTTAACGTACTTAACAATTCTCTTGCGTCTTCATATCCGTTAAATTGTTTTAAATAATCCGCATCAAATAAATTTTCACTGGAGTGCCAATGGAGATGAAGCGCATAGGCATGTAAATTTCGAAAATATTTATTATAAAATAAAGGGGCAAGGGCAGGCATCAATTCTGTAGGTGCTTTTTTACTAAAATCAGTTATTTTTTTCAACGATGATAAAAGTGCGTGGCCCTGCACCTGTTCTTCATTAGTCATGAAAACCAACTCAGAAATTCCTTCAAATAGTAATACTTCAGAAGCTTGCTTATTAGCAGATTTGATAGTCTTTAGTTCGGTACGAAGGTACTGTTTTAGTGCACGCAGATTTGAGCCGTAATAATCACCCGCTAAAAAATTAATAAAGAGTTTAATCGCCAGGATCGGGGTTAGTTTGTCCTGAAATTTGAAAGTTCTTTCCACACTCTGATTGGCTTGAGCGCGTAAGAAACTAAAAATGTCATGGTAGGTCAAAGTGGATAAAATAAAATTGTTAACTTGATAAATACTGGATTCAAAATTGACAATAGTTTCTCGTAATCGCTTTTTAAGTGGTGCATTTTTATATTGTTGAACCAACGAATGGTGCTGCGCCCTGAAAGCTCGTGAATAAGGCGGTGTTGGTCCACGAAGAAGATAGCCGCCAATTTCTACAACCGCCATACGAGCGTCTGGATCAGCGTCCTGATAAGCCTGCCAGTCCAAATCATAATGGTGTTTTTTTTCGGTATCAGATAAGGTTTCATAGGCTTCATTGATTAATCTTATTTTTTCACCATCACCTCCTCGATCGGTGTGAAAGATCAAAGCCAATTTTCGGTAGGCATTTTTTATATCCCGTTCAGAAGCCTCTTTTGTTAGTCCTAGTGTTGCATAAAAATCTTTCATACTGCTAAACTCTCCATTTGTTTTATCATGTAGCGAATGTTGCTTGATATTTAAGCTTACTACCTGCAAAAACCACGTGCTCCGCTACATTTTAAGGGTGGGTTGCTCTATTTCTATTGCTTTGGTATGCCAATACAGGGCTTTTTCACGATTATGAAAAAAGGAGCCATACAATTGACTGAGTGCCCGTTGATTTTCTGCGCTTACTTCATCTCCCAATCGTTCTAAAGGAATTAATGCATCGTGATTTCCAAGCTTTGCGGCTTGTAAATAAGCATGAAAAGCAAGTGTCGCATTGGCTTGGATGTTTTCATGATCAATCTGGTAAAAATCACCCAAATTAAATGCGGCTATTGGATCGCCTCGATCACTTGCCTTCTGGTAAAAAAGGAGGGCACGGAGCGGATTTGGGGTTATTCTGTCGCAGCCCTGCCAATACATCAAAGCCATAGAGCGAAGCTCTTCCAGCGTGGTGACTGTCGAATTTAAGAGGTTATTTATTTGGTAGGTTGCTAAAAAAAAGTGTTTGTCTTCAGCCAGTTGAAAATAGCGCAAGGCTGTCACAAGATTTTTAGCTACGCCTTGCGCATGCTGAAACATTAAACCAAGCGTATAGGCCGCAGTTTCGCATCCTTTTTCACAGGCTTTATCAAAACATTGTTTTGCTTTTTGATAATCCGCGAGCAAACCGTCACTACCGTTGTAATACATCAAGCCAAGCGTTGTTAATTCGTCTCTGCTAATATTTTTGCCGTTAACAAGAGTATTCCATCGTTTATTTGCTGATTGTTTAAATGACGTATCATGACTCAACTGTATGCCAAGGGCATAATAAAAACCGGCTTTTTGTAGATGGTTTTCAGTATTAACGTCCTCTTCATACAACATGCCAATCAGATAGGCGTAGTTTGAATTACTTCTTGCAAGTTGTTCGATCCTGATCTTTGCTTCGGTCAGGTTTTTATCAGCTAATCGTTTAAGATGGGTAAAAGCAGGTAGTGGATTGGCGAAAACGTCAAGGTATATTTGACTTAAATCAAATTGAAATTGATCATCATCAACGTGTTCTGCAATTTCTACCATCGCTGCCAGAGCTGCTTTATCGTTTTGTTTTGCGGCAATTGAATAATAGTGGAATGCCTTGTAAGCTTCTTTCTGCACTTCATGGATCCCCCGTTCAAAATTTGGTTGATACAATTGGCCCAAGCGAAAGGCTGCTTCTCTGTTATTTAAAGCACATGCTTTGATGTAAAAGAACATTGCAGATTCAATATTTTTGGTTACCCCTTCGCCGCGATCATACTTTTTGGCAATCATTAAATAATGTTTAGCCTCAAATTGGGTATTAAACAGATAAGCAATGGCTTTTGGATAATGCTGCTCAGCAGCAGCTATACACCAGTTGATTGCCTCACTGAACTGTCCTTGGGCATGGTAAAATTCACATTCAAGGATAAATTGAGCATCGATATTGCCCGCGTTGGCTAATTTTTCCAAAACTATACGTGTGGCTCTATGGTCTGCTTTCATCGCAACTGAGTAATAGAAAAACGCCCTATCGAGATGATCGTTAATAGTACAATCCTCTTCATATAGTTTTCCTGTCAAATAGGCATAATCAGGGTTGCTTCTGATCAATTTGATTAATTCGGATCGTCCTTCGTTGTTATTCTTATCAGCTAGCTGTTTAAAACAGGTCAAAGCTGGCAATGGACTGGAACAATTATCAAGATACACTTGACCCAATACAAAGCGTAGCTTGTCATCATTGGTATCCTCAGTTATTTTTTCCATAGCCACTAAGGCTGCTTTGTCATTTTGTTGGGCTGCTATTAAATAGTAATTGAATGCCTTGTAAGCGTTTTTCTTTAGTTTCTTATTTTTATCTGAGTCACTTATTAAACTATTCCTTTCCAGGTTGGATTGGTATAATTGACCCAAACGAAAGGCCGCTTCGCTATTTTTTAAAGCATACGCTTTCTCATAAAAGAAAACAGCGGAGGATATGTTTTGCAAAACTTCATCCCCTTGATCATATTTTCTGGCCATCATTAAGTAATATTCCACAGGAAACTGTGTTTCATGCAAATAAGCAATGGCTTTTGAATGGTTTTGCTCAGCGGCCTTCATGCACCAGTCAATTGCTTCCTGGATTTGACCCCGACAGTCATGATATTGAATACCCAATAGATATTGAGCCTCACTAAACTCTGCTTGTGCATACTCTCTCAATGCTTCGTAGGCTGGCTCATAACCGGCTCGGATAGCTCCGGCGTAATAACTCACCGCTCTACTTAAATACGCTTTTTCGTCTGTGTCGGTATAGTCTGTTTCATATAGTTTAGCAACCCGAAATACAAACTCACCTTCTTGATAAATAGTTTGCTCCAGAATAAGTTGACGAAGGATGGCTCGTTCCTTGAGTGTATTCATCTTTCCAATTGATCCATCAGGGATTAGAAACAGGTTCCTGTTTTTTAAAATACTTTCAAGTAAGTAAGTGTCAAGCGAATGGTTGTTAACTCTTGAGTTCTTTTTAAAATGGTTTTGCAATATTACGATTGGGTCACTTGATAGACTGGTAGAAAGCATTTCTTTCAGGTGAGTAGCACGTGTTTCGCCAAAAAGGGTAAAATGTCGAAGCCAGGTCAATTTTCCATGAGGAAACCCTCTGTCATCGGGGGCGTTTTTATTTTTACGCCATTGAAGATAGGCGTTTATTGCTTCAAATAAAATTTCTCGTTGATGATTTCGAAGACTATCTTCATGATTTAGAGGTATAACTTTCCAGGTAGCAGCTTGCGTCATTTCATTCCAGTTTAACATCGTATTCCCGCCGGAGAAAAAAATATAAATATTAATGAATCGTTTTACGGCACAAATTACCGTTGAACTCCTATTTGGTGTGTTTAATTTATGATCATAAAGATGGCGTTTTGTACCAATTTAAGTAGAGATCACTCGATAATAGACGGGGGATAAGCTTCATTTCCGTGGCTTCCTTTTAATGTAATGAGACGATAATAGCCAATCACTTATAGATTACGCCTACAACCACAAAAAGTTCTCGTATGAAATTGGTTTAAACGTCATCTAATAAGGGCTAATTTGCGCGAATAATATCATATTGATTAGAATAAGATCAAACATAACCTTGATTGTTCTTTTCGATGTCCAAAAATATCTGTAATTAGTTGGTCGGACCGAACTCAATGCGGTAGGTTAAGACTAAATTGGATTTAAAATATTGTTAACTTACCATTATTGGGCCTGAGCTATCCGCTGGCAAGTTCTATCGCAAAGGCCAAAGCTAATTTGGTAAAATTAGTCATATGCTCTGTATTTAATAAATTGATTGTATCGGCTGAAGTATGAATGTAGGGGTTGTGCTCTGCAAAACTCGTTTCACAGGGAAAGGCGGCGGGGATGCCTTCTGCCATCCAGGAGGCGTGGTCACTGCAACCGTATCCACAACGAGAATAAGCCACGGGAACATGGATGTAGGTTTTTATAAGCTCCGCAGTGAAATCACTTAACAGAGCATCGGTGTAATCGCGGTAAACCCACATGGTTGCATCACTGTTATCACTACGAAAGCCTGTCATGTCAAACTGAATGACCGCTTTCACCGGGATTTTTTGATGCAAAAAATCCTGCACCACCTGTTGAGAACCCACTAACCCTCGTTCTTCTGCTGCATACCAGACAATATAGATTGGATGTTTAAAAGTGAATGGAGACTCCAAAAGCACTCGTGCCGTTTCCATGATGGTTGCCGAACCACTGGCATCATCACCTGCGCCGGGCATATAGCCATCCAGGGTATCCATGTGTGCACCTATAACAACCGCAGGCGTTTTAAGATCTTTGCCAATGACGGTGACCAGGGAAGGTTGTTGATAGTGTTTACCAGTTTTCACAAAATAAGTCGCTGTATCCTGGCGGCCGTAGACTTCAGCAAACGTAGTAAATCGGATTTTCAGCCATTCTGCCACATCAACTCCCGTTTGCCGGGTAGCTGAACGATTATAATAGCTAGTCAAATGGGCAACAGTGCGCATAATATTCTCAGCATTGATTCTAGCCATTGCTTCATTAACCATAGCGTGATGAATAACAGGGTAGCCATCCGTCTGCCTAGGAGTTGATTTTAATAACGGTTTTAATAAAAGCTTCGCTGCGTCTTGTTGTCTTGAATTTGATGCCGCAAAATAATGGCTTACGTTTATAAAACGGCCACAGTGTACTTCGTCGGCCAAATGAGCCAGGCTATTGATTTCTGTTGCAGGCAGGTCAATGATTTTAAACGCGCTGTTTTCCGCCAATACATTGTAGCGCACAGGTAATTTCGCCGCTAAACATTGAGGAACCTGTATTTGTTCCGTGGTCGTGATTGCCTTAGCGCATAACGAATTCAAGATCATCATAAAACCGGCTAATAAACCGATCTTCCATTGGTATAAACGCATATTGCCCTTATTCAAATAGTTAGATGCGCCTATTTAACCGTTCTTTTCTTCTACTTTCCAGTCGCCGATATAATTATTGATAATCATTTTCATTTGTTATAAAGTTACACTCTCTTTTATCTGCTGTTTTGGTGAACAATGAAAGTAAAAAAAGTTCCGTCTTATCTCCTCCAGATACTTCTTACCATAGGGGCCAGTTTAATTATTGGGTTTTTAAGTTTTAGTGGCATGTACATTCTATTGCCCTTGCTGCCTATCGCTTTGGGCGCGTTTGCCCTCTCTGTCGCTTATGAGGGAGAAATTTATTTACAAAATATTAAGGGAGCACTGAATAAATTATTCAAGCGCGACTATCTCAAGCGTTTTCTTGCTAATCAGTATTTGCTTGAGACACTTTCTGCCGATAATTCTCCTCTCGCCACAAAGGCTTGTCCCCAATTTTTTAAAGATTACGAAATACAACTTCAACTACTCGGTAAATTTGCCCACAAGCGTCTGAATAAGACAGATAAAGCCAGGAAAAAACAGATTGAAAAGGAATTAAAAACGATGGAGAAATGGTTTGCCTTGCAATTATTTTCTTCGTCTCAGGAGACATTACCTGATGATCTACGCCAATGGTTTCGAAACAATAAGCAGGATGAATGGCAAGCACTTCTTAAAAAGCGTCAAGTAATTTTTCATGGGGTCAAACTTTTTAGTGTGTTGGCGAGCGTTTTCATGGGCATGGGTACGACTTATTTACTCACAGAGGCGTTTGCGGTAATTCCATTTTTTGCCGCTATTTCTATGACACTCTTACCTCCACTTATTGCGCCAATGGCAATCATTGCAGGGGCTGCTTACGGTTTGCTCATCTACAATGCAATTACGGATATGATTAATAATGATACATTGCGTAACTGGTATACTAAAATTCGTAATGATCTAAAACAAGGATTTACTCTCCGTAACATTCTCATTGCCAGCTCCACGATTTTCTTATTTGCTCTAGCGGTGGCATTAACCTTTTGTACAGCAGGAACCTGGTGGACTATTGTTAAAAACAATCGTCCTATTTTTGCCTGGATGGGGAGACTGCCTGGTTTCATTATGAAAGTGGCGAGTCCATCAGTAAACGGGTTATCGCAATTTACTTTTATTTTGCAAAATACCATTGAATCTCTGGAGATGGTCTATAATGCGATTAAAAAAACAGGTAAGGCTATTGCTCACCAATTAACCACTAATGAAAACCTGCTTCAGCGAATAAATCCTGCTCGTTTGATATTAAAACTCACTCTTACTCCTCTTCGCCTGCTCTTTTTTCTTGGTCATTTGGTGAGCATCGGGGTGACTGCCGATAAAGTACCACGCATCCCGGCAATTCTCTCAGCCTTATTGGGTATTATCAGTGAAGGTTTTGAAGACATGCATTACTTCATCGATTTTCTTCATGAACACGAGCATGAACATGATCACGGCACGCAACAACTTTTACAAGAACGTTTTTCCTCAGGCCACGGTCACGATCACAACACCGATATTCCAACTCGCTTGCTCAGACTTATTTTCTTACCGGTTTTTCTTTTAGCCGCCGCTTGGGATACGTGGGCAAGTCAGATTAAAATAGAAAGGCTTGGCATACAGCCAATTAAACCATTAACTTTTAAAGCAGCCTGGAATAAAGTCTGGAGTAAAGAGAATGCCCCCCAAGAAATAGAAGCAGTAGAAATAGAAGAAAATGCTGATAAACCATCCAAAGATTGGGATATTCAATACGCAGTTTATTCCATTGAACACTACATTGAAAAGCATTTAAAAAATGCTGTATCAGCTCAAGCTAAAATTGCTGATTTAAACGATTTGAAAACGAGAATTCGCAAGCTATCAAATCCAGAGCAACAATTAACTGTGCAAGGACTTATTCAAGCGGAAATAAAAGATAAAAATAAATCTTACAATGTTCATCGCCTCTTTGGTACAGGCAATACCCGCACTCAAGATTTTCTTGAAACTTTAGGATCTCAAGTTGCTCCTGGTGCTTGATTCTTCCTTGAATCGTAGCAACTTTTATAAGAAGTTGCTACGCTATTGTCTGTAATTAACTCATGGTTTAAACTATTAAATGGGTTATTTTGTCGCGCTACTATGGACGAGCAGTATAAGGGATAAACCAATGACTCTTACATTCACGGAGGAAATGCAAGAATTTTTCTCTCTATTAAATAGTCCTCCTTTTTTAAAAGAACTTGATGACAATACGCTACAAACATTAAGAATAGTTAACAGGTATCTTTATTCTTTTTTCACAAATAGACTCTTCAATCTTCTTTCATTACCTCAACAAAAAAAAATTATTCAGAATGCGTTCACTTTCAATTGTTATCTGGACTATGCTTTAATTTCAACCTGGATTTATAAATCAAAATGTAACCTTATCGATAAAATGAAAGGTTTATATCTTATTGCTAAAAAAAATAAAATAATACTTCCCATACAGCAAGATACCATTGAAATGTTGGTGAGAGAACTTACGCATAATGGTTATGAAACAAGAAAAGAATCTCTGGATTTATTAATTAAATTATCTCCTTTTTTTACTCCAGAACAGATTAAGAAATTGATAGATGATGTATTGATTTTGGCAACTCAAAATTACTGGTATAACTGGCGTGTTGGCAAAATAGTACGTCCTCTTGTTCGTTGGATTGTTAATCGTGATGACTGGCATATAGAAGAAACTTCTTTTGATATTCTTAGCCAATTTTCTTCTTCACTTTCACAATCTGAAATCAACACGGGAATTATTCTGGCATTAAAGGAGTTAAATTATCCTTCCTCTCTATCTGTTCAAAACAGAGCGTTAAATTTGTTAACTCAAATTGCCCCTGATGGTGATTCAATACATAAAGATTATATTCTTGCTTCTTTGCTCTCGCTGTTAAACACATTGCCTCCCTGGATGCTTGATGAAGAACCGTGGTGGATATCGAGGTGGAAAACATTTACTTATTTTGAGTTTGAGCCTGGGGCGAAAAAATTCCTGGTATTAACATTAAACGCCTTACAGATAACTTATCTTGCGATCTTAATGCAGGTTAAGGTTTCCCATTTAATGGAAATCATGTTCAATACAATAACGTTAGCTTGCCATACATTCTTCTATTATATCGAATCTGCCATTAGAGACATTCTAAAAGCAATTATAGCCCAATTAACTCCTGCTGAAATTAGAGCGACACTCCACAATTTATATGCTACATTTCCTTTCCACCAGAATGTCTTGTATGGGCCTACAAATGCGAAGGAGGTGATCGGCAAGCTTTTTTATGATGTAGATTTTTCGCAAATAAAATTAGCTCCAATTAACAAGGTACCCGTTAATCAATTTAATACTTATTACAGGGATAGTCTCTTTGACTTTGTTAAATGGTTATATCCATCCCCGAGCAATCGAATTCAAAGTAGAAATTCTATTGAATATCAAGATCAGTCCAATACTAAATTCAATGACAAAGAAGCCAAAGACAGCCTGCGTGAGATTATTTTAACAATAAAGAATCCAGATGGAGGTTATTATCCCTCCCTATTTAAACGGATTGAAAAAATAGGACATCAAATTTCTCTTTCTCAAGAAAAATATACCATTTTAATGTCTTTTATAAAAAAAGAATTCTCCGGAGAGAAAAAACAAGTAAAAGCCGCAGTAGCTCTTCTTCGCTCCAACCCAGGACTGAATTCTTCTGATGACTTGAATTTTTTCTATAATTCAGCAATCGAACGGATTCCAGATTACAGTGGATTTGCTTGCCTGTCACTTCTTGTTAATCACCTCGCCCGAGAACAAATTAATGACGTTTTCGAACGAATGCTTCAGGAAGAGTTAAGTAATACACAACTCTTAAAGAGCCTTTTACCTAAACTTACTCCGGTTCAAATTGAACAAGCTATAATGCTGAGCTTTCAAAATTTACACGGTTCAAATAAGCATTCTCCTTATCCTTTTCTTGAAGCCCTGATTATTATGGCGCCTGAAATCACAGGCGATCAGGTTAACGAATATTTAGACAGAATTATTGATCTGTATATTCACAGAGAAAATGAGAAGGAGCTGGCAGAGAAACTTTTAATTAGTCTTATTCTTCTAAAAAAATGTACTTTTTCTCAGCTGAAAAAAACTGCTCTAAAAGACTTCATTCCGGGAACGTTCATCAGGCATTTAGCCCTATGGATTATGCTTGTTCAGGACTTTAAACATTATGCTGGAGAGCATTCGGCACAATATGCTCCTGTTATTCAACAAATTCAGTCTTCCCCTGTTCATTTAAGGCAATATAGTTTGTTCAATAATAAAAAACCAATCGAACAAACAAGTCATCCTGTATCGTTAAGAGGAGTTGAGCATTAAGGAAAGAGGCTTTATTCTCCCACTAACAGATTTTTCAAACCAGCCAGGTGCGACTGTGCCAATGCTTTGGACTTTGTCTCATTGGCTTCTCCTGTTTTACCAAACCATTCCAGACTATCCTGTGGTAATTCATTGAGAAAACGGCTGGGTTGGCAATCCTGTAACTCTCCGGCACGCCGACGTTGTCTGGCCAAAGTAAAACATAAACCTTTTTGCGCTCGGGTAATACCCACGTAAGCAAGGCGGCGTTCCTCTTCAATCTGATCTTCATCAATACTGACCCGGTGAGGTAACAATTCTTCCTCCATACCCACAAAATAAATATAGGGAAACTCCAAACCTTTTGACGCATGCAAAGTCATTAACTGGACTGTTTCTGTATCAGGTTCCTCAGCCTGCTCCAGGATATCAATTAAAATTAATTTGTTGATGACATCAGAGAGTTGTTGCTCAGGCTCTTTAGCTAATAAACGTCCTACCCATTCCACCAGTTCCCAGACATTATCCATGCGTTTTTGCGCTTTGGCTGGTGTATCGCATTGCTCATAAATATAAGCTTCATAACCGCTCTCTTCAACCATGTCCCGCAGCACATTGACTACAGTTTCTGTTTGCGTACGGGCTTTAATTTGTTGAAGCCAGTTCTTGAACGATTGCAGAGCAAGGCGGGGTTTGTCAGCCAGTTGTTCGCTAAGTGCCAGATGATCAGCACAAGCATAAAGACTTTGGCCTCTTTTTTGCGCGTAATACCCCAGGGAAGAGAGGCTGGTTTCACCAATTCCTCGTTTAGGTGTATTGATTACTCTTAAAAAAGCGGCATCATCAGCTTCATTACAAAGTAATTTAAGGTAGGCGAAAATATCTTTGACTTCGGCACGCGCAAACCACGACACGCCGCCGCTAATACGGTAAGCAATACCATGATGACGTAATACCTTCTCAAACACACGGGATTGATGATTGCCACGGTATAAAATCGCATAATCACCATAATGATTTCGATAGCGTAATTTGTGGCTAATCAAATCAGCGACTACTTGTTCTGCCTCATCGTTTTCATCCTTACAACAAAGAACGCGCAACATCTCGCCATAACCTAAATCACTCCATAATTTTTTATTGAATAAATGCGTATTATTGGCAATTAAATGATTGGCTACATGAAGAATTCGGCTGGTCGAACGATAATTTTGTTCCAGTTTTATGAGTTTCAATTGCGGGTAATCCCGTTGTAACTGCGCCAGATTTTCAGGTTTTGCCCCACGCCAGGCGTAAATGGACTGATCATCGTCACCAACAACGGTGAAATGGGCGCGAATCCCTGTAAGCAACTTGACCAATTGGTATTGACTGGTGTTGGAATCCTGATATTCATCCACCAATAAATGGCGGATTTTGTTTTGCCAATACACGAGAATGTCAGCGTTATTGGTTAAAATACAAACGGGTAAACGTATCAGATCATCAAAATCTACCGCATTATAAGCTTGTAACGCCTGTTGATACCGTGGATAAAGTTGTGCTACTTCCTCATGGATTGGTGAGTCAGGGGAGCTGTTCATCACCATCTCAGGTTCATGTAGCTCATTTTTCCATCGCGAAATTTGCTGTTGTACCTGCATCAGATAATCCCTGTCACGGGCCTTGCCTGCCGGCAGAAAGTGACGTAACAGTTGAAGACAATCTTCACTGTCAAACACAGAAAAACCGGGTTTTAAAGAACATAGCGCCGGGTTGCGTTTAATGATGCTTAAACCAAGAGTATGAAACGTCGCAACTTTTAAACCTCTTCGATAATTGGCAGATAACACAGAGGCGATGCGAGTACGCATTTCATTGGCCGCTTTATTCGTAAACGTGACAGCGCAAACCGTATTGGCCGCATAGCCGCACTGCTCAATAAGGTATGCTATTTTCTGAGTGATAACCCGGGTTTTACCACTTCCGGCTCCCGCCAATACCAACAATGGCCCCTCGATGTATTTCACTGCTGCCATTTGTTGAGGATTAAGCATATTGTCTTTCCGTCTAAAAAAGGGACATTATCGCGCGCTAAAGGCAAGCAGGCAATCTACTTTATGCTAGAATAAAGCATTGCTTTTTATTTTCCCTCTACTGACGGGTTTACAAGGTTTACAATGAAACAGACCGATTCTCTACAGCCCTTTATGTTTGAACACGCTAATATTCGTGGCCAGATAGTTCATATACAAGATAGTTACCAAGCGATAATCAATCAACATCCTTATCCGCCCATGATCAAATATTTACTCGGAGAGGCACTGGCTTCCTGTCTGCTTTTAACAGGCAGTGTTAAATTTGAAGGAGAATTAAGTTTACAGTTTCAAGGTGATAAACGTTTTCCTCTACTGCTTATCCAATGTGATAATCAATTGTCCCTGCGAGGTCTCGCTGCTTATCAGGAAAACCTGGAAACTCAGGATTATGCTGAAGCTTTTATAAAAGGGCGCATGGTCTTAACCATTAATCAATATAATCAAACACAAGCGTACCAAAGTATAGTGCCTATTCAGTCCACATCGATGAGTGAAAATTTGATGCACTATTTTGCTCAATCTGAACAGGTGGCAACAAAAGTATGGCTGGCGGTAGGAGACGAGAGAGCGGCCGGCATGTTATTGCAATTAATGCCAGGTCAGGACAGTATGCAACGAGAACAATTTTGGGAGTACGCAGTGCAACTGGGTCAGACCGTTCGAGAAGAAGAATTATTAGATCTGGATAATGAAGCGCTTTTACATCGATTATATCACGAAACCGAATTGCGTTTATTTGAACGTCGTAGCGTACGCTTTCAATGTCGATGCAATGAAGCCAAAATGAAGGAGATTTTAAGAGTTTTGGGTGAGAAAGAGGCTAATAATCTTCTGAAAGAAAGAGGAAAAATAGAAATTGGCTGTGATTTTTGCAATAAACACTATAGCTATGATGCTATTGACATGGCGATGTTGTTTCGTCAATAAACTTATGCACTCTGCTCAAGAGGTGAGGGTCAGGCCCTAATTATTCTTTTGAGCAGAGAATAGATATCAACGAATCTGATTTTTTATGGTCATTTCTAACTCATTCAATGGTTTAACGGGATTTGGCTTCGTAAACAATCCTAGCTTTGTTTCACTTAATCCGCAGGTCAAAAAAGAAAGCATTCGCAATAAAAATTCCTTTATTACTGCATGCCAATCATCATGTTTATGTAGAGTGGTAGCTTCATTAATAGCTATTAGACATTGTGCTTTAAACGCTTTTTTTGCTTGACTGGTATGCTCAACCTGTAAAAATGTTACCTTTTCTGCGACCAGTTTTTCACATAAAATAGTCGCCTCTTTGGCTGCTTGTGCATAAAGAGGATTATTATTTTTTTTATTCATTTCAGCCGCTTTTTCTCTAAAAATGTCTATATAGTTATCAAAATTAATACTATCAAGAAATAGCTGCCGTGTATGTTTTCTACGCTCCATTATTTTATTATCACGCAGAGAATGAAGATCGAGAGGTGGATGTTGATTTTTTAACCAATTATCATAAATTTTTTTAAATGCATGTAATGTTTCAATAGCAGATAATTCTTCATGTTCAGCATTTTTCATAGTCGCTTTGCTCAACGCTGCTTTTATATCATTTTTTTCTTCATCTGGTAATTTAACAAAGTCGCTCAAATTCCATAATCTTGTTAATAAACCAAGCATATTTTTAACATCATTATCATAAGTATCATTGAGAAATGCAGTATCCGCTTTTTTCTTTCCAGATGCTATTTCCTGTGCAAAGCCAAAATCAATTAAATGGGCCAGATTTCTGTCTAAATCGATTATTATATTTTCATCATGAATATCAGCATGTATCATACCTTGTTGATGGATTTCATTTAATTTTTCCAACATATTTATTGTAATTTCAAAACGCTCCCAGATATCAAGCACTTGATGCCCATATTGATCAGTAAGTAATAGGGTCTTTAAAGTTTTACCGGGAATTTTTGCCATATTAATATAAGCAGCTTTTTTCGTTATTACCGAGCTTTGATAATCCAGGGAGGGAATTCGTTGCATTAACCTGATTTCTTTCTCTGCGTGTGCTTTTTGTGCTGCAAAAAAATTTTTTTTATCTACTAAAGAATCGTGTCTAAATCTTATTTTTTTAATAACACGAGTATTATAAGAAAATTGTATTTCAGTACCATCCCAATAAAGTTCTTTTGTCCTTATAATCGAACCATTAGAGCTTTTATCATAACGCTTTCTTTTTTCATCAAAATTATAATTTTTATCGCTATTTTTAGATAAAATTTGCAATGCATAGCCATTATATTTTGGGAAAACTAAAATAGAATGACTGAGACTAAACGGTTGAGCGGTATTTTGATTATAAATTACGAGATTACCTTGACTATTCAGTTTTTTGCCAAATTTAATACGGGTTTCTGAATCTAATTGTTGCTCCTTATGTAACTGTTGCTTCAGAAAATGACTAAAAATCTGTTGGTGCTCTGAATTATTTTGCAGATTCATCACATCGATCAATATCGGTTCTTTGCCAGGCATTATTTTCTCTTAATACATCTAAATGTACTATATTATACACAATATTTATTAAAATAAGATCGATTGATTTATAAATTCACTGCAAAGGCAGATCCCTGGAATATACAATAGAATTAGCACTGAATGAATTCTGGAGAAACTCACCTCGCATCGCACGTAATATTTGCTGTAACGTTAAAAATTTTGCGCTGAGTTGAAAATATAAATCGGCCTGTTCCTTTTCATGCAGTTCACCGACCGTTAAATAGGCTGCCTGTCCCATATCCGCAAAATAATCCAGACTAACCCGGCGTTTGGCGGCCATACCAGGAAAAAGCCCGCAGAAAAGAAGGCTTTTATCACCAACCTCCCGTAAAAGCTCTACCTGGTGCTTCCCTCGGGCTTGCATGGAATCAAGAAAATCAAGAGCAATAACCGATTCAATCAGTTTAGGTCCTTGAGAGAAACGCATTAGGAGAAAAACAAGGTAACTTTCTGTATTTTCACCCAATATCAAATGAGTGGAGGCTTGCGCTTCATTGACTAGTGCATGCCATTGACTTATTTCGGTAGGATGCAAAATTAACCGCTTCATAATATGCCCCTTTTCCTTCATTCTAATTTTAGTGTAGCAAACGATATACCAAAATAAATGAAGGGGTGTGGACATTTCGCCAGATTGAGCCAAAACAGGGGCTATTTTGAGCGCCTGAACGCAGCCTGTTCGTAGTTATAATCGGGTTATCTGTTATTGAATTATCAGTGCGTCAAAAAATTGTCCTCTCTCATTGGAGCGACGCGCAATAGGAATGACGAAATCCGCGACAAATGCTTGCCAAAACTTATGGTATAAGTAATTTTGTAGCGGGTGTTCTTCGCTGATTGGAAAACAAGGACCATGATTCGCTTCCAAAAACCACAATTGACCTTCATTATCAACCATAAAATCAAAACCAAAAATAGCCAGAGTACGGTGGTTATTGCAGATAAAAGCTTCCGGGTAGAGATATTGTAAATTCTTGATTACAGTGGTCACCCTGGTTTTTATCTGCGGATAAAGGGAGGCAAAGAAAGTAAATCGTTGAGAAGGAATTTGAATAACGTTTTCAGTATCGTCCTGCAAATGCTCATTGGTTAAATGAGAGCGTAAGTCAGAAAAATCATGAGCAGTAAAGGGATGCAGCGCGACATTCATATAACCCTGCGGATAAAGATAAGCTCCCGCATAATTGGTAATGACAACAAACATACGAATACTGTATTTATGGTGTTCTCTAAGCAGATGAGGATTAGTAATATAACGTTGTAAAACGTGTTCGCCCCCTAAACGCTGAGAGCAAAGGAAATGCTGTTCTAATTCGTCAGGCTGTTGGAAAATTTTAATTCCCTGGCCATTATTCAATAATGCCGGCTTTAAAATCCAAACTACAGGATCAAGTTGATTTTGCCTTAATTCATTTTGTTTATAAAAATCATGAGTTAACTGCTCCAGAATAAGAGGCCAGTTTTTATCATTAATACAATAAGTCAAAGGCATAATTTGCGGGCAATAGCATGCCATCAAATCACTTAATAAATGCTTGAATTCAAGATGTTCAGCGGCCTTTTGATGAAATTGAAAATTCTGTTCACTAAAATCAGCCTGCCCATTAAAATAACAGGAGCGCCAGCCTCTTTTTTGTAAATAACGCTTTAAATTAAAGTACGTGGGTGATTGTGATTCATCCAGACAAAAATAATATTGGCGAGACATAATCCTCTGGCTATAGGGTTAAAAGAAACTGATAGTATAGTAGAAACTCACTTTTAAATGACTACCAACCCAGAATCTTTTTTATAAGCATTGCAAAATAAATTTGCAGTGTGTATAAGAAAATTATTGCAATAATTTCTGATATACAATCATGCAGCAATACAAATCTATTTTAATTTATGGTTTCGCGATTTTTGCGATGTTTTTTGGCTCGGGTAATCTGGTTTTTCCCCTGCAAATTGGCTACACAGCAGGCACAAGCTGGTTAACAGGCTTTGTGGGACTGTTCCTGACAGGGATTTTATTACCATTAATGGGGCTTTTTGTAATTAAATTATATCAGGGAAATTATCATGCTTTTTTTTCTGGCGCCGGAAAATTGGCAGGCACTTTACTGCCTCTGCTAATGCTCTCTCTGCTTGGTTCTTTTGGCGTGGTGCCTCGTTGTATAACAGTGGCTTTCGGCAGTTTTAGTTATTTTTTGCCCAATCTAACCTTGGGTGTATTTAGTTTTATCTTTTGCACGATCACTTTTTTCTTTTGTTTAAACGATAAGGTAATGATCAAAATTCTTGGTCAATGGATGAGTCCTGTGTTGCTGATCACATTGCTTATTTTAATTAGTATTGCAGTTATCAAGGCACCTGCTCCGACAGAAACACCTGCTTTAAATCCTGCTTTTATGCAGGGTTTCATTACAGGCTATCAAACCATGGATTTATTTGCTGCCTTCTTTTTTTCAGCCCTGATATTTACGCAAATTCAACAACAGTTCCCTCATGCGAATAATCGGCAAATACTTTTATTCGCTATAAAGCCCAGCCTTATTGGCGCTATTTTGCTGGCCTGCATCTATCTTGGTTTTGTTTTTCTTGGTTCGCATTATTCGTTTTTGCTTGGCCATACGACACCTGAGCTGATGCTTCCTCGTATTGCTACTCAGGTTATGGGGAATCATGCCGCGCTGTTTATTGGCATTGCGATGTTTTTTTCCTGTCTGACCACGGCTGTTGCTTTAAACAATCTTTATGCCCGTTATCTTTGTACGGCATTAAAATTAACGTCTAATCAATTTTCTCTCGTGTTGTTAGCTACGACGGGGTCGTCTTTTATTATTTCACTATTGGATTTTAAAGGCATTGCGGCCTTTTTAGCGCCGATCCTTCAATTGACTTATCCTGGAATTATTGCATTAACGTTTATTACCCTTTTTATTAAAGAAGAACATGTTTTCAAAAAGACTTTATTCTATGTCATCACCTTTTGTATGGGTGTCCCGTTTGTTTGGCATAGGATTTATTAAATAATCCATGTATAATAACCAACCCGTAAGCACGTACTCCGCTTTTACATCATTGCTTAAAAGCTCTGTAGTCCCGCTTTATCATCACATAGGTCATTTATGATTGAAAAAATTCGAAATGTCGCCATTATTGCTCACGTCGATCATGGCAAAACTACTTTAGTAGACAAGTTATTGCAACAGACCGGTACCTTGAATGAGCGGGCGCCAAAAGTTGAACGCGTGATGGACTCCAATGATTTGGAAAAAGAACGCGGTATAACCATTCTTGCTAAAAATACCTGTGTTCATTGGCAT
Source organism: Legionella fairfieldensis ATCC 49588 (assembly GCF_000621525.1). Classification (GTDB taxonomy): domain Bacteria; phylum Pseudomonadota; class Gammaproteobacteria; order Legionellales; family Legionellaceae; genus Tatlockia; species Tatlockia fairfieldensis. Next base: position 13,746 of record NZ_JHYC01000032.1, on the reverse strand, counting down.
GGGTATCAAATTAACATCGTTGACACGCCGGGCCATGCTGATTTTGGTGGCGAGGTTGAACGTATTTTATCCATGGTAGACAGTGTATTACTATTGGTCGATGCTGTGGATGGCCCCATGCCACAAACGCGCTTTGTGACTCAGAAAGCATTTGCTCGTGGTCTGAAACCTATTGTGGTCATCAATAAAATTGATCGTCCGGGCGCTCGACCTCATTGGGTTATGGATCAAGTGTTTGATTTGTTTGATAACCTGGGCGCGACTGACGAGCAACTGGATTTTCCAGTTGTCTATACTTCGGCGATCAATGGCTATGCCAGACTGGATTTGGAGGAGCAAACCAGCGATATGAGTGCCTTGTTGCAAACTATTGTTGATAAAGTGGCGCCTCCCGATGTAAATCCGGAAGGTCCTTTCCAAATGCAAATCAGTTCGCTGGATTATTCCTCTTATGTAGGGACTATCGGAATTGGTCGGATTAGTCGTGGGCAAATTAAAGCCAAATCACCCGTTAAAATTATTGATAAAGACGGTAATTCGCGCAGTGGTCGTTTGTTGCAATTGCTTGGTTTTAAAGGATTGGAGCGAGTGGAAGTAGAGGAAGCGCGTGCTGGTGATATTATTGCAATCACGGGTATAGAACAGCTTAATATCTCCGACACCATTTGTGATCCGAATACGGTAGAAGCCTTGCCACCTCTGACGGTTGACGAGCCGACCATTAGTATGACTTTTCAGGTCAATGATTCTCCTTTTGCTGGCCAGGAAGGCAAATTTGTCACCAGTCGTAAAATTCGTGAACGCTTGCAAACCGAATTGCTGCATAATGTGGCACTGAAAGTGGAGGATACCGAAGATCCTGATAAATTCAGAGTCTCCGGGCGAGGTGAACTCCATTTATCTATTCTTATTGAAACCATGCGGCGTGAAGGTTACGAGCTTGCCATTTCAAAGCCAGAAGTCATAATGCGGGAAGAAAAAGGGGAGTTGCTGGAACCTTATGAACGTTTAACGGTGGATGTAGAGGAAAGCCATCAAGGTAGCATTATGGAAAAATTGGGTGAACGTCGCGGTGAATTGCAGAATATGTTGCCAGATGGCAAAGGCCGTGTGCGTCTTGATTATATTATTCCTACTCGAGGCTTAATTGGATTCCACACAGAGTTCTTATCCAGCACTTCAGGTACAGGTCTAAATTATCATGTCTATGATCATTACGGTCCTGCTGTGAAAGGACGTATTGGCAAACGTAACAATGGTGTTTTAATTGCCAATTGTCAAGGTACGGCGCGCGGTTTTGCGCTCTTTAATTTGCAGGAGCGTGGCCGGTTGTTTATCGAACCACAAACTCCCTGTTATGAAGGTATGATCGTGGGTATTCATGCGCGTGATAATGATCTGGTTGTGAATGTCACTAAAGAAAAGCAATTAACGAATATTCGCGCATCAGGAAGTGATGAAAATATTATTCTGACGCCACCGATCAAGCTATCGCTAGAACAAGCACTCGAATTTATCGATGATGATGAGTTAGTGGAAGTTACACCCGAAACGATACGTATACGTAAAAAATCATTAAAAGAGCACGAGCGTAAACGCGCTTCACGTACTGTGGGTGATGATTAAGGACAAGTTTGTTCGTGCGCGAATTTATCTATAAATTAAGCATGAGGCTAATTTTATAGGTCGATTTTCCTGTTTACATGAGGATAGAGCAAATAAAAATGTAATCGTTAGCGTGTGGCGTCAATTGAAAAGAATGCTACGCTCCAGGGCTTGTCCCTGAGAGTTCCTCTAACTCATGGGTAATTGATTTATTTAAAGTTATTTGACTTTCTGTGATTTTGATTTGGGTCATTCCCTCCAGATGACTCAAAATAACACAGATACTTATCGTTACTTTTTGTGTTCATCTCTCAGAGCTTGTCCGTGGAATCGAGAGCGTACGTCAATCCTTGAACCTGCGGGCACGTCTTGGGATGCAGGTAATGAAAATTGCCTTGTATAGCTGTCATGGCTTGAACCGCAACATGCTATTGTTTCCGCTATAGAGCATACGCAATCATAAAATCACGAAAATATAGTCTCTAATTTTGTCCTTCCGCGCCTGCTTTATAATCATAACACTGAAGCGTAAATTCTTGGTTATGTAAAAAATGACTCCACTTTTTCTGCTACGGCCAGTGTATCCTGATAACCAAGATCAATAAGCTCGCGCGTAAATCCGGGTTCAAACAATAGAAAACTGACCAGATCACCGGAATGATGTTTCGCACCTAATACATTGAGTAAAAAACGAAGCAAGGCAGGCATTGCATTGTATTGCGCTTGAGCAAGAACAGCAATATTGGTACTTGGCCTTAAATGAAAGGTCTGGATAGGGCGCCAGGGAGAGCGACGCTTTTTCCACATGGATAATAAACAGGCGATATCATTCATGCGATTTACCATTTCAATATCGCGATCCAGATTATCCAGAAACAAGCCATTTAACATGCTTCCCAAAATATTCGCAAAACCAATATCGCCGTTACGCAAGCGCTCAGGATCTTGAAATACGGGGATCTGGCGGGTACCTAAAATTAGAATTTTTTCTACTTGAAAGCGTAAGGCGCCACGCAAAGGGGCAACCAGACCAATACTTCCGTCGCCATAATGAAAACCATCGATTTTAACTGTGGGAAAGAAAAGAGGCAACGCACTGGAGGCCAGAATATGCTCCATACATAAAGTGACTTCCTGGCTGGCGTGACGGGGATAATGCCAGTCCTCAAAATAAGAAGTGCCATGTTGATAAAATGAAATAGTCTGTTCGGTTTCATAGCAATGACTAATTACCTCAACGGCCTCAAGATGACTATTGATAATATTGGCTTCAATTAACTCAAAGTCGATACTGTTACTAATAAAATCATGCAATGGTGTTGTGTCAAGAAGATGGCCTGACTGGCGCTGTTTGGTAAGCAAATTACTTAAATTACGCAGTACTGATTTACTGAGTTCATAATTCGAGGCATTAAATATTTGCTGACAACTGATTTCAGACCAGATAGCTTCAAGTTTCTCAAGTCCTGCGGGAAAGTCATGGGCGTTTTCAGCGAGTATCGCGGCATTAATACTGCCAACACTGACACCGCTTACTACTTCAAAGGGAAGCGTTTTTATCTGCAAAATATGACCCAACGCTTTTAAGACGCCTGCTTGATAAGCACCCCGAGCACCACCACCGGCTAAATAAAGGGCTTTTCTTGCCATAAGTTTTTATTTTTTTTATAGATTATTAGGAATATAGTTGACTTGGGAGGGGTCTGGCAAGAAATAAGTCTTACAAACTTTGGATTAGATAATGAATCGTTGGCTTATTACAAAAAAAGTATTTCACTTTACATTTACAGCTAAAGTAGGATAGCGTTATATAAAGGCTTTCACGAAGTGAAGGAAATCATGCTGACTTTGTTTCATGAGCAGCCGCGTGCATTTTCCATGATTTTTATGTTGGAAATCTGGGAACGTTTTGGTTTTTATACCGTTCAGGGCATTCTTACGTTATTTTTTATTCGCTTTTTGGGTTTTAACGACAGTCAGGCTTATTTTACCTTTGGCGCTTTTTCAGCATTAGTGTACGGTATGGTTGCCATAGGTGGCTATCTGGGAGACAAAGTTTTAGGAACAAAGCGTACTATTGTACTGGGTTTAATAACGCTTGCGCTTGGTTATCTCGCCTTAACGTTCGCGTCTGAAAAACAAGTCTATTTGGCTTTGGGACTTATTTGTGTCGGCAACGGACTATTTAAAGCAAATCCCTCCAATTTGCTGGCAAAATGTTATGAAGAAAATGATCCGCGCTTACATGGTGGATTTACGCTTTATTATATGGCGATTAACCTGGGTTCGACGGTCGCCTTATTCCTGGGGCCGGCGTTATCTGAGCGTTATGGTTACTCCTATGCTTATTTCCTTAGTTTTATTGGTCTGGTACTTGGGCTGGTAAATTATTTATTCCAGCGCCAGCATGTGGCTAACGTATTCACTGCTGCTGATAATAAGGTAATAACACTCTGGCAATGGTTCCTTTTAATTGGAGGGATTATTGCGGCTACTCTTATCGCTGCGTATTTATTGCAACATGTAAGATTGGCTGAGGGGCTGGTCTGGTTAGTGACAATTCTCGTTTTAGGTATTTATTTTTTCTATTTGTTTCACGAAAAAAGAAGAGGACGTATGCGGATGCTGGTTGCCTTGATCCTGATGTTAGAGGCAATTGTGTTTTTTACTCTTTACCAGCAAATGCCTACTTCATTAAATTTATTTGCTGTTTACAATGTTAATCCTTCCTTACTGGGTATTCCTATTAATCCACAAAGCTTTCAGGCGCTCAACCCAATCTGGATTATTGTGATGAGTCCAGTTTTAGCCAGCGTTTATAAACGACTTTACGATCATGGTTTTTCTTTTCTTATCCCTTATAAATTTGCGGCAGGGATGCTTTGTTGCGGTCTGAGTTTTAGCCTGCTTTATTTTGCCAGATACTCGCATGACAGTTATGGCATCGTTTCGTCCTGGTGGTTAGTTGCCAGTTATTTTTTTCAAAGTACAGGCGAACTTATGGTTTCAGCGCTCGGTGTTGCCATGGTGGCTGAGTTAGTTCCGCCGCAAATTGCAGGCTTTGTGATGGGGATGTGGTTTTTAACTACTTCGATTGCAGGTTTTGTGGGCGCTTCAGTGGCCTCATTGACGGCTCTTCCAGTTGATGTTGCTTCCGGCATGGAGTCTTTGCTTATCTATACGCAGGTTTTTGCCTGTATTGGTATTGTTACCTTGAGCATTGGTGTAGGGATGTGGTTTATTTCAGCTTATCTCAAACGTTATATTTAATATTGTTAGTTTTCTTCAGACTAATCCTCTGTTAAATGTAAATAATAACGCCTTGATTTTTATATCAATTCAATTGGCTTAATATTTGGTTAATAAATTATCATTATCATAGTCAGAGTTTATAGCACTTTTGTTTATGGGGGGTATATGTCTGGGAGAATATTACTTAGTTCCAGGTCACGAAAGTTAATGGATTCACTCAAACAAACCAATCTATCACCTTTCAATCTTCTTGGGGATATAACCACTTTTACGTACCCTGAATTTATCAATTGGTTTAATAGCAATCAAAAAATAGACAATAAGACACGCTATATTTTAGAATCATTGTACACCTCACTTTTAGTAGATTTACGTAATTCTTTGTCCATTCAGATAAAAGATGAGACTACTGGAAAAACGACTAATGGATTTTCCAAGCTTAAATTTATATTACTTGCTATTGCTGGAACAATTTTTTGTGGTTGTGAAGGTTTTGATGGCATAACTGCTATGTTAGGTGTTTTTTCATTGCCTGTAATAGCTACATTTGCTGCCGGAATTCTTTTTTCCGCCCTGTCCATCATGGTTTTTTATGCTTTTGATCTCGTCGCAATTTCAAATTATCTAGGGGTCGCTTTGAAGAAGACGCCTGAAATTGTGGATATTTATTTAGAGCAGGTTAAAGAAATTGAAAGTTTACGCATAACTTACGACAAACGTTACACAACGCATGATTGTCGACAGCTTAAAGAAGATATTGCACTCATTAGGGAGCTAATAAGGCGTTATAATGATTTAGATAAAGTAAGAAATACATTAACCGAGTTAAAAGAAAATAAAAGTTTGAAAGTCGCCAAATACGCTACGGCGGCTATCGCTGGTGTTATCTTTTTTAGTGGAGGTTTCTTTGCCGGGCAAACGGTAGCTTTAGCTATTGCGGGATTATTTTTTGCCAGTGCCATTGTGCCTACTTTTTGGCCTGTTGTTTTGGTCAGTGTTCTGGTTGGTTTGGCCGCTTTTAGCGTGTACTGGTTTGTTGAACGACCCGGAATAGAAAATCTTATTGGTCGCTTCATGGGTCTGGATCAGGAAAAAATTGACAAATTTTGTTCTGATAAAAAGGTGGAAGTACAAAAAGACAGATTGGGAACGCTATTAACCAATATGGAGCATTTTCTCGATAAGACTGAGAAAGCAGATCAAATCTATAAAAGCAGCGAGAAAAAGATATCAGAAAAAGTCACCCGGTATCAGAATGCTGAAGGCAGCAATCCTTATGGTTTTTATCCCTGTTTAACTAATTCAGGCCCGAATAAGCTCCTGATTAATAATCCAGGACAACCTGAATTACCAGTTGATAATTTAATCAGAATTTAAATGCCCAGAATTGATTTAGCAAAAGGCACCGTAATTTTCCGCTGGGCAGCTAAAGAGGCTTTGTCCAAATCATTGAGTATCTGATTTAAATCATGCATGTTGCGCGTGCAACGATTTAGCAAAAATTGAACAACGCTCGTCGGTAAAGTAAAACCACGTTTGGTGGCATGTTGCTGCAAGGTTTTTATTTTTAATTCATCACTTAATTCATTAAGTTGCGCGACTAAACCCCAGGCCAGGCGTGATCGCAAATCTGCCAGTTGAATCGTTAGGGCGGAGAGAGGTTGTTGGCTACTGATAAGCAGAATAGTTTTATCATTATCACGTATTCGATTGTAAAGGTGAAATAAAGCTTCCTCCCAGGCTTTATCTGTAGCAATGGCTTCAATATCATCAATAGCAAGCAAACGTTGTTCCGCTAAACCCTCGATACTTTCAGTACCCCATTCTTTAAGTATGCGCAAAGGTAAATAAATAGCCGATGCATTGTCCATCGCCTGACAGCAGGCTTGAAGCAAATGGGTTTTGCCACACCCTGTTCCTCCCCAAAGATAAAAGAAACGCTCGCCCTGACCATTCAGACTATTAATAAGCTGGTGTTGCAACAGCCTGTTCGTTTCCCAGCAAAAATCGGCGAGAGTGGCTTCCTCATTAAGTTGGATCGTTAAAGCTAACTGACGGTTCATTTGATAAGCGGATCAATAGAGCATGCTTTCCTGCTCCACGTTAGAACATAATCAACATAAGTGGCTGCAGTCGTTAATGCGGTAATGAAGATGAGTGAATGAATCAGATAGGGAGTAAATTCAAAAAAAGCCAGTTCAAAAAGGCAAAATGTCACCAATGTTAATTGTAAAGTAGTATTAATTTTACTTAACCATGTGGGTTCAAAATCAAGCTTGCGCTGCACAAACCAATACCAGGCTATTACACCCGCAGAAATCGTTAAATCTCGTAGAAAAACCAGAATAACGAGCCACCAGGGAAGCTCGCCCAGCAATGCCAGGGAAATAAAGCTGGAAGCCACCAATAATTTATCTGCCAAAGGATCAATAAAAGAACCCAAAGGACTTTGCCAATGAAAATGGCGTGCTAACCAGCCGTCGAGAGCGTCAGTAAATCCTGCAAGAAAAAACATGTAAAAAGCATGGATGTATTCATGATGATAAAGAAATATTAAAAAAGGTGCTATCAATACCAGGCGAAGCAAGGTAAGCACGTTGGGTATGTGTTTTAATATCATTTGTAAAGACGGTAATTTCATAAGCCCCCAGCATGTTTAGGGCCATTGTATCATGTTACGCCGATGGCTTTGGCAATTTGGCACCAGGTTTATAAAAGTGTATACAATACTGCCTCTGCTGTCACGCAATTAAGAAGCCTGGGAGATCTAAAAGCCTTTTTCTGCTTGCTTATCGCTATAACCAGGCATCCAAAACAGGATCAGATTCTGCACGTACCTGGCACATTATGCTCTTCCATTAACTCAGGCACGTCTGGTTTAACCTGTTTCTTTCTGGTTTTTACGATATAATATGGCTATATTACCAATTAATTGTATCAGCTGGGCCTGAAGCTCAGAACAGAGCGTGGCTGCAATGAGTTGTCTGTCTTCTTTCTCGGTACCATTAATTTTTATTTTGATTAATTCGTGAGCCAGTAAGGCAATATTGGTTTCCTCAATAACTGCCGGGGTCAAGCCTTTCGCCCCCAAAAGTACTACAGGTTTTAAATGATGAGCTTGTGCTTTTAACGCCTGCTTGAAAGTGGTATCCATTAATGGTTATCTCTATTAAATGGTAAATTATTGCACGTTTCGCTGGGAAAAGGTAGCAAATTTCAGTATTATGATAGTTTTCTCTTCCTTAACGAAATTGCTATGTCCCGTTCCAAAAGTAGTAAACGCTGGTTACAGGAACATTTTGATGATGTTTACGTTAAAAAAGCTCAGGCCGAAGGCTATCGTAGCCGTGCCGTTTATAAATTAAAAGAAGTCGATGAAAAAGAACAATTGTTAAAACCGGGCATGACCGTGGTGGACTTGGGTGCTGCTCCCGGAGGATGGGCACAATATGTAGCGGAAAAGCTGAAAGGACATGGTATTATTGTAGCATTAGACATATTGCCAATGGACAGTTTGGCAGGTGTGGAGTTTATTCAGGGGGATTTTCGTGAGGATGAAGTACTGGCACAATTAATGAATGTAGTGTCTGAACGTGGAGTGGACTTGCTTTTATCGGATATGGCCCCAAATATGAGTGGTTCAGCAGTGGTTGACATTCCTCGGGCAATGTACCTGGCAGAACTTGCTTTCGATTTTGGCAATAAAATGTTAAGACCTGGGGGATCAATGTTAATGAAGATGTTTCATGGTGCTGGATTTGATGCGCTTGTCAAGCAGGCGCGTTTACAATTTGATAGAGTCATTATTCGAAAGCCTCAAGCTTCGCGTTCTCGCTCACGGGAAACCTATTTGCTGGCGAAGGGCTATAATTTATAGTAACTTTATCGTTCTAACGTCGTAGAAATACGTCACAAATCGAGGTTAATGCTTTGAACGACATGGTAAAAAATTTATTCCTATGGCTGATTATAGCAATCGTGCTGGTTTCTGTATTCAGTAATTTCGGTCCGCGTCATAATACTGCGGAGAAATTATCTTATAGTGAATTCCTCAAAGAAGTTGATCACGGAATGATTAATTCCGTAATTATTGAAGATAATAAAGTCATTAAGGGAATGACGAAAAACAATCGTCGATTCGTGACCTATATGCCGATGCAGGACGATGCTTTATTGGGTGAATTATTAAAATCAAAGGTTGAAGTCAGTGGCCAGGAAAAGCAACAGGAAAGCTTTTTATTGCACTTGTTTATCAACTGGTTCCCCATGCTGCTCCTGATTGGGGTCTGGATTTTCTTCATGCGGCAGATGCAGGGCGGTGGTGGTCGAGGAGCCATGTCCTTTGGCCGCTCTCGTGCCCGTCTTCTCGGTGAAGATCAGGTAAAAGTTACTTTTGCAGATGTTGCTGGAGTGGATGAGGCGAAAGACGAGGTTAAAGAGCTGGTAGATTTTCTACGAGATCCTTCCAAATTTCAGAATTTAGGCGGACGTATTCCACGAGGTGTCCTGCTTGTTGGCTCACCTGGAACGGGTAAAACGCTGTTAGCGAAAGCGGTTGCTGGTGAAGCTAAAGTACCATTTTTCACTATTTCAGGTTCTGATTTTGTGGAAATGTTTGTGGGGGTAGGTGCTTCTCGTGTCCGAGATATGTTTGAACAGGCTAAAAAGCACGCGCCCTGCATTATCTTTATTGATGAAATCGATGCGGTGGGAAGACATCGAGGTGCCGGACTTGGTGGGGGGCACGATGAACGGGAGCAAACATTAAACCAATTACTGGTAGAAATGGATGGATTTGAAGGAAATGAAGGAGTTATTGTAGTTGCTGCTACTAACCGTCCTGATGTACTGGATCCTGCTTTGCTGCGTCCGGGTCGCTTTGACCGTCAGGTGGTTGTACCTTTGCCCGATATTCGGGGTCGTGAGCAAATTCTAAAAGTACATTTACAAAAAGTGCCTATCGATAAGCAGGTAGAAGTTTTGCCAATAGCCAGAGGAACTCCTGGCTTCTCGGGTGCAGATTTGGCAAATCTGGTTAATGAAGCCGCTTTGTTTGCTGCACGTGCTAATAAGCGCAAGGTAAGTATGCTCGAACTGGATAAAGCAAAAGATAAAATTATGATGGGTGCAGAGCGCCGCTCAATGGTTATGGATGAAAATGAAAAAAAATTAACAGCCTACCACGAAGCAGGTCATGCTATTGTAGGGTTACTGGTTCCTGAACATGATCCAGTCTACAAGGTTACCATTATCCCTCGTGGTCGAGCTTTGGGCGTCACCATGTTTTTACCGGAGCAGGATCGCTATAGTCATAGCAAGCGTCGTCTTGAAAGTCAGCTATCCAGTTTATTTGGTGGTCGTATTGCTGAAGAACTGATTTTTGGAGTGGAAAGTGTGACCACAGGCGCGTCCAATGATATTACACGAGCAACAGAAATATCGCGTAAAATGGTAACGAGCTGGGGTTTATCCAGTCTGGGGCCTCTTACTTTTGGCGAGGAAGAAGGCGAAGTCTTTTTGGGAAGAACTGTCAGTCAGCATAAAGAAATTTCTGATAAAACAGCGGAACAGATCGATGAAGAAGTTAGACAAATTATCGACAGAAATTATCAGCGGGCTAAAGAGCTTCTTCTTGCCAATATGGATAAACTACATTTAATGGCCGACGCTTTGATTAAATATGAAACAATCGATGCGGCACAAATAAAAGAAATTATGTCAGGTCATGAACCTTCACCGCCGGAAGGTTGGGGGACATCCAGGATTGTGGACACCGATAAAAAAGATGAAGACAAAAAGCCAAAAACAATTAATGGCAAAGCAGTTGATCATCCTGCGGGTGAACATTAAAATAATGTTCATAAGCGAGCTGACGCTAAATACATAGTATTGTGTATGCTGTAAAAAATAGTAAGTGTTTATACAGTGGCGTCAACTCAGAGGAGCGCAGGTCATGAAGAACAGACCTATTTTCTTCGATGGATTCCTATTAAATTGGCATTATCATCAGGTAACAGGCAGCTTGATGGTTTTTTCTACTCTGAGATTTTGTGAATACAGAACAATTTAAGCAGTGGTGTGAATTTTATAGTCACTTCCCGTTAAAAGCCCACCAACAGCAAAGCCCCCTTATTATGGGTATCCTGAATGTAACACCGGACTCTTTTTCTGATGGGGGTTACTATTATGAAAAAAGTCATGCGCTGGTGCAAGCTCGTAAAATGATAGCTGCTGGCGCTGATATTATCGATATTGGTGGCGAGTCTTCAAGGCCAGGGGCAACAAGGGTCAATGAAGCGGAAGAATTAGAGCGTGTGGTGCCGGTAATCGAGCAACTGCGGGCAGAAAGCGATATTTGTATCTCTATTGATACTACTAAACCACAGGTTATGTCTGAGGCTGTTTATGCAGGTGCCGCGATGATTAATGATATAACAGCGCTTCGTAACGAAGAAGCGTTAGTTACAGCAGCAGAGCTGGATGTGCCTGTCTGTTTAATGCATATGCAAGGAGAGCCACAGACAATGCAAAAGGAACCGCAGTATGCTCAGGGTGTAATCCACGAAGTTAACAGGTTTTTTACTCAACGTATCCAGATTTGTCTTGCTGCCGGGATAAAACCCCATCATATTATTCTGGACCCCGGTTTTGGTTTTGGAAAAATGCCCGTACACAATTTACAGATAGTTGGGCAGTTTACAAGTTTTCAACAGCATCAATTACCCTTGATGCTCGGTGTTTCCCGTAAAAGCACTCTTGGCATGATCCTTGATAGTCCTGTTAATAAACGTTTAGCCGCAGGGTTGGCCGTTGCAGTGTTCACCGCACTGCAGGGTGTGGCAATTATCAGAACCCATGATGTTGCTGAAACAAAGCAAGCGTTGGAAATGGTAAATGCTATTTGTGAGGCAGGTAAGAATAAAGTGGGGATTGGCAATGAATCAACGTAAATATTTTGGTACAGATGGTATTCGAGGGCAAGTTGGTTTCTCCAATATTAATCCTGAATTTATCTTAAAATTAGGATGGGCCGTGGGGCGTGTTTTTGCCAATGGTCAGCGTAAAAAAATAATCATTGGTAAAGATACACGAGTATCCGGTTATATGCTGGAGTCCGCACTTGAAGCGGGCCTCTCTGCTGCGGGTATTGATGTCAGTTTATTAGGTCCTATGCCTACGCCTGCCATTGCCTATCTTACTCAGACATTAAGGGCCAATGCCGGTATTGTTATTAGCGCCTCCCATAATCTGTTTGAAGATAACGGGATAAAATTTTTTTCAGCTGACGGCAGTAAATTACCGGATACTCTGGAGTTAGCTATCGAGGCGGAAATGGACAAGCCTCTTCAAACAGTCGCCTCGGTAAAATTAGGTAAAGCTACGCGGATTAACGATGCGCCTGGGCGTTATATTGAATTTTGTAAGTCAACGATTCCTTCATTAACTCGTTTATCGGGTCTTAAAATCGTTGTCGATTGTGCAAATGGGGCGACTTATCACATTGCGCCTAATGTATTTAGCGAGCTGGGTGCAGAAGTTGTTGTTCTGGGAGATAAGCCCGATGGGTTTAATATTAATCAGCAATGTGGTTCTACCTCGCCGGAAGTTATGCGGCAATCCGTTTTACAAACTGGAGCGGATGTAGGTATTGCTCTGGATGGTGATGGCGATCGGGTTATTATGGTAGATGCAGCCGGTAATCTGATCGATGGCGATCAAATCCTCTATATTATTGCTAAAGATAGACACCAAAAAGGTTTATTGCATGGTGTAGTGGGAACATTAATGAGCAATTATGGTCTGGAGAAAGCAATAACAGCGATGAACGTCCCTTTTATGCGAGTAAAAGTTGGCGATCGCTATGTTTTGGAGGCATTAAAGGAACAAAACTGGAAAATTGGAGGTGAGTCTTCAGGTCATATCGTTTGCCTGGATAAAACAACGACAGGTGATGGTATTATTGCTGCTTTGCAAGTGCTCTCATGTATGGTGAAGCAGGAAAAAACGCTTCAGCAATTAGCTGCTGATGTTCAATTATTACCTCAGACCTTAATCAATATTAAAACAGAACACGCTAGTTTGCTGGCTGAAAATCCTGCGGTTATAGAAGCGGTCACTGCTTTATCGCAACAATTGCAAGGAGAAGGTCGTGTTTTGCTCCGCCCATCGGGAACGGAACCTGTATTACGTCTTATGGTTGAGGGTTTTAATAGAGAGCAGGTAAAATGCCAGGCTCGACAACTTAGCGAAGAAATCATCGAAATTGAGAGGCGACAGAATAAACCCATCTGATTTTTGAGACTCTAAAAGCCCCTCTTCCACCCTTATTTATTGTGCTTTGTATATCTTGTACTGAACAATAGCCATTAACGCGAATTGCCGCCAAGTTGGCATTTCAATTAGGCTTAAGTTTTACTTGATTTTTAATGATGCCTACGTACCGTGGCTTTGCAAGCGTCAAGTAAAATTTAAGGCTAATTCACAGAGTCGGCATTCATAGGGATTTTTAATAAGACATTGGAAGCCCATTTTCGTCGGCAATTGGGTACTTTTTTTGAATTTTTTGTTCAGGGTAAACGCATCTAAATTTTAAGCAATTGCCACTCAATTGATTTATAAGCTATATTTGCTTCTTTTTGAAAAAGGTTGCATCATGGAAGGTTTATTTGTAGAAATTTTTTCCCAAATTCCCGATCCTCGAATAAATCGTACGCGCAAACATTTATTTTTGGATATTATTGGCTTAGCCTTATTTTCAGTATTAGCTGGTGCTCAAAGTTACACTGAAATTGAAGATTTTTGTTGCCATCATATTGATTGGTTAAAAAATTATTTTAAGTTACCTAACGGTGTGCCAAGTCATGACACTTTTTCAAGAGTGTTTTCAGC
>NZ_JHYC01000031.1 GCF_000621525.1 Legionella fairfieldensis ATCC 49588 | reverse complement strand
CAACAAATCACATTTAGTCGAAAAAGAGTTCCAAGCATGTGCTTATGATTAATTTTTTAGCGTACGTTTTAGTACCATTGGACTTCAAACCCCTAAGATTGCTCATGAAAATCCCGGCGAAGAAATTATATTTGATTTTTATGATGATCGGGGAAATGGCGCGAGACAAGAAGTAGATATACTTGAGAAATTAAGCAATTTTTATCACAAGAATAAAGAATTAATCCCTGATAATGTAACTTTGCGTTTGCATCAGTATGCGGGAAACGATGTTACCCCAATTACCCAGATCAAAGGAACAGGTTTTATTGATGAAAATTACAGACAAACGGTTAAAGATTTGGCTCATCAAGCAGAAACAACCTATGATGGAATACATTCCCGCTCAATCCATGTTGCTGATCATGCCAAGCCCCAACTGTTGCAAAATAGAAAACCTCTTTCAATTACACCGCCCTTAATGCTGAGTGAAAAATATAAAACTGCTAAAGCAAAATTCACTATTGCCTTAAACAATATAGCAAAGAAAGCGGAGGAGTTAGATGAAAAAGGCGACAACATTTTTAAATTCTTCACTAACGAAAAACAAAGTGACCTCTACTATAGTTATAAAGCTGCCGCAACAGCTGCTCGCCAACTGTATGATGCTGTCGTTAATGAATCAAAATTCTACCCTATAGATAAAGATCAATTGGCCTTTAAGAAAGCAATAGATGATGCAATTAAAGTTGCAATCAATTCTGAACTGGGAAATCATCGTGGCTACTTAAAAGAAATCATTGGCTATGCTGGACTTGCTGTCCTTGCTGTGCTGACAGTTGCTACTGCCGGTATAGCTTATGCTATTGCCGGAGGAATAAATTATGCCGTCCATCGCCAGTTCTTCTTTTCTACAAAATTAACTACTGATTCAATAGATAAGGTTCTTGATTTAAAAGAAGCAGTGAATGTATTAATCACATCACACCCTTAGCTTAAATAGAACGTTGAAGGCATCGCTGGTTCGGGGAGCAAAAACACCTGACTCCCCTTATTCAACAGTATTATTTCTTAAAGCGGGCAACGCTCGCTAAAATCTCTTCACGTGCAGCCTCTGGCCCTTCCCATCCATCAACCTTCACCCATTTTCCTTCCTCCAGATCTTTGTAATGCTGGAAGAAATGCTCTAATGATAAAATCAAATAAGGCGGCAGATCCTTATAAGTTTTTACAGACTCATACAGCTTGCTTAATTTACTGGTAGGGACCGCCAATAATTTTGCATCCACGCCTGACTCGTCAGTCATCTTAAGCATACCGATAACACGACAAGAAATCACTGCACCACTGATTAAGGGAACAGGCGTAACCACTAAAACATCAACAGGGTCCCCATCTTCTGAGAGAGTGTTGGGAATATAGCCGTAATTGGTCGGGTAAAACATGGCTGTGGCCATAAAACGGTCCACAAATAAGGCCCCCGTTTCCTTGTCCACTTCATACTTGACCGGTTCGCCATGCATGGGAATTTCAATAATTACATTAATTTCGTTGGGTATATCACGACCACTTTTAATATCCATCAAGCCCATTATTATCTACTCACAAACTAATCTAACGTATAAAGACGCGTATTATGCTCAAAATGGATTTAAAAGGCAAAATTAACTAGTGATGCTAATTCTGTATGATAACTGGATAGCAGATGCAAAGTATGATTTTTTTTAACTAAAGTAGTTACTTCTGTTGTCAGAAAGCCATTCAGGTATTATTATCGATTAAATTAACTATCTGGTGAACCCATTCATGGCCTGCTTGTTTTGTAAGATTGCATGCGGAGAAATTCCCTCACGAATGGTATTTGAGGATCCGGAGCTTTTTGTAATTCATGATATAAAACCTCAAGCTCCTGTACATAAGCTAATAATTCCGAAACAGCATATCGCAACAATTGACGATACGGACAGCAAGGATGAGCAACTCCTTGGGCGCATGATACTTACGGCAAAAAAAATGGCCAAAGAAACAAATATTAATAGCAATGGTTACCGACTGGTTTTTAATGTTAACTCTGGTGGTGGACAGGAAGTTCCTCATATTCATTTACATCTGCTGGGTGGCCGTCAAATGACATGGCCGCCTGGCTAGGACAAAATCTATGCATGAATTATACAAACAAATCCTGGAAAATATTGGAGAGGACACCGAGCGCGAGGGTTTACGAGATACGCCTGAGCGCGCAGTAAATGCCTTACGCTACCTTACTAAAGGATATCGAGAGAATCTTGATGACATCATAAATGGCGCCCTGTTTACCTCAGACATGAGTGAAATGGTCATTGTAAAAGATATTGAAATGTATTCCATGTGTGAACATCACCTACTTCCTTTTTTGGGTAAATGCCACGTGGGTTATCTGCCTAATGGCAAAGTTCTTGGTTTATCTAAAATCGCACGCATTGTTGACTATTTTGCACGACGCTTGCAAATACAAGAGCGTTTAACAACTGAAATAGCTGATTGCATAGAATCCACCACTGGCGCACGCGGAGTTGCTGTCGTAATAGAGGCCAAACACCTGTGCATGATGATGCGCGGAGTGGAAAAACAAAACTCGGTGATGACCACTTCAGTCATGCGCGGTGAAATGCGCAATAATCCGAGTAGTCGTAGCGAATTTTTACGTTTGATCGTAACCTAGTTTTTTCTTGAGTAAAAATTCTGTCAATATTATTTGTATTAGTATCAAACCTTGATAAGGTCAATTTATTTTCAATAATTCTTCCAAAAGAGGGTATTTGTTTTTGAAAAGCATAATTTATCTTTTCCTATTCCATTGTTGAGAACATTATACCACCCAATCAATTTATTAAAAATAAAACCAAATAGCAACAGCACTATAAAAATAATGAAGAGTCCTGGAATAATTAAATGAACTGTTATAAACAAAGAATTATTTCGATGACTATGAAATCAGAGAACTTGATGTATAAAAGGTACATCGAGTTTGGGTTACTGGATTCCGCGCATACAGCGCGGAACGTAAGACCTGTATTGACCATTAAATAAATTATATTATCTAAAAGTCACTACCGAACCGATCTCTAACAAAAGAACTTTAAAATAAACGGCTCCATAAGAATAGCTTTTTCAGGAGTCAATTTTATTCCTCGCCATTGTCTACTAATGTTTCAGAATGATGTTTCTCTTGAGGATCTTCCGGCTCTGCAATAGATTCATCCGCTTCTGTTACATTTTTTTCTTCCACTGGCCCAGGTACTGCCTGTGGCTTATCCTTCCATTCCAGTTTGACCCGTCCCTGCTTATCAACACCAGCAACAAACACTTCAATTTCCTGCCCCTCGCTAAGAACAGATTCAACTTTTTGCGCACGGTCCGCACAGATTTGAGAGATATGTAAAAGGCCATCCTTACCAGGCAATAAATTAATAAAAGCACCAAAATCAACAATTTTGCTTACTTTACCTTTATACGTTTGACCTACTTCAACCTCTGCAATCAATGCCTTAATCTGCTTTTGAGCTTCTTCAAGCGCTTCAGCATCAGGAGAAAATAGCTGTACTACACCTGTATCGTCGATATCAATAGAAACACCTGTACTTTCAATCAATCCTTTAATTGTGGCACCTCCTTTACCTATAATAGTTCGTATTTTGTCTTCCGCTATCTTCATGGTTGTAATTCTTGGCGCATGCTCTGATAATTCTTCCCGGTGTTCTGATAAAGCATTATTCATGACGCCAAGAATATGCATCCGTCCAGCTAAAGCCTGCTCCAGGGCCTGTTCCATAATTTCTTTGGTAATACCTGTGATTTTTATGTCCATTTGTAGAGCAGTGATCCCTTTTTCAGTTCCTGCAACTTTAAAATCCATATCTCCTAAATGATCTTCATCCCCTAAAATGTCGGTTAACACTGCAAAACGTTCATCTTCCTTAATAAGTCCCATAGCAACACCCGCAACCGGTGCTTTTAATGGTACACCCGCATCCATTAATGCCAGACTTGTACCACAAACAGTAGCCATTGAACTGGACCCATTTGATTCGGTGATTTCAGATACTACCCTTAAAACATAAGGGAACTCACTGGCCGCAGGTAAAACAGCAATTAAACTGCGCTTGGCTAACCGGCCATGACCAATTTCACGACGCTTAGGGCTACCGACCATTCCTGTTTCACCCACTGAAAAAGGAGGAAAATTATAATGCAGCATGAATCTATCTTTTGTTTCACCGCTCAAATTATCCAGGGTTTGCGCATCACGTTCATTACCCAAAGTAACTGCTACAATCGCTTGCGTTTCACCTCGGGTGAATATTACTGAACCGTGAGGACGTTCCAATAATCGGGTACGAATAGCTATCGGACGCACCGTTTTTTGATCACGCCCATCAATACGTGGTTCCCCATCGAGAATACGATTACGTACAATGGTTTTTTCTAAATTGCCTAACATGCCAGTCACTGCATTGCTGTCATATTGTTCATTTTCATTGATCAGATTTTCTGTAATTTGTTCTCTTATTTCAGCCAGGCGCTTATAACGCTGTTGTTTATCCTTAATTAAGTAAGCTTCTGTCAGCAAGGTTGTTGCTAACTCGGCAACACGAGACTCTAAACCGGTGTCAACTACAGGTGCTGTCCATTCCCATGCCGGTTTTCCTGCTTCATTGGCAAGTTCTCTGATCCCTCTAATTACCGCTTTCATCATCTCATGACCGTACAATACCGCCCCTAACATGATTTCTTCACTTAACTCGCTTGCTTCTGATTCCACCATTAAAATAGCTTCATCCGTACCGGCAACCACGAGATCCAATTCCGATTGAGCAATGGCTTTATGGCCAGGATTTAACAGGTAAATACCGTCTTTATACCCCACACGAGCCGCTGCAATAGGACCGTGAAAAGGAATACCGGAAATGGCCAAAGCGGCAGAGGCGCCAATCATGGAAATAATATCGGCGGGAACTTCAGGATTTAATGACATAACCGTAGCAATAATTTGTACTTCATTGCAAAATCCCTCGGGGAATAAAGGTCTAAGTGGTCTATCCATTAATCTTGAAACCAGTGTTTCATTCTCGCTGGGACGGCCTTCACGTTTGTTAAAACCACCAGGAATTTTACCCGCAGCATACGCTTTTTCCTGATAATTTACCGTCAAAGGGAAAAAATCATTAGTACCGGCAACCGTTTTTTGTCCGACCACTGTAACTAATACCTGAGTGCCTGCCATACTCGCAAAGACAGCACCATCAGCCTGTCTTGCTATTTCGCCTGTTTCAAGCACAAGCATGTGTTCACCGAACTGTATTTCTTTAGTGATTTTAGCCACGTAAATTACCTCTTAAAATTGAATAGCGAAAAAAAAGGCGCAGAATATTGCGCCTTTCAGTTAGACTAAAAATTGAGCTCCAGCCCTATCTAATAAAATTCGAAGAATCAATAGGAATCCCGCAGACCCAAATTTTGGATCAAGGTTTGATACCGCGCCTGATCTTTTCTTTTTAAATACTTAAGCAGCTTGCGACGTTTATTGACTAATGCCTGTAAACCACGTCTTGAATGAAAATCTTTTTTATTTTCTTTAAAATGATCGGTTAAATATTTAATACGACCTGTCATTAGTGAAACCTGTACTTCAGGCGAACCGGTATCTTTATCGCCTCGTTTGTACTCATTAATAATTTCTACTTTTTGTGCGCTAGTTAGCGACATATTCACTCCTGAAGATAAGCTAAGTGTTCTTTTTAAAGGGGAGGATTTTACCAAGTCAAGTAGCGAGACACAAGTATTAGTTAACAATTTGTGCATTCTTTATTAGAATTTTTCGGATATTCGCTATAGATAACGAGCGAAAATACATTTTCTACGCCGAAAAATAACTGATTCAGCCAAAATAACGTGATTTTCTAATTAAAGATCTATTGTAGATTTTAATTTGAACATATTGTATAATGTGTTGGATAATGATTAATGAGTATTTATGATGAAAAAAAGCGAGCTTAATAAACTGGCATCGTTGGCAAAGAAAGTAAGATCTCCTGAAATTGGTGATGCTACCTATGAAACATATCTTGATTACGCAAAAAAGTCAGGTTTACATCCAACCCAAGCAGCAATTATGTATAAAAAATGCCAGGAAAATCCTAAAATCAGAAATAATTTTGAAGACAATTTTCTTCATGTGAATAAATACCGTTATAAACAAAATCGTAACTATTCTATTAATTATGAAGCTTTATTGTATCTACCTCCACCGTTGATGTTTCTTGGGTTGATGTTTCTTATTTTTACTGCAATGTTGCTACCGATAGTTAGTCCTTATATACTGCTAATACCCTTACTTCTTGTCATATTGTCAGTTGCTTCCATGAGAATAGGATCGTATCTAAATAATCATGCTCATGACAACGATGAGATAGAACTCATTTTTTCTGAAGACAACACTGCTCCAAAGACTGATAATCAAATAAGTCCTGTCAATACTACTGATTACCAAAAAAATAATTCACTTCAGGAGAGCTTTTCATCTGATTTAAACCTGACTGCCAGCCAACATAATTCAAACGTTCCAAAAGGAACACTTTCTCAAACCTCAATAACAAGAGGATTATCATTTTTTGAGGAATTACCAGATAAACAATCAAAGACTTTACTTAATAATGAGGATTCCCTGCCTAATGAGGATAGAAGCAGCTCATTCACTTAGATATAACTAATAATCTAAAAAATGGTAATTGTTCACTCAATGGCATCAACTTAAGCCAATTTTCATTACCTACTCCCGCCTTGTTTCTGATAGATCTTCTCATTATTTGTACCACGGATGGGTAATTGATTTATTTGAAATTATTTGACTTCCTGTGATTTTTATTGATGTCATCCTCGCGAAAGACGGGAAAGACATTGACGTTATATACTTCTTAATTACCTATTCCGTGAACACCTACTAATCATCAGGATGAATTTCATAATAAAAAAATATTTATTTTCTTATTATGATTACCGTTATTTTTTGTGACCATCTCTCAGAGACAAACACGGGAACATAGGCATTCCTCTGAATGCTTTTCCCATTAATGAGCACATCCACGCTTTTCAGGCAGATATTAACCGCTTAGCCATTAAAGTACTCCTATCTTTACATTCACCCACACCTACGAAATTTTCGCATTCATCATAAAGACGGATATGACCTTGTATAGCATTGGAAGAAGGTTTACTGAGTACTTTACCTTGTCGTAACGCCGCTACCTCAGTGAGGTTCAAATTTAACCACGGCAGATATTGCACCGCTCGATCCACAGGCAACAGACAGGCGTACAATTCTTCTTGTGGTTTGTTTTGTAAAACATCAAGATTGTACATAGGTTCCTCGGCAAAACCCGCCGTATTTACACGATGCAATTGCGTGACATGTGCACCAACACCCAGGCGTTCGCCAATATCCTCTACAAGATTACGAATGTATGTTCCTTTGCTACACACCACCTTAATCGCAAATGATTTACCATCAAAAGCAGTTAATTCAAGGTTATGAACAATAATCTCTCGTGCTTCGCGTTCAATAGTAATGCCCTCGCGCGCATATTTATAAAGCGGAGTACCTTTGTGTTTTAAGGCCGAAAACATGGATGGAATTTGCTTGATCTTACCTTTAAATTCATTAAGTACAACTTCTAACTGAGCTCTCGTTATTTGAAAAGAAGAAATTTCTTCAATAATTTCGCCAAGAGCGTCTGCCGTGTTCGTTTTTATACCTAATAGCCCTGTCGCCTCATAACATTTATCAGCATCCAGAAGATATTGGCTAAATTTGGTTGCTTCACCAAAACAAACAGGCAACATACCTGTGGCGAGAGGATCAAGACTCCCGGTATGACCTGCTTTTTTAGCCCTATATAAGCGCTTTATCTGCTGCAACACGGCATTAGAAGTTAAACCTTGAGGTTTATTGAGTAATAAAATTCCATTTACTGGGTTATTACAATTAGCTTTGCTCATCGTCTTGGTCAGAAGGGTTTGCTTCATCAATCAAACGACTTAAACGTCTCCCGTATTCAATCGATTCATCGTAAACAAAATGAAGTTGGGGTACTGTACGAAGCTTTACACTTCGTGCTAACGCAGTACGTAAATAACTGGCTGCAGCATTTAAAATATCTGCGGCCTGCTTAATATCTTCATTAAATACAGTAAAATAAACTTTAGCGTGGCTTAAGTCTGTGGATACCTTTACTGCGGAGATAGTCACAAAAGCAGGTAACCGCGGATCTTTGATTTCTTGCTGAATTATTTGCGACAATTTGCGTTGCATCATTTCTGCAACGCGATCGGTTCGCTTAAAATCACTGGTCATAAATCTCGCTTTATTTCAATTGTTTCAAATACTTCAATCAAGTCACCGGCTTTTACATCATTATAATTTTTCACGCCGATACCACATTCAAAACCCTGACGAACTTCCACCACATCATCTTTAAATCGGCGTAACGATTCTAACGTACCTTCATAAATGACAATATTATTTCTAAGAACACGGATAGGATTATTTCGTTTGATAGTTCCTTCAACTACCATACATCCGGCAATTGCACCCAACTTCGGAGAACGGAAAACATCGCGCACTTCAGCGATACCAATAATTTCTTCTTTAAATTGAGGAGCAAGCATTCCAGTTAACGCGCCTTTGACCTGATCCACGATGTCATAGATAACACTGTAATAATGAAGAGATACCGCTTCCTGTTCTGCTAAACGCTTCGCTCCGCTATCGGCGCGAACATTAAAACCAATTAAAATCGCATTTGAAGCAATTGCCAAATGGACATCAGATTCCGTAATACCACCTACACCATTGGCAATAATTTCGACCTTCACTTCGTCAGTCGACAATTTAACCAGAGCATCGGCTATTGCCTCAACCGAGCCTTGGACATCCGCTTTTAAAACGACATTAAGTACTTTCGCCTCGGCTACAGTCATCGTTTCGAAAATCCCTTCAAGAGATGATTTCTGACGTCTGGCAAGTTTAACATCACGGAATTTTCCTTGCCTGAACAAGGCGACTTCACGCGCTCTCTTTTCATCAGGAACTACCACCGCATCATCACCCGCATGAGGGATTGCTGAAAGCCCTAAAACTTCAACAGGAATAGAAGGGCCAGCACTATCGACAGAACTACCATTATCGCTTACTAATGCACGAACTCGTCCGTATTGTAATCCTGCCAACAAAATATCGCCTTTGTGTAAAGTTCCACTTTGTACCAGGATGGTTGCCACTGGACCACGCCCTTTATCCAGACGGGACTCAATAACAACACCTTTTGCTGCGCCATCAGTAGTTGCTGTTAACTCTAGTACTTCTGATTGTAACAATATGCCATCCAGCAACTCATCGATACCAAGACCCGATTTAGCTGAAATATTAACAAACATGGTATCACCACCCCACGATTCGGGAATGACCTCATAAGCCGATAGCTCATTCATTACCCGGTCTGGATCAGCATCAGGTTTATCCATTTTATTGATAGCAACGATAATGGGTACATTAGCTGCCTTGGCATGTTGAACTGCTTCTATGGTTTGTGGTTTGACACCGTCATCAGCAGCAACGATAAGAATAACTATATCGGTTGCTTGTGCACCACGCGCCCGCATTGCAGTAAATGCAGCATGGCCTGGTGTATCCAGAAAAGTAATGTCCCCTTTAGGCGTACTGACATGATAGGCACCAATATGTTGAGTAATACCTCCAGCCTCCCCTGCGGCGACTTTAGTCCGTCTGATATAATCAAGTAACGATGTTTTACCATGATCCACATGGCCCATAATCGTCACAACCGGAGCACGGGATTCAGTCTTGCTACCTTTGCTTAACACATCGCCCAAAGTATCTTCAATCGCATTTTCTTTAAGCACATGAGGCTTATGGCCCATTTCCTCAACCACAATAATAGCGGTATCACGATCAATGACCTGATTGATGGTAGCCATCGCCCCCAAACCTATCATCACCTTGATCACTTCAGCCGCTTTAACAGACATTCGCTTGGCAAGTTCTGCCACTGTAATTGTTTCCGGTATAGCAACTTCACGAACAACAGGCGTAGTTGGCATGGCAAAACCATGTGTCAATGCCTCTTCTGCTTCGCGATATTTTTCAGATTTTTCACTACCCTTGCGTTTTTTAGCCTTGTGACGCTTATGACGAACCTGTAACAGGTGTTCATCGTCCTCACGCTCAGGCGCAGCATATTTGTTTCTTTTCTTGCCTTTTTTAAATTCACTTTCCGAGTCTGTTTCAACTCGTTCATTATGTTTCTTCTTGGCAACTTTCTCTACTTTTTCTTCTTCAATATGAGGAACCACCGCTTCTTCAACCGGGATTTCGCCGGGGAGATCATGAGAACTTTCATCTGCGGAGACTTCTTCAGCAGGCAAATTTTCAACATGCCCTTCATCGTTTTTCTCTATAATTTCAGTTTGTTCGCTGGCCACTGCTGCCTCTGTAATAGTTTCGTCAGGCAAAGAAACATCCTGTACTTCATCGGTAGAAGTACTTACTGCCTCATTAACTAACAGCGCCTCATTCTCGGCTTCCACATCCTGTTCAGGATGTTGTTCAACTAAAGTGCTTCTTTTTACATAAGTTCTTTTTTTACGCACTTCAATGTTAACCGTCTTGCCGCTGTGCACGTCATGCCCAAGTTTTACCTGAGTAAGGCTTTTTCGCTTAAGAGTAATACGTTCAGGTGTTGCCCGTACCTCACGATTAGCACTGCTCTTTAAATGGCCCAATAAGATCCTTTTTTGTTCCTCATTGACCGTTTGCTGATCATCAGTAAAAGATAGGCCTGCTTCCTGCAATTGGGTCAATAGGCGTTCAACAGGGATACCAACGACCTGAGCCAATTGTTTAACCGTCACATCCGCCATAACTTACCCCCTTTCAGCAATCTCAAAGAGATTTACTTTGATTCTTAGTGATTCACGTGTTGCAAATCCAACACAAAAAATCAAAATGGCATGAAAATGCCTCATTGATAACCCTTCAGCAAAATAAGACATTAATGATAACCACTTTGCTCTATAAACTTTCAATAACTCTATACTAAATTCTAACTACTTAAACCACGGTTCCCGTGCTTTCATGATAAGCTTACCCGCCTTCTCTTCCGTCATGCCTTTAATATCAAGTAATTCATCAACGGAATGCTCGGCTAATTCATCTATAGTTGTTATACCTTTAGTTGCCAGGCTCGTTGCCAGTTCTTCAGTCATTCCTTCCATTGTAAGCAATGAATCAGAAGAGTTCTCCGCGAAACCCTGTCCAGAAGTTAATGCTTGGGTCAGCAAAGTATCATTGGCTCGATTTCTTAGTTCTTCAACAATTTCCTCGTCAAATTCTTCGATGGCAATTAATTCTTCTTTAGGGACATAAGCAATTTCTTCTAAAGAGGAAAACCCATGGGCAACTAAAAGGCTTGCTATTTCTTCATCAATCTCTAAAGCCGATGTAAATAAATTAATAATTTTGGATGATTCTTCCTGACTCTTGCTATTGAACTCTTCGATGGTCATTACATTAAGAGTCCAGCCGGTAAGCTGGCTTGCCAATCTGACATTTTGCCCATTACGGCCAATAGCCTGAGATAATTGATCTTTCTGCACTGCCAAATCCATCGTATGACTGTCTTCATCCACCACAATAGAAGAAATTTCAGCCGGAGCCATAGCATTAATCACCAGCTGGGCGGGATTATCATCCCACAGGATAATATCTACTCTCTCTCCGCCTAATTCACTGGAAACTGCCTGAACACGCGCTCCTCGCATACCCACACAGGCACCTACGGGATCAATACGACCATCGTTGGTTTTTACCGCAATTTTGGCACGGTTTCCTGGCTCACGAGCCGCTGCTTTCACCTCAATAACATTTTCACCAATTTCTGGTACTTCTATACGAAATAATTCAATGAGCATCTCATTGCGTATGCGACTAACAAACAGTTGAGGACCTCTTGCCTGAGGTGTAATTTCATAGAGATAGGCTCTAACCCTGTCATTGGGTCTAAACATTTCATTGGGTAACATTTCATTACGAGGCATGAAAGCTTCTGCTTTATTACCCAGATCAATGATAATGTTATCACGCGTTACTTTTTTAACAGTACCATAAACGAGCTGACCCAATTTATTCTTAAATTGATCGACAATCTGTTGTCTTTCCGCTTCACGAATTTTTTGCATAATAACTTGACGAGCAGTTTGCGCAGCAATACGCCCAAATTCAATAGACGACATTGGTTCTTCGATGCGTCCGCCCAGTTCGATTGCAGGAGCACGCTCTTTTGCCTGAGTCAAGGTTATTTGCCGATCCGGGAATTCCAGCTCCTCATCAGCAACAACATCCCAATAACGGTAAGTTTCATAATCACCGGTTCGTGAATCAAGTTTAACTCTCACCCCGATTTCTTTATCGATGAGCTTACGAGTAGCGGATTCAAGTGCTGCCTGAATTGCCTGCAATACAACTTCTTTACTCACATCCTTCTCATTGGATAATGCATCAGCAACTAATAACAACTCTTTATTCATTGTTCACCCTCACTCGCCTATCAAATTTGCTTTTACTATATGGGAAAATTGTACTTCCAGTTGCTCTTCACCCACCTTTAATATCAATACATCGCCGTTTACACTATCAATCGTACCGGATAGTTTACGACTGCCATTTAATGGTTTAAATAACTTAACCTGAACTTTGTCACCTAAATAACGCTCATATTGTTCTTTGTAAAATAATGGGCGGGGAACCCCGGGAGAAGAAACCTCCAAGCTATAATTACCAGAAATGGGATCTTCAACGTCAAGCCAGGCACTCACTTGTTTACTAACCTGTTCACAGTCTTCTATATTAATGCCATTCTCTTTATCAATATAGATTCTTAACAAGGAATGCCTTCCTTGAGACAGGTATTCACAACCCCATAATTCATATCCCAGATCATCTATTAGAGGCTTTAACATCTGTGCAATTTCATTTTGTATCATATGTTACCCGATTGCCTGTTTACAAAAAATACTCTATCAGGTATTCATTTGTATGGTTACTTCTTATGGGCCACTTACCCGCAGTGCTAAAATGTAGTTGATCCATTATTCCAAATTCAGACAGAATTTTAAAAATTATCCCAAGAACCAGTAGTTAACATTACCGGATAAAACATAATAAAAAACCCCAAAAATGGGGTTCTTAATAGTGGTAGCGGGGGCAGGATTTGAACCTACGACCTTCGGGTTATGAGCCCGACGAGCTACCAGGCTGCTCCACCCCGCATCAACTGAGGGCAAGTATACTTAGCCTTCCTCCATTTATCAAGCTTTTTTAAAGTAATTTTAACAGGGCTTATTGTTGAAGTTTATAAACTCTGTTAAAACTACAAGATACGCTCTATTCTAAAACACCTGGCTAGTACGACCTATAGCGAAGTTAAGCAATTTTCGAGTATTATTGTCAGTATATTTTAGGAGAAATTCGCATTTAAGATATGTCCATATTCATTATGGTCATCATTAGCTCATCCGCGATGATATAAATTCTAACTCAGTTCTTTTGCTGCTCATTACTGACGTCAAAAAAACATACTTTACACCTACTTGGGAGTTGATTATCCAAGCAATCGAGTAAAGACTTAAATTTTGTCAATTTAGAACAAAAAATAACTTATTTGGACTAACTTTATCATTTTTAATAATGGCCTTAAGACTTACATTATCCACTAAAAGCATTAATGCAGGCATTCATCAAACCTGATGGAAATAAACCAAAATATAATAATGAAAGACAATTTAATGAAAATATTATTTTTGCTGCCGTGGAGAATTGCACAGATTTTTTATCCATTGCATCATCAAAATACATCACTTTCACAATACGTAAGTAATAATAAGCACCTACTACGGCGAAACACAGACCTAAAACGGCAACCCAGGTTAGATGTACGTCAACCAACGCTTTTAACACAAGTAATTTGATAAAAAAGCCAACGGTAGGTGGCACCCCCGCCATCGAAAACATAACGATTAACATCATAAATGCAATCCAGGGATTTCGTTTATTTAATCCTTTTAAATCGTCAACATTTTCAATTTCCATACCTTGATTGGACAACAATACAAGTAAACCAAAAGCAGCTGTCGTCATGAGCGAATAAATAAGTATGTAATAGAGCGAAGCAGCATAACCAGCTGTAGTAGCCGCCAGAATTCCAAATAACGCATAACCAACATGTGAAATGGCAGAGTATGCAAATAAACGTTTTATATTATTTTGCACAATGGCAAGTAAATTCCCGATCCCTGCAGATAATAATGTCATCACCAGCAAAAGTTGTTGCCATTGCAGGACAATCTCTGATGATCCTAAAGCCAGGGTCAGTAAACGCAGAGCCATAGCGATTGCTGCTATTTTAGGAGCCGTACTGATAAGCAAGGTCACAGACGTAGGAGCGCCCTGATAAACATCGGGCGCCCACATATGGAAAGGCACCGCAGCCAACTTGAATCCTACACCCGCAATAATAAACACTAAAGCGAAGGATAACAGCATATTTTCCTGCTTTGCACTATTACTGGCAATAGCATTAGCTATATCCATCAGATCCAGTTTGCCTGTAACGCCATATAATAAAGACATGCCATATAAAAGCATACCCGAAGCAATCGCTCCCATCACAAAATATTTCATAGCTGCTTCGGCTGCATTACTATTGGTACGACGAATTGCTGTCATGGCATAAAGAGGAAGAGACAGTAATTCCAACCCAAGGAAAATGGTAAGAAGTGAGTGAGCAGAAACCAATACCATCATTCCCAACGTTGAGAATAAACCGAGAACATAATAATCCCCTGCTGGCATTTGCCGCTCATCAATGTAGTGTCTGGAATAAAAAAAACTTAAAAAAACCATCAGATAAATAAATATCTTCATAAGTTGAGCAATATCATCACTCACAAATAAACCACCAAACAGTGTCACCTTAAAGCTTCCTAGAAATAGGAAATTGACACAAGCAGCCAGCAGCAAACCGATAGACGACAGTGTAAATGCTATAGATGAATAGCGATCACGCAGAAATAAATCCGCAAGTAAAACAACGCAGGCCGTAACCAATATAATGAGTTCCGGCAAAACAAGATGAAAATTTTCAAGTAACGCTATTGTCATGTTTTTATTAACCTTTCATTTGAATGCTTTCAATTTTTATAAATGAAATTCACTTTTACCACTGATAATATCCCTTGTCTTATAATTTCGATTTATCAGCCTGTGCTAATGTATAACTTACGGTTTGATGGACATAATCAATCATGGGTTTTGGATAAACTCCGATCCCTATAACCATGAAAGCCAATAACACATAGGCGCTTATTTCAAAAATAGAAATATCGCGTAAATTTGCTACTTTCTCATTAACAATGGGCCCAAAAATAACTCTTTTGTACATCCATAACGTGTAAGCCGCACCGATTATTAATGTAGCAGCAGCCCAAAAGGCAACCCAAAAGTTGGCTTTCATACTTCCAAGAATAACCATGAATTCTCCCACAAAACCGGAAGTTCCTGGCAATCCGGCATTTGCCATGGCGAAAAGCATAAAAAAAGAAGAAAAAACAGGCATGGAATGCACAAGACCACCAAAATCTTTCACTTGCCGGGTATGCATACGGTCATAAATATAACCAACTCCTGCAAAAAGCCCACTGGAAACGAAAGCATGAGAAATCATAACCACAATAGCGCCTTCCAATACAAGGCCAGCGTTACTTAAACCGGAATGTTTTGCAATAGTGAATATGGCAAAACAGCCCAAGGTTACAAATCCCATATGAGAAATGGAAGAATAAGCAATAAGGCGTTTCATATCTCGCTGGATAATAGCAATCAAGCCAATATATACAACCGCAATTAATGAGAGAACAATCATGATCATTGCATATTTACTACAGGCGTCAGGTACTATAGGTAAAGCAAAACGAATAAAACCATACGCACCCAACTTCAATAAGATAGCTGCAAGAACAATAGACCCTCCTGCCGGCGCTTCAGTATGAGCATCCGGTAACCACGTATGCACCGGAAACATAGGAATTTTGATAGCAAAACCAAGAAAAAAAGCAATAAAAATAAGCGTTTGCGCTGTCATTCCTAATTTGACCGCATAAAATGTTTCAATTCTAAATGAGCTAACGTGATAACCTAAATAAAGGAACGATGCCAGCATGAGAACCGAACCTAAAAAAGTATAAAGGAAAAATTTAATGGCTGCATAAACTCGATTATCAGAACCCCAGATACCAATAATTAAATACATAGGTATGAGAGTTGCTTCCCAAAAAATATAAAAAACCATAGCATCAGTTGCTGCAAAAACGCCTACTAGTAAACCCTGCATTATCAGAAAAGCAGCCATATACTGGCCTACACGCTTATGAATACTATCCCACGTGGCCAAAATTACGATAAGATTAGTAAAAACACTTAAAACAATCAGCAAAAGCGATAAACCATCGATACCCAGGCTATAGTTAATCCCTAAAGCTGGCATCCAGGAAACTTCTTCCACAAACTGCATACCCGGACTATTTATATCAAACCCGCTCATTAAGGGAATGCATATAATCAATGTCAATAATACCGTGAAAAGAGATAAATAACGTGATACGTTAGGATTGTTATCATCACTAGTAAGGAAGACAAAAACACCGCCAATGATAGGCAACCAGATTAATAAATTAAGCAAATGATGCATACTTCCACCTTATAATCAGCCAAGTAACAACCAGCATAGGAAAGCGAAAAGACCGAACACCATCACTGTTGTATAATGGTATAAGTATCCACTTTGCATTGTCCGGCCTTTTTCTGCGAACCATCTAAGTGTCCGACCCGTCCCATTAACAATCATACTATCAATTAGTTTCTGATCGCCTACCTGATAAAAAAAGCGTCCCAAGGCTTTTGTGTTTCGTACAATAACATGATCATTAAAAGCATCAAAGCCGTATTTATTAAGAAGTAAGCGATAAATGAGTGAAAAACGTTGGGCCAGCGTCGCGGGAAGGGTTGGCAAGGCAATATAACAAATCCACGCAATAATAATTCCGGTTATTGTGAGCCAGAAAACCGGGGAAATGACTGCATGAAGAGCAGACTGTAACGGTGAGTGAACCTCTTTCGCCAATTCCGCCAAAACATTATGTTCAGGTAAAACAAAGAGCGACCTACCTAGTAACGAAGGTGTGTGATAAAGAATGGGCATATATAGGATATAGCCTATAATTACCGAGGGAATAGCAAGTAAAACGAGCGGCAGCCATACGACCCAGGGTGATTCATGCAAATGCGCGAGCGTATGTTCATCCATCCGGGGTTTACCATGAAAAGTCATGAATAAAGAGCGGAAAGTATAAAGTGCTGTAACCATTGCACCAATTGCTACACAAAAATAAGCGTAGCTACTTCCTGGAATTTCTGATAATTGTGCCGCTTCAATAATGGTATCTTTAGAATAAAAACCAGAAAAAGGAGGTATAGCGCAAAGAGCGAGACTTCCTATGATGAAAGTAACATACGTAATAGGCATCTTACGCCACAACCCGCCCATTTTTCGCATATCTTGTTCATGATGCATGCCAATTATTACGGAACCCGCACCTAAAAATAACAGCGCCTTGAAACAAGCATGCGTTAACAAATGGAACATACCAGCGCTATAAGCTGAAGCACCCATCGCAACCATCATATAACCAAGCTGAGATAAAGTAGAATAGGCAATAACTCGCTTAATATCGTTCATCACCAGCGCGAGAATACCGGTAAAGAGTGCTCCTGTAGCACCTATTACTAAAATGGTACTCAACGCGGGTGTTGATAATTCAACCAAAGGCGAAATTCGCGCAATCATGAATACCCCGGCAGTCACCATCGTTGCAGCATGGATCAATGCAGAAATAGGTGTCGGACCTTCCATTGATTCAGGGAGCCATACATGTAAAGGAATTTGAGCCGATTTACCCATGGCTCCCACATAAAGGAGCAGGCATCCGACCGTTAAAACCGACCAGGGATGACCACTAAATAATTCTATTTTTTGACTGGCTAGGCTATTAGCATTATTAAATACTGTTTCGTAATCCAGACTACCGGTGTAAGCCAATAGTATTCCAATCCCCAGAACAAAACCAAAATCACCTACACGATTAACTAAAAATGCCTTTAACCCCCCGGCGATAGCTGACTCTTTATGATACCAAAAACTAATCAACAGGTAGGACACCAGACCAACACCTTCCCAACCAAAAAATAACTGCAGGAAATTATTAGCACTCACCAGCATTAACATCATGAAGGTAAATAAAGAAATATAACTAAAAAAACGTTGATAGCCATCATCATCGGCCATATAGCCAATACTATAAATATGGACGAGTAGCGACACAAAAGTAACAATGA
Source organism: Legionella fairfieldensis ATCC 49588 (assembly GCF_000621525.1). Taxonomy (GTDB): domain Bacteria; phylum Pseudomonadota; class Gammaproteobacteria; order Legionellales; family Legionellaceae; genus Tatlockia; species Tatlockia fairfieldensis. The sequence goes on along the minus strand of NZ_JHYC01000031.1, from coordinate 15,545 downwards.
CCAGCATCACTACTGTCAACGGGTCAATCAGGAAACCAATATTAAATGTGTAAGGAAAAAAAGTGCCACCACTAGCCCATGTATAAAGGTTAGTATTTACTGTATCCGCTAAACCACTCAAAATAATTACAGCTACATACAGAGATAACAAAAAAGATAAGCCGACACCAGCAATAGTTATAGAATGCGCTCCAACACGGCCAATTTGATTACGAAAAAAACCAGCAATTAGCGAGCCAAATAGAGGAGATAGAATAATTATTAGACAAAGCTGTGGAATGCTCACGTTGTTAACCTTTTAAATGATTCATTTTATCAACATCGATATTGCCCCTGTTACGGTACAGCAACACCACTATGGCCAAACCTATTGCGGCTTCTGCAGCAGCAACTGTCAGTATAAAAAAGACAAATACCTGACCTGCTGTACCATTGTAGAAGCGAGAAAAAGCAACAAAATTAGTATTCACCGCCAGGAGCATTAACTCTATGCATACTAAAAGCAAAATAATATTTTTACGATTTAATATAAGCCCTACAAGACTTAAGCCAAACAGAATTGTTGTTAGTATCAGATAATTATTGACTGGTATCATTGCTGTTTCCTGATGTTATTTCTCTGATTTAATATTGATAAGTTCAACCCGGTCTTTAGGTCTTGTCATAAGCTGGGCGATTACATTTTGTCGCTTCGAGCGAACTATACCACGATGAGCCAACGTAATGGCTGATATAATTGCAACCAGAAGTAATACCGCCGCAATTTCAAAGGCAAAAACATAATCTGTATAAAGGACCATACCAATAGCTTCTGTATTAGGTAACGTCTTAACTGGCTCTACATAATTTTCATTATTTGCGGTTTGGTAGTCCACAGGTAGATTGGCCTGTTCCAAAGGTACGTCAAAACTACCTTCAGGAAGTGCCACCAGTAACAATCCTATAAGCAAAGCAACCAAAATCAAACCAAAAGGCAAATACCTTAAAAAATGAGCTTTCATTGACTCCGTATCAATATTCAGCATCATCACAACAAATAAAAACAATGTCATTACCGCGCCCACATAAACCAGGACAAGGATTAAAGCCAGAAACTCAGCCCCGGCTAATAACCAAAGTACAGAACTGGCAAAAAAAGTGACTACCAGAAAAAGGACACAGCGTACCGGATTATTTTGCGTAATAACCATAAATGCTGAAAGAACAGCTAATCCAGCAAATAGGTAGAAAACAACTTGTGGCAATAAATCATGCATTTTTTAACCTCATTAGCGCCATTTCTTATCAGCCTCTCTATCTGCGGCCAATTTTGCCTCCATTAAATCACCTACAGCAAGCAGTTTTTCTTTAGTCATAATATTTTGACCACGCTCACTGATGTGATAATGATGAATTGGAGTAACAACAATTGAATCCACTGGGCATGACTCTTCACATAAACCACAATTAATACATTTAAACATATCAATGTCATAACGAGTGGTTCTTCTCGAACCATCTTCTCGTTGCTCTGAATCGATAGTAATTGCAAGCGCTGGACATACAGCTTCACATAACTTGCAGGCAATGCATCGCTCCTCACCATTAGGATAACGTCGTAATGCAAGCAGACCACGAAACCTGGGTGAAAGAGGCGTTTGTTCTTCTGGAAACTGAACAGTGACTTTTTTCTTAAAAAAATACTTCCCGGTTACTTTCAAACCAGAAAGTAGTTCCAGAAGCAAAAAGCTCCGAAAATAATGTCTGATGTATCGATATGCTTGTTTCATTAGTTACTCAGTTGACTGATTAAAACCACGGTTTAAGTTTTGCCATAACCATTAAGGCTGTAACTACAACCCATACAATAGTCAATGGGATCAATACTTTCCAACCCAAACGCATTAATTGGTCATAGCGATAACGAGGGAAAGTAGCGCGAATCCATAAATACACGAAGAGAAAAAAAGAAATCTTGACCAGTAGCCAGATAAAACCTGGCACGAAAAAGAAAATATCCTGTAATAGAGGAATACCTTCAAAAGGCGACAGCCATCCTCCCAGAAACAGCAATGACAATAAAGTAGAGATTAAAATCATGCTGGCATATTCTGAAAGGAAAAACAATGCGAAACCTATCCCGGAATACTCCACATGGAAGCCTGCGACGATTTCCGACTCGCCTTCTGCCAAGTCAAAAGGAGCACGATTTGTTTCGGCAATACCGGCGATCCAGAAAGTCATAAACAAAGGCAACAAAGGAACAAACCACCAATGCCAGATGCCTCCTCGCTGGGAAACAACGATGTCAGTCAGATTTAAGCTTCCTGCAGCCAGTAAAATACCGACTATTGAGAAACCCATAGCAATTTCATAGGAAACAGTCTGAGCGGCACTTCGTAGAGCACCAAACATGGCATATTTTGAGTTTGAGGCCCAGCCAGCAATCAATACACCATACACCCCCAAAGAACTCATGGCAAAAAGGTAAAGCAATCCGGCATTAATATTTGCCAAAACCATGCCTTGCGAAAAAGGAATAACTGCCCACCCGGCTAAAGAAGGAACGAGAGCAAATAAAGGCGCTACAATAAATAAATATTTATTTGATTTCGTTGGTATAATTATTTCTTTTGTAATAAGTTTCAACAAATCAGCAAACGGCTGCAGCAATCCTCGCCAACCCACTCGATTAGGCCCAATACGAACCTGAATATAGCCAATTACTTTACGTTCAGCATAAATTGCATAAGCCACCGCAAGAAGAAGCGGAACCACTATAATTAGAATTTTAATAACGATCCACAATAAGATGCCAATATCTTGTAGCATATTTTTACCTGTCTAGCGCTTAATTGTTATTGCCGCAAAAGAGTGTCCGAGGTCTACTGTCTCTGGCATTGCATTTGCAACCCACACCACATCCGGTGCCACACGCTCATCACGTTTAAGCGGCAATGTTATCTCAATATCACCCTGAGATACAGTGGCAACCTCATCTAATTTCAATCTATTCGCTGTACTGGGATGAACTCGTATGCAGGCAGTTTCTGCTGCAGCACAAATCTGTAATGCATGAGCGTGACGAACTACCGCATCACTACGATAAAGTGGCCACTCGCCTACTCTTACCAACGGTTGATTGCTCAAAGGCAAAGACTCCGGATAATAAGGTTGATATTTGTAGTCAGCAGCCATTGTTGTTAATTCTTTTACCTCTTTTAATACCTCATCAGAAGATACATAGTCGAATCCCTTACAATGAAGCAAGTTAGCAAGAACGCGTATAATTTTCCATGCGGGTCTGGCTTCTTTATAAGGCTTTAAAGCCCCTTTTACAGTTTGCCATGTTTTATCAACGTTAATATAGGTTCCTGATGTTTCCGCATAGGGTGCCATAGGTAAAATAACATCAGCATAATCTTCCATTGATTCATTATGGAATGCTGAAAGCATGACCACGAATTCGGCTCCCAGCATGGATTGTCTTGCCTGATATGGATTTGCAAAATCAAATCCAGGCTCTACTGCCAGCAAAAAATAACCTTTTAATTTTGCATCTAACGCCGCCTGAACATCCAATCCTGCTGGATTAACAGATTTGCCAGCCGTTGTACGATGAGGAAGCATACCTGCCAGACAAGCCCCGGCACTGTTTGCTCCTGTGGTTAATCGCAGAATTTTTATCTGTGAACCCTCTTCCAAAGTATGAATCAAAGTACGCAACAAGGACGCATGAGGGTGATTCTCACACAAAGCTCCAGTAATTATCGTCCCATTGGATTCTTTAAGCGCTTTTGCTATGGCAAGTGTCGCTTCATCAGGCTTAAGACCAATCAAAAGCTTCTGCATTTCCTCAGATAACTGACTTACATCATCAGTCATTGCCAAAACAAGCTTTGCAAGCTGGATGGGCATTTCCTGTGGAGAAACAATTACCTTGGCACTAAGGTCAAAATGATAATCATAATCAACAGGATTCATGGCAAAAAGCCTGGCACCATTTCGAAACGCCTTACGTACACGCAATCCTGCAAGAGGCACTTCTCTGTGAATATTACATCCAAATAAAAGAATGGCCTGTTGATTTTCCAGCTCGGCATATTTTAGAGAACTACCCGGCATTATTGGTTGATCGGCCTGATCACGAAAATCGATTTGCTGAATACGATGATCGAGGTTATTAACCCCCAATTCACGCATGAATTTTTGCAATAAATAAAACTCTTCCACTGTGGAAGAAGGGGAAGCAAAAGCAGCAAATTGTTCAGACCCATGCTGTTTAATGACTCGACTAATCCCTTCCGCGGCAAATTTAAGCGCCGTTGACCAATCAACGGTCTGCCATTGCCCCTCTTTCTTGATTTTTGGCTGGCCCGCTCGCGCTTCGCTCTTTAAGCCTAAATAGCTGTATCTATCTCTATCGGATAACCAGCTTTCGTTAATGGTTTCATTTTCTCTCGGAACAACCCGCATTAATTCGTTACGACGACTATGAAGATATACATTTGATCCCAGACAGTCGTGAGGTGCAAGACTATCATTTTGAACCAGTTCCCAGGCTCTCGCAGTAAAGCGATAAGGTTTGGACGTTAAAGCACCTACAGGACATAAATCAATAATATTGCCAGACACTTCAGAAGTCATACTATGTTGTACATAAGTACCAATCTGCATCTCTTCGCCACGACCAGTTGCACCTAATTCGCGTAATCCCGCAATTTCCTCGCCAAAACGAACACAACGGGTACAATGAATACAACGAGTCATTTCTGTTGAAATTAACGAGCCAAGCTCATCATCGTTGACTGAACGTTTTGTTTCTTTATATTCAGAATGATCATCACCAAAGCCCATGGAGAGATCTTGTAACTCACACTCCCCTCCCTGGTCACATATAGGACAGTCTAAAGGATGGTTAATCAGAAGAAATTCCATCACAGCCTGCTGTGAACGAATGGCTTCTTCCGATTTTGTAAAAACCTTCATACCATTAGTGATTGGTGTCGCACAAGCAGGAACAGGCTTTCGGCCATTTTCCACCTCTACTAAACACATCCTGCAATTCGCCGCGACAGACAATTTCTTGTGATAGCAAAAACGAGGGATATAAATTCCTGCTTCGTCAGCAACCTCAATGATCATTTTGCCATTTTCTACTTCAAATGTTTTCCCGTCGATTTCAATGGTAGCCATCGTTTAAACCTTCTCAATTATGCTGCGACGATCGAGCGTTTGTGCTTAATGAAATAATCAAACTCATGGTAAAAATGCTTCACAAAACTTTGTACAGGCCAGGCAGCAGCCTCTCCCAAAGCACAAATAGTGCGGCCTTCGATTTTGTCAGCTACATTTACGAGTTTTTCAATATCACCGGATTCACCGTGTCCTTCTTTTATACGGTGAATTAAACGTACTAACCAACCGGTCCCTTCACGACAGGGAGTACATTGTCCACAAGATTCGTCCATGTAAAATTCAGAAATACGATAAAGAGCATCAACCATACAAGTCGTTTCATCCATGATGATAACTGCTCCCGAACCTAAACCGGAACCTGCTTTCTGGATGCTGTCATAATCCATGTCAAGCTTCATCATGACATCACCGGGCAATACTGGCATGGAAGTTCCACCAGGAATAACTGCTTTAATGGCTCTACCTTCGCGTACTCCTCCAGCCAAGTCCAGTAACGTTTTAAAGGGTGTACCGAGAGGTATCTCAAAATTTGCCGGTTTATTAACATGACCACTCACGCTGAAACATTTTGCTCCGCCATTATTAGGTTTACCGAGTTGTAAAAACCACTCGCCACCTTTCTCCATAATTACAGGGACTGAAGCAAACGTTTCGGTATTATTAATAGTTGTTGGCTTACCGTATAAACCATAGTTGGCAGGAAAAGGAGGCTTAAAGCGTGGTTGACCTTTTTTACCCTCAAGAGAATTCAACAGAGCTGTTTCTTCCCCACAAATATAGGCGCCTGCGCCAAGGTGATTATACAAGTTAAAATCAACCCCGCTGCCCAAAATATTTCGCCCCAGCAAACCGGCCGCATACGCTTCTTTCAGCGCAGCCTCCATTCTTTCGTAGGGAAGCCAAAATTCACCACGGATGTAGTTATAACCCACCGTTGCACCCATCACATAGCCGGCAATTGCCATACCTTCTATTAGCTGGTGAGGGTTACGACTCAATATTTCCCGGTCTTTACAAGTACCAGGCTCCCCTTCATCCGAATTACAAACCACATATTTTTGTACAGGTGTATTGCGATTCATGAAACTCCATTTCAGCCCAGTGGGAAAGCCTGCACCACCACGGCCACGCAATGCAGACGTTTTTAATTCTTCAATAATCTGCTGAGGAGGTATTTGTTCTCTCAAAATACGACGTAAAGCGCTATAGCCACCAATGCTTTGATAAGCATCAAGCGTCCAGGACTCCTGTAAATGAAATGTTCGGTAACAGACTTGATTTTGCTCAATCATGACAACCACCTCTATTATTCATCGGTACTGTTCCAAAGTTTGGTCAATTTTATCAGTGGTCAGACTTTCATGATAATCCTTGTCTATCTGCATCATTGGTGCATTAACACAAGCACCCAGACACTCAACTGATCGCAGAGTATATTTGCCATCGGCAGTTGTTTCACCTAATTTTATGCCTAACTTTTTTTCCAAATAACTAACAACTTGTGATGAACCACATAGTTTACATGAAATATTGGTGCACACGTTAATCAAATGACGCCCAATTGGTTTGTGTTCATACATGGTATAAAAAGAAGCAACCTCGTAAACAGCGATGGCGGGCATGTCCAGATAGTCTGCAATGGCATCCATTAGTGCTGGTGTTAAGTAGCCATGCTCCTCCTGAACTATTCTCAATGCAGCCATCACGGCCGACTGTTTTTCATTAGCAGGGTACTTGGCCACCCAATGGTCAATGTCCTCCATACGGGCAGACGAGACAAATTGACGAAGTAACTTAGCTGAATTATCAGACATTCTTTTCTAACCTTTAATACGTTTTCATTAAAGTGGCTAAACAATACACACTGAATTTATCGATCGATCTCACCAAATACAATGTCCTGACTTGCCAAAATAGCAACACCATCTGCAAGCATATGTCCTCTGACCATTTCATCATAACTGGATAAATGAGCAAAACCAGGTGCACGAATCTTTATACGATAGGGCTTATTTGCTCCATCAGAAACCAGATAAATACCAAACTCCCCTTTTGGAGCCTCGACCGCAGAATATACTTCACCCTGCGGCAAACAAAATCCCTCGGTAAACAGTTTAAAATGGTGAATCAATGCTTCCATATCATGTTTCATTGTTTCACGCCGTGGAGGAGTTACCTTGTAGTCGGCAAGTCTCACCGGCCCGGGATTTTTTCGCAACCACTCAATACATTGCCGGATAATTTTATTGGACTGTCTTAACTCTTCCACACGAACCAGATAACGATCGTAACAATCCCCTGTTTTACCCACAGGAACATCAAACTCCACCTGATCATAAGCTGCATAAGGCTGTTTTTTACGCAAATCCCAAGCCACACCCGACCCCCTAAGCATGGGTCCGGTAAAACCCCATTGTAAGGCGGCCTCAGGAGAAACAACACCAATGTCAACAGTACGTTGTTTCCAAATGCGGTTTTCTGTCAGCAAAGTCTCATACTCATCCACGCATTTGGGGAAACGTTCCGTAAATGCCCATAGAAAATCAAGAAGGCTCCCTTGACGATTACTATTCATCTTCTCAACTTCTCGCTCACTATGCCAGCGGGAAGCTTTATACTGGGCCATGGTTTCAGGTAAATCACGTGCAACACCACCCGGTCGATAATAAGTAGCGTGCATACGTGCACCTGAAACAGCTTCATAACAGTCAAACAAATCTTCTCGCTCACGAAAGCAATACAGAAAAACTGTCATTGCGCCGATATCTATCGCAATAGCCCCCAACCAAAGAAGATGATTAAGTATTCGTGTCACTTCGTCAAACATTGTGCGAATATATTTCGCCCGTATTGGAATATCTATACCCAGCAATTTTTCCAGCGCCATTACATAGGCATGCTCATTACACATCATGGAGACATAATCCAGTCTGTCCATGTAACCTATGCTCTGTAGATAAGGTTTGGTTTCAGCCAGTTTTTCAGTTGCGCGGTGGAGTAAACCAATATGGGGATCAGCACGTACAATGGTTTCGCCTTCCAATTCCAATACTAAACGTAAAACACCATGTGCTGCGGGGTGTTGCGGACCAAAATTAAGAGTATAGTTTTTTAATTCAATCATTTCTCGCCCTGTTGCTCTTTATTGCCAAGATAACGATTATCATGTCGTATGACTTTGGGCACCAACGTCCGTGGTACAATATCTACCGGCTCATAAATCACTTTCTGCAAAGTGGCATCATAACGCATTTCCACTTGGCCACTAAGGGGAAAATCCTTGCGGAAAGGATGACCAATAAAACCATAATCAGTGAGAATTCGCCTCAGATCGGGGTGATTCTCAAATAAAATTCCATACAAATCATAAGCCTCGCGTTCAAACCAGTTAGCAACTTTCCAGATATCATGTACAGAAGGAACGACAGGGTGAGATTCTTCTACAAAAACTTTGACACGAACACGTTGATTATATCTGGTGGACAATAAATGATAAACTACGGCAAAGCGAGGTTTAGTTAAAACACAGGCTTTTGCCTCCTGTAGCTCTACACCACGGGAAAAACCATTTTCACTGGCAGACTCTGTTTCCCAATCATACTCACCATACAACAAATAATCGACAACACAAAGATCAATGAGCTGATCAAAGGCAAAAAGCGAAGATTCACACAATCTAGCCAGTATTGGCTTAATATGAGCAATTTCACATTCCACTGTAATTTCTTCATTTGCTATGGTAACAGTGGACAATAGATCCTTTAATTCAGTATTTAATTGTTCAGCCAAGTTTGTTAATTTTGTCATTTAATAGCACCTGTGCTGGTTCAAGCTTCAATGATTTGCTTGCGTCTGATTTTATTCTGAAGTTGAATAATGCCATAAAGCAACGCCTCAGCAGTGGGAGGACAGCCTGGCACATAAATATCCACCGGCACAATACGATCACAACCTCGCACTACTGAGTAGGAATAATGATAGTACCCTCCTCCATTCGCGCAAGACCCCATGGAAATTACCCACCTGGGTTCAGGCATTTGATCATACACTCTACGCAGAGCAGGTGCCATTTTATTACATAGCGTACCAGCAACAATCATCACATCCGATTGGCGTGGGCTGGGGCGAAAAATAATACCAAAACGATCCAGATCATAGCGCGCAGCACCCACATGCATCATTTCAACAGCACAACAGGCCAAACCAAATGTCATAGGCCACATTGAACCACTACGTGCCCAGCCCATTAGCTTATCGACTGATGTGGTAACAAAGCCATTTTTCTGGAATTCGGCGACAGTCATAGCAAGCCTCTAAAAATTTGGATTTTACAATAAAAGCATTGTCTCATCTTGTGACAGAAATAAACGAATAATTACTCCCACTCCAGAGCACCTCGTTTCCATTCATAGATAAAGCCAATCACCAACAGACCAAGAAAGATCATCATTGCAGTGAAACCGAACCAGCCAATCTGGCGCAAAACGACTGCCCAAGGCACAAAAAAAGCGGTTTCCAAATCGAATATAATAAATAATATTGCTATCAGATAAAACCTTACATCAAACGGCATGTGCGAGCTTTCAAACGCATCAAAACCACACTCATAGGGGGCATTCTTGGCCGCATCAGGGTTATGTTTACTAAGAAGCGCACCTGCCCCTAGCATTACACAGCCGATTACAAGACCAATTATAATAAAAACAAGTACAGGTAAATATTCTGATAGCATCATTTGTATCGCTCGGATTAATGGTGCCGAAGGCCGGACTCGAACCGGCACGGCTTACGCCACCGCCCCCTCAAGACGGCGTGTCTACCAATTCCACCACTTCGGCATATTGGGTTAGTGTTTTCCACTCTCATTGCTATCCACGGGTACTGGGATCCTGGTTTCCGGTACACTGGTTTGTTGAGGAATAACCTGTTGTCCTGCTTTATGATACTGTGCTGATACCATATAAGAGAGAGACAAACTTGTAACAAAAAAAGTCAAAGCCAAGCCACCAGTTAATTTAAATAAAAAACTTCCTGTACCTTGACTTCCAAATACTGTATTAGATGCTCCTGAACCAAAGGCCGCACCAACATCAGCACCTTTACCATGCTGTATCAGCACTAACCCTATCAGAGCTATAGCAACCAGCACGTGAATTACTAAAATCAATTGATACATTTCACAATTTCCACAAATTGTTGCGCATTTAAAGATGCGCCGCCAATCAAACCACCATCAACATCCGGCATTTCAAAAAGAGCACGGGCATTTTTTTCATTGACGCTACCACCGTATAAAATGGATAAACAATCAGCATCTTCCCGATCCAAATCAGCCACAAAAGCTCTAACTAACGAATGAACTTCCTGCACCTGTTCTGGCGATGCGGTTCGTCCGGTACCTATTGCCCACACAGGCTCATAGGCTATAACACTGTCCTTAAAACAACGAAGATTATTATTTGCACATACTGCAAGGAGCTGTCGTGTAAGCACTTCTTTTGTGCGACCTTGCTCCCGTTCTTCAAATGTCTCACCAACACAAAGAATCGGTATCATACCATGTTCTTTTACATGGTGGAATTTATCAGCTACAAATTTTTCATCTTCACAAAACAATCGTCTACGCTCAGAATGGCCTACTAGCACATAACTACAACTATAATCTTGCAACATAGGAGCAGATAACTCTCCTGTAAAAGCACCTGCATCTTGAGGATAAACATTTTGCGCTCCCCATTTGATACTACTTTCGCTTAAACAGTTTTTAACGAGAGGAATATAAATAGACGGTGGCATCACAATGCATTGTGCCCCATCCCGCTGATCTATGGACGACCGTAATTGCTGCAGTAAAATCTCAATTGATTCCATGCAACCGTTCATTTTCCAATTACCAGCTATAATTTTTCCTCTCATATCTCCTCCCGGGACGAGTGGCGGACTATATAATAAACTTTAGCGAAATCCTAGCTCTATATTATTTTTTTTCTAAAATAATTCATTTTTGTTTAATTTAAAAACAATTTAATCATTGATAATTCGGTATGAATCAAGAGTTTTCCTATCGCTTTTTTTATAATTGTAATGTATAGTATTTCCTACTTATAGTACACAAATGAATGAGGATGGGTTTATAACGCTTTTTTCGGTTAAATATTCTCATGTTTTTTGGAGTTACCATGAAACCACTCACCCGTGATATTGTCAGCACCTTGACACTCAAACTTTTTCTCCTTACCGCTTTATGGTTTATTTGCTTTCGGCAAGTTGAAAAACCCGCTCACCATGCTGAACAATGGCTTTTAAATTCCACTACCTTATCGTCGAGTCTCTCTCAGTCTCCCAAGCAGTAACGATTACCTATCTGAATAACTTATTTTTAACCCCTATCTTCGAGGCATTTATGATTTTTGATGGTAGTTCTATTGTTGATTTATCTCGCCTGCAATTTGCTTTGACAGCTCTATATCATTTTCTCTTTGTCCCTTTAACGTTGGGCCTGTCTTTATTGTTAGCCATCATGGAAACAATTTACGTGATGAGTGGCCGGGCGATTTGGCGAGATATGGTGAAATACTGGGGAATTCTTTTTGGCATTAACTTTGTTCTGGGAGTAGCAACGGGTCTCACTATGGAATTCCAGTTTGGCACTAATTGGGCTTATTATTCCCATTACGTAGGTGATGTATTTGGTGCGCCCCTGGCCATTGAAGGCTTGATGGCCTTTTTTCTGGAAGCCACCTTTGTTGGTCTTTTTTTCTTTGGCTGGGATAAGCTTAGTAAAGTACAGCATATGATGTGTACCTGGTTGCTTGCCTTAGGAACGAACCTTTCAGCGTTGTGGATCCTGATTGCTAATGGCTGGATGCAAAATCCGGTTGGCGCAACATTTAATTTTCAAACCATGCGTATGGAAGTGAGCAATTTTGCAGAAGTCATGTTTAATCCTGTCGCTCAAGCCAAATTTGTCCATACAATCAGCGCCGGATATGTAACAGGGGCCATTTTTATGCTGGCAGTAAGCGCTTATTTCCTCTTGCGCAATCGTTATACTGATTTCGCCAAACGCTCAATGACTGTGGCAATAAGCTTTGGCTTAGCCTCTGCCTTATCTGTTGTTGTTTTGGGCGATGAAAGCGGGTATGTCGCCAACAGTAATCAAAAAATGAAAATCGCCGCGATTGAAGCGATGTGGCACACTGAAAAAGCCCCGGCAGGTCTAACGCTCATTGGTATTCCCAATGAAAAGACCATGCACACCGATGCTGCTATTGAAATTCCTTATGTGCTTGGTTTAATCGCTACACGCTCGCTCCACCAACCACTTGAGGGTATTGTGGATTTGATTGAGCAAGGCAAGGAGCGGATTAAAGAAGGAATGCTGGCTTACAGTGCATTATCCCGCTTGCAAAAAAACCCACAGGATGAACAGGCCAAAACTGATTTTGACCAACATGGCCACGCGTTAGGCTATGGTTTATTATTGAAAAAGTATACTAACAAGGTGACTGATGCCACTGAGGAGCAAATTAACCAGGCGGCCAATGATCTCAAGCCTCATGTTTTACCTCTCTTTTTCTCATTTCGTATTATGGTCGCTTGCGGTCTTTTCTTTATTCTTCTTTTTGCAGTCGGTTTTTACTTGTCAACAACACGCAAATTACAGACTTCCCGTTGGTATTTACATATCGCCTTGTGGTCGTTGCCTCTCCCCTGGCTTGCAGCGGAGTTAGGTTGGATTGTTGCAGAATATGGTCGTCAACCCTGGGTCGTCCAGGGAATCCTGCCCACCGCCATCGCTACATCATCGATAAGTACAGCTCAGGTTGCAACTTCTTTATCCGGTTTTATTATTTTTTACACTACACTGGCTATTGTCGAAATCTATTTGATGATTAAATATATTCGTCTTGGTCCAAGTGCTTTATCAATTCATTAGGAGATCATCATGCCCTTGGATTATGAGACTTTGCGCATCATTTGGTGGCTTCTGTTGGGCCTGTTATTAATAGGTTTTGCAGTAATGGATGGTTTCGATTTAGGTGTTGCCATAAGCTTGCCCCTGTTGGCAAGGTCAGATATTGAAAAAAGAATCCTGATTAATAGTATCGCCCCTACGTGGGAAGGAAACCAGGTTTGGTTTATCCTCGGCGGAGGTGCCATTTTCGCAGCCTGGCCAACACTCTATGCTCTGTCTTTTTCCGGTTTTTATCTGGCAATGCTACTCATATTACTCGCTCTTATCCTACGCCCGGTGGGGTTTAAGTACCGCTCAAAATTAAACAATCCCCATTGGAAAAATCTTTGGGATAAAGCCTTATTCATTGGAGGATTTATACCTTCTTTAATTTTTGGTGTTGCTGTAGGTAATGTTTTACAAGGCGTCCCTTTTCATTTCGATGAAAATTTACGCGCTTTTTATACGGGCAGCTTTCTAGCCTTGTTAAATCCTTTTGCCTTACTTTGCGGTATCTTATCGGTAACAATGCTGACTATGCATGGTGCATTTTTCCTCAATATTAAAACAATCGCTCCTATCCAGCAACGGGCAAAAAAAACAGCCATCGGGGCGGCAATTATAAGTTTATTGCTTTTTATTATGGGCGGCATTTGGCTCTATCAAGGTATCCCCGGTTATCATCTCAATAGCATTCTTCTTCATGATGGCCCTTCCAATCCACTTTATAAATCAGTTGCTATACAAACGAAAGCATGGTTTAGCAACTATCATACCTATCCTCTCACAATGATTATCCCTTTAACCGCTATCTTTTCTATTATCCTGTCTGTTTTGCTCATTGGACGCCCTCTTCTTGCTTTTATTGGCAGTGCTTGCGCTGTTTCAGGGATTATTGCTACCGTTGGCATATCCATGTTCCCGTTTATACTTCCTTCCTCTTCCATGCCTGGTCATAGCTTAACTGTTTGGGATAGCTCATCCAGTCAATTGACTCTGTTTATCATGTTGGGCGCTACTATTGTGCTATTACCTTTAATTTTACTGTACACAGCCTGGGTTTATCGAGTTTTACGTGGCAAAGTAACCGAAGAAACGATTACCAATCAGCAATCGGCATATTAGGAGGTTTTTATGTGGTATTTTTCCTGGATTTTAGGCACAGGTCTTGCCTGTGCTTTTGCAATCTTGAATGCATTGTGGCTTGAGCTGCATGAAGACGGTATAACAAAAAAGAATTCGCTTCCGCAAGAGAAAACTCATCAGACCGAGTAATCCAGAGAAAAGGACATCTCCGGTTTTGACTTACAATCCCGAACATGGCGCTATTCAATGAATTTTACCTTGGTTTTGGTGTACGTTGCTTAATGTCGTCTATAAATTCCAGGTGATCACTAGCCAAATCAGGCGCAATTATAATTTTATCGTACATTTCTTTGCTGCCGTAAGCACTCGCAGCACCAATTGCTGCAGATAAAAGACCAATGCCCGCGAGAATTAAGCAAAGACTAACAGGATTAGCCGGGATGAATAGAGCACTGAGACCCGCAGCAATAGCAAGCACTCCGACTATCCCTATCAAAATAGATATAATACTCAAAGTAATCGCTCCCACTAACTTTAATTTTTTAGGCAAACCAGAAGGTAAGTTACGAGTATGTTCTTGAGCTATACGAATATTTTCTGCACTGGGATTTTCAAGCAACGTTGTGATTAGCCTGGTATTTTGTATTAATACCGTTTCACGCGCAGGATTTTCCTGGTAAGCATTGATAACTGCATCAATATAACGGCTACAAAGTAATAACAACGAATTAACAAGCTTATTAATAGAATTATTTCCAGGATATGTATTTTTGTATGCAGAAGACAAAATAAACAAGCGTTCCAGATCGGCCGCCATACTTTCGGGTAACTGTAAACTTGATAACCTTTTTTTTATCTGCTGTAAATAACTTTGATCTACAAATAAATGCCATCTGTGAGCAGCATATTTATTAACATTCAAAACGTCAGTACTACTGATAGCCATACATGTTCCTTTTTAAATCTAATTGCCTATTGTATTAATTATTTCTTAACGTAATATTATCAACTCCTTTGTATCGAACAAAAAACAGGGTAAACGCATCTAAATTTTAACAAAATCTAAAAGATATTGAGGTTTGGCCCAAATTGCGAGTTGTTTACGGCGAATACTTCCCTTAATGCTGCCCGCTCGTTTTAATAAAGCAAGCGCTGTTTTTCTTAACCACCCCATATTTAAAGCGCTATTTTCATCACGAATACGGGATTGATCTTCTCTAAAAGCCACATCCAAGCACCAGTGCAAATTATTCTCTATTTGCCAATGATCACGGATAGCCTGCATTATTTTTTTAGGTTCTTTAGGGTCTAACGAGGTAATATA
>NZ_JHYC01000030.1 GCF_000621525.1 Legionella fairfieldensis ATCC 49588 | reverse complement strand
CCGCAGGAAATCAAGGGATTGGAATATGACATTGTGGTCACGTATAAGCTCTATGATCCGCGTTTGTTTCAGTTGATACAAGCGCGTTTAAAGGAAGTGGGGGATAACGAGCAGCCGATTCATCGTCCCAAGGCCGGGGCGAGTGATGACCGATTTAGTCTTTTTTTGAATGAATGTTATACGAGCTATATGCGCGGCACGCAAGTGCTTGTGATTTGTGAGCCTGAAGCACGGGCCGACAATCCGCTGCTTCAGAAAATCCTTCCTTTGACCAATCAAGGAGAACGCTTGAGTGATGCGTGTCTGGTGCGCGAGACCAGTGGCAACTGGGAGGAGCAAGTGCTGGAACATGCACGGTCAGGGAATATCCGTCTGGCCCGTTCTATTTTTACTGAAGCCCTGCACCGCAGGGCAGAGGATTTTGATGCTTTTGTTCGTCCTGCTGTCAAGGAGAGAATTCCGGCAATCCCGGTGATGCAGGTGCCTGAGCCTCGAATCGAATACAACGCGGCTGAAAAATCACGAGAAAAAGGAATGGCGCCTGTTGCCTCAGCGCCTAAACAATCAGCGCCGTCAGGCCCCGGACTTTTCCCTCCAGCTTCTGCTCCAAAGGTAAAGGGTTTATCGCAAGCCGATCAACGGGCTATTAATCCGGTGGATTGTTTTACAGACAAACGATTATTGGCTATGTTTAAACGTCTGAAGGAGGATTTTTGGACCAGCGCAAGCGGTTATCGTATTAAAGACCATTTAAACACCAATCAAGAAGCACAAGCCGTCTTTTTTGCCTGTCTGGTCAATCATTACGAACTGATCGATTTAGCGCCGTTAAACGTGTTTTTAACGTATAAACCCATTCAGAAAAATAAAAAATTATTGTCCAGACTTCAAAAATTGGAGGATATTTTTACAAAATGCAGGCAACAACCACCAGAATTTAAAATGGTGTGCTTGAACTGCAATCTTTCAATCGTTCACATTGCTGCTTATTATAATAAGCTGGACTGGATTCAGTGGCTTCATTCTTTCGGTGCCAACTTGAATTTACCTGACTCTGAGGGCAAAACACCTGTTTTTTATGCCTCGCAAAAAGGGTTTGTTGGGGTTATCAGGCTTCTTAATACATTGGGGGCTGATATTAATCAACCCAATAATGAAGGTAGAACACCTCTCTATGTAGCAGCACAGGAAGGGCGTGATTCGATGGTTCGAACGCTCATCGCATCAGGGGCTAATGTCAATCAATCTGACAAGGATGGTTGGACACCTCTCTTGATTGCCACGAAGGTAGGGCATTATCCGGTGGTTCGCACGCTCATCGAATCAGGAGCGAATGTCAATCAATCTGATAAGACGGGTTGTTCACCTCTTTATGTTGCTACAGTGGACAGGAAGGGGCCGATGATTAGAACGCTACTTGAGTTAGGGGCTAATGTAAATCAACCTGACCCTGAGGGTTGGACACCTGCTTTGGTGGCTACGGCAATAGGGCTTGTTCCGGAGATTAAGATGCTAAGCAAAGCAGGGGCTAATGTCAATCAACCTGACAATGATGGTTTTACACCTCTTTGTATTGCTACAATGCATGGGAATAAGCTAATGATGGAGACGCTTGTGGAGCTTGGAGCTGATCCAAATGCAATTTATACATTGTCTGCTGCACCACTCATTCGATGGGGAGAAAACGTGGCGGGAGTAGAAATTCTGGAGAGAATAAAGGAGACAATATCTATGCCTGGAGTTCAGGACATGAATGATAAAGTTTCCCTCTCTCTGACAAAGATTGCTCAAATGATGGGGCATAAAGAAGTGGAAGAGTTTTTATCGAGTATAGCGAACTCTTCTTCAGAGAAGACCAGAGATAGAAATAGCTTTTTTAGTGCGAGTGTAGAGTTTCCGGTCGATTGTGAGGTACTCGGACCTCATAATCCGTAAAAGTGTAGTTGTAACTCCCTAAGAGGTACGTCATGTCGAGTGTAATAAGACATCATCTCCCTGATAATATTCGGGGTTACGTACTTCACTGTTATATGAACACCTGGCAACTTATATTAATTTAATGATTTTCAGTGATACTAATCATCATCTGTAATGCTTTTTTAGCATTATCAATTACCCACTGCTGGTCTTTTTCATTTAAACGTTGTCGTGAACCAGTGAACTCATTCACCAGATCACCTGCTTTCACTTCATTATAGGCCATTGTCCTGCCCTGACGTAACAGATCAACCAAAGCGACAAGATGAGGAGGATCATTGCGTGACATGGTTGCACAACCGCAGCCGACTCCTTTTTCATGGTCTTTTTTCGGGGCTTCAGCAAGATTTACCACGTCAATGCCTAAACTTTTACAATATTGTTTAAGATTTTCAACCATGTGGTTTTCTGTACCAATTGCATATCGCTTGGTATTGGCCCTGTCATTCACGACATAGTCCCAGATAAAGGCCGTTGAACCAGCTTGCTGAGCAACTCGAATTACCTCATTGCGACATTCTGGATGAACAATGGTTGTATATCCCAAGGAGTGCCAATATTCACACATATCCGCTTGATAATGGGTATGAACAGCACATTGACTAGAGAATAAAATTAATTCAGCTTTGTCAAATTGTTGCAAGGTAGTTTTATTTTGTTCCGCGAGAGAGTAATGCGCGCCAGCAGTGCCTCCTGGCCAATAGGCAAGGTTTTTAATGCCCATCCAGTAAGCAACGTTTTCTCCCATGTGTTGATCAGGGATGAACAGTATTTTTTTATTCTGCTTCCTTGCCCATTCAAAAATTTTTTTCACATTGGAGCTGGTACACACTGCCCCACCTTGGGCACCTGTCATCGCTTTTACTCGTCCAGAGGTATTCATATAACAGACAGGTAAAATATTGTCAGCCCCATAACGCTCATTGAGATCAAGAAAAGCAGGTTCAACCATAAAATCTTTGGCTAACATTTCCATGGTGCAGCCCGATTTGGGATTGGTAATGTAAACTTGCTGGTTTTTGTTGGCTAAAATACTGATGGATTCCGCCATAAAATGCACGGCTGATTCAATAATGACTGATTTTTCCGGATGATTGGCAGCCATTAATGCTAATTGATAAGAGTCACCAATTTGTCCACCAAACTGCTCAACCAGTCTTACAATATCGCCACCCATGTAATAATGGGCAAGCAGAAGCAATTTATCGCCAAAATGTTCACGTGCTTTTCGTAAATAAGGAGTCATCCAGGCAAGTACAGTGGTCAATTTACGATCGGGTAGGGCCTGATACTCTTCAGCGTAAGGAATAAAATCCTCCTGATACCAATCCAGTGGATAATCACTTTGGCAGATACTCATGTTATTTTTAATGGTCATGAGTGTTTTTTCGGGTTGGTAAGCAGCCTGATTTTTAAACATAAGGTACACCTCAACTAAATAAAGAGTTCTGTGGTGAGGTCAAGCGCGCGATACTCTCCTGCGCCTGGGCATTTTTACGAGGGAAATCTTCGCGATAATGTCCTCCCCGTGATTCTCGTCTTGCTAAAGCAGCTTTTACAATAAGTTCTGCATTTAAAACAATATTCCGCAACTCAATAAAATCTCGCGTAATACAATGTTTCCAATAATACTCTTCGATAATTTTTTTACGTTTCATTATTAATTGTAGTAGATCCTGTAACCCCGCTTCAGTACGAACTATCCCTGCATAAGACGTCATTTCTCCTCGAAGACCCCGCCAATGCGCATTAATCTGGCTTGCTCGTCTGGTATTGACTTCGCCGGGAGAACTCCAGGCGGAGATGGCTTCCCTCTTTCTGGAGGGCGTTATGATATCTTTAAGCGTACAGCGTGCTGCATTGCCTGCCATCACGAGTGCTTCGAGTAAGGAGTTACTGGCAAGACGATTAGCACCATGTAAACCGGTGAAAGCAACTTCACCAATGGCATACAGACGCTTCAGATCAGTGCGGCCGTCCACATCGGTCAAAACACCACCGCATTGATAATGAGCGGCCGGAACTACCGGAATCATATCTTGACTCATATCAATTCCGACCGATAACAGCGTGGCATAGATATGTGGAAAACGTTTGGTTAAAAACGCTTTGGATTGATGCGTAATATCCAGATAGACAAAACCACTTTGACTTTGTTCAATTTCACTAAAAATGGCACGAGCAACGACATCACGCGTCGCTAATTCCAATTGATGAGGGGCATAACGCATCATAAAACGCTCGCCTGTTTCAGCATTTTTTAGCTGCGCGCCTTCGCCTCGCACTGCTTCGGATATTAAAAAATTATTGAGCGAGTGATGATGTAATAAAGTGGGGTGAAACTGATAAAATTCCATATTACCTACGCGCGCGCCAGCCCGATAGGCCATTGCTACGCCGTCACCCGTAGCGATCATTGGATTGGTGGTGTACCGATAGGTTTTTCCTGCACCTCCTGTTGCAAGAATTACACAGTGGGCTGCAAACGTATCAATACAATTTTGTTTACAATCCAGAATATAAGCGCCCAGAACTTCCCCCTGATTATCTGTACGATGAGGGTGATAACAGGTAATTAAATTCACTGCAATGTGATGTTCAAAAATCTGAATTTGCGGATGTTGCCTGACGGTTTCCAGTAGAGCCTGTGTCACCGTTAAACCCGTATGATCGCTGGCATTAAAAATACGCCGGTGGGAATGACCGCCTTCTCGTGCCAGCACGAATTCACCGGCGGACGATTTAGTAAAATCAATAGAATAAGCCAGTAAGTCTTCAATAGTCTGTGGACCTTGCCGAATGATGAATTCCACCGCAGGTTGATAACATAAACCATCACCAGCTTGCAATGTATCTTCGATATGTGATTCCAGTGAGTCGGTGGGTGAGACTGCTGCCGCAATTCCTCCCTGTGCATAACGGCTGTTGCACTCACCCATTTCAGCTTTGCTGATCAAGGCAATTTTCACATGAGGTTGAAGTTTAAGAAGCTGCAGGCAATAATTTAGACCGGCAAGTCCGGTACCTAATACCAGGACATCAAATTCCAGAGATTTACCTTGCTGAGATAAATGGGCGGCGGTCATGAAAATGCTTTCACTAGTTGTTTAGCCAGGCCGGTGTATTTTTCGGGCGTTAAGCTCATTAACAGATTTTTAGCATCGTCAGGGATCGCCAGTGATTTAATGAACTTTTTCAAACTGTCACTGTCAATCCCATGGCCGCGCGTCAAATCTCGTAATTGTTCGTAAGCATTAGGTATTTCATAGCGCCGCATGACGGTCTGGATCGCCTCCGCCAGGACTTCCCAGTTGGCATTAAGATCCTGTTTTAAAGCACGTTTATTAATCTGTAACTTGTCATTACCTTTGGCAATTGCCTGATAGGCAATAAGCGTATAAGCAAATGCTACACCGATGTTGCGTAATACGGTAGAATCAGAAAGATCGCGTTGCAAGCGGGATTGGGTTAACTTATTAGCAAAATGATCAAATAGCGCATTAGCCAGCCCAAGATTACCTTCGGCATTTTCAAAATCGATAGGATTGACTTTATGGGGCATGGTTGAGGAGCCTACTTCTTCGGCAATCGTTTTTTGTTTGAAATAGTTAAGAGAAATATAGGTCCAGATATCCCTGGTATAATCAAGCAGAATATTATTAATACGTATCATTATGTGAGACACTTCTGCAATACCATCATGCGGTTCAATTTGTGTTGTATAAGCACTAAAGGATAAACCGAGTGAACTGACAAAGTTTGCGCAATGTTTACGCCAGTCAACATCCGGATAGGCAATGATATGTGCATTGTAGTTTCCTACCGCCCCGTTGCATTTCGCCGGAATTAATACTTCGGCTAACTGCTGTTGAGGACGCTTAAGACGTGCTACGAAATTAACCAGTTCTTTGCCGATAGTAGTAGGAGTAGCTGGTTGTCCATGTGTTCTTGCCAGCATCGCTACATCCCCATGCTGTTTACCAAGCATTGTAATACTGCCAATAATTTCGGCAAGAGTGGGTTGAATGACCTGAGCAATGGCTTCTTTAACCATCAGTGCATAGGCTAAATTATTAATATCTTCAGAGGTACAGGCAAAATGAATAAAGCCGGTATATTTGCTTAAGCCTTCAAATTGATTCAATTTGTCCCTTAGATAATATTCAACTGCTTTAACATCATGATTCGTTTGTTTTTCATAAACTTTAACTTTCTCAGCTTCAATTTCGTCAAAGTTTGCCAGGATCTCTGTCAAATACGCTTTTGCTCGACTATCAAGTTCAGCCACTTCAGTGATATCTTTATTAGCAGCCAGAGCTTCCAACCAACGAATTTCGACCATGAGTCGATAGTAAATAAGAGCAAACTCACTAAAATAAGGGCTTAAAGCGTTGGTTTTTTTCAGATAACGCCCATCAATAGGTGAGATAGCATTTAAGGAAGTTAAAGTCATAGATAAATCGCCACAATCATAAAGCACATATAATATTAGATGCGGCGACAGATGTGAATTAAAGTCTGCTGAAATTGTTATCTGGAGGATAATCACCGATAAACTTTCTTGTATCGAATGAAAATAAAGTTGTAACCTGAATTAAAATGCAGCCAAAACAATCGCCATCAATTATCCGTCTTACACTCTACCAAGTAACATTAAAATAATTAATACAATTAAAATTGTGCCGATTAATCCACTTGGCCCATATCCCCAATTCTTGCTGTAGCCCCATCGAGGTAAGCCGCCTATTAGCAATAATATCAAGAGAATTAAAAGTATCGTTGTCATTTTCGGTCCCTCACATTGCTGTTTAACAACACTGACGATAAGCAATTTATCAACCGCTTACTGCTTGTTTTATCTTATATAATAAACATAGCTTATGATTTCTATTTAATCCATTCAGAGTGTTGCAGCTTGTTATGATGTGGAGTCTTCTCTGGATTTTTGATATATTTTTTCATACTCAGTGACCATTTTTTCTCCTGTAAATAGTTCCTGATAGCGTAGAGCAGCGTTTTTTCCCATGACGGCGGCTTCTTGTGGATGTTCCCAAATAAATTGCATGGCATTCCGTAATGCGAGAGGATCACCAGGCGGAACAACTAATCCTGTTTCACCATGGATGTTAATATAACTTGTTCCAGTGCCGATTTCGGATGAAATAAGGGGTTTACCTGCCATAGCCCCTTCAAGGAGCGAAATGCCAAAGGCTTCTGCACGTAGATGGGATGGAAACAGGACGGCAAGACATAATTCCAATAAGACTATTTTGTCTTTTTCCGCGACTTGTCCCAAGAAATGAACATTTTCATGAGGTTTTCCGCTAAAAAGAGAACATCGTCCATAAATCTAATGATAGGCTAAAAGTAAGGGAAAATGATTTTATTGATATGTTTTTTTTCAAATTGTCTAATTAATTTTTATGCTAGACTATTACCAGATAGGGAATAAGAAGGTAGTCATGATGACATTAAATCCGAACTCCAGATTATATCGATTAGCAACTATACTACGCTCATTTAAAGCGATTTATCAGTTATCGCCGCAACAGGTTGATGCGTTTATGGATGCATACGGTATCTATGACTGCGACTGGGTTCATGGCACAGCAATGAAAGGTTCCAGTCCTATGGATTATTCACAAGTTAAAAAAAACCTTTTGGCTTGGTATGGGGTCATCAATCATCTTTGTGCGATTGGAGAGGTGGAAAAAATGTACATTCCTCCAACCCTCAATTTAAAAGAAAGCGTTATTAATAATCAAACTTTATTTGAGAAGAAATTCAGCCAGGATTTAGGGATGAAAGCAGGCGATAAAGTTTTTGAATTGGGATGTGGAAAAGGACGAGTGGCCGCCCACCTTACATCGGTGACTGATGCTCATATTACAGGCATCAATATTGATCAGGGTCAACTGGATAATGCTGTTGATTTTGCCACAAAAAATGGTTTGGCTCAAAAGTGTCAGTTTTTAAATATGGACTTTAATGATTTACCTTTTCCATTTGTTGATAATTCGTTTGATTGTATTTACGAAATCCAGGCTCTTTCTCTATCCAGGGATTTAGACGCGTTATTTCAGGAATTATATCGAATGCTTAAACCCGGTGGAAAATTATCTCTGCTCGAATGGGTACGTTTAGCAAAATATGACGATCAAAATCCTCAGCATGTAAAATTGATGAAAGAGATCAAACCATTAATTGGCGCAATAGGTACTCCTTCTCCCGAAGAATATGAGTTGGCATTAAATAAAGCCGGTTTTAAGGTGTTAATAAGTGAAGATCCGAGCATTAATAAATCACAAGAGCCACTTATTGATAAAGCAGGTAATAATTTCGATAAATTATTACCTTTTATTAAGTTTCTCGTCACCATAAAATTACTTCCAAAACATTTTATTTTATTATTTGAAAGACTTGGAAAAAATACCGAGGCTTTATGTGAAGCAGACAGGTCAGGATTGGTAACAATGAGTTATCATTTGGTTGCACAAAAACAATAGATATTACAAAATTTCTTAAATAGCCTCACTGGATCTTGTTTCCCATAAAAGTATATTCTCAGCTGTAATTCACATCTTCCTGTAATTTCAGTAGAATGAGGAGCATTTTTAAGGATTAGGGGGAGTAATGGGGATCAGAGTACATACAGTTGATTTGCAACAGTTGGGTATGCAGGATCTGGAACAGGTGGGAGGCAAGAATGCTTCTTTAGGTGAAATGATTAGCCATTTGTCTGCTGCCGGTGTATCGGTGCCTACGGGATTTGCAACCACTGCTGATTCTTTTCGCGAGTTTTTAGCACGCGATGGTCTTGATAAAAAAATTTATGGGCTGTTAGAAACTCTGGATGTAGACGATCTTTCTCAATTAGCACACGCAGGAAAAACAATTCGCGACATGGTGTTTAATGCCCCATTTTCTGCAGACTTTGAAAGTGCTGTACGAAAATCTTACGATGATCTGACCAAACTAATCGGCCATACTGACTTTAGTGTAGCAGTACGTTCTTCTGCAACGGCTGAGGATTTACCGGAGGCTTCCTTTGCGGGGCAGCAGGAAACTTATTTGAATGTTCGGGGTATTGAAGCAGTCCTTCTTGCTATTAAAAAGGTCTTTGCTTCTTTATTTAATGATCGCGCCATTACTTATCGTGCTCATCACGGATTTGCCCACAATGATGTGGCCCTCTCCGCAGGAATTCAACAAATGATACGGAGTGATCTGGCAGCCAGTGGCGTTATGTTTACGATGGATACGGAGTCTGGATTTGATCAGGTTGTTTTTATTACTTCGTCCTATGGTTTAGGTGAAATGGTTGTGCAAGGCGCCGTAAACCCCGATGAGTTTTATGTACATAAACCTACTTTAAAAGCAGGAAAACCCGCGGTAATTCGCCGTAATTTAGGCTCCAAAGCCACGAAAATGATTTATTGTGATGATGTGGCCCAGGAGCGTACCGTTAAAACAGAAACAGTGTCAATGAAAGAGCGCTTACTCTTTTCATTAACGAATGAGGAAGTTGAGTTGTTGGCTAAACAGGCATTGACTATTGAACAGCATTATGGTCAGCCGATGGATATTGAATGGGCAAAAGATGGTAAAGATGGCCAGTTATACATTTTACAAGCGCGTCCTGAAACGGTAAAAAGCCGTACCAATAAACAGGTATTAGAGCGTTATACACTAAAAAAACATGACGCAGAAATTTTAAGTGAAGGGCGTAGCATCGGTCAAAAAATTGGTCAGGGACGTGCGAAAATAATCAATGACATCAGTGAAATGCATCGGATAGAGCCAGGAGATGTGTTGGTTTCCGACATGACAGATCCTGACTGGGAACCGATAATGAAGCGGGCAGCAGCTATTGTTACCAATCGTGGTGGCAGGACATGTCATGCGGCTATCATTGCCAGAGAATTAGGCATTCCCGCAGTGGTGGGTTGTGGAGATGCGACGAAAACGGTTCGTGATGGCGAGATGATAACAGTGAGTTGCGCGGAGGGTGATACAGGATATGTTTATCGTGGTTTGTTACCTTTTGAGCAAATGTGTCTTGATATCAATACAATGCCTGAGCTGCCACTAAAAATCATGTTAAATGTAGGAAATCCCGAGCGAGCTTTTGCTTTTCAGGCTATTCCCAACGCCGGTGTAGGTCTGGCTCGTCTGGAGTTTCTTATTTCGAATACGATTGGTATTCATCCCAGAGCATTGCTGGAATACGATGTGCTGGAAGACAAAAAACTGAAACAATTCATTGCAGATAAAACAGCAGCTTATTCCTCTCCAGTAGACTATTACATTGAGCGTTTGAAAGAAGGAATTGCCACAATTGCCGCAGCGTTTTATCCCAAACCGGTCATTGTCAGGCTCTCTGATTTTAAATCCAATGAATATGCCAATCTGGCGGGTGGCAAGTTGTATGAGCCAGACGAAGAAAATCCGATGCTGGGTTTTCGTGGTGCTTCGCGTTATGTTTCTGATAATTTTTCTGACTGTTTTGCTCTTGAGTGTCAAGCGGTTCGCCGGGTACGAGAAGAGATGGGGTTTAGGAATGTTGAGGTAATGATCCCTTTCGTCCGGACTGTTACAGAAGCCAGTCAAGTAATTGATGTGCTGAAAAAACAGGGTCTTGAGCGTGGTAAAGACGATTTACGTATTATTATGATGTGCGAACTGCCTTCAAACGCATTGCTGGCTAGTGAATTTTTAGACTATTTTGATGGTTTTTCCATAGGTTCTAATGATTTGACACAGCTTACTCTTGGTTTGGATAGAGACTCTGGCCTGGTTGCTGCGCAATTTGATGAGCGAAATGATGCTGTTAAGGCACTCTTGCATATGGCAATATCGACTTGTAAAAAAGCAGGCAAATATGTGGGTATTTGCGGCCAGGGTCCTTCAGATCATCAGGATTTTGCCCAATGGTTAATGCAGGAAGGAATTGATAGCGTATCTCTTAATCCTGACTCGGTGCTGGAAACCTGTTTGTTTCTTGCCAAACAGGATTTTCTTACTAAATGAAGGGCTTTTTGAGTAATCTGAAATTATTACAAAAATTAAAATATTGCTTATTGTCAGGAGCAGGGTGTTTTCCTGCTCTTGTATTTGCAGGGAATAAAGTCGAACATCATGATCCGGTTGCTTCGGTCATTCTTTGGGTCACTCTTATTATTTTTTTTGCCATTATTGGCCGCTATATAGCCAGACAATTGAATCAGCCTGGCGTATTGGGCGAATTGTTAATGGGTGTTTTAATTGGCAACCTTTGTTATTTTTTTAATTTACAGCTTGCTGTTATTTTGCGTGAAGGAGCTGCAATTTTTGATATCACCCAGGACATGCTAAGCGGTTCACCCCTTGCCAAAGCGGTTAAGGATAATATCTCAAATCCCTTCTATGCTAATCAGGTTGTTGCTGCGTTAAGTAGCGCTCAGGGCAGTAATTTGCTTAAAGTCAGTTATATCCTTGATATTTTTTCCCGTTATGGCGTTGTCTTTCTTCTCTTTATGGTGGGACTCGAAAGCTCGGTTCAAGAACTTAAACAAACAGGAAAAGAATCGATAAAAGTCGCTATTATTGGCGTGGTAGCCCCCATGTTACTTGGTTTCTGCGGCGCCCGTTTTTTACTACCTGGTGCCACTTATGAGGCAGCTTTGTTTGTTGGAGCTACTTTATCAGCAACCAGCATAGGAATTACTGCCAGTGTATTTAAGGAAATGAAAAAATTACGCACGCGGGAAGCAAGAACCATTCTTGGTGCAGCCATGATTGACGATATTTTAGGCTTGATTATTCTTGCTGTTGTTAGCTCCATGGTAATTAGCGGTGCGGTGGATATAACGACAGTAGGGCGTATTATTATCTCTGCGATTTTATTTTTTTGCGGTGTTTTAATGATTGGTCCTCGCCTGCTTCGAGCCGCAGTCCATTTTTTTGGTTTTCTGGAACTTTGGGAAATCAAGCTATTTATTTCCTTCCTTTTCCTGATGACCTTAGCGTGGTTGGCTACAGTGGTTGATTTGGCAACAATTATTGGCGCTTTTGCTGCAGGTCTTATTCTCCATGACAATTTTTTTGAGTCACGCGCAGGGAAAGGTGATGACGATCTGAGGTTAAGCATTAAAAACCTGATTATGCCTTTAGAATCTATCCTGGCTCCTTTATTTTTTATTCTTATTGGCATTCAGGTAAAGATCGAAACTTTTTTAAACGGCCACGTTTTATTGATGGCCAGCGGATTAATTGCAGCGGCAATTGTGGGCAAAATTCTCAGTGGTTTTGGCGGCGCGCAAAAAGATGATCGTCTCCTGATTGGTATTGGCATGTTACCTCGTGGCGAAGTCGGATTGGTTTTTGCCTCAGTAGGCAGAACATTAGGTATTATGTCGGATGAACTTTTCTCAGCCGTTATTCTTGTGATTGTGGTGACAACGTTGGCTACACCGCCTTTGCTAAAAGCCCGATATGCCAAGAAAGTCCAGGAAAGCAGATTATGAAGTTGAATCTTTCTGATATTTTAGTCGATGTAAAGCGGGCTTTGCATGAGGATGTAGGAAAAGGTGACGTAAGCGCTACTCTATTGCCTGCGCAATCCGTTGTCGAGGCGGAAATTGTCTCTCGTGAACCTATGTTGGTTTGTGGCCAACCCTGGGTGGAGGCCGTTTTTACTTCAGTGGATCCTTTGATTGAATTAAAGTGGTTAGTGCAGGAAGGCGAATGGCTTTCTGCGCCTGCAACGTTATGTGTTATTAAAGGCCCGGCCAGAGCTATTTTAACGGCAGAGCGTAGTGCATTGAACTTTTTACAAACGTTATCCGCTACAGCGACGCAAACAAGAGAATACTTATTAAAACTTGAAGGTTCCAAAACACGTTTGTTAGATACCCGTAAAACCCTTCCTGGTTTGCGACTGGCTCAGAAGTATGCAGTGGCTTGTGCTGGGGGCGTGAATCATCGCATGGGACTCTATGATGCCTTTTTAATTAAAGAAAATCATATTCGAGCTTGTGGTTCTATTACCGAAGCCATTGAAAGAGCAAAAACGCTCAGTAATAATTTACTGATAGAAATTGAAGTGGAAACTTTGGATGAATTAAAAGAAGCTTTAAAGGCAAAACCTGATCGCATTTTGCTTGATAATTTTTCTATCGCGATGCTCAAAGAAGCAGTACTAATCAATCAATCTTATCATTGTGAACTGGAAGCATCGGGAGGGATTGATTTAACCACGGTTGCAGAGGTAGCTCAAACCGGGGTGGATTATGTTTCAGTCGGTGCAATAACCAAATCCATTAAAGCCATTGATCTTAGTTTATTAATCAGGAAAATCAGATGACACCACATATTGTTTTTACGGGCGGTGGTACTGCTGGTCATGTTACTCCCAATTTAGCTGTAATCGATGTATTGCAGAGAGAAAATTGGCAAATTACTTATATTGGCTCCGAGGAGGGTGTGGAAAAAGAAATGGTTGCCTCGGCTAATATTCCCTATTACGCGGTTAAGAGTGGTAAACTACGACGTTATTTTAGTTGGCAAAATTTTTTAGATCCTTTAAAAATTTTTTTCGGCATTGTCCAGACTTATGCTCTGTTAAGAAAGCTTAAACCCGATCTTGTGTTTTCAAAGGGTGGTTTTGTCGCCTTTCCTGTTGTCGTTGCCGCCTGGTTAAAACGCATACCAGTGATTGCCCATGAATCCGATATAAGCCCCGGCTTATCCAACCGCTTAAGTTTTCCTTTTGTTGACAAAGTAGCGGTTACTTTTGCTCCTGCGAAAGCCTGTTTTAAAAAACAGGAAAAGGTGGAAGTGACAGGTACACCCCTGCGTCAGGCATTGTTTAATGGTTCAAAAGCAAAAGGGTTGGCTCTATGTGGTTTTAACGATCAGAAGCCTTGTTTGCTTGTTGTAGGAGGGAGTCAGGGCGCCATGAGTCTCAATCATTGTTTAAGACAGGCGTTACCCTCTTTATGTCAACAATATCAGATCATTCATTTGTGCGGCAAAGGCAAATTGGACAATAATCTGTCTGAACACACTGGATATTTTCAACTGGAATATGCGGATAAAGAGTTACCTGATTTGTTAGCCGCCTGTGACATAGTGATTTCACGTGCCGGGGCTAATGCGTTGTATGAGATTCTGGCTTTAGGGAAGCCCCACATTTTGGTACCCTTATCTGCCAGAGCGAGTCGCGGTGATCAAATTCAAAATGCCCGTTATTTCCAAAAACAGGGTGTTAGCCATGTGATTGATGAAGATCATCTTACGGTTGATAGCCTGATAACTGCCGTGAATGAAGTAAATTGTCATAAGGATGTCATTATTACTAAAATTAAAGCATTACACATTGAATCCGCCACGTTCAGGATTATTGAACTCATCAAGGAGCAGATGCATGTTGAATATCCAAAGGCTATCTGATTACATCAATAGGGAGTGGCAGGAAAACATACTTCCCAGTTTATGTGATTACATCAGAATTCCTAACAAATCACCTGATTTTGACAAAAATTGGCAAGTGAATGGTTATATGGAACAAGCGGTGACTCATGTAGCCGGCTGGTGTCAAGCTCATGCTCCAGCAGGCATGACGCTGGAGATTATTCGTTTATCGGGTAAAACGCCTCTGCTGTTTATGGAGGTTCCTGGAGAAACTGCGCAAACCGTTCTGCTATACGGGCATCTGGATAAACAACCGGAAATGACCGGTTGGCATGAAGGATTAGGTCCCTGGAAGCCTGTTATCAAAGAGGATCGATTATATGGTCGTGGTGCGGCTGACGATGGTTATGCTGCCTATGCTTGTGTGGCAGCGATACGTGCCTTGCAAGATCAGGGATTAAAGCATGCGCGCTGTGTAATCCTTATTGAAGCCTGCGAAGAAAGTGGAAGCGCTGATTTGCCTTATTATATCGATGCCTTAAAAGAGAGGATAGGCGAACCTTCGTTAGTTATTTGCCTGGATTCAGGCGCTGGAAATTACGAGCAATTGTGGATGACTACCTCATTACGCGGTAATATTATTGGTCAACTGTCGGTGGAATTGATTAATGAAGGGGTTCACTCCGGAAATGCTGGCGGAATTGTCGCTGATAGCTTCCGTGTGGCAAAGCAGCTTATCAGCCGAATTGAAGATGAGAGAAGTGGGGATATCAAATTAGCGGAGCTGCATTGTGAGATTCCCCATGAGCGAACAGAGCAGGCCGCTGCCTGCGCGAAAATTCTGGGGAATGAAGTCTATAATAGTTTTCCTTTTCATCCAGGAGTAGAACCGGTTTGTAAAGATAAGCAACAATTAATTTTAAATCGGACGTGGCGGCCTGCTTTGGCAGTAACAGGTGCTGCTGGTTTACCTGCAATTGCTGATGCTGGAAACGTGCTTAGGCCACTGACTACCTTGAAATTATCCATGCGTTTGCCGCCTTTGGTTTCTCCTGCAAAAGCGGCTCGTGCCATGAAGAAGGCATTAACGGAAGATCCACCTTATCAGGCAAAAATTACTTTTTGTGTAGATGACAAAGCGAAAGGTTGGGATGCGCCTCCTCTCGCCGCATGGCTGACAAACGCAGTAGAGAATGCCTCGCAAACCTTCTATCAAAAACCCGCTGCTTATATGGGAGAAGGAGGTACTATTCCATTTATGGCAATGCTGGGTGAAACATTTCCATCGGCTCAATTCATGATCACAGGTGTTTTGGGTCCTCATTCCAATGCACATGGACCGAATGAGTTTTTACATTTAAAAATGGTAGAAAAATTAACTGCTTGTGTTTCCTATGTCCTTCATTGTCATTTTAAGCAGGTAAATCTCGACAGATAGAAAAAATATTGCGATACTCCGCTCCAACCTCTTTCACAGGAAGAGGTGACAGGGTTTTGTCATCCTGTTTAGTCCAATCAATAAGGAGAAGTCGATGAAAGCAAATTTATTTGCTATAGCGTTGTCGTTGTTTATTATCTGTCTTCCAGAGCAGGTTTCTTACGCTGAATCTGGTAATGCCACGAAGTTATCTCATCCGAAAGCGAAAATAGATCTCAATAGCGCAGATGCTAAAATGTTATCTAAATCTGTAAAGGGGATAGGTCAAAAGCGTGCTGAAGCCATTATTAAATATCGCGAAGAGCATGGTCATTTTAAATCAATTGACGACCTGGCTCAGGTGCGAGGTTTGGGCCATCAATTTGTTAAAAATCATTTAACACAATTACAAGAAGCATTTTCAATTAACTAGTTTTGACTCTGCTGGGAAGGCATTTGCGCTTCTCAGCGGATGGCATCATGTACAAAGAAATCTTATCTTTGTACATGACAAACTGTCATTCCGGGCAGGCTCTGAGTAATCCTCATTTTTTATGTAATTAATTGTTAATTGATTTATTTGAAATTATTTAACTCTATGGGATTTTATTTACGTCATTGCCTCGCGAAGGCGGGAATTTATTCTTGTTAAATCTTTTTGTATTATTTTTATTCATTTCCGTGAAGACGGGAATCTATTCTCAACGTACCTCTTCACTTTGCTTGAGAGAAGGATCCCAGTCTTCGCAGGGGGATGACAGGTTTTTTTATCATGTACAGAGAATCTTTATAAAGATCTGTCGATTTTTATCACCAGATAGGTTAAAGTGTTCGCCAAAAAAAGAACGAGGTAATGTTTCACATGTTCAGGAAATTGCGGGGTGTTTTTTCCAATGATTTGTCCATTGATTTGGGCACGGCAAATACATTGATTTATGTAAGAGACAAAGGGATTGTCCTAAATGAGCCATCCGTGGTTGCCTTACGTAATGAATCAGGACAAAAGCGGGTTGCCGCGGTTGGACTGGAAGCCAAGCGTATGCTGGGTAGAACGCCTGGTAACATTAATGCTATCCGACCTATGAAAGATGGGGTAATCGCTGATTTTTTTGTTACAGAAAAAATGTTACAGCATTTTATCCATAAGGTTCATGAAAATCGCTTTCTACGACCTAGCCCACGTGTGTTGGTCTGTGTACCCTGTGGCTCTACTCAGGTGGAGAGACGGGCTATACGTGAATCGGCAATGGGTGCGGGTGCACGGGAAGTGTTTCTTATTGAAGAACCGATGGCAGCTGCTTTAGGTTCCGGTATGCCTGTTGAAGAAGCAAGTGGCTCCATGGTAGTTGACATTGGTGGTGGAACTACCGAAGTAGCAATTATTTCTTTAAGCGGAATCGTTTATCATCAATCAGTACGTATTGGTGGGGATAAATTTGATGACGCCATTGTGTCTTATGTTCGTCGTAACTACGGTACGCTGATTGGGGAAACCACCGCTGAACGTATTAAACATGAGATTGGTTCAGCGTTTCCCAGCAGAGATTTGTTTGAAATCGAAGTCAGAGGCAGGAATCTTGCTGAAGGGGTGCCTCGAAGCTTTACACTAACGAGTGCTGAAATTCTTGAGGCTTTACAAGAGCCTTTGTCAGGTATCGTTGGAGCAGTCAGAGCTGCTTTGGAGTTAGCACCTCCTGAATTGGCAGCTGACATTGCTGAACGTGGTATGGTATTAACAGGGGGAGGTGCTTTGTTGAAAAACATGGATACTCTGTTAATGGAAGAAACAGGCTTGCCCGTGCTGGTTGCAGAAGATCCTTTGACCTGCGTTGCTCGTGGGGGTGGTAAGGCCCTGGAAACAATGGATTTGCGTGGCGGTGATTTCCTCTCAACCGAGTAATTCTCGAAACAGACTATTTGCTAAAGGCAAACACAGACCATTTGGTTTTGTGTTTGCTTTAATGCTTTCTCTGTCAATAATGTTTGCTGACTACCACTATCAATACCTTCATAGTGTACGTAGTGGCTTTGCTTTGCTTGTTTCTCCTTTACAATATGCGGTGGATTATCCTGTTCGGATTATAGGCTGGGTCCAGTCCCTGGTGAGTGCCAAGAAAGCACTCATTAATGAGAACATGCAATTACGCTATCAACAAACCTTACTGGAAGCTGAATTGCAGAAACTCCTGGTGATTAAAGAAGAAAATTCTCAACTTCGCGAACTGCTGCTTACTTCTTCCAAAGCGAAAATGCGTGCTATGGCAGCGCAAATTCTGGCAGTAGATACAAGTAGTTCCCGACAATTAGTCGTTTTGAATAAAGGCAAGCGTGATGGTGTTTACACAGGTCAGCCGGTTTTTGATGCCAAAGGAGTGATGGGCCAAATTATTGATGTAGGGTACATGACGAGTACGGTTTTGTTGATATCCGATTCAAAAAGCGCCGTTCCCGTAAGAAATAATCGTACCGGTGAGCGGGCCATTTTGATTGGCACCAACAATATGAGTCAATTATCATTAATTAACTTGCCAAGAACATCATCTATCGATAAAGGGGATTTACTGGTCACTTCAGGACTTGGGCGGCTTTATCCTGAAGGTTATCCTGTGGGGCGGGTTGAAGAAATAAAGAGTATACCGGGTGACGCCTTTATAAAAGTCGATGTGAGTCCAGTGGCGTTACTTAACAGAAATCGTTTGGTATTACTGGTATGGCCTGACAAGGAGCATGCAGAGTTAACTGCTCAGATAAATGAACGCATGAACGCTATAGGAGCTAATGTATGAGCTCGCTAAAAGTACGTTTGTTCTTTGCTGTAATATTGGCACTTATTTTAACCATTTTACCGCTCCCTGAGCTGCTGGTTGGTCTTAGGCCCCCCTGGATCTTGATGCTGGTTCTCTATTTGCAGTTTTTTTTACCTGATCATTTTAATCTGATTTTACTGTTAATGGTAGGTCTGGCGCTGGATGTGTTGCTCTCGACCGTCCTGGGGGAACATGTTTTTGCCTTAACGTTGGTGGCCTGGATTGCCAGTAACAAAGCAAGGCGATTTGCTTTATTTTCAATAGGCCAACAAATGGCTTTAACCGGATTTTTTTGTCTTTTTTATCAACTGACAATTTTAATGATTGATGCGTCTCTTGGTTATCATGCTGAGTTTCTGATGTCCCTGCCCAGCACATTAATGAGTGTTTTACTTTGGCCCTGGATTAGATTAGTGGCCGATGATACTCTCCTTGCCAAAGGAACTTATCGACACCAGGGTGGTTTGTAGTTACATCGATAATAAACGATATTCGCCCGGCTTTAATTTGTCTATTGACCAGTCAGCAATACGGTGACGCACTAATCTTAAAGTAGGAAAACCTATTGCAGCAGTCATTTTGCGAATTTGATGGTTTTTCCCTTCTCGCAAGGTGATTTCAAGCCAACTGGTTGGTACTGTTTTACGAACGCGTATCGGTGGTGTTCTTGGCCACAATGGAGGTTCTTCAATTATGCTGACTTCAGCAGGCAAAAATTGATTTTCCTTAATAACCAGACCTTGTTTTAATGGTAATAAATCTTCTTCATGTGGGATTCCCTCCACTTGAACCCAATAATACTTTCGCTTATTGAAAGCAGGATGACTTAAGTAGTGTTGCAATTTTCCATCATTGGTGAGCAATAACAGCCCCTCGCTATTTTTGTCCAGCCGTCCTGCGGCATAAAAATCAGGTAAGTTGATATAAGAGGCAAGCGTTTCTTCATGAAGAGAACCAGTAAACTGACTCACTACTCCAAATGGTTTATTAAATAGCAAAATTTGACGCATAACACTTTCTCAAAAATTCAGGGTCAGTTAACACTTCGCTATTTTGGCCAGGATTGTAGAATTGTCAACTGGTGTATCCCCATTAAAAAAAGATTATCATGCAGGGAAACCTATTTGGGACAAAGGGTTTTGGCGTGTTATGATTACCTGCTTTAATCCATACGGAGTTGTCTATGACATTTGAAAAGATTCACGTACCTGCTCAGGGCGAGATTATTACGGTTGCCTCTGATTTATCATTAAAAATACCGAATTTTCCTATTATTCCTTTTATGGAAGGAGATGGGATTGGCGTCGATGTTACTCCTGCAATGCTTAGGGTTGTTGATGCGGCAGTCGCAAAAGCGTATGGTGATAAAAAGAAAATTGCCTGGATGGAAATTTATGCTGGTGAGAAAGCTACCAAAGTGTATGGGGCTGATCAATGGTTACCTCAGGAAACCATCGAGGCAATGAGAAAATTTGTAATATCGATTAAAGGACCTTTAACGACGCCAGTAGGGGGCGGTATTCGCTCATTGAATGTAGCGATTCGGCAAAAACTGGATCTTTATACCTGTTTACGCCCGATACGCTATTTTTCTGGAACACCAAGCCCTGTTAAAGAGCCATGGAAAACCAATATGGTAATTTTCCGTGAAAATTCAGAAGATATTTATGCGGGAATAGAATGGCAGGCTAACTCGCCTGAGGCTAAAAAAATTATTCATTTTTTACAGCAGGAAATGGGCGTAAGCAAAATCCGTTTCCCTGAGAATTGTGGAATAGGAATTAAACCCGTTTCACAACAGGGTACTTCTCGTTTAGTGAAAGCAGCGATTCAATATGCTATTGACAACGAACGCGATTCAGTAACGTTGGTTCATAAGGGTAATATTATGAAGTTTACTGAAGGTGCTTTTAAAGACTGGGGATATGGGGTTGCGCGCGACTGTTTTGGTGCAACGGAATATCAGGGTGGTCCATGGATGCAATTGACTAATCCCAATACTGGCAAACCCATTATTGTGAAAGATGTAATTGCAGATGCTTTTTTACAACAAATTTTATTAAGACCCGAAGATTATAGTGTAATTGCAACGCTTAATTTAAATGGTGATTATATTTCTGATGCCCTTGCTGCTCAGGTTGGCGGGATTGGTATTGCACCCGGTGCTAATATGGGTGATGAAACAGCGGTTTTTGAGGCGACCCATGGTACAGCCCCACGTTATGCAGGTCTTGATAAAGTAAATCCGGGATCATTAATTCTTTCAGCAGAGATGATGCTGCGTCATATGGGTTGGTTTGAAGCAGCAGATCACATCATTAAAGGCGTAGAAGGAGCTATTGAAGCAAAGACTGTTACCTATGATTTTGAGCGTCTTATGGATGGAGCGACTTGTGTAAGTTGCTCTGGTTTTGCTCAGGCAATTATAAATCATATGTAATTGAACACGGGTATCTTTAATCGGTCGGTATAAAGTAATCGTCTTGACGAAGGTTAGCGAAGCAATTGAAAATTGGTCAATTGCTTTACTTTATTCGCAAAGACGGCATTTTGGTATCATTTTCAAAGGCCAGGTATCGATTGATTGTTGAATTGCTGCGTTTTGGGTACAACCCGGAGCTTCCTTCCCATTCGCCTTAAGTTTTTGACACCCGTAAAGCCTGCGTGCCGTGGCTTGTGTGCACGACATCCAGTAAGAGATTGGCAGTATGCCACAATCTTTGGGTATCGCAGACAAGCCGCAGTACTGGGTATCATTAAAAGTCAAGTAAAACTTAAGGCGAATGGGAAGACCGGGAGCGCAGGCATTCTTCTTGAGCGGACGTTATTGCCTGTTCAGAGACATCGCGTTAAATAGTTGAGTAAAGCTTCATTCAGGATACCAGGTGTTGATATTTCATCTATGTGTTCAGGCCAATATGTATGCTATCTAATCAGGATGTCACTGATTATGACAGGGTTTAATTTTTTCATTAATTAAATTAATTTTTACTGGCCAAATGCTCGTTGTAAGTCTATAAAATTAATAAAGGGTGTATGTAAATGAGTACGTGGTCTTTAGAGGAAATAATTGAACGTAAGGTGGCTGAGTCAAAGGCTCTACCTGCGCTTAAGGAGCCGAAAAAATATAAAGTTATCTTGCTCAACGACGATTACACTCCGATGGAGTTTGTTGTGGATGTATTAAAACGATTCTTTCATCTTAATGAAGAATTGGCAACCCAGGTGATGTTACAGGTTCATATTGTAGGAAAGGGAGTTTGTGGTGTATTTACTAGAGATATAGCAGAAACGAAAGTAGCTCTGGTTAATGATTATGCCAGAAGCAATCAGCACCCCCTGCTATGTACTATGGAACCCGAATAACTGGTGGTGGCTGGAGAGGAGCGATAACATGTTAAACAAAGAACTTGAGTTCACCTTAAATCTGGCCTTTAAAGAAGCAAAAGAAAAACGGCATGAGTTTATGACCGTGGAACATTTGCTATTATCATTACTTGATAATCCGGCCGCAGGGAATGTATTGCAGGCTTGTGAGGCTAACATTGATTCGCTACGTCATGATTTACTTGAATTTATTGATGAAACCACTCCTCGAATTCCAGACGATGAACTGGAGCGGGAAACTCAACCTACTCTTGGTTTTCAACGCGTATTACAGCGTGCTGTGTTTCATGTTCAATCAGCAGGGAAAACAGAAGTCACTGGTGCTAATGTTTTAGCTGCAATTTTTAGTGAGCAGGAAAGTCAGGCAGTTTATTTTTTACGTCGAGAAAATATTACTCGTTTAGATGTGATTAACTACATTTCTCATGGTGTGTCCAAATATCATAACCTGCAAGATGGTATTCAGGCGATGGATGAGGAGACAATGGGTGAAGGCAGCGAATCACCTCTTGAAAGTTATTGCATGAATCTTAATAAGCGCGCGCGTTTAGGTAAAATTGATCCACTTATTGGCCGTCATGAAGAAATTCAACGGACTATACAGGTATTGTGTCGTCGGCGCAAAAATAATCCTTTGTTGGTCGGTGAGGCTGGTGTTGGTAAAACGGCGATTGCTGAAGGATTGGC
Source organism: Legionella fairfieldensis ATCC 49588 (assembly GCF_000621525.1). GTDB lineage: Bacteria > Pseudomonadota > Gammaproteobacteria > Legionellales > Legionellaceae > Tatlockia > Tatlockia fairfieldensis. Next base: position 12,871 of record NZ_JHYC01000030.1, on the reverse strand, counting down.
CCGCCGAATTGTAGATGGTGAAGTACCGGAGGCAATTGGCAATTGTGTTGTTTATTCTCTGGATCTGGGAGCGTTATTGGCTGGGACTAAATACCGTGGCGATTTTGAAAAACGTTTGAAAGCAGTTTTAAAACAACTGGGTCAGCAAGATGGTGCCGTCTTGTTTATTGATGAAATTCATACCATTATCGGGGCAGGTGCTGCTTCTGGGGGCGTAATGGATGCATCAAATCTTATCAAACCATTACTTGCCAATGGCGAGTTAAAATGCATTGGTTCGACTACTTATCAAGAATATCGTGGCATTTTCGAAAAAGACAGAGCGCTTGCCCGTCGTTTCCAAAAAATTGACATTACAGAACCCAGCGTGGATGAAACCTTTGAAATCCTTAAAGGGTTAAAAGGACGTCTTGAAGAGCATCACGGCGTTAAGTTTTCTATTGCTGCACTAAAAGCTGCTGCTGAATTATCGGCCAAGTACATTAATGATCGCTTCCTGCCGGATAAAGCAATCGATGTGGTCGATGAAGCGGGTGCTTATCAGAACCTGCTTACAGCGAACAAGCGTAAAAAAATAATTAGCGTCACTGAAATTGAAAGCGTAGTGGCCAAAATTGCACGTATCCCTGTTAAAAAAGTCTCTGCACGCGACAAGGATACGTTACGAAATCTGGAGCGGGATCTAAAATTATTAGTGTATGGTCAGGACAATGCTATCACAGCGCTGGCTTCTGCGATTAAACTGGCTCGCTCAGGACTACGTGAACCACAAAAACCAGTCGGCTGCTTTCTGTTTGCAGGTCCTACCGGAGTAGGTAAAACAGAAGTGACCCGACAGCTAGCGAATGTATTAGGGATAGAATTACTGCGCTTTGACATGTCGGAATATATGGAAAAGCATACTGTTTCTCGTCTCATTGGTGCACCTCCCGGTTATGTGGGCTATGATCAAGGCGGTTTGCTTACTGAGGCTGTTACCAAGAATCCGCATGCAGTCTTGCTTCTCGATGAAATCGAAAAGGCACATTCTGACGTATTTAATTTGTTACTTCAAATTATGGATCATGGTACATTGACAGATACTAACGGACGTCAGGCCGATTTCCGTCATGTCATTTTAGTGATGACAAGTAATGCCGGAGCAAGCGAAATCACCAGAACATCCATCGGGTTTTCATTGCAGGATAATAGTAATGACGGTTTGGAGGTTATTAAGCGTCAATTTAGTCCTGAGTTTAGGAATCGATTGGACGCAATTATTAATTTTGCTCCTCTTGATGCCATGACTATTGGTTTAGTGGTCGATAAATTTATCATGGAACTGGATGAGCAACTAAGCAATAAAGGGGTAACCTTTAAAGTGGATAAAGCGGCTCGGGATTGGCTCGTGGAACATGGTTATGATAAAACAATGGGCGCTCGGCCAATGGCTCGCTTAATCCAGGACAATGTAAAAAAACCTTTGGCGGATGAATTACTCTTTGGCAAGTTGGCAAATGGTGGTCATGTTACTTTGAAAGTAAAAGATGGTAAGTTGCATTTTGATAGCCATGATCATCGAGAGGGCGTTTGTTAGCAGCGTTATTCTCAACCCCGGCAGGGTAACATACTCTTTAGCCTACTGACTGTGCCGATGCATGGTCAGTAGAGAACGACTTTGTGCCTGATTGGATACGTCAGCCTCTAAATAAAGTTTTATTTTGTGAGTGTATGGAGTTAGAATAAGGCATTTTGTTAATGTGAATTATTCCCGTGCTTAGTGTCATTATTATTGCAAAAAATGAAGAGGCAAATATCAGGCATTGTCTTGAATCAGTACGTTGGGCTGATGAAATCATTGTTTTGGATTCAGGGAGTACTGATCATACCGTTGCTATTGCGAAAGAATATACAGAAAAAGTATATTGCACTGATTGGCAAGGTTACGGTGTTCAAAAACAAAGAGCTTTAAGTCATGCGACAGGGACGTGGGTACTTAATCTGGATGCGGATGAAACGGTTAGCACGCTGTTAAAAGAGGCTATCCAAACGGTAATGGTTAGCAATGAAGCCGATGCTTATCGAATACCAATCCGTATGAATTTTTATGGTAAGCCATTGCGTTTTTCCTCAAGCCCCAAAAGACATGTTCGTCTTTTTAAGCGAGAAGGGGCACGCTACAGTAATGACATTGTTCATGAAAAAATTATTTTGCCGTCCACGGCGTGTATAAAGAAATTAAAAAAAGCGATTATGCATAATTCTTTTCAGGATATTAGTCATGCGCTATATAAGATTAATCGTTACTCGTCTTATAGTGCAAAAATTAAAATTGAAACGCATAAAAAAGCCAATTTTGCCAAGACTTTATTAGGTACTGGCTGGATGTTTTTCCGTTGTTATTTTTTACAACGGGGCTTTTTAGATGGCAAAGCCGGATTTTTATTTGCCGTTTTTAACGCACAGGGCACCTTTTATCGCGGTATCAAGCAGATTTATCGTGATTCACAATGGCATCAGCTACCTAATACAGTGAGAGAGAATTAATCAATGGAAGTCGTAACGGATTTTTCACCAAAGCTGTCTGTTCAGCGCGTAATCCCTTTTCTTTTGGCAGCATCGTTTTTAATTTTACCTATAAGCTCTACCGGAAAGAGCATTTCTCTTGGTTTGTCGATGATTGCCATTTTATCCGTATCTGCTTATCGCAAAGAAGCGGTTGCTTTGTTTGCAAAAGGATGGGGAAAAGCGGGTATTGGTTTATTTGTGATGGCTTGTATCGCTTGTTTATGGAGTCCGGCTACTCTTGCTGATAAGTTATTTGTGGTGGAAAAATACAGTAAACTGCTTTATCTGCCTGTATTAATCGTAGGTTTTCGCAATGTAAAAACCAGACAAATGGCTTTACATGCTTTCTTGCTTGCCATGATCATTACGTCCAGTCTGGCTGCATTAAAATTTAATGGTTATTTATCTTTGTTTAATATTAATCCTGATCGTGTGTTTAGAAACCATATTATAAGTGGTTTGATGGGTGCTTTTGCTGCCTATTTAGCTATTTTATTCACTTATAAGCAGCAACGTCTCCTGGTTCGTCTGGGTTATATCCTGAGCTTCCTGCTTTTGAGCTATTATCTCTTTTTTATTAATGAGGGTCGTACAGGCTATATAATTTATTTGTTGTTGATGTCTTTGTTTATGTTACAAATCTGTTCGTGGCGTAAAGCAATAGCAGGTATTGTAATTATTTGTTCCGCTTTTATGCTGGTTTATACTCAGAATTCTACTGTAAAAAACCGCGTTGATACCCTTGCATGGGAAGTCAAACAGTATAAACAAAACAATAAGAATACATCCGGTGTTGGTTTTCGCTTACAGTTTCAAGCCATTGCACAGACTCTTTTTAAACAACACCCTGTTTTTGGTAATGGTACCGCGAGCTTTACGGATTATTTTGCCAGGGAAAATCCCGTACCTGCCTGGGGACATCGTTTATGGGAACCGCATAATCAATATTGGTTAACACTTGTTGAATTTGGTTTGGTTGGTTTTGCTATTTTACTCGGGTTCTTTTTTAGCTTGCTAAAAGCTTGTTGGCGTTTGGACGCGATGCGCCCCGTAGCATTGGCTGCGTTGGCTCTTTTTATAGTGGGAAATTTATCTGACTCACTCTTATTTTATTCAGGATCTGGCTATTTTTTCATTTTACTTATGGCGCTTGGTCTTAGTGAGAAAGAGGTCAAGCCTTAAAATGTCGTATTATTCCTGATTTTGTTAATTCTGCCATTGATAAGAGTATTCATTAATCACCTGTTTTGTATAATATAAAACATAATTAGGTATTTATTGATCTAAGTGTGATATTATTCTAATCCAATAGAATAGGTATGTGAGATTATGGGTTAATTATGTTTGTTTATTCTTTTAAAACCAAGGGAAACTATTTAATAAATCATGTTGTTATATCTGGCTCTTACCTTACTCTCTATTTCAGCAAAAAACACGCTCTTGAAATCTCATTTCTAGCTGAAAATCTTAATATGAGGAGAATACGATTTGCAGAAGATCCAGCACATGTATTGATGCATAATCCCGCGATTGAATTTTCAAGATTAGGAGATGCTGTTCCTCATCAGCACATGGAGTTTAATAGCCAAGATAGAGTGGAGGAGTTAAAGAATGTCTTTTTGTACTTAAAAAAACAGGAAGATAGTATAGAACGACGGAATCTTTTTAATAAAATTTCACAGCAACTGAATGAAGACCGATTAAAATGCGGCGATCAGGCATTACCTCCAGAAATACAAGCTGCAATAAATGATTATAATTTTACTATCCCTTTTCTACCTTCTCAAGAAATTGAACTGCTCCTGAAGCAATTTAGTGATTATCTTCAATCGGATAGTTTTGCCAAAAAGGCGGAAGACGTAGGTGTCTATAGCGAAAAACTACTACGTATCTACAGGGATTGCTTCTATTCTACGTCGTTACAAGAAAATTTAAAAACCCCACAAGAAAGACAATTAAATAATTTTTATAAAAATCTACTTGGTTTACGAATCGAACTGCTTCGTCTGGATGCAGAACCCTATTACTGTACCCAAAAAGCTTCTGACTATTTAGAGTCTATTTTACGCGTACGTTTTTTAGAATTTTCAAAAATTGATTCTAGTCAATTAATTCATTTACTAAACGCTGTGGAAAGGCTACTTACTGTAAGAAACAAAGAAAGGACCCAAAAAGCAAGCTTAATGTTTGCTGCAATGGCTGCTTTAGGGGTAGGATTTTCTGAATTGTATTTGTATTATCGATTTAGTGATATGAATACTTCGTTATCTTATTCAGTGCTTTATGGTTCTTTAGCCGGCATCGTTGGTTATACGACAATTAAAACTGCAGATTATATAAGTCGGCCCCTATTTCACTTTTTTGGAAATAAAAATGCTTACCAACAAACCGAAACATTGCTCGCGGTGATTAATCCTTCCGAACCTGCATCGGAGACCCACAATGATCAAACGGTTTTCTTATCAAGAGGATAAAAGGTCAGTTTGTTTCTCATTGCCTTGAAAACACGCGCTCCAGGGTTGTCAAACTACGCGTTGGTCTGATGTAGCGCAAGTGAACTGCTAAAAAAGAAGCAGCCCGCTATCCTTGATGCAGCGAGAGATTTTATAAGTGTATCAAGGATTTAAACCGGGTATGCACAAGGTTATCCACACATTCTGGGGATAAGTGAGTTTGAAGGGAACAAGAGAAAAGCCTTATAAAATAAGGATTATTACCTCAATGAAAGGTATTTTTATGAGTTGGCAGATTGGTTATTTTGTGAAACTATCCACAGGGAGGAAAAGTTAAATCAAACATTGTAGCTTTGTTATTCTATAGAAAAAAAAGGAAAAGAGATAGGCTTTTTTTCTGAAAAAGCGATGGGCTCTGATAAAATCCTTTTTCAGGGTGTATTTTACAGGAACTTGTGTCCATTTATAAAAACCATGCTTCATTCCCAGGGTTACCGTTAAGGTGTCAATTTTCTTTTCCTGGTGTGGTCTTGAGCATCCAGGGTATTTGAACTGGAAGAAGGTAGTGAGGCCCGAGAGTCTGGGAAGAAATGGTAGGGATTTTTTGCAACTGAGGCTACGTGAGTTCGATCAGACCTTGTTTTTTTTGCATTGGCACTATTAAGATTTTCATTTCCAAAGGGGATGTGGTTGTGGGTTATCGAATAAGGAAAAGTCACTGGTAATTGAGTTTTTTCAATAGGAAGCGTATTGTTATCGAGAGTCATAGGAGATACTCGTTTCCAAGGAAGAAAAATGACCCTCTGTATTATCGTTTTCTAAACGGGAATGAACCGGAAAGGGGTATTGCACTAGCGTTACTGGTGACTCCTGATGAGGAGTAAGAACGGGCAAGTCATTTTCTGGAACAGACTGTGGAGTAGACGAGACATTTTCCTTGTTCGCTGGATCAGCCAGGTTAGAAGAAAGAAGAGGTGTTAGTTGCTGCTTCAGTATTGTACTATTACAAGAAAGAGTAAGACCCTTTTTAATTCATTGAATCCACTTAGTGTGCTTTTAACCACTGCTCCATTTCATGAATGCTTTCATGAATAACGGCTGAAGCCTGTTGATAAAGACGTTCCAATAACTCCCGTTGTCCTGACTTCCAGTAGCGTTCAAGATACTGGCAAGCCATTTTTAACTTCATAGTCCCTACATAGACAGCGCCACCTTTGATTTTATGAGCCACTTGCTGGGTTTGATCCCAATCATTCGCAGCATGGGCCTTTTGCATCAACGCCAAATCATTAGGCAGTGTGTCGTTCACCAGGAGGGTTAACATCTCAGCCAAAATGGATTCCTCGCCCATTGTTTTAATGCCTTCTTCAATGTCTAAGAGTGGAAAGGAGTCGAGAGTCAATAAATCTGCCTCTTGCTCAGGAAGATCAGAAGAATAGGGCATGATAGACGAGGTCGTTTTTGGTGATTGACGACCGCGTATAAAGGTATTTACTATATCGATACAGTGCTTCATGGTGAGCGGTTTACTCAAGACCGCATTCATGCCTGCTTCGATGCAGCGCTTTTTATTTTCATCGCCTGCGTGCGCTGTCAATGCAATAACAGGGCTGTGAGTTTTTCGCGTTAATTCCTGGACTCGAATGCGGTGGGTGACTTCATACCCGTCGATATCCGGTAATCCGATATCCATAAAAATGAGGTCGTAGGGTTTACTTTTCCACAGTTCCAGTGCTTGTTCTCCATTTTCTGCAAGGTCTGACTCACACGCCAATTGAGCAAGGATTGATTGTGCTACCTTTTGTGCAATGGCATTGTCTTCGACGACTAGTACACGGTAGGAGTTTTTTCTGGTTTTCTGTAACAGGGGTTTGATTTCTTCCGCATAAGTCGTTTCATAAGGACTATCCATGGCTTCTTCCAATTCGTCATCAATCCCTAAAGGATCATTGAGCAGAGGCTCTTGCAGAGGAATAATACAGGTAAATGTTGAACCTTTTTTAGGCTCGCTTTGCACATAAATTTCACCGTCTAACTCATCAATAAATTGTTTGACCACCGAAAGACCCAGACCCGCACCTTTATAAATACCTTGGTAAGAGGGCGTTAAGCGTTTAAATTGGACATAAATCTCTTGTTGTTTGTCTTTAGGAATGCCAATGCCTGAGTCTTCTACAATCAATTTAAGAATTAATTCCCGATGATTTCGCTGTGCAAGTTTAGCCGATAATTTAACAAAGCCGCTGTCTGTAAAATTAAGCGCATTGGCGACTAATTCCAGCATAATTCGATGAATTCTGACTTTATCCCCTAGCACATAAGGAGGAATATGTTCATCAAAATCCAGGGTCAGGTCTAATTTCTTCTGAGCCGCTTTTGCAAGGTTTAAGTCAATCACTTGCTGTAATGATTTTTGCAGATTAAATTTTTTCTTAAGTTTTGGAATTTCTCCGGAACTCACCCGCACGGCTTCAAGCACTTCGTCTAATAAATCAAGCAAGGCATGACTTGAGGCGACTAAATTATCCGCATAGTCTTTAATTTGGGGCGTATCTGATTCCATTTTCAAAATGTCTGCAAAACCGACAATGCCTGTTAAGGGGGTTCTAATGTCATGGCGCATGTTTTCTAAAAATTCGGTTTTGGCAAGGTTAGCTGCGTCTGCTTTTTCCATGGCAAATTTAAGATCACTTTCTATTTTTTTAAGATAAGTAATATCAATTGTATTGCCTATCACACCTATCACATGGCCTGTTTTATCGAATAAAGGATGTTTGGTGGACAATAAAATAACGGTGTCTCCAGAAAAAAGTGTGGTTTTTTCTTCAATTGATAATTTTTTTTTACTCTTCATGACTTGAATATCATGTTGGCGATAGCCTTCAGCAGTTATTTTATCGAAGAGTTGATAATCGGTTTTACCCAGAACTTCATTTTTAGCCTCTGATTTAATAAAGCCCATTTTTTGCAAACTTTTTGCACAATGATGATTTAACCCTAACCAGACACCCTCCTTATCTTTCCAATAAACATCACCAGGGATACTGTTAATTAGACTTTCATGTTGAAAAACCAAGTCACTTTGTTGATTGAGTTTATTTTGTAATTCATTGATTTTATTTTTATAAAAATCAGTGGGGAAGGGTTTGGTCATAATAGAGATTAGAAGTTTAGGTAGAATAAGTATAGCCAGTTCATGTGAATTCTGCTTTTCAGATGTAGTTTAACATTTATTGACTAAAATTAAGATAACTCATCTTAATGGGACTATTTATGTTAACTCCAGAGGGACATTCTGCACGAAAAATTGAAAAAGTCATGTTACTTTCTTTATGGGCCAATGCGTTAAAAGAAGAATTAGAAGCCCAATCAAATGATAAAAAAATGATTTTAGCGGGTCTTGGCAGACCGACTTATCCCATTAATACTCATACGATTAACGCTTATCTTTCCTATTGGCGTCATCTTGAAGAACAAACGAAACAATGGCATCTTTATCCTGAGATGAACATTGCCAATGTGGCAGTTGATTATGGCAATCCCAGAGGGGATAAAAAGCCACGCCAAATCATGGCTGAAAGGATGACGCAATGGTATGAATCAGAGATTAGGCCAGAACACATTTTGTTTACAGTAGGGGGGATAGGGGGGCTTCGCGCTATTTTTGATACCTTTAATACTCATTATGAAGAAATTCCTGGTTATCGCATTATTACGCCTTTTCCCCATTACAGCGTTTATTCGAATGATCCCCTCCATCAACTTCATCCTATTCATGTGATGGATAATCCAGGCTATAAACTTACTGCTCAATCGCTCCAAGAAAGCATCGATGAAGCGTATCGTTTGGCTGAAATTGATAAGGGTTTCCCTAAAGCAGTTTTGCTCTGCAATCCGTCAAATCCTTTAGGCAATATTATTGATGAAAGCGAACTAATAAAAATTGCAGAGGTCTTGCGGCAATATCCCGAATTTTATCTTGTTTTTGATGAGGCTTATGCTGAAATGGCGTTTCAACCCATGCCTTCTTTTTTAAAAATAGCACCGGATTTAAAACAAAGAACAATTATCCTTCGTTCTGCAACGAAAGCATTATCTGCAGCAGGAGAGCGTATGGCTGTCTTACTGGTCTTTGATGACATCATAATGAACGAATTATTGAATAAAAATATTAATTATTTTATTCATGCGCCCCGTTCCGCCCAAATCGCTTATGCTAAAACAATGGCTCAATTTGATGCCAATGAGCAAAAGAAATTAGCCACATTTTATAAAAAGAAGGTGGATTATGTAGCAAGCCGGCTACAAGCTATAGGGGCTAATATGCCTGATCCATCCTATCATGTCGAAGCCACTTTTTATGTGTTAGGTGATTTTAGTGATTTATTGGGTCTTAAATTACCAGAAGAAGCATCGCGCGTGTTCCAAAAAACAGGGTTTGTCACTACGAATGAAGAGTTAGCTTATTATTTGTTGTTTACAGACTTTTTAATGATAGCGCCACTCTCTTATTTTGGACTGCCAGAACGTAGTGGTTTTATTCGCATTACCTGTAGCGCCACTGAGTCAGAGTTACAAGAGATGATGGATAGACTCGAGCAGCGCTTGATTCTGACCAGAAGAGAAAAAAAAGAAAAGTTAATTAGTGAAATTAATACACTATTACCTACGCTTAAATCGGTTGATAAACATACTTACGACATTGTTTCACAAAAAATAACTTCCTTTTTAGGTGATGAGTTCAACTGCTTTACTCTAAAAACGCATATTCATGGATTGAAAAAAATTCAATTATTAGCGAATGACTTTTTAGGAATTATGGATAGTTAGTTTTTAGGTGACATTGTTTTTACGTGTATATTTTGATGAGACTGCCCAGATTAAACAGGATCATTTACTCGCCACACTGGATAGCATCAATCAAAAATACGGGCAGGCGTTCCATTCCTCGCTGCGGAAGGATTTACCAGGGCCTGGGCGATGCGCTCGGATAATCGTTCCTTGTTACACCACACGTTGGTCTGATTTAGCGCAAGTCAACTGCTAAAAAAGAGGCAGCTCGCTATCCTTGACACAGCGAGAGATTTTATAGGTGTATCAAAGATTTAAACGGGGTATGCACAAGGTTATCCACACATTCTGGGGATAAGTCAGTTTAAAGGAAATGAGAAAAAAGGCTTGTACACTAAGGATTGTTACGTCGATGAAGGTATTTTTCCTGATTGGCAGAGTGGTTAATTGTTGAAACTATCCACAGGGAATAAAAATCGAATAAAACGGTGAAGCTTTGTTATTCTATAGAAAAAAAAAGAAAAGAGATAGACTTGACTTCATTCTTTTTATCAAAAAGCGATTGACTCGGCTAAAATTCTTTTTCAGGCTGTATTTTATAGGCACGTGGGGCTATTTTTCGTGTTCAAATCCACAAGGGCTTAGTGGTTGGCACGATAAGGAGATGCAGGTTCTTACGATTGAACACCGGGTTACGGTTCTCCCTTGGTCTGATTTTTCTATTCTGGAACAGCTTTCGCTGCGGCATGCCTGTTGGGATTATTGGGAGCAGAATAATTGACTGAGTAAATCCAATATGGGTCACTATTTTAGTTAAAAAAAGAAGGAAATTCTTTCGTTAAAAAGGACGTGTTTTTATTTAAAAAATGACACCATTATTATATAATTTATCCTTATTGTTCATGAGGATAATCAGAATGAATCTGACAGAAAACCAGCGGCATTAATTGCTGATATTGATAAGACAATGCAGGTGTTCATGCATTATGGCTTTTCTGAAACCCGAGCGATTTCGTTGTTAAAAGAACGTCTGCCTGCCATCAAAACCCTGCTTCATTCCGTGGACACGAAATTGCTTGATTTGTATTTGCAGGGTTATCAGGGATTTAATCGGTTTGTAACACGCATGGGATAAAAAAGGATTAGTTTGGTAAGTTGCAAAGGCTGAATTTTTTAATCGCCTCCTGCGATCAATTTCACCTGAAGAACAGTCCTTGTTCGTCATTTGCAACTCCCAAGTCAGTAAGTGTAGTGGTTGGAAGGGATTAATACATCCGGTTATTGGCGGTTTAGTGCTTAAGAAATGGCTTATAAGCACGGCGGTTAACGCTTATCCACAGAATTTTCTTTTCTTCGTTTGGCCTTGCGCATAGGTAAGTGGATTTAAATTGGAAGAAGGTAGTGGTGCGGTTTGGAAGAATTGATAGCGATTTTCCGCAACAGGGGTTACAGTTTGAGTTTGCTCAGAAATTGTCTTATTGGCATGACCGTTAAGATTGGTTTTTTCCCAGGGGATAAACTTATTTATTGAATAAGAACGAGTCACCGGTGATTGGGTGTGTTCAACAGTGAGCGTATTGTTATTGAGAGTCATTTCTGGAGCGGGCGGTAAAACAGGATAATATAGTGAGCTTTCTTCTCTCTCCTGATGAGTAAACGAAGGAGACGAATCAGCCATCCAGTCTGAATTGGTATTGGTATTTATATTGGGGGTTACCAGTCCGTTCTGGCTTTGAGTTATTAGAGGATTCAATAGAAATGTTTCTAACTGAGAGTAGGTCAAATCATCATTTTCTTCGGGTGCTAGCGAAGAAGAGAAGGTTGTTGTGACGGTTGAATTTGGGGGCAGTGTTGTGTAGGACGCGCTGCTCGCTTCTAAGGGATAAAAATTATCTACTGTATTATCGTTTTCTAAACTGGAATGGGCAATAGATGGGCATTGTGCCAGCGTTGCGAGTGATTCTTGTGGGAGAATAAAAACGGAGGAGTAATGGTCTTGATTAGGGAGGAATGTAGTAGATAAACCGTTTTCTGTGTCGTTATTAGTCACCCATGAAAAGCAAAAAGAAGTGAAGTCTTCTGATGTGATTCTCATTTTAAAACAGGCCAACTTACTGCCGTAATTAAAGCCACCCAAAAAAAGAGGGTCATGTAAGATGAGGTTTTTTTCACTTTTATCACTGTCTTTAATAAATAATTCGTTCAAACTTTTATTAAGACGTGTTGCAAGTACTCCTAGTCTGAAGCCTTTTTCTAATGAACTTTGTGTAGAGTTGAGTACCTCATCAGTATAACCTTCTTCATATCCATTGATATAATCGATAGTTTTTCCGATAATCGCTTCGCCAACACAATTGCCGGCACGAGAGTTATCTATGCCTGCTCTTTTTCCTTTCTGAAATTCATTGGTTGGCAAAAGAGTTAATAACGTATTTTTAATCTGTCGTATTGTTCGCTGATCACTGCTTGCAATTGGCTGATTATATAATCCATCAAGTAATGTAGATGCTTTTTTAAGGTTAATCAATTTTAGCCTGCTGGGAGGCAAGCCAAAATGAGTGTTTGTAAACTTATTGCAATTTATGCGTAGTAGCTGAGAGACTTCACGTACAGAAGACTTAACAAGCTTTGAATGTAATTCAAAAAAGGTTAATTCATCTACGTTCATACTTTGATTGTTCAATAAAATAAATATGTTTCCTATAGTATCATTGATAGATTATCAAAAACTTAACTGATATTATTTTTATATGTGAAAGCAGGGTAAACGCATCTAAATTTTAACAAAATCTAAAAGATATTGAGGTTTGGCCCAAATTGCGAGTTGTTTACGGCGAATACTTCCCTTAATGCTGCCCGCTCGTTTTAATAAAGCAAGCGCTGTTTTTCTTAACCACCCCATATTTAAAGCGCTATTTTCATCACGAATACGGGATTGATCTTCTCTAAAAGCCACATCCAAGCACCAGTGCAAATTATTCTCTATTTGCCAATGATCACGGATAGCCTGCATTATTTTTTTAGGTTCTTTAGGGTCTAACGAGGTAATATAATAACGGTATTCAATCGTTTTTTCTTCG
>NZ_JHYC01000029.1 GCF_000621525.1 Legionella fairfieldensis ATCC 49588 | reverse complement strand
ATGTGGGCCAAAAATTAATTTCATTCGCATTTAATTTGGGCCAACTTGATGCGCTGATTGTGGGCCGAGTCGTTTTTGATTGCGAGCCGTTACAGATAAGGCAAAAATCCGGGCAATATTTTCCATGCATTACAACGATTGTCACCATTTTCGTGTTGTAACCAATTGATAACCAATTCAAAAATTTCCATATTTTTACTTTTTCCTAATAAAGGAAGAAAAAATTCTACTCTCTTGGCAGTTTCACTTCGATTGATTCCTCCTTTTAAATCCTTTTTAAGCCAACAATAAACATTATTTATATCTTTTTCTTCCCAGTCTATCAATAAAGTTGCTTTTATTTTATAAGCATCCCATGCAGTTATTTTATATTGCTTTGCCTCATCAATGATCTTATCAACCAGGGAAATCATTTGTTGGCGTTCGTCTTTTGTTAAAGTGTCAGCCAATTTTTTGATGATGATGAGTGTAATCTCTGCAAATTGCCAATGTTTTCTCTCTACAGTTGTAAGCGCGTCCTCACGATCTTCCCGTGATAAAGCAGGCATTATTGCTGCATACATTTCACTCCAATACCAGCCGTCATGATAATACGACTTATCGGGAGTAATTAACGAAAGACGTTTTTCGCGACTTAAGCGGGATGCCAACGTTTTTATGGCTTTCATTACAGATCTGCCAACTGATTGCTCATAGAGACTATTCTTATGGACTCGAAAAAGAGAGGAAAGAATTTCTTCACCTTCTTTTTCAGTTCGCACTTTAAGTACACGAGCGTGGAGTAAATCCACAACAGCTTTACAGTTCTCTATTTCTTTCTCATTTAGAAAACCTTGTAGAGGATCTTGAATTTGATTATCTTGTTTCTCTGTTAAAACGGGGGTTAATAAAGTTAACCCTTCAAGCGCACTTAATTTTTCAAATCCATCAGTTTTAACGATCAACTGATTAATAAGATCATCTGGTAAATTAAAATTCTCATCATGAAATTGAGCTAAAAACATCAATCCATACAATTTGTGCTTACCAAATGATTTTTCAATGTTACGTTTAATTGCCTCAACCACTAAAGAAACCATTGGATGTTTTATTTTCTTTAGCTTTTTTAAAGAATTATCAGGAAAAGAAGCTAACGTTTTAAGCAGGTATTCCTGACATTCAGAAGCTTCTTCTCCAGATTGTTGAAACAAAACCAGGATTCCTAATAAATAATTTTTTCTATCCAATGTCCGTATTTTTTTTAAAAGCAGAGAGGGAGCCAATTGAGCATATACAATGGAAAGGGCCTCATCTGAAGAATGAAAAAGGAAATTAGTATTCATTAAATACCTTACGCTATATCAATTAACAAGTCTTTATATATCCAAACTTTATCCCTTCTTCCTGAATGACACCCATGCAATTGAAATTAACATTATGAGTATAGATTTTACAAAAATACTTCATGGAATGCCATGTGTTTAAAAAATTAGGATTGGATCTTATTTTGTTAAGGCTCTTTTTTTGACAAATTGGTCTATATTTAATACAAAAGAACAAGAAAAACAAAACCCGAGGCAATAATGAGAAGAAATACCCTGTTACTATTAACAGCCATTTCATCAACCTGTTATTCTTTACCTTCAACACTCACGTCGGACAATCCATTAGTTGCTGAACTGATATCCCCTGCCAATGCTGCTCAAGAGTACCCGAACAGTCCAGTCAATCCTTTAAGTGAAATAAAAATGATGTTGCAAGAAGCTCCTGTATTAAATGAAGCGGTTATTAATAAAGTATTGACCGCCTTGAAATGTACTGCTCACTACAATGTTGAATATAATAACATTTTGACCATTATCGATTACTCTTTACCTTCGAGCAAAAAACGTCTCTGGGTATTTGATTTAAAAGAAAAAAAATTATTATTTCATACGTATGTATCGCATGGTATTACCTCTGGATTCTTAATTTCCAATTATTTTTCCAATAAATACAACAGTAAAGCCAGTAGCATCGGCATTTATAAAACCGAAAAAGCGTATTATGGTCGAGAAGGATTATCCTTGCGTCTTGATGGCCTCGATAGAGGCTTTAATGATAACGCTTCTGGTCGTTATGTCGTAATGCATGGGGGATGGTATGTGGATGAAAATTTTATAAAAAAATATGGCCGTGCAGGTCGCAGTTGGGGGTGCCCTGCTCTTCCTTTAAATCTTACCGAGTCCATCATTAATACCATAAAAGATAAATCGTTATTTGTCGTTTATTATCCTAATGATAATTGGTTTGTAAAATCCAAATTTCTAAATTGTGAGAAGCTTTCTCCAGCTATCAATATAACAGGATTAGAAACCGAGACTCCATCGCCTGTGGATAATAATGTAAGAGAAGAAGTTCTCTTTGCAAATATAACGCAAAAAAACAAAACAGTTGAACCTATTCTGGTGATAGCTGCCGATGCTTATGAACGAATATTCCATACTAAAGCGCCTTTAACACGAATGCTCAGACGTCAAATTAATAATGTAGAATACATCGCTCTAAGTAATACCGAATTAGAAAATATTGCTCTTGGCAATAATAAAGAGAATTTAAGCTCGGTCTATTTTGTTATTCCTTTTATTAAAAGGCATTATGGACATTACGCGACAGAAATGAAAATTATTGATCTGGGAAAAATAAAAAATATCAGGTTAATAGCAAACTCTACTGAAAAAATTAGCCCAGCAAAAAATTACATCATCGATTTTGAAGAAAAACCTTCGATTCAATTAAAACCAACGCATCAATTTATCAGGTGGCTAGGACTTTAAGGTCTTTATTTTTATCAGAATTATTTGCTAACTTATTGAATTTTACACAAGAATTATTAATGTTTTTTTCGGGTAGTATTATATTCAATATCTTCTACTAAAGAACGCATCGTTTTTTCTATAATTTCAAATGACTTTTGCATATAATCCAAAACCTTATGACCATTCTTGACCGAGATATCAATTTGCTTTTCTATTAATTCCTCAGGTTTCCTGATGCCAGCCAAATCGTCTGGTTTTAAATAGGACAAATTTTGTAAAGTTTTAACATTCAGCTCCATCATGGCATGTAGAGGAGCTTGTGTTTTTTTAACAAACTCTCCCCATTTTTCAAAAGGTTGATTCATGATGATCTCCTCATGTGAATATTATTAGAGTATAGTCTTACATAAAAGAAATTGCATAAAAATTAAACAAATTATTGGCATTTTAATTGGCGCTGAGTAATCCGCAGGATTGGGTAAAACCCCATCCTGTACTATTTGGAGTTATTCCGTGACAACGGGAATTCATTCTCAACTTGCCTCATCCCTTTGCTTGCGAGAAAATGAATGGGGCCTGCTTAAATATAATTAAACACCGACAACCCTTGAATGCGAGCAAAACTTTGTTGTGCCACCTGTAAGTAAACCTCTTGAAGACTTAAATTTACGGCTATTTCAGCCAAATTAACATCTTCTACTGTACTTAAGGTTTCCTTGCAAATAGTGATAACATCACTATTAACTTCCTTCGCAATATCCAACTGATTTAAGCGGGCACCTACTTGTGCCTGATAAGCGAGAATATTATTAAGGGCGCTATCCATTTGCTCCATAAGCTGATTATTTTCCGTTTGTACTGCGGCCTTGTCAGGGGCTGTGTCGTAAGGACGATTAAGATTGGTGATCATACGTGCTATTGTAGAAAAAACAGATTCATTCCGGGAAGGATTAACCATAAATGAATCGCCAGATTGAGGCGTACCCGCAACGGTAATCTGGATACCATTAAAATTAACTGCTCCACCATTCTGATACAAAGGCGCGTCATCGGGAAGCCCTGTGGGGGGGATAATAAATCCACTGGTGACACCACTGACCATGACAACTAACTGATTGGAGGTGTTTAATACAAAACTGACCGTATAATCATCAGCCACGTAAGCAGCCGCATTGACCACGCTTCCTGTTGTTGCGAAAGCATCTCCTGTATTCGTAGGCGGCTGGGCGACAGTAAACGTTCCATTACCATTGCGAATACGCATGAAAACATCATTACCGTTGTCATTCACAGGCATCTGCACGCCACTGCTAACCAACTGGAGACGTTGAGTTTCATCGCCGTTATAAATATATTGGCCGCTGGGGTTTAATGTAAAAGGCTCATTAGCTACCTGACTACCTGCAAAAATATAATTACCATAGCTATCCCGCGTATTTCCCAAATCCTGAAGCTGATCAAGCAAATTTTGCATTTCTACCGCTATTGCTTTCCGATCATCGCGTGAATAGGAGCTATTGGAAGCCTGGATTTGCAGGTTACGTAGCTTTTGAAGCACATTGATTGTATTTCCCAGCACACTCTCTTCAAAACTTAACTCATTAACCGCTGCGTCAAGATTCAACTGCATGCTTTGCGTAAAATCAATAGACTGTTTCATGAGATCGATTTGCGATGCCGCAATAGGATCATCAGAGGGCGATTGAATTTTTTTCTGAGAAGAAAGCTGTTGTTGTAACTTCAACATCTTGCTTTGCTGAATAAATACACTGTCCAGACTACGTTGAAAAATTTGATTGGTTGAAATTCGCATTTATCACCTCATCGCAGCAAATAAAGCATCCATTATTTGATTTGAAACGGCTAATAATCTACTGGCAGCCTGATACGCTTGTTCAAAACGTACCAAATTACCGCCTTCTTCATCGAGATTAACCGCACTTTTACTATCACGAAAATCAACAGCCTGCTGATATAAAATGTCCGCAGCTTCACCACCTACTTTTGCCTGATAAGTTGTACCTGCCACCTGTGTAATTAAATCAGAGTACCTGTCAAACAGGCTTTCTGTCCCTCCTGTAAAAAATTGGTTCTGCCGTAACCCAGCCAACTGAGTCCCATTGCGGTTATCACCAAAACCCTCCGCGTTGTAAGTCGCGGTGAACGTATCCCCCACTTGTGGTATTCCAGATAATTTAACTGAATAGGAAGGGTTAATATCAGGAATCATGATCGTATTGTCCATGTTGGGCGTAAAGGTAAAAGGACCTGTGGTCACTGAATCCGTAATATTTACAAGGTTATATTCAGTAGGTGAAATAATCTGAATTTGATATTCTTTATTAACCAGACTGGTATTAAAAACCGTATCCAATGTAATACTGCCCGTTCCATTGTTGTTTATAGAGGTCAGGGTGCGAACAGGAGCCGCAACAGCAACCGCCCGAGGATCACTAATATTCACAGTGAGATCACGTGCCGCACCGCTTGTGGGAATTAGCGTATAGCTATCATTATCAGCAAGATTAGCGATATTATCGACCGTAATCGTCATACCATCCACGACAACCTGACCTGCAGGGGGAGCTGGTGGGGTATCAGTCCAGTTTAATACGGTAGTGTTTCCGTCCGACTGTCTCGTAATCGTTATCTGATTGGTTGCTGCATCACTAACCACCAGTTTATAATCACTTAACCGGATTTGACTAATATCAGAAATTGCTACTGATAACGCGCCGGTACCCGTATTGGAAACCGAGGGCAAAGAACGCGCCAATTGCAAATTGGTTTGATTATAGTCAGTAAAGAAAGCCATACCAATTTGATTATTCATATCCATACCCAATTGGTGCTGACTATTGAATGCTGTCGCTAATCCTATGGCCATTTGGCCCAGCAGTTGACTACCATAAGAGAGTACATCTTCTTCAAAGCCAAGCAGACCACCTAACATGCCTGTCTTTAAATTAGAGGTAATATCGATTTGCCCTGCTCCATTTAGCAGAACGATCTGGGTATCAAATTGCCCATGTTGATTCATATTCACTGCAAGGTTACGCTGCTCCCCCCCCATGACAATCATATTACCATTCCCAACTGACACACCTATTCCTGCCGGACCTTGATCAATTACAGTTATCGCAGTGTATTTTGCCAGTTCCTGTAATAACTCATCACGTGAGTCTAATAATTCAGGCGCATCAGGTGACATGGCTAATTGAGTATTTAGTTTGGCAATATGTGTAGTAATCTGATTAATTTGATTCACTGCCTGATCAATTTGTCTGTTATTATTCTGCTGATATTCATCCAATCGCAGCTGTAACGAACCAAATTGCTCTGCCAACATCTTGCTTTGTTGTAACATTAAATCACGAGAAGCAATGCTGTCTGGTGTTGCATTTAACTGACTGAGAGAATTAAAAAAGTTTTCCAGACTAGTGGCTATACTCGTTCCTTTCATGGAAAGCAGCTTATCAACTTGAATCGCTTGCTGGTAAAACGTGTCGTATTGTGTTTTAGCCGTTACAGTGTCTCTCATTTGCTCCGTAGCAAAATGATCGCTGTTACGAATAATGGAAGAAATAGTCACCCCTTCCCCAATATAATACCCCGCATAGGGTCGCGAGGTTACGGAGGCAAATTCAATGGTTTGACGGGTATAGGCTTTATTGCCGACATTGGCAATATTATTACTTGTGACTTGCAGAGCAGTTTGAAACGCGTTAAGGCCCAATGTAGCAATGTTTAAAATTCCTGTCATGCTTCCTTACTCCTTTAATGAATGCCTGACCGTGGAAAATTACAGTAACTTTTTTCGCCACCGGCCATCCCAAGTTTATAAAACTCCTGCAAGATAACATCCATACTTCTCAGGAAATCCCATTTTGTCTGGAATCACATGCCTCCATGAGCAATTGCTACCTGCATGGATAGGTCAATTAATTACTGCTTCTTTTACTGTACCTCAGAAAATTTATTTTTCCTACTATTTTATTACCTGTTTATTACACGGTTGTAAAACCATTTCTTTGTAATGCCTGCTGTAACTCATCACCATGATAAATTGCCAGGATTTTTGACTTGTAATGAGGATCTGTCGCATAACCCGCACGGTGTAATTCATCGACATAACGTTCAGGATTCTCCGCATTGGCCAGAGCAGCTTCATAACGATTATTGCCTTTAATCAACGATACATAATCATTAAAGCTATGTGCAACAGAAGGGTATTTCCTGAACAAGGCACTTGTTTTTATGGGAGTATCCGCAATGTATTCTGTTGTTTCAACTTGTACAGACTCACTACCATCCCCTTGTCCTTTAATGTTAAATAAATTATTGGAACTGCTTCCATCCGGATTTCTGGCGACAAACTGCCCCCACCCCGTTTCCAACGCAGCCTGTGCCATCAATAGTTTGGGATCAAGTCCCAGTAAATTGGCAGCCTGCTGTGCATAAGGCCATGCCGATTTGACAAAGTCATCAATGTTGGCAGGAGTATAATTATCTTTTGGTAATGAAGAAGGCAGCTGAGAAGTCATTCTTGATGATAATAATGATGGATCAATTACATTTTGTGTCCTGGCAACACTACCGTCCGATTTTTCCAACTGCTTTGCAAGCATGGCGGCCAAACCGATCCCTTGGCCATTGGCAATAGTGTTAGCGTATTGTCCATCAAGCATGTCTTGAAACATGGCTTCCTTTTCTCCTCTCAACGGATTGGATTCATCAATGAAATGTTGTCCCATACGCATACTTTTCAACATGGACTGCAAAAAAATAGCCTCAAACTGTTTAGAAACCTCCGGTAAAGCTTTATTGGGATCACTTTTCGCCTGTGCTTTCAATTGTTGTAACCCCTGAAAATCACTCACAGCTATTCCTTCAATGGCCATATTAATCCACCTGTCTATATAACAATTATGGTTGCATTCAATGCGCCAACCTGTTTTAAAGCTTCAAGAATTGCAACCAGGTCGGCAGGCGTTGCGCCTACGGCGTTTATCGCCTTGACAATATCTCTCAAAGAGGGTCCGGGAGCAAATAAAAACGTATGGCTATTTTTCTCTGTTACATTAATCTGACTGTCAGGAACTACTACGGTTCGTCCTCTGGCAAATGCATTCGGTTGACTGACAATAGGATTTTCGCTAATAGTAACAATCAAATTACCATGAGAAACAGCAGCCGGTTTAACATGAACTAATTGTCCTATGACGACCGTTCCCGTCCTCGGATTGATGATAATTTTAGCTTCTGTTTCACCCGGAGTAAACTCAATGTTTTCCAATACAGACACATAATCGACCCGGTGTGACATTAATTTGGGGGCTGTTACTTGAATGGAGGCAGCGTCAACAGCATGAGCGGTCCCTGGCCCCATCATTTCGTTAATAGCATCTGTCATTCGTTTCGCCGTAGTAAAATCAGGGCTATGCAAATTATAAGTCAGGGTTCTTGAAAGCGAAAAAGGATTGGGTATATCCGCTTCAACGGTAGCCCCATTAGGAATACGGCCACCACTTGGAACGTTTACCGTAACGCTGGACCCGTCTTTACCCGAAACCCCAAGAGCAACAACAATGATGTTACCCTGAGCAATAGCATATACACGGCCATCAGCACCTTTTAAGGGAGTAAGCAACAAAGTTCCTCCTCTTAAGCTGGTGGAATTACCCACCGAGGACACATTAACATCCATTAGCTGCCCTTTTTTCATAAAGGAATTCAGGTTAGCAGTGACCATTACCGCTGCTATGTTTTTAGAGTTTATTTTTGCTCCCGGCGGAATGTTAACACCTAATTGAATAAGCATATTGGCAAAGCTTTCTTCGGTAAAACGAGTACCTGTTCTATCCCCCGTGCCATCTAGTCCAACAACAAGACCATAACCTACAAGCTGGTTAATACGTACACCTGCCAGTGTGGCCAAATCTTTAATGCGCTCGGCACACAATGATGACATCAGAGTGCTTCCAAGAAAAAAAATAATAACCGCATAAATCTTATGCATTAACCTGTCCTGTTTATAGCTAGCGCCTAATGTTAAATGACGACAAGACCTATTGCCCATTAACAGCCCTATATCATGACCCAATTTCATTAATAATCGTAATCGTTCACCAGAATTCAAGCATTCATCCTGAACGTATACCAATAATCTATGTTGGAAATAAAGGCCCCCAAATCCAGCGAGAAAACCAGCCTTGTGCATTCATGTTGTTCAACTGACCTACGCCCCCATAAGCCATCTTTGCATTAGCTATTCTATCAGAGGTAATCGTGTTATCAGGACGAATATCCTGGGGCCGGATAATCCCTGAAAGTCGAACAAATTCATCTCCTTGATTTATTTTCATCCACTTCTCACCCTGAACTACCATATTGCCATTAGCCAAAACTTTAGCAACGGTGACTGAAATACTTCCTGCTAATTTATTATTTTGTATTTCTTGCCCTCCACCGTCATATTGGCGTTGCGCATTCAAATTAAAATCCATGCTATAACCACTGCCAAAATCCAGAGGTCTACCAAAAACAGCTGCATTCACAATGTTCGCTGTATCATTTTTTTGACCCCGCGTAATTGCTTTTTTCTGCGCATCTGTTTTCTCAATGAGAATTACAGTAACCAAATCCCCTTCATGTCTTGCCCGGGGCGTTTCAAAAAGAGGCAGTGCTGTTTCTGCATTATAAATAGCGCCATTAACATGGCGGATTTGTTTTGGATCGGGCGAAACCGGATAAGTCGGCGCATATTCGGGATGCGTTCCAGGATAAGGAGGATTTAGCGTATCACAGCCTGTTAATATCTGGGCCATTAAAATCCCCCCGAAGAGATAACGAAAAATAGTCATGCGCAATACCTTAATTACAGCGTTTGATTTAAATATTGCAACATATTATCGACCGTCTGAATCCCTTTAGCATTGATTTCGTAACTGCGTTGCGCCTGAATCATATTAACCAGCTCTTCTACAACATTCACGTTAGACGCTTCAAGCGATCCCTGTAATAAAGTACCAAGACCTGTATTACCGGGATTATCTGTCTGCGCGGGTCCGCTGGCCACCGTAGGTACGAAAAGATTTTGTCCCATCGGTTGAAGACCTGCCGGGTTAATAAAATTGGTCAACTGAATAACACCTAACTGGGTCGGTACATTATTTCCTGCTGTCAAAACAGACACGGTACCATCTTGCCCAATAGTTACATTTAATGTTTGTTGGGGTATATTCACTGGTGGTTGTAACACATAACCATTTGCAGTAACAATCTGCCCCTGAGAGTTCAGTTGAAAGGTACCATCCCGAGTATAAACCTGTGTCCCATCGGGTAAAAGCACCTGGAAAAAACCCTGTCCCTGAATAGCAACATCCAGTGAGTTTTGTGTATTTTGAATGCTACCTTGAGTAAACATTTTTTGTACAGCTACCATATGAACACCACTACCCATATTAATTCCGGTAGGTATTTCAGTGGTTTGAGTGGATTGAGCTCCCGCCTGGCTTGTATTTTGATAAATTAAATCTTCAAAGGAAGCACGAGCTTTTTTAAAACCAATAGTATTAACGTTTGCCAGGTTATTGGCGATATTCGCGATATGTTTATCCTGAGCATCAAGCCCCGTTTTACTAACCCATAATGCTGGTTCCATAGATCTTTTCGTCCTTTAAGAAAGTATTATACTAGTAACAATTGTGCCAATTTCTGGGCATTATTGTCGGCAGTCTGCATCATTTTAGTCTTGGCGTTAAATTCCTGACCCGAGGCAATCATATTAATCATTTGATCAATTGAATTAACATTCGACCCCTCCAACGCCCCTTTAACAACTGTAAGAGAGGCATCCGTTGGCGCTAAAGCACCTTCTTTTAATTTCATAAGGCCAGTCGTATCTTTAACCAGATTGTCGGGGTCCAGCTTAACCAGTTTCAAACGATCCAGGACTACGATTTCATCAGGAAGTCCCTCCAGAGGAACTATGGATATAGTTCCATCCGTACCTACTTCAATGCGTTGTGCGGGAGGAATGGAAATAGGACCACTATCTCCTAATACAGGCAAATTAGACGCCGTAACGAGCCTCCCATTTTCAGTAACATGAAGATCACCCGCTTTTGTGTAAGCCTCTTTTCCCTGAGGGTCCTGTACAGCAAACCAACCCATGCCTCTCACTGCGACATCCAAATCATTGCCTGTATGAATCAAAGGACCATCTGAAAAATCGATACCGTTGGGTAACCGGACTGCATGAGTTGCACCGTTTTGTACCGCTCCGGTTACATACATGGATTGAGCCTGGTATAAATCTGCTTTAAACCCTACGGTATGTACATTCGCCATATTATTACCAGTAATTTCCTGGCGATAAAAATCTGTTTGAGAGCCACTCATTGCATTATAAAGAATTGGATCCACGCCTTAAATCTCCCTTATATTAGTTACCATTAAAATCAAACTAACTGAGATTAATAATCGTTTGAGTTATTGTATCCTCCGCTCTGATAGTTTGCGCATTGGCTTGAAAATTGCGTTGTGCACTAATAAGATCGACTAATTCACCAGTAAGGTTAACATTTGAATTTTCCAAAGCACCCGCCTGTAATGCTCCAAGACTGGAATTCCCCGGTGTACCAAGAATAGCCTGGCCGGATGCAAACGTTTCTGTCCAACTGGTATTACCTACGGGTTGTAAGCCATTCACATTGCCAAAGTTTGCCAATTGAATCTGCCCCATATTTAATGTCTGGCCATTACTGTAACGACCCGATAAAATACCTGATGCATCAACCTGAAAACCATTTAAAACGCCCGTTGTGAACCCATTCTGGCTGGTTGACTGTACAGCAAAAGGACTACCAAACTGAGTACTATTTGAAAGGTCAACCGTAAAATTTAAAGGATTTGACCCATTATTCAAATTAATTGATAAAGGAATCAAATTGGCAGGAAGAGGGGTATTTGTTACATCAGCGACTGTAGAAAATGTACCATCAGCATTAAAATTTACACGAAATAAATTATCGCTGTTAGTCGCTCCGGCATTGGCTGGCACATTTTGATTATCTACCTGAAAAGCAACGTACCACTGATTTGTGGTATTAATAGGCGATGAAGCATTAGGGTCACCCGCTGTGGCAGTCGCATCAGCTCGAATAAAGTACATGGATAACACATGAGAATTTCCCAGGCTGTCGTAGATCGTAGAAGAAGTGACATTATTATAACTTGTAGTAGCCGGTGTCGCTCCTCCATTCCAGGCAATGGATGGCGGTGTACTATTTGCATATAAATTAGTTCCCGTCGTAATTGCGGTAGTGGCTCTGGGAACGATGTTAGCGGTATTTATCTGTAAATCGCCCGATACCGTACTAATTGTTCCATTCGCATCTGCAAGCAAACCTGTCAGTCTTTGCCCCAGACTATTAACAACAAAACCATTGTTATCAATATTAAAAGCACCTGCCCGGGTATAAGCTGGTGAGCCATTGTTATTTACTACAAAAAAACCTGCGCCATTAATGGCTAAATCAAGACTGTTATTAGTAAAACTAATATCGCCCTGAGCAAAAGATTGCTGCACACTGATCATGTTAACACCACTTCCGATAGCATTTCCGCTACCTGAGAAACTATTGGCGTACACATCGGCAAATAAGGCTCTTGAACTCTTAAAACCTGTTGTTGCGGAGTTGGCAATATTATTGCCTACTACGTTTAAATCACTCGATGCAGCTTGCAATCCACTTAATCCTGTACCAAAACTCATGTCCGTCTCCTATTGCAATCAGCTATTCTGTAATTTGTTTCACATCGTTGAGTGATACCAAACCTATGCCAGCGACATTGAGTTTGATATCTTCCCCACGTTGGCCTAAATTAACACTGTCCACATTTGCTGCCGTCATTGTTTTTAAAGCAACCTCTTGCCCGGAGTAAATACCATTGACATGAATGGTATACTTGCCCGCTGCCATACGTTCATTTTTTTGGTTCAAACCATCCCATTCAATGTTTAAAAAACCTGTATCGTGCTGACCAAGGGGAATTTTTCTGATTAGCTCGCCGGTTTCAGAATAAATGGAAGCAATCAAACTATCTACAGGAACAGGAAGATTTACGGCTGCTTTGGCATTACCTTCCACTCCCAATGTTAATGCTTCGCTATTGACCAATATTTTGCGGCCCACCAGAGAAGTCGCCTGCAAAGCTTGATTAGATTGTATTGAAGCAGATAATTCCTGAATGGATTCCTGCATCTTATTGATACCATCATTTATACTGAATTGAGCAATTTGGCCTAAAAAATCCCCATTTGTTTTTGACTCCAAATCCAGATTTTTAGCTTGAGCAATCATAAGTTGCAAAAAATCATGTTGACCTAAATTTTTACCTTGACCAATTTGTCCTGGTGCAGGATTTATCATATTGGCATTATTTATTGAGCTCATGTCCATATATTATCCTTCTCCTAAACGTAATGTTTGCTGTATAAGTTGTTTCGCCGTATTAAGAACATTAACAGACATTTCATAAGATCGGGAAGCAGAAATTATATTAGCCATTTCACCTACCGAGTTAATATTTGGAGCATATACGAATCCATCTTTATCTGCCTGCGGATGGTGAGGTTCATAGCGTTTAACAGGATCGGCGGTACTTTCATAAACATCAGTTACCTCCACGCCTCCTGATAAATTTTGACTATTGAATTGATTTACTGCCTGCTCCTGAACAGTACTAAAAATGGGATATCGAGCTTTGTAGGTATCGTCAGCACTGCCCGTTACTACGTTAGCATTACTCATATTACTGGCGCTTGTTGTCAAACGCATTGTTTCCGCCGTAAGTGCTGAACCTGAGATACTAAAAATATCATTCAACGATGACATAATCATTCTCCTTTTAATGCGATCATCATTGTTTTAATTCTATTATTCAAAAACGCGAGACTCGCCTGATAAGATAACGCATTGTGGGCAAATTCAGTAGTTTCCAGATCTTTATCCACCGTATTGCCATCAAGGGTAACCTGACTGGGAGTACGATATTTAAGTTGGCTGGTAAAACTTTCCTGTCCATTAATATGATTAGGAACATCAGTTTTTAGCTGATGGGAGGAAGTGCCCATGGCCGAACTTAATGCGTCTTTAAAATCAACATCCTGAGCTTTGTAATTAGGTGTATTTAAGTTAGCCAAATTATGTGCGAGTTGAGAAGTACGCTGATCACGAAGCATTAATGCTTTTGCATGGATACCCAAATAATTGTCTAAATTCAATGCCATAGTAACTCCTTTTGCAATGACGCTAGCACTAGAGCAAATGTCGTGCCAACTTTATTTTTTAAATCGATATATTACCGTATTTTTCTTGTTATAATGCGCTTAATTGATGGTTTTAAGAGAGTATATGCCCATGAACAACTTACCTGAAAATGCTATTGAACAGGTTAAAACATACCTTTTAAACCTGCAAAATGAATTATGTAAGACTTTTGAAACACTGGATGGTGGCGGGGCATTTATTGAAGATGCGTGGAATAAGCCCAATGGTGGCGGTGGTTTGACTCGTATTCTTAATGAGGGAAACGTTTTTGCCAAAGCCGGTGTTAATTTTTCTCACGTAGCGGGCGAACAGTTACCTTCGTCAGCCAGTGCGTTTCGTCCAGAATTAACGGGCCGTCATTTTAATGCGCTGGGTGTTTCTATTGTGCTTCATCCTGAGAACCCCTACATACCTACAACCCATGCCAATGTACGTTTTTTCATTGCTGAAAAAGAGAATGAAACGCCCGTGTGGTGGTTTGGTGGCGGATTTGATTTGACTCCTTATTACGGTTTTCGAGAGGACTGTAAATACTGGCATCAAATCGCCTTTGATGCCTGTCAACCTTTTGGCACTCATCTTTATTCTCGCTTTAAATCCTGGGCGGATAATTACTTCTATTTAAAGCACCGTCAAGAAGCTCGCGGTATTGGTGGCCTGTTTTTTGACGATTTCAACGAAGGAGGTTTTACTAACAGCTTTTCTCTAATGAAAAACATAGGTGATCATTTTATTAAAGCTTACGAACCTATCGTTACAAGACGTAAAAATATCGCTTATGGCGCCAGAGAAAAAGCGTTTCAACTGTATCGACGTGGTCGTTATGTGGAATTTAACCTGGTTTATGATCGCGGCACACTCTTCGGATTGCAGTCGGAAGGACGCACGGAATCAATTCTCATGTCCCTGCCGCCAGAAGTACATTGGCAGTATAATTGGCATCCAGAAAAAAACAGTCCTGAAGAAAAACTGTATACTGATTTTTTACCCGTTCAGGACTGGTTAAATGCTGAAATTTAGATTAACTCAGGCAAAGAGCATTCCCGTGAAAACGGGAATCCATTCTCAACTTAATTCATCACTTTGATTGCGAAAAGAGCCTCGCTTTCGCGAGGGATGACATTAATCAGAATCACGGGAAGTCAAATAAATCAATAACCCATCAGGTGCACCAAAAATGATAAAATCTCTCAGGGCTTATTTGCGGCATCCAGAAAGAAGCGGGCATCATTGTGCTCAATCTTTGGATACCACAGATAAGCCGCGATACGCGGGCATCGTTAAAATCAAATAATATTTCTGAATTATTCGCTAACTACAATAACTTCCTGGGCTTTAAACCCTTTAGGACCCTTATCAAGAATAAAAGTTACCGGATCATTTTCATGTAATGTTTTAAAACCGACCCCTTGAATATCCTTGTAGTGTACAAATATATCATCACCTTGTTGATTGACGATAAAGCCAAATCCTTTTTTTTCATTAAACCACTTTACATAGCCAGTTTCTCTGTCCGACATTCACTATCCCCTTTCAACTCTTCTACCAACTGGTAGACAAATATTTCCTCGTATCCACTTGAGTTCAAATTGCGGGCACTAATGAAAGGAATGCCACAAACACATCTTAATTTGTACTACAATGGATACTTCACCATGCTTGAAATCAAGCACTATAATTAGCATAGCAGTTTTTTATTGATTGTTAACGATTTTTTTTTAAAAATCATGCAGGAATAGTTTATTGCCTATTAGAAGCCACACACCCCTGCACAATTTAACAATATCTTTACGAGAGATCTCAAATGAATACATCTAAAAAAGCATTCATTCGCTTAGCCCTGGATTGCCAGGTTTTAAAGTTTGGTGAGTTTACCTTAAAATCAGGACGTCAAAGCCCTTATTTTTTTAATGCGGGCTTATTTTATGAGGGAGAAGCTTTACGACAATTAGGTCATTTTTATGCAGAAGCCTTACTATCCCATAAAATTGATTTTAAACATCTGTTTGGGCCAGCCTATAAAGGGTTACCTTTGGCAACAACTACTGCTACTGCCCTCGCTGAAAAAGGAGTGAACGTAACGGTAACATTCAATCGCAAAGAAACCAAAAACCACGGAGAGAAAGGACAACTTATTGGAGCGCCTCTTCATGATAAGACAGTAATTATAGACGATGTAATCACCGCAGGCACTGCCTTTCGTGAAGCGCAATCTTTCATTAAAGAAAATGGGGGCCAACTTACTTGTGTAATTATCGCACTAGATCGCTGTGAACGAGGCTTAACTCACTTATCAGCTCTTGAGGAAATCAGAACCCAAGGCATTAAGGTATTATCTCTTATTACTTTTTTCGATTTAATTAATTATTTACGCGAGGATGGCCAATCTAAAGAAGTAGAGCGTTTATTAATTTATCAACAGCAGCAGGAATGATATCACTCTGGCTGGTTTAAATTCGCAAATTCACAACAATATTATCCGGATTAAACCTGGACTGGTAAGGAGTTCTTATTCAGAACTCCTGTCCTTATTTCTAATACGCCGCAATATCGATGGTTTTTAATTTAAAATTAAGAGGTCTATTCTCTCTTAACACCGTCAATGTAACGGGTTCTCCCACTTTAACACCAGTAAGTAAATTGTACAGTTCATCATAGTTATTTACCGGATGACCATTGAGTGCAATAATTACGTCACCTAAATGCAAACGCCCCCAACTATCACGCGCCGTACCACGTAATCCAGCAAAATCAGCCGGCGTATGAGGTAGAATGTCCGCGATTAATACGCCTTTTTTAATCCCTAATCGTTTGGAAATATTAGGGCCAACCCATTGGATACCGATACCAGCTAATACTACCCTGCCATTTTTTATAAGTTGAGGAACAATACGAGCGATATCATCTGCAGGAACTGCAAAACCAACGCCAGCAGACGAACCGGAGTTGGAATAAATAGCAGTATTTAATCCAATTAGACGGCCTTTACTATCTAATAAAGGGCCACCGGAGTTACCCGGATTAATTGTCGTATCGGTTTGAATCATGTCACGAATTGTCACACCGCCAGCGCCAGGAACTTGACGACCCAATGCCGAAATAACACCTACTGATAAGCTGTGATCCAAACCAAACGGATTACCTATGGCAAGCGTTTTTTGTCCAACCAATAACTCATTAGTTGGCGCCAATTCAAATGGGATATATGATTTTAACGAAGATAAAATCTTAGGAGACTCAATGGATAATACGGCAATATCTTTGCGTGGCTCCACCCCAATCACTTTGGCCGGGACCGTCTTATTACCCACACTGACCGCCAAATTTTCAGCACCATTGATTACATGAAAATTAGTTACGATGTGTCCCTGTGCATCCCAAATAATTCCTGAACCTGCTCCCGCAGGGACTTGCAGGAGTTCGTAAGAATGATTCATTACAGTAGTCAAACGGTGAACATAAACCACTTTAGGAGAAAATTTTTGGAAAATTTCCACAGTATTTCGTTCATTAGGCAACAACTCTTCCAGCTTGGC
This sequence comes from Legionella fairfieldensis ATCC 49588, assembly GCF_000621525.1. GTDB lineage: Bacteria > Pseudomonadota > Gammaproteobacteria > Legionellales > Legionellaceae > Tatlockia > Tatlockia fairfieldensis. Next base: position 20,810 of record NZ_JHYC01000029.1, on the reverse strand, counting down.
GCCATAAGAAGGAGAAACAATAAAAATTGCCCAACTCATTAAAAACCCCATTAACCCTTTGAAATTCATCATTAACCTCCGTACTCATAATGATTATTAATCGTTTTTATATAGCGCATAAAGATCTCACATTGATTTAAGTGGGTAATTATGCCTCATTTGAATTGAAATAGACAATCAAGTAATAGAAAAAGTCTTCTTAATGAATAGCCCCGCTAATGCGGGGTAATCTATAGTGGGGCACTGTCGACAAAAAACAATAGACCTTAAAATTTTATTTTCATAAATCAGGAGCTAATAATGAGGAGGAGTTTTCATGTACCGCATACACTTCATTAGCAAGAACATCAGGTTCATTAATTTTAAGTTCAGCCTGCCTGACTTTATTCCGTGAGATAATCTCTTCCGGAAGACGGGTGGGCGAAATATTCTTCGAGGCAGTAAAATATTTTATTAATGCTTCAAAAGGAGCCATAATTAATTTGAAAGTCTGATTACTGGCATCAATAGTTTGCTTGGCGAGGGCTTCATTACTATCCATATGGCGAATATATATTTTCTCCAGCACCGCGGTATGACGTGTACATAAATCACTCAACCTTTTACGGGATTCCTTTTCCTGAGTTCGAAAATGAGGATTATCTTTCCATAACTCACTGTGATATTTTTGAAGCTTTTCTAATTCGTTATCATAAAAATTAAGTTGATTATTAATTGCTTCATGCAATTTATCCAACAGTTCCTTACGCTTTGTTGATAATTTCTCATCAATAATTGCCGGGGCTTCTTTCTTCAAGATTTCATCATAACGAGCAATAAGTGCAAGTTTATTTCTAAAAATCTCTTCGGCCTGCTCATAAGGATATTCTTTGCTTTTCATTTCATTACGCAGTTTTTCTAATTCACGTAATTCCATTTTAAGCGCTTTTTTCTGGGCTTTATCATTTAATCGCTTATCACGACTTAACAAAAGTTGCCTGATAAACGCCGATAAAGTGAGAAAAACTCCGAATGACACTGTACAAATAATCGTGATAGTTACTGGCTCCATAAACCACCTCCTTAATCCAGGTGTACCAATTGCGTATGGATTTCTACTGCAAAATAATGGTTAAACATCTGATACGAATCTATCATTGGCCACTCTTCTGCATTATCACACATACGCAACATTTCAGCTTCAAAAACAGGTTGATAATGCTGTTTAAGAAAAGGTTTTATACTTGATAAAGTATCAAAATTTTTTATAATTACTGTCGAATTTTCTGCTAAATGCGATAGATTGACCCGCTCTACCACCGCAGTAAGATCATTTTGTTCTTCAACAACTGATTTCATCCACTGAAGCAACACTGTCCGCGGTCTAATCCGCAATAATTGTTGACCCTTGGCAATGGATGGCTCCATTAGAACTATTTGGGAGTGTAATTCAAACTTGAAGCAACATAAAAAATCAAGAAAACTGACTTCGATTTCGTTCCGCGCCTCTTCGCCTAACCACCGACATATTTCATGTCTGAACATTGTCGTAAAATGGCGCTCTATTTCGTTAAGCGTTTCCTCGTCGCTTGGCTGTCTTGCCATAACATAGGCTGTGGTATCCGTTTGCAGTAAGCGTAAATCAGGTAAATCAACATCGGGTACCTGTGAAGCAAGAAAAGATAAAAATACCGGGGTAGGTTTAAGGATTATAATTTCCCATTGACTCGGTTGCATGACGCGCTCCTTGATTTTATTTGACTCATCCTGAGTACAACTAAAAAAGCAAATCAACGTCTTTTTCTTCTACTTTTTCAAGAGAAGACTATCAGGTTAACTCGCTCAAATAGTAATAGCAATAGTGTAGACTATATTTTTAATTTTGCTGCAACCATTACGAAAGATAAAAAATGGAAATTAGTAATTTTTTTACCGCTGGCACAAAACTGTCACACAAGATTACTCGGCTCACTTGACACAATTTTTGTTATCTATATGCTTGCTATTTTATTTATTCCCACGTGATATGAAATTTATAAAAAATCTGTTCATTGCATTGCTGATTCTTACAATAAGCATTATTTTTATTGTCTGGTTATTTGCGAAATCCGTAAAACCTGAAACCATTAAGGCTTATATCAACACCCAACTCAGCACACTTACCCATAAAAGCAGTAAAGTGGAAGGTGATATTTCCTGGCAAATAGTTCCTCGACCGGGCATTAAAATTACTCACCTAAGGATAGGTAACGAGATTAATCATGAAAATTATTTTGTGAAGCTGGATAGTTTGCTTTTCAATCTTAAAATTACGCCTCTTTTGCGTGGGAAGCTCGTTTTCAACGAATTAAATGTGGATGGTTTTGAAGTTACTATTAATCCTGACGCCACTCCTTCCCTTAATCCTCCTTCGCAACCACAATCAAAAGAAAACTTTTCTATAAAAGCCGAGGAGACCGACCAATTTGCTATAGAACAGATTTTACTGACTCATGGAAAGATTACTATTTTAAAAAATCAAAAAATAGTAACTCTTTCAGGGTTACAAATAGGCGCGAAACAATTTAACTTGCAGCACGCTTTATTTCCTTTACAATTTAAAACGAATCTTGCAGTAATAACTGACAATGAAAAAATAGTAAAAGCACATGCCAATTTTACAGGGAACGTTAGCCTTTCTTCCTCTTTATTCAAAGATCCTGTTTTTATTTTACAAAATACTCCTCTTGAAGGACAATTATCTTTACGAGACATTAAATTAAATCAATTAAAACTGGCGCAGGTTAGCGCCCATATAAAAACAAAACCGGGAGTATTGTTTTTGAATCCTCTCACTTTAAATTTATATAATGGAGAATCTGTTGGTGATCTTAAGTATGAATTTGCCTCTGCAAAGCTGATTATTAATCAGACGGCTACCAATCTCGATAGTTCCAGACTTATCTCTGACTTGTTAACTATTCCTTTAATTAAGGGTAAAATGGATTTTTCTCTCCATATGCAAGCAAATCTGCAACAAACAAACTGGCAAGATAATCTGGCCGGGAACGGTAATTTAACGATCAAAGACGGCTTTATTAACTTCATTAACTTAAACAAAATTATCCAGGAAACCAGCGATAAAATTAATAAACTGCTTACTACACCCCACTCTGACGTAGCACAAGTCTTGAAATTAGCACCGTTTAGTAACCCTGATTATTTTATTGGGAGCACTCCTTTTAAATTACTGACTTTCCAGTATCATTTGCAAGATGGAATTCTGCAAAGCAACTCGCTAGTATTACAAACCGATAAGTTACAGCTTAAAGGCGTCGGTAGTTTAAATTTAAAAGATAATAATATTGATAGTCATTTATCAGTTCAGGTGACGCTCACTGATCCTGAAGTTGAGAAAATACAACAGCTTTTAGGCGGAAGCTTCCCTATTGTGGTGAAAGGCAATCTGACAAAGCCCCTTGTGCTACCTGATTTGCAACAAATTAATCCTATCCTTACCAAAGCCTGGTTACAAGAAACATTAACCAAACCGGTTAAGCAGATTCAGGATACTATCAAGACAATTTTTGATTAAAAAGAAATGCACAAACACTTTAGCGAACCGCTTTTAAACTGGTTTGACCGTTATGGACGGAAAGACTTACCCTGGCAACATCCTCGTTCGGCATACAGGGTCTGGATTTCCGAAATTATGCTCCAACAGACACAGGTCAAAACGGTTATTCCCTATTTTAATCGCTTTATGGCAAGCTTTCCGGATATCTGGCAACTCGCCCAAGCCTCTGAAGAGCAAGTTCTGGCTCATTGGTCCGGCTTAGGGTATTACAGCCGCGCCCGTAATCTTTTCAAAACCGCCAAAATTATCTGTGAAAACTATAAAGGTGAATTTCCTCCCGACTTAGAGAAACTGATTGTTTTACCAGGTATAGGTCCTTCTACCGCTGCTGCCATTACTTCTCAGGCTTTTAACCAGTCAACGCCTATTTTAGATGGAAATGTTAAACGAGTACTTTGCCGTTATTTTCTGGTAGAAGGTTGGCCAGAACAAAGTAAAGTAAAACATCGTCTTTGGCAATTAGCCAAACAATGCATGCCAGAGGAGCGATGTGCTGATTATACTCAGGCAATTATGGATTTAGGAGCCACCTGCTGCACAACACGGAATCCCGATTGCACCCATTGCCCTCTGGCGAAAACCTGTCTGGCCAGATATCACAATCAGGTATTGCTCTATCCTTATAAAAAAGTGAAAAAAACATTGCCAATAAAGCAGCAACAGTTTTTAGTATTATACAATGCTGATAAGCAGATTTATCTGGAAAAAAGGCCACCCGCAGGCATTTGGGGCGGACTTTGGTGTCTTCCAAGTATTGAGCTCAACCAATGTCCAATCGAATACATAAACCAGACTTATGCACTTGCCAGCTCGTCAACACCTCAAGCATTATTGACCATACGCCATTCATTCAGTCATTTTCATCTGGAAATCAAAGCATTAGCTCTCCAAATAACCAGCTCAGCAACCCTTCTCGCAGAATGCCCCGGTAACTGGATAAAAACAAATAAAATCAATGAGTTAGGTCTTGCTAAACCCGTTCGTGATATTATCAATTATTTTTCTAACATGGCTATTTAAAATTTTCAATAACTTCATAGTCCCTGCTTGAGTGAAGGAATCTCACAGGCAACTAGTCAAAGCGATAATAAAATAGACGACTACTTATTGTGTTAAGCGCCAAATAAAGTATTATCAAGACCTGTTATTTATTGAGATTTGGCATGTTAACTCTATTTACCTTAGTGATCAGTCTTATTGCTTTACTGTGGTCTGCAAATCATTTAGTGACTGGCGCCTCGGGGGTTGGTCTTTATTATAACTTGCCTCCCTTACTCATTGGATTGACTTTAGTAGCACTTGGTACTTCCGCACCCGAAATTATGATAGCGATTAGCGCTTCTTTAGAAGGGTTAAATGACATTGCTATCGGAAATGCTATTGGTACAAATATTGCCAATATTGGCCTGGTTCTTGGATTAACTGCCCTTATAAAACCCCTTAAAGTCCAATCTACTCTTCTGCGTCGTGAATACCCCTTGCTTTTTTTAGTCATGCTTTTTACTTACTCCATTATGCTCAATGGGTATCTGAGTGTTTTGGACGGCTGTTTATTTCTATTAGCCTGTGTCGCTTTAATTCTTTATTTTCTTTTTATAACAGGGCAGCACCGGCCTCAACAACAACTGGCACTAAAGTTTCAACAGGCCAGTTTAAGGAAACACCCCTTGAAAATTCATTTTACTCATCTGATTCTTGGCATTATCATTATGCCTGTTAGTGCTACATTTTTACTCAGTTCGTGCGTAGAAGTGGGTCATTGGCTTGGAATGAGCGAATTACTTATTGGCTTAACTATTGTTGCTATTGGCACCAGCTTACCTGAACTTGTTACTTCAATTGTAGCGACTCTAAAAGGCGCAGATGATATTGCTGTGGGCAATATACTTGGTTCCAATATGTTTAATTTACTTGCTGTAATGATTTTTCCAAGTATCATTCATCCAGCACCAATCAGTCATGCTGTTTTATGGCGTGATATTCCAGTCATGTTTATAACTACATTGATTCTTTTATGGATAAATTACCGTAATAAAAAAAGAATCGCGCGCTGGCACGGCGGTATTTTGGTGTTGGTTTACTGTTGTTATATGTTATCGCTGATTATCAGTGCTTCACGTTAAATAATAATTTATGTGAGCATGTTATCCTGAGCATGTCAGAGTGGGAAAGAGATTCATGTTAAAGATTGGAAATTAGGTCATCCCCACAAAAGATGGGGATCTTCTCGCAAGCAAAGCGATGAAGTAAGTTGAGAATGGATTCCCGTTTGCACGAGAATGACTCAAAACAATACAAAAAGAGGTTGAATAAATCATTATCGTTACTTTTTGTGTCCTCTCTCAGGGCTTGTCCGCGGAATGCAAGCATTCTTCTTACGCACAAGATGAATTAATTATCAGGAGTAAAATTAACCGTTACTGTTTTTAGCGTTCCTGGGCCTGACTCCCAAGGTCGTGCATATTTGAAAGTTATCGTTGTACTGGTTGGATAAGCCTTTCCTGATGTTAAGGCAAAATTGAATATCATATTTCCTTCCGCTCCCATTAATTTTTTCTGAGGCGCAATATACTGACTACTTTTTAGATTTAACAAAGAAGGATCATAGTTTTCTACTGTCCATTGATAACCTGTAGTTGGATTAGAAGGCAGAGTAACCTGAAATAACGGTTGTGCGGGGTCCACTGTTACAGTCAGAGTATCATTCGCTCTCGCCAGGAGCGACATAATTAATAATAAACCGGTCAAAATTATTCTCATCGAAAAACTCCTTGATAATTAACAAGCCCTACATTTGCTTCCTTAAAATACCCTTTTTTTAAGAGGAAATGCAACCCACCCCATTCTTCTTTCTCGTATTTTATACAACAAAAAAATACCCTTTAATTTGTAATTATAGCGGTTTTAAAATAAATCATATTTGGAAAAAATGTAAATCCTCATGCTATTATTACTTAGGGAAAATTCTATAACAACAGGAACTTATTATGAAAGCAGTTGGCTGCAAACAAGCTCGTTCAATGGAAGAAGGCAATTTAATTATTGATATGGAATTACCTACTCCCCAGGCTACCGGCCATGACATACTGGTAGAGATTAAAGCCATTGCTGTAAATCCTATTGACTATAAAGTACGTTTAAGAACTCGGTTACAAGAAAATCAATACCGTATCGTCGGTTGGGATGCCGCAGGAATTGTCAAAGAAACAGGAGAAAATGTTACCTTATTTAAACCTGGTGATGAAGTCTGGTACTCTGGCGATTTAATGCGTCCTGGCTGCAATAGTGAATTTCAACTTGTCGATGAACGGATAGTAAGCTTGAAACCGAAAAGTTTATCCTTTGAACAGGCAGCCGCTCTTCCATTAACGACACTTACCGCTTGGGAACTCTTATTTGATCGATTAAATGTCACATCCAAAACGCAAGCACTTCTCCTTGTTGTCGGTGCAGGCGGTGGTGTGGGTTCTATTTTAGTACAATTAGCCAGACAGCTCACTCAATTAACTATCATTGGTACTGCTTCTCGTGATGAATCAAGACAATGGGTAAAAGATAATGGAGCCCATTATATCATTGATCATACACAGCCTCTGTTCCAACAGTTAACCGATCTGGACATTGGCGAAGTAGATTATGTCGCATGCCTTACGCATAGTGAAGATCATGCACCAGAATTAGCCAAGTGCTTAAAACCACAAGGCAAATTAGGGCTAATTGACGACCCTGCTCGATTCGATATTAGACTTTTCAAATTAAAAAGTATCTCCCTCCACTGGGAATCCATGTTTACTCGCAGTTTTTATAAAACAGAAGACATGATCAAACAACATCAGATATTGAAAAAAGTAGCAAAACTGGTTGATCAAGGCGTTATTCAAACAACAATTAACGAAAACTTTGGGCTTATCAATGCTCAAAATTTAAATCTTGCTCATAGTAGTCTTCTCAATGAACACACGAGAGGAAAAATCGTTCTATCAGGATTTTATTAAAACACAACCTATTAAGCAATTATTGAAAAACCTAACAAAACGCCATGCTGAACAGGTATATTTGTAATCAAACCTGTTTCAGTGAATGGATTAATGTGAAATTTGGGATTACCACCAAAAACACCCTGATACAATAAATTCAAATTGGTAATTTCAGTCAGTGGATAACCTAATCCGGCTTGTACTTCACCAGCAAGCGCTGATTTATTACTTATCGAGGCAGGATTTATTTGCCAATGCCTGTAAGCAATACCCCCTTTAACTTGCGTAAACAATGGACTTTCACTCACAGGCGCCGCATTGGCAGTTATTAACAAATCCAACATAGGTCTCATGGTAGTACGTACAGCACAGCCCAAAATATCCATCGCCCCTTGAGGAATAGCAAACCGCATACGATTACCGTTTTGCGCGCCAATCTCCAAGCCGAAAGTTGCCTGACTGGCAGTTAACAATTCTGCTGCAAATGCTAAACGGCCGATTGCAGTCTGGCCGTCTGAGCGATACATATGTTGATATTCACTGTAGCCTAAGCTTGCAATAATTGACCATCGATTATCCAAATTTTCAGAATTCGCTATCGTTACCGGAAAATAGGAGCCAGCCAATAAATCCAGAGATAAAAAACATCCTGTTACGATTAAATACATTCGTCGTATCATGCTCACTCCAGTCCTTAGTTGCCTAAATTAAAATCATGCATGAGATAAACTTCATTTTATACGGCATTTAGCAAAAGTTTTCTACTAGAAAACCGAATGCTTTTTAAACTAATACAGGTCCTTTAACCAGAGGATATATTTTTCCCTGACGCATCAAGATAGGAATTGGTTTGTTTAAAACATTCGGCGCACTAGAATTAATCATTCTCTAAAATTGATAGGTCTTAAAAAACTCTATTTTATAAGGCTTTCATGATATTTCATAGATGCCTGGAAAGTACGTCCCTTAATAAAAATCATAATCATCTTGATCTCGTCTTCAAGAAAAGCGATGATTTTAATTTTGTTGGAGGGTCAGTGGCGTGGAACACGAAGTAATGGAATATGATGTAATCATTGTTGGTGCCGGCCCTGCTGGATTATCTGCCGCCATAAAATTAAAGCAATTAGCTATCAAAGAAAACAAGGAAATGCGTCTTTGTATTCTTGAGAAAGGCGCTCAAATTGGAGCGCACATTCTATCAGGTGCTGTCCTTGAACCACGAAGTTTACAGGAATTATTACCTGACACATGGCAAGAAGCCCCCCTGGATACGCCAGTTACCCATGATTCTTTTTATTTTTTAAACAAGAAGAAAGCTTATCGCCTCCCTATTCCCAATCTCTTGAAAAACCATGGTAATTATCTCATCAGCTTAGGAGAACTTTGCCAATTTCTTGCAACCGAAGCAGAAAAATTGGGCTGCGAGATTTATCCCGGTTTTGCCGCCGCTGAAGTCCTTTACAACGATAAAAATCAGGTAATTGGCGTTGCTACAGGCGAGGTAGGTATTGATAAGGAAGGAAATAAAACAGCAAATTACCAACCTGGAATGCATTTACATGCTAAACAGACACTGTTTGCTGAGGGATGTCGGGGACAACTTAGTCAAACGTTAATGCAGCGCTTCCACCTGCGTGATCATGTTCAACCACAAACCTATGGTTTAGGTATCAAGGAGATATGGCAAGTGACTCCTGAGAAACACCAGCATGGAAAAGTAATTCATACGGTCGGTTGGCCTATGGATAATATCACTTATGGAGGGTCATTCATTTACCATTTATCCAATAATCGCGTAGCAATCGGTTTTGTTGTTGGTTTAGACTATAAAAATCCCTGGCTCAACCCTTTTGCAGAGATGCAACGATTTAAAACCCACCCCATGATTAGCTCTCTCCTGGAAGGCGGAGAGCGTATCGGTTATGGTGCCCGTGCTCTTAACGAAGGTGGATGGCAGGCTATGCCCAAACTTACTTTTCCAGGAGGGGCCTTAATTGGAGATGCCGCTGGTTTCCTGAATGTTGCTAAAATCAAAGGTATTCATACGGCGATGCAATCGGGTATGCTTGCTGCAACAAGCTGTTTTGAGCTTTTAAATCAAGAACAGGCCACAGGAATTGAACTCACCACTTACTCAAAAAAGCTCAAAGCATCCTGGCTTGCTGATGAATTATATCAAGTAAGAAATATTCGTCCCGGGTTTCGTTATGGCTTATGGTTAGGGCTGGCTAATGCCGCTTTTGAGATGTTCATTAGTCATGGTAAATCCCCCTGGACAATGAAACATCATGCTGATTACTCTACACTCTTACCTATTGAGAAGACAAAAAAAATTAATTACCCTAAACCCGATGGGGTTTTAACTTTTGATAAATTGTCTTCCGTTTATTTATCAAATACGTATCATGAAGAAAATCAGCCCTGCCATTTAAAATTACGTAATCCAAGACTTGCTATAAAAATAAACTATCAGATCTACGCATCACCCGAAACACATTATTGTCCCGCGGCTGTTTATGAAATAGTAAAAGAAGAAACCGGACCAAGATTACAAATTAACGCACAAAATTGCATTCACTGTAAAACGTGTGATATTAAGGATCCGCGCCAAAATATAGTCTGGCATGCGCCTGAAGGCGGCGGTGGGCCAAATTATGTGGGGATGTAATAATGAGGGGAATATTCATACCTACCTATTCATTGATGCGCTGATTCTCTATCAGAAAGCGCGTCCTTTATACCTATTATCTGTAGTAGTTCATTGATACCTTAAGATGTCTATAACAAGTCCCCCAAATTTAACACCTCATTATTTGTGTATGAGAAGCAACATCGTCGCAAGCAGCGGAGTTAAGCATAATAAGCTTGCTTTCCAGTTTGATAATCCAGGACTGTAACCCACGACAAGTCTCCACCTGATGCAATTCAAAGAAGCTATCTCGCACCCCCGTTTCTTGTAACCTGTTTTTTAAATTTTCATCAATACCAGCTAATAAACACCGTTTTATACTTGTAGCACAATTGTTCAACATAAAAGAATAAACTTCTTTTTTCTCTTTTTCCATAGCCTCCAGCACGGCAAACTCATTGATGTAAAATCTTAAACCGCTTTCGCTTGTTGGTAAACAAATAGAATGTTCAGGTGGAGTCCCTGTAGTAATATGAGCATCTCTTGCAAAACGTTCTTCACGCGCCAGTGAATCTACCTTTTGTTTATAAGTAATTTTTAACAACTCCAGCTTCTTTTCATTCTCGTTTATTTCTCTAACCAATTGGTCAAGAACACCTGATAGATTACGCTTCACATATTTTAATTCTTTATTGCTTAACTGTTTTTTAAGTGTTGCGTGTTCGTGAGATATGACCTGCTTTTCTTCATTAAGAGAAAGTAACGTTGCCTGTAAATGCATTAATTCCTCTTTTGCTCTTTTAATTTCACGACGAGTTGTCTCATCAGGATTAGATAAACTGGTTTGATAGCTTAATTTTTTATTAATGAAATTTATCCTGGCAATACTGGCTAATTGTTTTTTCTCGAATAAATTAATTGTTTCATAAACTTTCTCTTTTTGTATTATTTTTTCTATCTGCTTAAGCTCGTCTAATCTGGATTCCAGCATGGATTGCTGCGCAATATAGTTATCTAAATTTTTTTGCCGTTCTGTTTGGAAAAATGATTCGTCAATTTGGCCATGCTCAATAGATATCAACTCACCAGCTACTTCGCGTTTCATATCATCTTCATGAGTAGCAAATTCTGCCTGAACACCCTTGCTAGGTTTGCCAAGATGCAACAGATGCAAGCAATCTTTTAATACACTGTGTCTACCCGGTTTATCCTTAGGCCAAAAACTATGGGTAACTTGCAAGCTATTCACTTTGTTTTGTTTATACACAGGATCGTGTGCTCCTCTAACGACTTCAGGAATAATTTGAACTGTTTTTTTAACGGCAAAGTTACTTGTTTGTAATTTTTTATAGGCATGTGATCGTTCATCAAGATTTAAAATAAAATTGACATGTCCGACATTTTCACCTCTACGTTCTGAAGCAAGCGCAGGACCAAAAAGTCCGTGTTTGATTTTTTTACCAAAGAGACGCGTAGTAGAAAGCCAAATGTTAACTTCGATCATAATGGGTCGCTTTTTGTTATTGTTGTTTTATCGTGGATTCTACTCAATCAATATTAAGAAATTCTTAACAAATTATTTTTTAATCAAACAAATCTTTGTGCTGGACAAAACATTCAAAGAGTACGAATTGCAAATGCCGACTTTCGTCGGGCAATTCGTGTTAATAGCTATTTTTTGTCCAGCACAAAGCAAACCAATTAAAATATACCGCATTAAATTTAAAGAAAATATATTTATTAGTTTTACACATTCTTTCAAAAATTATCTACAATTTAAGTGATTTATACTCTCTAAGAAGCTTATTCTAACATCCACAAACTATTTCTTAACAACTCTGTCATCCTTTTAATCAATATTATTGTCATTTCAGAATGAAGACGTTAGACTTGCCAAGTTTGTACGAATGCAAGAAAAACCGCCGCGTCGCCAAAACTAAAGTGCTCGACACTTGGAGTTTAATGCATTGATTGCTAACACGTTAATTTCTCAGTCCCGGTGGCACAGCTGGATAGCGCAGCCCCCTCCTAAGGGGCAGGTCGCAGGTTCGAATCCTGCCCGGGACGCCAATGAAATCAATTGGTTGCAAATAATAATTTAAAATATGAACCATGTTTTTATTTTCGGGTACCTATATAGGTGCCTAAAATGAGTTTAATAGATGAATACAGAAAAACTATTTTCTTACGGCACACTTCAATATGAAACAGTACAACTTGCTAATTTTGGACGTAAATTAGAAGGTAATAAAGACCAATTACCTGGGTTTGAACTATCTATGTTAGAAATCACTGATCCTGATGTGATTGCTACTAGTGGCGAAGCATGCCACCCTATCATTAGCTACACAGGAAATTCAATCAACTGCGTCGATGGAGTGGTATTTGATATTAGTGAAGAAGAATTAAAGCGTGCCGATTCTTATGAAGTCTCCGACTATAAACGAATTAAAGTTAAGCTTTCTTCAGGTGTTTCTGCTTGGGTCTATGTAAATACAGTAACCGAGGTAGTCGAGTGAAACTATTTGTTATTTATATTGGCGGAGCACATGAAAAATCAGTCATTGAACTCCATGACATGCGTTTTGTTATTGCCAATACAATTGAAGAAACTTATGAAATTTTACGCAAAAGTTGGTGGGGTATTCCTTCAAGCTTACACCTTGATGCTTGGGGAATATTAAATTACGCCGATGGTCATAATATTGTTATTTCTGATTGTCCTTCAAAAAATGTGATGAATAAATTATATTTTGTAAATTTAGGCGGCTATGATAAGCACCAATTTACAGAATTACATAAAAATACTTTCGTTGTTGCTACAGATGAACATCAAGCAAAACAAAAAGCTGTGCGACAGATTAGCGATTGGCAGTCACCTCACCGTGACTATTTACATGAAGTTGATACTGTGCTTGATCTGAACAGCCTATTAACTAGTCAAAATCGTTATTTGCACTTAATAGAAACCAATAATAAGAGCCCATTTGAGTTTACCTGTTGCTATACCCCAATTGGAAAGGTTCTAAGCAGAGCTGAAATATAGATGTCAAATAAGAAAAAACTTATAAGCCTTAATGTGGAAACGCTAGTACTCGTTGCTGTCTGGGAAAATCCTTTTATTTTTCAAGGATGCATAAAAATCACTGAACTACATAAGAATAAAGAAGTTCTTTATTTTTTTAGATGCCAATCTAGCCATAGAGAGCAGAATGATATCCTGAATAATGATTTTTCATCCGATGACTATAAATTCACACATTTGTACAATGAATTAGGTTTTATTCAGTTAAGCGTTACAGATCCAACGAAAAAATATGCTTTAGATATGATGAAATATGCTTTACACGTCACGTTAAGAGAAATGATATCTAACAGAAAAGTGCATTTTACTTCTATTGATGATATAGCAATGCAAACAATGATTAATAAAATCAAGCCAATATTGAATAAAGAACTAACGATACCGGAAGATGATCATATTGGATTTGCAGTCGCTATGGATTTTTCGCCACAAGAAGAGATGGGACATTTGGCTGTAAAAGCATTGCTTAATAAATTAGAGAATCAAGAGCAGCCCCACTAGAAAACTATTTATTATGAGAACCACAGGATTTTATCTCACTGCCCCGACGGGATATAGTAGAATTATACTCATCAATATCTACAGAGAGGAATATGTCATCTAAGCAAAGTACAGTTGATTTTATTCTTGAACAAACCTCAAATGACCCTAAAGAACCTAAAAAAATAATGCAGGCTATCCGTGATCATTGGCAAATAGAGAATAATTTGCACTGGTGCTTGGATGTGGCTTTTAGAGAAGATCAATCCCGTATTCGTGATGAAAATAGCGCTTTAAATATGGGGTGGTTAAGAAAAACAGCGCTTGCTTTATTAAAACGAGCGGGCAGCATTAAGGGAAGTATTCGCCGTAAACAACTCGCAATTTGGGCCAAACCTCAATATCTTTTAGATTTTGTTAAAATTTAGATGCGTTTACCCTGTTATTAGGACCAGACTATAACACTCTTCATATAACATTAAGAAAAGTACATCCTTGTAGACTTCAGACACTTGATGTAAGCAAATACATTCTTGTCTATTGTAAATTAAAATCTGCCGCGGTTATATCCTGACTGCTTACGCATGGCAAAATCAGCAGGCTCAAAAAAAGATTCAGAAGACAAACTCCGTTGTAAAAGGGATTTCTTCGCGGGTGGGACAAAAAAATTGTGTCGCCAATATTCGCGTGTTACTGTGCGGGTTTCAACAAAATCCCTTTGATCTAATTGATTCTTGATGGCTAGCAACCTATCATTTTTCCTTTGCAAACATTTTAATTTACTAAACTGTTGTTCACCCTGCTCATGATGCTCTTCTAGGCGGGACTCTAATTGTCTCAATTTCGGAAGCTGTTGTTCGATAGCAATTCGTTCTTTAGAACGTGCAGAAAGTTTAGTTTTCTCGACATACCTGCCTGCACAATTTTGAATGATTTTTTTCACCTGCGTGTTTAAGGAATCTAAAATTATGTTAGTCCAGCAGCGAATATCATTGAGCTCTTCCCAATTCTTGATTGTAATTGGTAATTCCATAACCTCATTAATAGAAGTAAACATAGCTGTAAAATAGCGATCACTCTCTTCACAGCATTTTATCATCTCACTAAATTGTTCCATATTATAGTTCTTCATACAGCGCTCGGCCTCAAGTCGATAATAATCACCCATATTATAATTTGCTTTTATTATAGCCAGGTCATTTTTTTTCTTTTGAGCGTCTTCTAAAAATTTTAGAAGTTTAGGTAAGTTGGCAAACTGTTTTTTTTGAGAAAGAACGTCACTATTTCCTTCAATTTCTTCTATGGTAACAATATGTAAGTGGATATTTTCGTCCTGCGTCACTTTATTAGCACCATCACTCATTTTTTCCTTTTTATCAGGATAAAATCTTCTTATATAATTAAAATCAGGTTTTTTTATTTCTTTTGGTTTAGAAGGAAATTCACTTAAAAGTTGAGGTAATTTATTATCATAATTAAGCAGTTCTTGTCGTTTAATTTCTTCTTTTTTCTGATTTTCATTCCAATGGGTAATTAATTTTTCATACTCAATTTCCAATGGTGAGAATCGATTAGAGGATAAGCAGTAAGGAAATAGACGCTTCCCAATATCAAGAAAGCGTTTAAAATTATTAAAAAAATCTTGGGAGTTTTGATAGTATTTCTCCCCGTAAAAATTGTGATCTTTTAAATGCTCTTTTATGAGGGAACATAATTCAGAGCACATCAAAATAGTTCGGGCCTTTAAGTCCAAAGCATTTGGGGAATTTTCCAAGTGCGCCCAGATTAAAGCTGCAAGATTATAAATTTCGGCAATTTTCAAAAACCAATTTTTACGAAAATTTGGATCTGTACTCTCTTTTGCTTTTAACCAGCATTGAGAAGCGTGATCAGCTAATAAATGAAATTGTTTTACCTTCTCTCCTGACGCTGCCTTAACAGATTTCTGAAATTGATTATAGATTTCCTCTATATTCCTACCTTGATGCTTTAGTCTATCTCTTGCCGGAAGTAATTGTTGGTAAATAAACAACCAAAATTGAGCTGATTTTTCTTTTAACTTATCCAGTGCCTCTTCAGACATTCCCGAGTAAAAAGGCCCCCCTTTAGCATAGAGTAATTCTAAGGATATCTTATTCGAATTATTGGCAGCATCAAGAAAGCCTTTTTTATAAGCAGGATCTTTATTCTGTAAATACATTTTTATATTCAAGTCTGTCAAAATAACATATAACTTAATGAGCATAAAGACTATCTCATTTTGTTGATTGATGATTTCCTGCGGTGAATTTTTAAGATTATTGTTCTTCAGTTCAATGTAAAATGTTTTAAGTTCTTTTATTTTTGTGCCCGTATCTTTTATTAAAATATAAAGACCCCCTGGAGATTTAATAGAATCAGAACCATCATTATATAAATTAATAAAATTTCGGCAGTCATTAATAATTGGATTCGATATTGGCATAATATTAACCTTAATATGTATAATAAAAATTAAAGTTGCTGTTATAACATACAATAGACCTCTTTCCAAACCTCAATTTTAGATTTCATAGTTATAAATTCCTGCAATTAAATTAAATCTCAAGCCAATCGCTTTCTTCTATTTCTGTACCGCTCTGCTTTATTTAAAACCCTTGCTGGTATGAAAATAAGTTCGATATTCACGCAAGTATCCAGTGTCATTAGTAACACTACTTCTGTCTTGAGTTTCGGGCTACGCCCTCCCTTGCGCAGTTTTTCCCTGCGCGATGTTTTCAATATTTATTTTCAGCATCTCAGCAAAGGTGCCCTTCCTTTGCCATCCTTCCAAAATCCTGATTCTTCGATACGAAGAATAATGCGGTCTTTTAATGGATGTGCTTCTATAGAATTTTCTACAGTATTCTGCAGAGGGCTTATCATGACGAACTAAGAAAGCGATGACTATAAGATCAAAATCTTGAGGTGAGAACCATATGATTTCATCATCAGGATGAGCCACAGTTAATACTTTCATATAACCAAGCTCTCACATTTATCAACTAAACGATGCCCTATTAATTCAATCTTTATAGGGTCTAATAAGTCGAGATGAGCATCATGGTGGGTTGTTAAAATAATACCACAATGAATAGCTTTTTCTTGTAAAAGCATTAATAACGTTTGCTGTGACTTTTTATCCAGACCATTTAATGGTTCATCTAAAATAATAAAATCGGGTTGGCCTATTAAAGTGGAACTCAAAAGAAATTTCTTTTTGGTGCCGAAGGACATATCAGCAATGAGCGTATTTAAATGCGGTTGCAACTCTAATCGCTCAAGAATCTGATTCATCTCATCGACATTGTTTGTTCTTGCCTTTGCAAGCCAGGATAAAAGCTCTTTTCCTGTTAGAAAAGGATATACCGCTAAATCATCCGGTACATAAAATAATTTTTTTGCATTAACGCTATTATCGCTTACTGGATAGTGGTTATTTAAAATGATAGAACCTGAATCGGGAGCATCTAAACCAACTAGCAAACGTAAAAGAGTCGATTTTCCAGTGCCGTTCTTTCCTATAATATGATAAGCCTGTTGATGAAAAGTATATGAAAGATTTGCAAATAAAACTTTATCAGCAAAAGCCTTATTAACTTTCTGTAATTGTATGTGACTCATCTAGTATGCTCCCAGAAAGATGTATTGGACAACACAAATGCCTACCGTATTTAGCAAAGAACTAAACAAGCAGAACCGCGGAGATAGTGCGTAAAAAATTCTATTTATTGTAAATACAACGCCGTTCATTGCGAAAATAATTAAGATCAACAAACAGTAATTTTTTAAACTAAAACTGCAAAATAAGAACACTGGCATTAATGCCAACATTAACCCTATCCAAATGAGGATTACCTCTTTTATAGGTTGAGCATGTTTTTGATAAGGAAATATACTGTGGAATAATGCGTGCTCTAATTTTCCTTTTTCAAAAAGAGTAAATAGCGTCGATAAGATATAAGTTTGCAACCCCAGCAAAACAAGAATAAGCCCCTGTCGGTTACCCACTGTTTCCTGAGAGTTTAATACTTGTAATATAAGTAGTGATATAGCGAAACAAAGCGTAAATCTAATTAAAAACGAAATTTTATTCTGCCTTAAAACAGCTAATTGAATAATAAAAATATTTTTTAAAGAGTGAATACTTTCTAAGCCATTCAAAATATCGAAGTGCAGTATTTTAAATGGATATTTTTGCTCATGCCGATGAGGTTGTACTGTTCCAAGAATAATGCCACACAACAAAGGAATGCTTAACCCGACACCAAAATTTAACAACGATCTGCCCTGCTTTGAAATGACAATAATTAAAAGAAGTACTAAGAAAGCCATAACTCCTTTAACGATTCTTTTATAAAGAAAATTCAGTAGCAGAGTACAGAGTACAAATACAGTAGATGTATAGAGACAATATTGCGAGGTATGAAATAAAGAGTCCTCAGCGTTATGGAGAATATTGGCTCCTCCAAAGAAAATAGCCAGCCAAACCATATTTAAAGAGAGTAAAAGGATAATAAAATCTATTGCCTTATGAACTCGCAAAGGAATATATAATGTATGCAGATATTCTCTAAAAGCTCCACCTTTTATAAAAGAAGATTGCGCCCTTGTCAGACTCAACAAAAAGACAAGTAATGTAACCAAATAAATGAACTTCGCTTTAAACGTAAGGTATGGATCAATAAGTGCATAAAAAGGAATACCAATCGCTTGAATATTTTTCACCCCTGGTGCTAATAAACAGATGATAAAGGCTGTTAATAGCTTATGCCTAGCAATCAATTCTTTAGTTTCATTGAAATAATATTGGGCTCGAAACCTAAGGAACTGGTAATTAAAATAATTCTTGTCTAATTGAGTCAATTCTAACATATCATCGCACTATATAATTAAAATTTTATAATATAATTCGTTCACTTTTTTAAAGAACTTTTGCGCAAAAGAACTTTTGCGCATTAGTAAATAAACGTGCATTCTTTTCATAACTAATTTATAAGGTCTTGAGCCTTCTATTATTGGGTGATTCAAGCTCATTAAAAACACGAGTAATATGCTCACGGCCATTAGCAGCTGTACAATTAAATAACCACCAATATGTGGTGAAGGTAAAATAATAACGAGTGTTACCACCATCCCATCAAGCTTTTCAGAATCTTGATGAGGTTTAAAAAATTGGCCTGGCCCATAAATAAGCAAGTTATGAAGATGGGGTCTTAAGGTGGCAGTATATAGATACTAAGGAATTATTTCTAAATTTATCTGTAATTAATGTGAAAGATTATATGATTTTATACGCTTAGGAATCAGCATAATAAGATTTTAAATTGGATAATTCACAGGTTTTTTTAAGCTGGACATCTTGCTACAGATCCTTATAATGTTGGCATAATTTCAATGGACAAATACTGTGCTGATTACCCATCATCCCTCTATTTCATCGGACATTTCACAAACCTCATTAGAGGATATCAAAAAGCGATTGAGCCAATGCGACAATCTCTTCCTGCATTTAGAAGAAACCTTAAGCCTGGTTGATCAATTAGCTGCTTTCGAGTTAGGACAGTTTTTGTTAGAAAACAAAGGACTCAATGGTTATTGGACAGCTTATATCATTATGTATGGTAAAAATAAGCAACATCTAACACCTTTGGAATATTGGCTCCTTAATGAAGCCCCCGGGATTCTGGCCACTCAGGAACGATTCCGAATTTTCCAGAGAGCGATTTTAAACTATCTTAAACCCGGTATGCATATCGCTTCTTTACCTTGCGGCTTAATGGAAGATTACCTGAGCCTGCCTTCGGATTGTTTAAAAAATATTGATATTACCGGGATTGATTTAGATGAGCATTCCTTAAAACTCGCTCAAAAAACTGCGCTTGACCGAAATTTGACTTGCCAGGTTCTTAAGCGAGATGCGTGGTGTTTAGGATTAACAGAAACATTTGATCTTATCACCAGCAACGGATTGAATATATATGAACCGAACCCGGAAAAGTTAATACGTTTCTATCAGGAAATTGCCAATGCATTACGGCCTGAAGGGATACTCATTACAAGCTATCTTTCTCATCCGGATGATAAGGCAAAACCACCCGCTCAAAAAAAGATTAAACTTCAAGATGGTTTAAGACAAAAAGCTATTTTTCAGGATATTGTACAAGCTAAATGGCAATGTTATCAAACACAGGAAGCGGTTAACATGCAATTTCAAGCCGCAGGACTCTTTATTAAAGACATCATTTATGACACTCAATGTCTATTTCCTACCATTATTGCGCAAAAAAATTAATGTTATTAACGATATTTCAGACAATACCATTAATCTGGATGGCCAGGAATACATTAATTTTTCCGGTTATAATTATTTAGGTTACGCTGGCGATGAACGTGTTATTAGTGCAACCAGTGAGGCAATTAAACGTTATGGTACTTCGGTTTCTGCAAGCCGTTTAATTTCCGGACAAAAACCGATTCATTGCGAATTGGAACAGGAAATAGCCTCTTTCATTGGCACGGAAGACTCTGTAGTTTTCTCTGCGGGGCATGCAACGAATGTCTCGGTAATTACTCATCTATATAGCGCTGAAGATGTTATTTTTCATGATGCGCAGGCGGGAAACTATTTTTAAGACAAAGTGACGCACCAATTTACAAGGTAGTTTCCCGACCGCGCTAGATTATCTTAAATAGGAGGGTAATCCCCCCATTTTTAACTGACACTAAAAGTAGAAACCTAGGCTGCTAGAGCCAATTTTCTTTTGGGTGGTATACCTCCAATAGCCGAGTTAGGACGTTCATTGTTATAAGACCAAAGCCACTTGGTGGCCTGTTCCTGGACTTGTTCAATACTCTCAAATAAGTATTGATTAAGCCAGTCATACCGAACAGTACGATTATAGCGCTCAATATAGGCATTTTGCTGCGGACAACCTGGCTGAATGAATACAAGCTCAATATCGTGATTTTTAGCCCATCTTGCGAGCTTATGGCTTACGTATTCAGGCCCATTATCACAAC
>NZ_JHYC01000028.1 GCF_000621525.1 Legionella fairfieldensis ATCC 49588 | reverse complement strand
ATCTTGTAATAAAAGAACCACAGAATGTTGTTTCATTCGAGAAAATGTTGATTCTATATGAGGTATTAAAATGCTTTCTGTAGTCACTGCCTCATGATCAAAGAAGCGATAAGCTGCTTTTGTTTCGTGCCATCCTCCACATGCTGCTGGAATACTTAGATTCGCTGAATTACCTAATTTATCAAATAAAGTAAGAAGCCGCGCGTGAAGTCTTTTGTCACCTAGCTTTACCGTTTTCATCTCTTCTGCTGCCCAACTCATATTTATCATCCTGATATACGGACGAGCAGTATACTATTATTGAATTGAATAACAGTAATTAATACTTATGGGTAATGATGTGCGGATTTGGGGATGAGCCGGAGTATTGTTAGCAAGTTTTTATAATCCTATTCTTTTTGTGTTTGATAAAAATAAAGAATTGGAAGAACAAGGCTTATTAAGCTCTAAATATTCTTTACCCTATTCTGATATTCAAGATCTTTCTCAAGACATGCTGAATGAAAAAGTGAAAAATAAAGATGCCTTTGTTTTTAGCCACAGTTTATCAAGTCAAATCAATGGGCAGTTGGAAGCAGGGTTTCTTTTATCTGGATTTTATGAAGATGAGCATCCATCACCACGATTTTTAATTGAGAAATATATGCCAACGATGATAGTAACTCGGGCAATCAAATTGTAGGCTGTTGTTATACTCCAATTGGAAAATTGTCATGAATGAGAATCTAATAAAAGCAGTCAGCCCATACAAAGTAGAAGTTGTTCCTTATAACCAAAATTGGCCTGATCTATTTAAAAATGAGGCTAGTCGTATTCAAAGCGCTTTAGGGGAATGCCTTAAAGAAATTTATCACATAGGTAGTACCAGTATTCCCAATATGCCTGCAAAGCCAGCCATTGATATGATGCTGGTACTTGATAATGTAGATGATATTGATGCTCTATCGGAAAAATTAACTCAATTAAATTATGGCCCAATCCGGCGACAAATCATTCCTCATGTAAGCTTCTTTACAAAACGGCAAAATCAAACAATCCGGTTTCATTTACATCTACATGAAAGAGGAAGCCCTCAAATTAATCGTCATATTAATTTCAGGGACTATGTTATTCATCATCCCAATGTAGCCGATAATTATGCCAAGCTTAAAATTCAGTTGGCGGCTCAATTTGCCGATGATATCTATTCTTATGTTTCTGGAAAAGATAAATTAGTTCAAGAAATTGATACCAAAGCTAAGCTCTGGTCAGAGAAGAAAAGAGATTACCTACCGCAAAACACAGGGCCATTTACCAAAGACTGGCCTCGTGAAAAGCTAGTCAAAGCTATGGAAGCCAACCTAAATGTCCATATGACACATTTTGCTCAATATTTAAATCAGGTTGAATTAGTCAGAGTGCCAGGCTTTACTTTGGTAAATTCAAGGCTAGCAGACGACACTTTTAATTACGTAATAGACGCTGACTTTTCTTCATCAAATGCCGATGAAAAAATTTTAGAAGTAACAAATTACTTCAACCAGAAAAATAGTTCGTTTTCATGGTGGGTTAGTCCTCATGACAAACCCAATAATTTGCCAGTGCATTTAGAAAATTGTGGTTATGAGAATACAGAAAATAATTGCGCCATGTATTTTGATTTAGATGCATGGAATGGGGACATTTTTTCTATGCTGGAATTAAATATTATTCGCGCAACCGACGAAAAGACATTACACGATTTTGCATTAGTACTTGCTAATGATGAAACTGCTTTCAAAACCTATTTTTCATGGATAGCCTCGATTCTAACGGATGATGATCCCATTGAATATTACGTTGGTTATGTGGATGAAAAACCTGTGGTACGGGGTTTGTCCTGCTATTTTGCACAAGTTGCCGGATTACATTGGTTATCAACGGCGCCCTCCGAACGCAGAAAAGGTTATGGTAGAGCCATGCAAGAATATCGATTAAAACGAGCAAAAGATCTTGGCTACCATATTGCCGTTTTACAGGCATCTAGCGAAGGCTATCCGCTCTATCAGCAGTTAGGATATCAAGAATGCGGTAATTTTCGCGAATATAAAAAAATAAAATAGCTATTGCGTAGGATAAAAGAATGAAATTAATTAATATTGTTCCTATAGAAGAAAAACACATTGATGGTTTTTGGCACGCTGTTGATATGGTGTTTGCATTAATGAGAAATATGAAAATCATATTTTAGCAAACCCGTAGCCTTTATCTAATAATACATGTCGATTTTGTGCGATTAGAATCGAACCCATAAATTGGTTGTCTGCTACATACGACTGCACAATTTGCTCCATGCGCAACGCTTGGTTAGTCATGATGCGATCCTTAAAATTATTATCATTTTAAATTTTTTGTGCTACCCAAATGGTAGCTTCACCGCATTCAAGATCACGTACTTTATGTACTAACACTTTAAATGATGAATCCTTGAGAAGGCTGCTATATTCTTCTGTAGATAAAGAAGCGTGGTAGAGCTGCTGACCACCGTTATCGCTCCAAACTTCGCCCTCTTCATCTCCGGAGGTAAAAGCCAAGACTCCACCAAGTTTAATATGCGACTCAAATATTTTAAACATATTTCGCTGACTGTCATGGTCAAGATGAAAAAAACTATGCCAAGCAAGGATTGCATCAAATTGTTGTTGTAAATTTATATCACGCATATCGGAAACTATCCAACGCTCGTTTGGAAAACGCTTTTTACATAGTGCGATCATTTTTTGGCTGCCATCTACACCCGTCACTTTAAAGCCTTTTTCAATAAAGAATTGTGCCATTGGTTCTGCAGCTCCACAACCTAAGTCTAAAATCGAGCCTACTTGAGGAATTGTATTCACGATTAGATTGAGATATTTCAACTCCATAAGGGTTTTTGTGCGAGCATCATCAATCCAATCGACAATTTCCTCATAGACTTCATAAACTTTTGTTTTATTCATCTTGTTCATGGAGCAGCATCACCTTGTTAAAGAATTTATAGAATATGATATTTTTTCAAAATCACCATTTCACCTAGCTTACAATGTTGTTTCCATTACGGTTACAGCGTGGCCTTTAAATTCATCCATACTTATTTTAATATCCATTAAATCATCTCTTTTCTATACTTTTTAGCATGACACAGTAGGCTAAATCATCGCTATAATTTAATTGCTCAAATCCAGCCTTTTCATAACACCGAATAGCGTGAATATTATCATGATTTGGATCAACAACTACCAAACGAAAATGAGTCAGGAATTCATTGATAAATTGATTGATAACCACTACGCCAAGCCCTTGCCTCCGATTTTCATGGGAGGCAATAAACAAGTCAATGCCAGCAATTTGCTCTGGATGATAGTTTTCAAATAAGGCGCCTTCCTTTTGAATACCTTCCGGATAATGTTCTGATAGACAATAATATTGAATAAAGCCGATAGCCTTATTATCCAGATGAATAATAAAGCTAGGCACATTGCCCTGCCCTGTAAGTCTGGGTAAATATTTATTTTTAATATCTTTGAGCGACCAGATTTGTCCACGTGCGTATAATTGATTAATCGTTGGCTCTTGGAATCATTCATAAAGAACTCTTAAATCGACTTTCTGTAATGGTTTAAAATAAATCATTTTCTATAAATTCATTGAAATTAACTTTCCCACTTGTTGCCACAAATACCATTAATGATGTTATACTATAAATAACACGGCCCACTCCTCTACATTGCAAAATGCACGGGTGGGTTTTCTTTTTTATGAAATCGAAAATGTCGCTTTATAATAAGCCCTATATTACTTTGAACAACAGCTTGAACTGTTGAAGTCGCGTGGTTTGGAAGTAACCAATGATATTACAGCATTAGAGTACTTACGTCGCTTGGGCTATTATCGTTTAAGTGGCTATTGGTATCCTTGCCGCAAATTAATTCCTTTAGCAGAGCAACAAACAAAGTCCTTAAAGCCTAGACGACCAGATGAGTTTATGCCAGGTGCTCGCTTTCAAGACACGGTCGCTTTATATGTCTTTGATAAAAAACTACGTCTGTTGATACTAGACGCTATTGAACGTATAGAGGTCGCCTTTAGGGTAGATATAGCTTACCTTCTTGGTGAAAGAGATCCATTTGCTTATACCAACCCTGATCTGTTACATGGTCATTTCACAAAAAAATTGACTCCAAAACGGGTAAAACCAAATACCAAGAATGGATTTCCAAACACTCTTGCTATTAGTGCGTATGCAGGATGGAACGGTAATACAGCGCATATAGCCGAGCAAATTGTTTAAGTTTTAATGAGTCAGTCACATGGAATTGGCAAGCATATCATTGGTGGGAGGTTCGTTCAGTTCATATGCCAACTGCTGGTCAAAAAGGTGTTCCTCATAGCGTTACAGACTGGATGAAATATACATGGCGTTCTGCTGCGTTTGATAATTCAGATAATTTCCAAGGGTTCTGGCAGTCACAAGGCTATCATTTCTACATGGATGACTACGGACGTAAAATTTATGATGCTTATACCGAAGCTACCGATTGTTCGCCGTATGACGGATGGTGGGATAAGAACAAATTATCGAATGCCAATATGAATTCAAGGAATGTTAAATGAAAAAATTATCGACTTTAATTTTATGCGCGTTACTTGCAGATGTTGTTTGTGTTGACGGAGAGGGACTAACCACCCAAGAATTACATTTTTCAAAGGAACGAATTCAACAGCTTATTGATGAACAGAAAAAGCATCCTGGGGTTCCACCTAAATATACGCCTGAAGAAGAATATGAAATATTCGGCAAAGATGGTTTGCCTTCCCCAAATAGTGGTGTGAAAGTAGAACAGTTTAATTCATTCACATTTAAACACGGTGAAGCATCAATCATTAAAAACAATATTAATGAATTTAAGAAAAACGGCTACATCAAAAAATACAATCAAAATGCAGTAACACTAAGCACTATAGAGGAAAGTGCGAAAGAACAATTTAAATCATTTTCCTCTTATGCCAAGAAACCATATGACACTCGAATGCGTCATACTTGGGAAGAGCTGGTAATTGCTTATAATTATAAGCCTATCAATGATGCTCTAATTGCCAAAACAATTGGTTTTGCTCCAGAAAGCACTTATATCAAAACAGGGTGGACAGGAGTAGTTCATTTCTTTGTACCTAAAGACAAACCTTTTGTATGCGCTTATCACGAAGTAAGTGTGCCATTAACTGGAACTTCGGCAATCTTGAATCAAGAAACTACAACATATGAAATTAATAATAAGGTTACAACTATAGGGATTGCAGGCGATCTACCCTCAGGGTTTCTATATGAGATGATGTGGTGGGATAAGGATTTTAGAAGACAATTACAGTGTTCTGCTAATAATTATTCTGAATCAATTAAAAATGAAATTATTGAATTGGCGAAAGAAATTGATAATGGATGATAATAAACTTGTATTGATGAGGTTAAAAACCTCATCAAATTTGTAGTCGGGCGACTAATCTTGGAGATAATGACCAATGAAATGTAAGAGACCATGGTTATATTTTGGAGTCCTTTCAGGGTTCTTATCCGGTTTTCTTTATTTTGCTTATGGTGTTTATACTCATGGAAATAGCAGAGCTATTGGGCCTTATGGTAGCACCAAAATCATGCAGCCAGGTACAACCATTCTTAGGATCTATGAATGAAAACAGAAATAAAAGTTCTTCAATTTATCCTTGGATTTTGCGTTGGCCTTGGACTATGGGGTTTAACTTTGATAATTTTATTAATTCTCAATTAACTTAATTGGTATTGATAAGCATTCCAAAATAATTTATTAGTTTCTGCATGAAATAGAGTGCGCGCCCCATAAATTTTCTAGCAAAATCGAATGTAATTTGACGCATCTCAACATTAAAAAATAGCATTTTGCTCGTACTTATAGATGTTTCTTCAGGGTGAATTAAAAGATTATTCCATAAATCTAAGTCTTGGATATTATTTAAAAATGGCATATTAATTTTGGATAAATAGAATTTAAGTTTGATTTCTTGTTGTTGCGATATTTTTTTTATCTTTTCTTCATAATTGTGAGAGATTTTTTGGTACTCGGACGTAACATTAAGCATCATAGCGATTTCATCAGAGTAGTGAAAGGATTCATCATGACAATAATTAACTTGTTTGCTAAGAGTACTGATTTCTCTATTAACCTTATTGGCTTCTTTAATAAAGGAGAACATTAACTCATGCTCATCTTTTGGAAGAAGATATTCTTTGCCTGTTTTAATACGTTTTTCAGCTATTTTTTTTACCAAAAGCCAATATTCTATTTCTTCTGCTTGTTTTTTGAAGAGTTCTAAATTTTTGTGATTGCATTCTATTTGTTTATTTCTATATGGTTTTAGTTCTTGTTGAAATAAGAAACGATTAAATGCGGCACGATTTTCGTATTTTTTTAAAATATAATTTGTCCACATAGGTAAAATACACGCCAGGAGCAAGCCCCAGAAAATATAACTGATAACTTCTCGTCCATTCTTTTTAATAAAATTTAAGATTTTCAACTTATTCCTAATGATAAGTACTCCTCTCAATTCTTCCAGAATTCCTGTTGTTCCCATTCAGCAGGAAACCCCATATCTTGAATGTTTACATGATTAGAGTCTGGGAAAGAGCGTATTAATTCCATTACGCGTATTGGCCACGTGGATCGCGGACAAATTATCTTCATGTAATGTGCCAAAATACATAAAACCACATAGACTCTGGATGTTATTTGAGTATTACCAATGAATGAATCAAAAGAAGGTATTGCTCCCAGTTTTGCGAGCTTGGGTTGATCAATTAAATTTCTATTCCATAAACGACTATGGTGCGCTACCACATTACGAACGTAGTTTAAGGAACGCAGCCAGCTTTCCATAATCTGCCAATCTGGAATATTGTATTTGTTAGCAATGATTGCTTTATCTTTTACAGCCATGCCTTTATAAGATACTGAAAGAAGACCAAAGTCCCATAATTCAATAGCAACCCATATAGGCAAGGGTAAGCCATATTTGGTCTTGTAATGTTCTACAAAATCTTCTTTTGAACGTTTTATCAATTGATCGCCATTAAGGTAGCACTTGTTAATTTTCCTAGATACTTCATTGTAAAACTCACTCCTAATTTTCCTTTTAAGCCAATCCTTGCAAACTATTCCATCCATGATCTTTTAAAAGCACGGCAATCATCTCAAATTACAGACTGGCTAGTAAATATTCCGGTTGATTTTTTGGGACTCATGGGACACTACGCCACAAATAATGGCAATAAATGATAACAACTGGCAGTAATAGGCTTGCTCATAGGTATTTGATTTTATTATTGTTATTTGTTGTAGCGTACTGCGGTTGACGGCTAAGACGGCGACTGTTAATCATTAGATCGGCGGTTCGAGCCCGTCCAGGAGAGCCAAGCCCAGCAAGTGTTTTGGCAATCTAGCTCGAAATTGTCAAATTTTCAAAAACGTTCCTCTAAACGTTCCTTTTAGGTCTCTGCTAGGCTTTATTTTCGTCAGCCTTAATCAAATTTTACAGTTCCCACTTTTCTCGGTTGCTAGCAAAAGAACAAAATTAGATCTCTAATTTCAAACTTTTAGGGGTGAAAATTCATAGAGTAAAAACAATACTACTAGAGTTATTTATAACTTAAAACTTAACATAAATAAAAAATAAGTTTTTACAATCATCACCCTTATCACTTTCGTCACTTTTCAGATAAGTTCAGTGTGTTAATATCAAATAACAATACGATGCACCCATGAGTAAATAATAATGTTAGATACGGTTATTAATCAGATTATTAAACAAGAAATACAATTGCTTGATAAAATCGATGCGCTAGATGTGCTGGCTGAACTTATCGACAATGAATTTATCGAAATTGGAAGCAGCTCTGTTATTTACGATAAAACCGAAGTAATACGGTGGTTTGGAAGCGATGACCAATCCGAGCGTATTGGAACTTCGTTTAAAGCACGCCCCTTAGCTGAGAACATTATTTTATTGACTTATATGAGCAGCATCAAAAGCACGCCTCTTGCCGAAAGTAAACAAGCGATGCGGTCTTCAATTTGGCGATTAACAGACGGTAAATGGCGAATGGTTTTTCATCAAGGTACGCCAGTGAAATAAGGGGTTAAGAAATGCTACCTAAAAATGAGTGTTTACGACATGTGGCATTGGCCGTTTATAAGCTTGATGAGTGCTAACAATTTTATAATTCGCTTGGGTTACGCACGGAACTTAAAACGACTATGTTTATCTAACGGGAAACGGTGACAATATTTCATTGCATAAAGTTCATGCCACATTTGCAGCAACTCAACGCTTAGAACATATTGGATTTGCATTGGACTCAATCCAAGCGGTAGAGCAATTATTTCATAATCTGCAAAAACATGGATTCAATATAGCACAACCACCTAAAACATTTGGTATTGGTACGTATTCATTTAGTGTGACTGATCCCGATGGAATAGAGGTTGAAGTCATGAAGCCATGGCGCGGCAGGCGCGTTCGTTAGCTGGTTGTTCGGCGTTGCTTTATTAGGCTATTCAAAATACATAAACTGGGGTTAGGGTGAAAACAGGTAATCGAATAAAGGCGTTTTTATTATCTTTATTTATTCAGGCTTGCATAGCAATGTTGGTTTTTTTCGGAGGCATACTAGACCCTTTAATCGGGCTATGGATAGCGGGTATATATTTTTTTATAATCGGCTCTTACTTAATGTATCGTCACTTGCTAACGATTTTATTTAAGAAAAGATAAAGCGCTCCTGATGTTGAAATATCCACTGGCTTTAAATATTAATTAACATCAGAGTAGCTAAATACATTTAAGCAATAGTCTACTCTGCAAATGATATCAAAATTTGGTTTAGCCGTTATTATCAATTCCTCGCGCAAGCTCAATTATAGAGCTCATAACAGAGAGCTTGAACTTTTCATTTAATTGGGCTGTTTATTTGCATTTAAAGTATAAAAAAAGTATAGTTATGTATATTATTTGCCCACAAAGGTATAATTTATGCCGTTTTACATTGTGTCTTCCAATAAATTTCCTGCAATCATAGAGGAAAAAATTTCTCAGTATTTATCTCTTGGTGAAGCGGCAATTTTCAATCAAAGCCCAATATTTTGGTATTTCAAAATTCTTCAGCATTTTCCATACATTTCCCCTCCTCCCTTTGCAGAAATTCATTCACCACGGAAGTTATTTTGGAATATTTATCAAAAAAATTATGAGCAACTCACTAAAAAGGAACGGCTTTTGTTTTCAGAGGTTAAGGAGAATAATTTCCTTTTGGCAGATAAATTAACCAGAAACAATTACCTAATAAGAGACAACCAAGGTTTAACTTTGGCACAATGGATGGCTGTAAATAATAAACAGAAAATTCTTGAGGCACTTTACAATAATGTGAAAATAAAACACACATTAAGAATGAATGATCTACAGTGGAAAATTTATTGTCAACGACCGCTCAAGCCTTTTTTAGACCCTGCCAGGGTTTTGCATTGGGCTATCGGCTATGGAAATCTAGAAGCAGTAAAATATATTGTGAGCAAAATAAACCCTGAATATAAGTCACTAGAACAAGCCCTCATTGCTGCTGCAGAATATAATCAATTAAATGTCGTAATTTATTTGTATGGTTTGATCAATTTAAAAAATCAAGATGAATTTAAATTATTAAAGTCGATATTAGCAGCAGCGATAGAAAAAAACAGTTTAAATGTGTTAGTGAGTTTGTGTAATTTGATAGACTGGAATAAAGACCCTATCCCAAAAGAGTTTGTTTCGAGTCTCCTTTCAACAGCTTTAAGGTATAAAAATGAATATTTTGTTAAACTTTTTGAACCAGAGATTTTAAAGTCTTATTTAGCTTCCATTATAGGGTCTTCTAATCCCCATTACCACAATTTAATTACTCATACTTTAAGACTTGAAAGGTATGGTTTAGCGCAAATGTTAATTCAGTCCGGTCTATTTTTGCCTACTGAAATTAAAGATTTTGAACCTTTATTGCCAAAATTAGCTACAGGTAACCCAGCACTATTTTTGCATGTGGAGAATATAAAGCTACACATTCGTGTAAATGAAGCACGTATTGCTAAAAACTATTCAGCGCTCAAAGATTTACTAAAAGTGGGTTTAGTATTCGGAGGCATTGGGGCGTTGCTTCTACCTATTGCTATTGTGTTCCCCTATGCCTCCTTAATGTTTCTACCAACTATGGGTTTTATCATTGCTCTGATAGGCTTAGGCTTTACCCTGGATTACGCCGTAAAATGCGGGATTGCTAAAATCAAAAATCATTTTTTGTATAAAAAAATTGATAAGCTGGAGAATAGTTACGCAGCAAAAAATATTGATTCTCAAGTTTCTATTAATGAAATCCAACCTGTCACTTCATTCTTCTCAACGCCACTACCCACTTTTTTCAATAAAGCTAAAACTGTTATAGCTTTACAACCTGAAGTTTTAGCTGATGCAACATTGAGCGGCACTGTGGCACCCTCCTAAACCAGCCAAAACTACATTTTTGGAAGGTTTAATGCAGAATTAACACTTCGGTGGTTATTCCACACGACTCCCCACTGTAAATAATGCGAAACGGTCCTCATAATTATTAACAAAAATAGAGAGATGATTATCCTACAATTTTGCGTAAAATTTTTGCGATGGTTGGATAAACGATAAAATTGAAGATCTGAAATTTAAAATAGGTTACTAAAGGGGGTTTTGTAATAACTCAAGATTCATTTTATATAGTGTCATAAAATCTCTCTGACCGGTCTCAGAAATGGAACCTGAATTTTGGCTTAATCTACAAAGAGATTGGGATTTTTGGCATGCGAAACAAAAACATAAAGTAAAAATTACTGCCTTAATTCAACATCATGAACAAAGGATTTAATTTTGATATCTAGAAGAGCTACTGTTTGCTTATCATGTTTATATAGGTGTTATGTATCGTTTCCGCGTTAATCTTCATTTTCTTCGTTATAATCATCTTTTCAAAATTGATTAGTGACTGACGTGTCAAATTATCAAATTCTTCCCATTACAGAAGAGTGTATTATGAATAATGAGTCAACACCATGAGTGTATTTTTAGAAACAAAAAATTTAATCATTAAGACCCCTCACGTAGAGGATTTTGATAATTTATACGCTTTGCAAACTGATATTGATGTCATGAAATATATTGGTCAGGGAGTGCGTACGCAAACTGAAGTCATGAGCGGCTTAGAGAAAGCGATGGCTCATCAAGAGAAACATGGGTTTAGCCTTGGGTGTGTATTTGAAAAAGAAAGTGGCCTCTTTGTTGGACGCGCTGGATTAATTTACCTTGCCTATGACGATACTCAGCCTGAAATTGAAGTGGGCTATGCGCTTATTAAAACTGTCTGGGGTAAAGGTTATGGCGTTGAACTTGCAAAAGCCCTTATTAATTGGGGATTTCAGCACTTAACTGTTAGCAAACTGGTCGGCGTCATTAACCCTGATAATGAGCATTCCCGCCGTGTACTAGAAAAAGTAAATATGAATTATGTAGGACGTGCGCATTACTGGAATAACGAAGTAGCCTTATATGATATCCAAAAACCTCAAGTGGATTACAATAAAATCAAGTTTATCCCTGCTACTTTGGCAGACCACCCTGCTATACAAAACATGGCTAGATTTTATGTTTATGACATGAGCGAATATCTTGGGGATGAAGAGGGTTGGGAAATTCCTGAAGATGGCTTGTATGAATGCATTGATTTTAAAAAATATTGGGAAGATGAAAGCTCTTTTCCATTTATAGTCCGTTATGAGAATGAACTGGTGGGCTTTGCTATCGTTGATAAAAAAGGAAGCGAACTCAGCGTTGATTTTAATATGGCGCAATTCTTTGTTGCGCGAAAATTTAAACATCAAGGCATTGGTCGATATATTGCAGAACAATGTTTTAAAAAATTTGCGGGTAGTTGGGAAGTCATGGTTATACCAGGGAACGAAGGTGCTTACCGTTTCTGGCGATCAACCATTAAAAATTTTAGTAGTAATCAATTTACCGAATATACTCGTGAAATTGCTCATTTTAATAACAGTAAGAAAAATATTTTTAGATTTAATAGCTCACTTTAATTTCTGCTTTGCAAAAGGTTTACTTAAATGAAAACGCTCAGGCAAAACATAACAAACCTTTATGGTTCAAAGGGCACAGCTTGGATTGAGAATTTGCCTGCTATTGTTACAGCGCTTACAAATCACTGGAGCTTAAGTAAGGTTACTCCTGTTTCTAATATGACTTTTAATTACGTTGCCAAAGCAATTTTAAGCATGAAGGAGTCTGTTGTCTTAAAAATTAGCTATGATGAGCAAAGTATTATTAATGAAAAGCGAGCGTTAACTAATCTTGGTTCCCACGGTTCTATTGAGCTCATTGATTATAACAGTGGATATAATGCGTTATTATTGCAACAAGCTATTCCTGGGATAACACTTAAATCACTATATCGAGACAATCCAGATTATGTGATGAACAGTTATGTCGAAACCATGCAAAAACTTCACCATCAGCAGTCGTTGCTTGAAGAATCAAATTCTACTCATATCGCTGATTGGCTAAAAGCACTTGACGAGCCTTCGTTAAAACAAATACCTACAACCCTGTTAAATAAAGCAATCGAGCTAAGAAATAAAATGCTTGCTTCACCAAAGCCACTTATTTTTCTACATGGCGATTTACATCATGACAATAATTTAAAACATGATAATGAGTGGTTAGCTATTGATCCTAAAGGTGTTATTGGTGAAGCGGAATTTGAAATTGCAGCCTTTGATTTTATGTATATTAGCGAGCTTGCCACTATCGCCGATGTAAAAGAAACGTTTGCGAAGCGTGCAGAGCTGCTTGCACAAAAAGCAGGGCTTGATGCGCAACGAATTAAGGATTGGGTGTTTGTGCGATTAATTTTAATGGCAGCTTGGTTTATTGAGGATAATGGTGATCCGAGCTGGGCTATAAAGTTGGCTGAGCTTATTGATTGAACAATTATGCGAAAATTATTATGAATATTACTCTCCGCGAACTAACGTTTGAAGACAAAGAAGCTTTTTTGAAAGCAATGCTAAATAGTCAATCTTTGCACCATCCATGGGTTACACCTCCACTGACTTCGCAAGAATTTGATGAGTATTGGCAACGTTTCCAGCAACCCAACCAGAAAAGTTATTTGGCTTGCAATGAATCAGGCGCTATTGCTGGTGTTTTCAATGTCAGTGAAATAGTTCGAGGCGCATTTCAAAATGCTTTCCTGGGGTTTTACGGAATCAATGATTACAGCGGTAAAGGGTACATGAGCGCTGCTCTTAAGTTAGTGATGAAAAAAGTATTTGAAGAGTTAGCGTTACATCGATTAGAGGCCAATATACAGCCAGAAAATATTCGCTCGATTCAATTGGTAAAAAAGAATGGTTTTCGTTATGAAGGCTTCTCCCCTCGTTATTTAAAAATAAATGATGAGTGGCGTGGGCATGAACATTGGGCAATTACTGTAGAAGACTATTTAAGTGATATTCCTGAGGTTGTAAAAAAAGATCACGTTAATCTTGTACCGTACAATCCAGAATGGCCGAGGTTAGCTCAGGACGAAATAGATAAGCTAAAATCTATTCTTCCTGTTAGTACAATCATTGATATTCAGCATATTGGCAGTACTGCCATTTCAGGTTTATCTGCCAAACCTATCCTTGATATTCAAATTGCTGTTCAATCATTAGAAATCATGAAACTTATTGCTGTGCCCCTTCTACAGAAGCTTGGTTATGAATACTGGGCTAATAACCCTGATCCCAATAGGATGTTTTTTGTTAAAGGGATGCCTCCCTATGGGGAACAGCGTACACACCACGTCCATATCTTTGAGCATAATTCCGACCACTGGTGTAATAAACTGATTTTCAGAGACTATTTGCGCTCACATCCAGATCTGACAAAAGAATATGAACAATTAAAAGCTAAGCTCGCTCAAGAACATTTACATGACCGTGAAAAATATACAGATGAGAAGTTAGATTTTGTTAATCGAGTGTTGCAGCTGGCTAAAAATAACCTAATAAATTAAAAGTATCAGGAATCTCTTCAGCTAATTTAGCAATATTGGTCAAACAACCCCTTTAGGATCGGAGTAACCTTAACTCTGTAAATGAAGCGATAATTTTGAGTGAGAACAAGTATGAATTATGAACGTCAATTAAAAAAGGTAACCGATTTTATCGGTAAGCATCTTGACGACAAACTCACTTTAAACCAACTGAGCGATATTGCGTGCTTTTCAAAATATCACTTTCACCGCTTATTTACAGCGTTTACTGGCTTATCTTTGCAACAATATATTCGTTGGCTGCGTCTTAAAAGAGCTGCTCACCAATTAATTGTTAATAAAGATACATCCATTATTGAAATTGCAATCAATGCGGGGTTCGAATCTCATGAATCATTTACGCGAGCCTTTAAACAAGCTTGCAACCTAAACCCAAGTGAGTTTAGAGCTGAGTCAAGCTGGGCAAGCCTGGGAGAAACCGCCGTATTGTTTGCCTAAACAAGGTGAAATGACCATGAATGTAACGATTAAAAACATACAGGCAAGACGTTTAGCGGTATTAGAACACCGAGGAGATCCTCGAAAAGTGGGAGATAGCGTTAATCAATTAATTAGCTGGGCTAAAGCTCAAACTATTAGCCTCAAACCTAAAGCGGGAGAGGCTTTTGGATTTGGATATGATGATCCTCAGACGACACCGCCAGAAGAGTTTCGTTTTGATCTTGGCATCACTGTACCAGAGCAATTGAAACTTGAAGGAGAAATCATTGAAAAACGATTACCTGCAGGTCGGTACGCAGTAGCTGTACATAAAGGTTCACGTAATAATATGGGTGATACTGTATATGGACTGTATCGTGATTGGTTACCAACATCAGGTGAAGAGTTGGGGGATTTGCCCTGCATTTTTTGTTATTACAATTTTGATCATGAAGTTGCTGAAACAGAACTAATAACAGAATGCTGGTTGTTGTTAAAATAATTCTCGGTTTGAGGCGAGCAGGACTGTTCGCCTTTCCTTTGACACCACTGATATAGCAATTTTAAATTAATACCGCCAAAATACGACAGCATGAATTTTTACAGGTTTATACTTTGTCTAAAACCCAGCGTCTTTTTGACCTCATTCAAATATTGCGGTGTCATCGCTATCCGGTTAGTGGAAAACAATTGGCCGAAGAGCTCAATGTAAGCCTTCGCACCGTGTATCGCGATATAGTCACTTTGCAAGGCCAAGGGGCATCAATAGAAGGTGAGCCTGGTCTTGGCTATGTATTACGTCCTGGCTTTATGCTACCCCCTTTAATGTTTTCTGAAGAAGAGATCGAAGCCTTAGTCTTAGGATCATGTTGGGTAGCACGTAGGACTGATAAGAAATTAAGACTTGCTGCAACCAATGTCTTAGCTAAGATATCTGCTGTGCTCCCAGAAGATCTTCGGCAACAACTTGAATTTTCAGGCTTACTCATTGGTCCTGTAAAAACCACAGTAGAAAATGATGATGAGAAAGAAGGACTAATACGTCTTGCTATTCGTAAAG
Source organism: Legionella fairfieldensis ATCC 49588 (assembly GCF_000621525.1). GTDB lineage: Bacteria > Pseudomonadota > Gammaproteobacteria > Legionellales > Legionellaceae > Tatlockia > Tatlockia fairfieldensis. Next base: position 36,555 of record NZ_JHYC01000028.1, on the reverse strand, counting down.
AGCATAAGCTTCAAATGACCTATATTGATGTTAAAGGAGATGAGTCTCAACGCATTATTTGGCCACTGGCACTGGGTTTTTTTGAAGAGGTTCATGTTATTGTCGCTTGGTGTGAGCTTAGGTCTAACTTTCGCCATTTTCGCACGGATAGAATTGCCAATTTAGTGCAGCTAGAAACACGCTATCCCCAACAACGCCAAACTCTGCTAAAAAAATGGCGTGAAATGAATAATATTCCTGAGCAATAAGCTCCTTCACTACTGACAGAAACTGTCACTCTATGTCAGTACACTAGGTTAGAACATACAACTACTATTTAAAAGGGAAAATATTATGCTCGAACCAAGTGCCGTTGTACTTAGAAAATCATAATGTCAAATTGGATCGCTGTTGCTTCAGCAGAACATGTCCAAAACGGTCGATGATCAGGCTGCAAGTTTGTCATGGTAAAGGTGCTCCATTACGACGTATGAAGCCTAATGATTGGGTTGTCTATTATTCACCAACGGTAACCTTTGGAGGAAAAGAATTACAATCATTTACCGCGCTTGGACAAATTAAAGAAAAAGAGCCTTATCAAGTTGATATGGGCAATGGCTTTTGCCCATTCCGGCGAGATGTGCTGTGGCTTGATGCTCAGGAAGCACTTATTACACCACTTCTCGAACAACTAGATTTCACAAAAAATAAAAAAAATTGGGGATATTAATTTCGTTTTGGACTTATAGCAATCAACGATCATGATATGCAACTGATTATTAAAGCCATGCAATCCCCTGAACGATTAATAAAAGGAGAACATTTGAATGTCAGCTATACATCCCGTACTGAAACATGTTGATAGCTTTACAGTAACAGGTCTCACCATAAGAACTAAAAATAACGATGAGTTCAACCCAGAAACCGCAAAATTACCTGCTCTGTGGCAACAATTCTATTCCAGCAATCCAACTCCTAACACAACTATTTTTGGTGTCTATTCAGGCTATGAATCTGATGCAAATGGTTCCTATGACGTCACTGCAGGCACACTCAATAACAATCAAGGTGCTGAATTAAGTACCGTTAAAATCAATTCTGGCAATTACCTTGTATTCCAGAATAAAGGCGCAATGCCCCAAACAGTCATTGAAACATGGAAACGTGTCTGGGATTATTTTACCGTAGACAGTCCATATCAACGTTGTTTTATGACAGACTTTGAAGAATATAAAAATGGTGATGAAGTAGCTATTTTTATCGGCGTAAGATAATTGTTTAATCTGGATTTTTCTATGCATGACAATAAAAATCCGTTTAAAAATAAATAGGCGAACCCCTATAATATATACATGTAAACGCTCGTTACTTCTGCTATTCACTTAGCAGGGTGCGAGAGACGCCCTGGGTAGATCCCGGGGTTTTTTGTTTTAGGGATGTAGCTTTATATGAATAATAAGAAAAAAATTGCAGTATATGTTGATGGATTTAACCTTTATCATGGTATTAAAATCTCAATAAGCCTTACTTAAAATGGTTGAACCTCCGTTCTTTTGCCGAAAAATTTATTGACCCCAAAACAGACCATATTGAACAGATTTATTATTTTTCTGCGATTGCTACCCATCTGGATAAAGAAACAATTCTGCGTCATAGAACCTATGTAGAAGCATTAGAAACAGTGGGCGTGGAGTTTATTGGTGGTAATTTTAAGAAGAAACTCTTGGATTATAAAAATAAGCAAATCAATCTTCAATGGATAAAGCACGAAGAAAAAGAAACTGATGTTAATCTTTCTATCTATATGGTGCGAGATGCCATTAAAAAAAGTTTTGATAAAATCATCCTGGTTACCAATGACACAGATATGGTGCCAGCAGTAAAAATGGCTCGCTCTGAAAATAATGAGATTCAATTCAAATTACTCACCCCCCTACGCTAGAAACGCATGATTCATTACTAAAAGCGATCAAGCTTGGACACGTTACAAAACTAACTGAAGGGCATATTAAAACCAGCCTTTTGCCAGAAGTGATTAAAAAGAAAAATGGTAAAATTGTTCATATCCCTTTCCTCCTCTGCTAGGCTATATTTCTACCTTAATCAAATTAATTAAGTCTATTTTACAGTCTCTACGCTTCTCAACCGCTAGCAAAAGAACAAAATTAAGGCATTTCAAACTTTTAGGGGAAAAGATTCATAGAATAAAAATAATACTATTAGACATTTTTACAATCTTCAAATGGATTTAATAAAAATAAAAGTTTTACAGTCATTACACTTATCACTTTCGTCACTATTCTCAAATTCATGCGCTTATCATCTTGTTAAGATTTGGACTCATTGAATAATGTAGCTTATTGGGCTATGATTGAAGCTTATTTGGCTTCATGTGAAAATTATGTTAGATATCTCAATATTATTTTCTGAATATCGGCGGCGTGTACTTGGGCTTCTACTGCTACATCCCGATGAGCGCTATCATGTCCGAGAGATTGCAAGATTAACAAGCACGACCGCAGGTACCCTTCATCGGGAATTATCCAAGCTTGCCAAAGCTAACGTGCTATTACGTGAACTCAGTGGTAATCAGGTCTATTATCAAGCTAATCGTAATTTACCTATTTACCCAGAGCTTACCAGCATTTTGAAAAAAACGTCTGGTTTGGTGGATGTTTTATTTGATTCGCTAGCCCCATTAGCTGAAAAAATCGAAGTAGCTTGCGTTTTTGGTTCAGTAGCAAAAGGAACTGAAAATCTGCGCTCTGATATCGATGTGCTTATTATTGGTGACATCGATTTTACAGAAATAGTAACCGTTCTTTATCCTGCTCAAACTAATTTAGGAAGAGAAATTAATCCCAAAATATATTCCAGAGAACAATGGAAGGCATGTTTACAAAAGCAAGAACTCTTCGTACTAGAGATTTTAAATAATCCTAAACTATTTATCATGGGGGCGGAAAATGACCTTGGATAACTTAATAGGTATCAGTCTGGAAAAAATACCATCTAATCCAGAGGCGATAAAACGGCTTTTACATGCTGCTGAACGCAATATTATGGATTCAAAAATTGACTTAGTCAGCGCTGAAAATCGTTTTGATGCTGCTTATAAGGCCATCATGCAATTAGCAAATGCAGCGCTTCAAGCCAATGGGTATCGAACCTTAACGTCTAAGCCAGGTCATCATCAAACGATGATTCAGTTATTACCACAAACTTTAGGTACTGATAAAAAAACAGTAATTATACTCGATGCCATGCGTAAACAACGCAATATTGCCGACTATTCAGGAGATATTATTCATCTAGGTGAAGAGATGACTGTGCGCCTACCCTCCAATGCAGAATATTCAGGGCAAGTAGAAAAAGAACAATATTGGTTGCCTAAATTAGCCCTCCATTTATTTAACAGTAGCAATACCTACGCCACTAGCTATGGGTAAGCCAAGCAAAGAATACCCTTGGCATTGGTCTATTTATAAATGGCTTAAAAGAGATACGGCAGCAATAAATCGCATTAACGATTTAAACCAGTTTGCTACTTCATTGGCAGAATTTTTAGTAGCTTTGCAGGAATGTGATACTACCGGTGGTCCTTTAGCCGGGGAGCATAACTTTTATCGCGGCGGCAATCTTGCGGTTTATGATGGAGAAACAAGAGAAGCGATAAGGTTACTTAACAATAAATTGATACTCAAACTGCAACCAAAATATGGGAGTCTGCATTAGCTTCGACTTGGCAGAAACCCCCTGTTTGGATTCATGGTGATATTGCAACAGGCAACTTACTGGTAAATGACGGTCAACTAAGTGCTGTAATCGACTTTGGGCAATCAGGGCTAGGCGACCCAGCTTGCGACTTGGCAATTGGTTGGACTTTTTTCAAAGGTGAAAACCGAAATGTATTTCAAAAAACACTAAATCCAGACCATGATACCTGGAATCGCGGGCGAGGGTGGACATTATGGAAAGCCTTGATTATTTGCGCAGGGCTATCTGGAACTAATCCTAAAGAAATAGAGAAATCTAAACTGATTCTTAATGAAGTACTTGTAGATTATCAAAATAATAGCTGAAGCTCAGGCAATTGTTTAGCGAATATGTTGCTTTGCTGCGTTTGGTGATACTAATCGTATTGTTAATTATTACTATTCATTAAAAGAGAATATTTCTCTAAGTTGTTTAAGAGGATTTGTAATCATCTCTTTGCTACGCCAAGCAACGTGCCCATCGGGGCGAACCAGAACAGCTCCTGTGGTAGTAATTTCATAATTGCTATGCCACGTATTTTCAGGGTCAATTAAATCACCATTAGCAGCGACTCTGTAACTTTTAAGCGGCAAGGACCTTTCTAATACTAATTCGTTAGCTGCTGCTTGCCAGGCTTGTCCTTCAGAACCGACCAACAAAACATATTCTTTCTCAAACAAATCAAACGTTGAAATAATTTCTTCGTCTTTCATTAATTTTACATAAGGCGCGCGACTTCCTGGCAAGGTAGTAGGTATATACTTATCTGGTAAGATGCTAATGATTTGATCATTCTCAGGCAGCACCGCTTGGGAGTGATAAATAAATCCTAAATCTAAACCTTCATAATTAAGATTTTTTTGTTGCTCATGTAATTTTATTTTTAACGTTTCATAGTCACCACTTTGAATTGCTTTAAATATATCAAAGAAACGCTCAGCATTTTCTATACTCCATGCAATATTGCGTTTAGCAACTGGGGCACGTTCATCATAATAGGTATCCAGTAATGCATCACTTACTGAATGATTAATTGATAATGCTAGTTTCCAGGCAAGGTTATGTGCGTCTGCAATACCTGTATTCATTCCTAAACCACCGGTAGGTGGCAAACGATGTGCCGCATCACCCACTAAAAAAACGTTACCATGACGATATTGTTTTGCAATTTGTGCTGCCATTGTCCAAAAGCTTTTATTGATAATATTAATTTCAAGCTCAGGCATACCAAGAACACGCCTTATCTCACTTAAACAATATTCATCTGTAAAATCCTCTTTTGCATTTTCTGGTTTAAGATTCAAGCCGACAATCCAGCGATTTTTACCATAAGCAGTAAATAAGGAGCGGCCTGATAACTGGGGATTGGTAAAGAAAAATCCAATGCTTGGCCGATGCTTGGTCCATTGCGATATATCGAACTCACAATAAACGCTACAAGACTGCGCTAAATTGTCAGGTCCTTCCATTTCAATTTCCAGTTGCTTACGTATAGAGCTATGTGCACCATCAGCAGCAAGGAGGTATTGAGTCTGCACTAATTCTTCTTTATTATTTTTTCTGTCGAGTAATTTTACCATTATCCCAGTGTTATTTTCTTCGAAAGAAATCATTTCCTTTGAAAATTGAATCTCTGCGTCAGGATAGTTCTGCAAAGTATGATGTAAATATTCTTCTACACAATCTTGTGTAGCAAAGCTGGCGCCAATAGGACCCTGTGTATATCCTTCGAGTCCTTTCATTTCTACGCGAGTTACTTCTTAATTTAAATTTTAGAGAATGGATATTAGCATAGATTAATGTTTCCCATTCATTCATGCGACTTAAGAGGTGATCTTCATTATCACTAAACCTGATACTATCAATCCCGCCGCGATAAGACGCATAACATTAGCGGGTTCTCCAAGAATAAATAAACCTGTAAGAAATGCCCCCACGGCGCCAATACCAGTCCAAATGGTATAAGCTGTACCTAAAGGGAGGCTTTTCATTGAAATAGACAGGAAAATAACGCTAAATATCATTGCTATCAAGGTAATGATGGTAGGGGTAATTTTAGTGAAGCCAGCAGACTGCTTCATGGTAAATGACCAGACAATCTCAAGTATTCCGGCAAAAAATAAATAGACCCAAGCCATAGTATTTCCTCATTTAGCCGGGTCGTCCCGCGTTGGTTATTGTGAATGAGGTCGTCCTCACTTTTATTGTAGTTAAAAATGATTGGAAGTCAATTTACCCGGAGCTTGTGTGGCGGAGCAACATAGAAATAGTAGGTTAAATACCGTCTAAATTATTAATCAAGCGCTAAGTCTGATCCTATTGTATAATTATTTATTCGAAAAATTTGATCGCCTGGCAGGATTTAAATTTAAGGAAGAATAATGAATAAGGAATTTCTGGAAAATGTTCCCTTTGACGAGTTAACTTTGGGTCAGCGAGCCAGTTTGACCAGAACGTTAACACAAGAAGACATTTCGCTGTTTGCGGCTATGTCGGGTGATGTGAATCCTGCTCACCTGGATCCCGAGTTCGCCAAAAGTGATATTTTTCGTGGCATCGTGGGTCATGGGATGTGGTCTGGTTCATTAATTTCTGCACTGTTGGGAACAGTCTTGCCTGGTCCCGGAACAATTTATCTCGAACAGGATATTAAATTTAGAAAGCCGGTTCGTATAGGAGATAATGTCACCATCACGCTCATTGTGCGAGATAAATTCCGTGATAAGTCAATCGTAACATTTGATTGCAAAGGTGTTAATCAACATGGTGAAACCATCATGGATGGATTAGCGACCGTTCTGGCGCCATCTAAAAAAATACGAGTGGCAAAAGCTGATTTGCCGCACATTGAAATTCATAATCATGACAGTTTTCAGGCGATCATCCAATCGTGCCAGAATATGGAAGCTATTCGCACTGCAATTGTTCATCCGGTAAAGGCGAATGTACTTACTGCGGTAGCTGATTCGGTGCAGGCCGGATTGATTCTTCCCCTTTTAATTGGTCCGAAGACAAAGATTAAGGCGGCTGCACAGGAAGCAGATATTGATCTATCCCAATGGGATCTGGTTGACACAGAACATAGTGATGCGGCCGCCAGCAAAGCGGTGGAGTTGGCGGTAACTGCAAAAGTTGACGCTATTATGAAAGGTTCACTGAGTTCCCATGAGCTGCTGGCAGCAGTGGTACCCACTTCATGTCATTTGCGCACTAAATACCGTATTAGTCATGCTTATGTGATGGACGTGCCTTCTTATCATAAACCGCTTATTGTCACCGATGCTGCCATCAATATTATGCCCAATGCTGCTGAAAAAGCTGATATCTGTCAAAATGCCATTAATCTTTGGCGTGTTTTGTTTGGTGAAGATAAAAAACCCAAAGTAGCTATTCTTGCCGCCATAGAACTGGTTAGCCCTGCGATGCAAGCGACAGTCGATGCAGCCACTTTATGTAAAATGGCCGATCGGGGCCAAATCATCAACGGTATTCTTGATGGACCTTTGGCGTTTGATAATGCCATTAACAAGCAGGCAGCAGATGATAAGGGAATTGTATCTCCAGTTGCCGGGGATGCTGATATTTTACTCGTTCCGGAAATTGAATCGGGCAACATCCTGGCTAAACAATTAACCTTTTTTGGCCATGCTGATGCTGGCGGTATTGTTTTGGGTGCACGCGTACCCATTATTTTGACCAGTCGAGCCGATTCATTACGAACCCGACTCTTATCCTGCGCCTTAGCGGTTAAAATGGCCGCAGCACGCAAGGCAGGAAAAATAAAATGACTGATAAGACAAATAGTATTCTGATAATTAATACCGGCTCATCCAGTGTAAAATTTCAAGTGTTTTCCAGAGAGGCTTCCTTGCAACTTTTGGCGCGCGGCAAAATAACTGATTTGGGTAGTAGCAGACCTTTATTTACAATAGTAGATGAAACACAAGGGCTCGCTGGTCAACAAGCTGAGGAAACAGAGCTTCCTGCTGATTATGATCATGAAAAGGCTCTGTATTTTATTCTGCGTTGGATTGAAGCACAAAATCAATGGCAGGTTGACACCGTTACTCATCGAATTGTCCACGGCGGTACCCGGTTTACTTCCAGTGTTCTGATAACTCCGGAAGTGATGGCTTATTTGCAAACCTTATGTCCTTTAGCCCCCTTGCATCAGCCCAATAATCTTATTGCAATTGATATTTTTCGCTCACTTAAGCCTGATTTAAGGCAAATAGCCTGTTTTGATACGGCTTTTCATGCCCATCATGACCCTTTATTCACTGAATATGCTTTGCCGCAAACAATCCGCAATAAAGGTATTCGCCGTTACGGATTTCATGGACTTTCTTATGAATGGATCGCTTATTTTTTGCATCAGTATGAACCTGAGTTGGCGAAAGGGCGCATTATTGCTGCGCATCTGGGGAACGGTGCCAGCCTATGCGCTATGTGCAATGGTATCAGTATTGATACTACAATGGGTATGACGGCACTTGATGGCTTGCCGATGGGTACGCGTTGCGGCGCGCTTGATCCGGGAGCTGTCATTTATATGCTTCGCGAGCTTAACCTGTCTCCTGATGACGTGGAGTCTATTCTTTATCATCAATCAGGACTTCGTGGATTATCCGATTGGACCTGTGATGTTCGTCTTTTGCAAGAGAGTAATGAACCTGAAGCACAATTCGCACTCGATTATTTTTGCATGAGAGCAGCACAGTTGGCAGGTATGATGGCAGTGGCGTCAGGTGGTGTTGATGGTATTGTGTTTACGGGCGGAATAGGTGAAAACTCAAATCTTATACGCGATGCGATTTTAAAACGCCTTGATTTTTTAAAACCTTTTGAATTACGTGTTATTAAAACGAATGAAGAACGGATGATGGCAATGCACACGATGTCAGTTCTTGAAAATGGGTAAGGAGGAATATTGATGGAGGGGCTAATCTTGTATCCTCCAAAAGTTAAAGACATTACGAGTCACATCATCTATGTGGACGGGTTATAATAGTCGGTATTAACCTCGTTACATAATTTGAATTATCAACGGATTGATGTGATGTGATAGGATTAACCTGTCATATATTTTTAAGGATAGCTCATGACATTAAATAATTTATTGATTGCCAGCGATTTCTCAAAATATGCCGATTGGGCTTTGCAACGGGCCATTGATTTAGCAAAATCAAACCACACGCAGGTTTATTTTCTCCATGTTTTAACTCCACCATTCAGTAGTATTGCACGATCCTCAGATACTGAATTGCAGCCCGATTGTTTGTCTGAAAAAAAAGAAATCGAAGAACAGATTTTAAAGAAATTAAAAGATAAACATCATCAATTGTTTGCCAACGTTAATGTCATACTGGGTAGAGCGTCTGATGAGGTGGTCAGATATGCTGATAAAAATCATTGTGAATTGATTATTGTAGGAGCTCATGGCTGTTACTATATTAATGATTATGTTTTAGGTACGACTTCCGGTTCTATTATCAGACAAAGTCATGTACCCGTGTTGCTGATAAAAAAAGAACCTGATTTTGCTTACAACCGCATATTGATAGCAACGGATCTTTCGGAAGCAAGCAAAGAGACGGTGCAATTTACGTTTAACTGTTTTCCCAATGCTACTTTTCAATTGTTACACATCGTGGATGTTTACTATCGACAATTCCTGAATCCAGATGATTTGAGTGAAGAGTTTTCGGAGGAACATCCCAAGATAAAAAATATTCTTGAAAAAATGGATGTTTTCCTTAGCCAATGTCAGGTCGATAAAAGTAAGTTTGAGAAAAAAATTATTGGTGGTTATTATGCCGATGCGATCATTGAACAGGCCAATCAATGGAAAGCGGATTTATTGGCATTTGGCACACAGAGTAAATCAGGACTCCATTACTTACTTATGGGGAGTGTAGCTAAACGAATTCTTCATCTTAGTCCCGTGGATATGCTGGTTGTTCCTCCAGCCACCTAATCGTTGATTCCAATGGTCACCGATCATGATTTTCCATAGCGATTTAAAGCATACTCTCCCATATTTTTGGCAATTTCTCCTTCGGCAAAAAATACTTTGCCGGTAATTTCTTTCTGTAATAACTGGGCTTCTTCTTCATCATGTGTGCGAACGATAATCTCAATTTCCGGATTTAACTGGTATGCGTATCGAATCATCTTTCTTGCATGAACCGTGTCTGATATGGCAATCATGAGCATACTGGCACGGGCAATATGGCTTTGAACCAATACAGAAGGATCGGATGCGTCTCCATAAACCGCAGCAAAATTGGCAGCTCGTAAGCTTTCAATGGATTCTCGATTTTCGTCAACCACGACAAAAGGAATTCCTTTTCCAGACAGCAAGTTAACAATGCGTTTTCCAACGCGTCCATAACCCACTATAACTACTTGCCCGGCAAGATATTCCTCTTGAGTGGTCATGGGTAGTTCAGCCAAAGAATCCTGGGTTCTTTCCAGAAACCCGAGCAATCGAGGGCAAGATTTTATCCAGGTATAAACAGGGTTTATTAATTTAAATATAAGAGGATTAATCGCTATGGATATCAGGGCGCCAGCAAGAATGAAACTTTGTCCTTCTTCAGGAAGCATCTTTAAGCGTACTCCCAGATCCGCAAGGATAAATGAAAACTCGCCAATTTGGGCCAGACTTGCCGATACGATTAATGCTGATTGCAATGGATAGCGAAATGCAAGAACTAATACAAAAGCCGCGATTGATTTCCCAATAATGATAATACCCACCACAATTAAAATTTGCAGGGGTTGCTCAACCAAAACAGAGGGATTAAACAGCATGCCGACTGAAACAAAAAAAAGCACAGCAAATGCATCTCTCAGTGGTAAAGACTCTTCAGCAGCGCGATGACTGAATGAAGACTCTCGCATAATCATACCGGCAAAAAAAGCGCCCAAGGCAAATGAAACGCCAAATAATTTGGAAGCCACGTATGCAATACTAATTGCTGTAGTAATCACACATAAAGTAAACAATTCACGTGAACCGGTACGGGCGACAAGCCAAAGCAACTTAGGAAAAAATCGGCGACCGACCAGGAGCATGAACGCAATGAAAGTGGATACCTTAAGGAGTGTCAGACCAAAAACAAACCAGAGAGGTTTATGTACATTAACAGAGGCATTATCGCCAAGCCAGGTTGCCAGTGGGGGAAGCAACACGAGTACAATAACCATCGCCAGGTCTTCGACCAGAAGCCAGCCTACAGCAATGTGGCCATTAATGGTCTCAATAGCTCCTTGTTCTTCAAGTGCTCTCAATAGTACCACGGTACTGGCTACAGAGAGGGAAAGGCCAAAAATGAGAGCGCTGCCATAATTCCAACCCCATATAATGGCAGCGTAACCACCAAGCATTGTTGCTGCAAGGATTTGAATGATGGCCCCAGGGATAGCAATCTTGCGAACTCGCATCAAATCAGCCAGGGAAAAGTGTAACCCTACGCCAAACATCAGCAGCATGACTCCAATTTCTGCAAGCTCCTGAGCAATACTAATATCTGCTATCAATCCAGGAGTAAAGGGTCCAATAGTAACACCAGCTAATAAATAACCTACTAATGCAGGAATCTTAAGGCGTGCGGCAATCAAGCCAAGGATTAACGCTAAAGCAAATCCCATGGCGATGGTAGTGATTAGAGGCAGTGAATCGTGCAATTCGAGTAGTCCTTTTTTAGTGTTTACTTAATATCCAGCCCAATGTATCTATTCTTCACAGTATACAGAAGTATTTACTCAATCTAGAAAGTTATCACGCATCATTCAAGAAAAATAGTCTAAAATTAGTTATTAAATAAGAAAGGATAGTTAAATCAGTGGTTGACCAAGGAGGAAACGGGCATGAAACAATTTCAGCATATTCTGTTTGTGCATAATGGAATTGATGAAGAAACAGAAGCCTTGGCACATGCTATAAGGTTGGCAGCTGATAGTAAAGCAACGCTCGATATTCTGATACTATGTCCTCCCTTTCCTGATGATCTTGATGAATATAAAATCCCCTATGAGGCTTTTCTTATAGAAAAAATGCATCAAACCATTAAATCGGCAAAAGCATGTTTACCGCGTAATAAGAAAAATCCATTGATAAAACTGGACATTGAGTGGGGGAATACACCCGATATTCGTATTATTCAGCGAGTACTCCGTAATTCGTATGATCTGGTAGTTAAAGCAGTGGAAAAAAATAGTAATAAAAAAGGGTTTAGAGCATTAGATATGGCTCTGTTACGCAAATGTCCTTGCACTTTATTTCTTCATCGTCCAATAACACCCGAGAAAAATATTCATATAGCTGTTGCTATAGACCCCAAAGAGGAGGAGATTTCGGGCCGTGATCTGACCCTTAATCTTTTAAAATTATCGCATACGCTTTCACTCCATTATAAGGGTAGTTTAAGTATTATTTCTTGCTGGGATTTTATTCTGGAAGATTATCTGCGTCGCAGCATTATTATTGATATTCCTCCGCCAGAACTGGACGAAATGGTTATGGGGGAAAGGCGTTCACATTATAATACCTTATGTGCGCTGATTCGTGAGTCAGGTATAAAAGATAAACCTGCTATATATCATCTGAAAGGCCGTCCTGCAGAACTTATTCCTTCATGTATTAAAGAGCATAAAATTGATATTTTAGTGATGGGAACAGTTGCACGGACAGGAATATCTGGTTTTATTATTGGGAACACAGCCGAAAATATTCTACAAAAAATCAATTGTTCGCTTTGGGCACTTAAACCACGAGGTTTTGTTTCGCCTGTAAGTGCTTATTAAAACAAAATAGCAATCGTTTTGTATAATATGGAATAATATGAAGCAAAAGAATAGCTGTCATTCATGGCATGATCACACGGATACCGATATTTGTAATGAGCTTGCTACCTCCATAGACGAGGGGCTAACAATAGCCGAATCAAAAAATCGCCTTTTGAAATTGGGTTATAATGAATTGCCGTCTTTACCTCCCCGTTCGGTGTTTTCGAGACTTCTTTCCCAGTTAAATAACGCGTTAATTCTTGTATTATTGGCTGCAGCGATAGCTACTTTATTTTTAGGACACCTTACTGATTCAATAATAATTTTTAGCGTCATAGTAATTAACACATTCATTGGTTTTATCCAGGAAGGCAAAGCTGAAAAGGCAATTGCTGCCGTGCATGGCATGCTTTCACTCCATGCGACCGTTTTACGAGAAAATAAGCGAATGATTATTCCTGCAAGCGAGTTGGTGGCAGGTGATTTGGTGCTTTTGCAACCAGGAGATAAAATTCCTGCCGATCTTAAACTCGTACGTACTAAAAACCTGAAAATCAATGAAGCTCTCCTCACGGGAGAATCCAACACCGTTGAGAAGAAACCAGGTATATTGGCGTCTGATACCCCCATAGCGGAACAGACCAATCTGGCTTTTTCAGGAACGTTGGTTACCTCCGGTAAAGGAGAAGGGATCGTTATTGCTACAGGAATTCAAACGCAAATTGGCAAGATTAACCAGCTACTAACTCACGTACAACCCTTGATGACTCCCCTTATAAAGAAAATGTCCGTGTTTTCAAAACGATGCAGCGGATTTATTCTGGCTTTTGCTGGCCTTTTGTTTCTTATCGGTTATTTACTGCATCAATTTTCAGCCCGTGAAATGTTTATGGCTTCCGTTGGAATTATTGTAGCAGCTATCCCTGAAGGATTACCTGTTATATTGACAGTAGCTTTAGCAATTGGCGTTCAGCGCATGGCCAGCCGATATGCTATTATCCGAAAACTTCCTGCTGTGGAAACGTTAGGTTCGGTATCCATTATTTGCTCTGATAAAACGGGTACTTTGACTCGTAATGAGATGTCTGTCCAGAAAATTGGTTTGGCAACGAACGATCTGGATGTTACTGGCGATGGTTACAATTCAGAAGGTTATTTTTATTCTGAAAACAAGAAAGTGCTGCCTCAAGACAATCAGGATTTATTAATTTTAGGCACGGCGTGCGTGCTATGTAATGATGCTGAATTGGATTTTCAGGATAATGAGCCAAAATTACAAGGTGATCCCATGGAGGGGGCGTTACTTTCCTTTGCTGCCAAAGCAGGAATTTATCGGCATCAATTGGAAGACAGGTTCATGTTGAAGGATATGATTCCTTTTGATGCAGAACATCGGTTTATGGCTACCCTGCATCATCAGAAGAAATCCGCTTTTATTTATTTGAAGGGTGCTCCTGAAGCTGTTTTCAATTTTTGTTCTTCCCAACTTCATGATCAGAAGCATGACCCATTTGACCTTGATTACTGGCAGCAGAAAATTTCTGATTTAGCCCAACAGGGGTTACGTACGTTAGCAATTGCTTACAAACCTGTTTCAATTAACCACGAAAAGATAGAGTTTGCAGATGTGATGTCGGGTTTGATATTGATTGGTATCGTGGGCATTATAGACCCGCCACGAGAGGAGGCGATTCAAGCAGTAAAAGCATGTCAGGAAGCCGGGATTCGAGTCAAAATGATAACTGGCGATCATGCTATCACTGCGTTGGCTATTGCCAGACAATTAGGAATAGGTGATGGCCAACGTGTGTTAACCGGGAAAGAAATACAGGATCTTCGTGGCGAGAGTTTCGCCCAATCGATTGAACAGGTGGATGTTTTTGCACGCACCAGCCCGGAAGATAAATTACGATTAGTCAACGCATTGCAAGCCAAAGGTTATGTAGTTGCTATGACGGGAGATGGAGTCAACGATGCCCCTGCGCTTAAACGGGCTGACATTGGAGTAGCCATGGGACGTAAGGGTACAGAAGTGGCTAAGGAAGCGGCAGAAATGGTTATCATGGATGATAATTTTGCTTCTATCGTTGCGGCAATCAAGGAAGGACGAACTGTTTATGACAATTTAAAAAAAGCCATTTTATTTTTATTGCCCATTAATGGTGGAGAAACACTTATCCTGGCTATTGCTATTATAATAGGCTTTGACTTGCCAATTACGCCAGTACAAATTCTGTGGGTAAATATGACTTGCTCAGTGGCTCTGGGACTTGCATTGGCTTTTGAACCATCCGAACCACATATTATGAAACGAGCGCCGATTCCAGCTCATGAACCGCTGTTGTCGAAGTACCTTGTCTGGCGGATTATTTTTGTTTCCTTGCTCTTTGTAGCCAGTGTTTTCATCGTATTTTACTGGGGATTATGGCGAGGGGAAAGTCTTGAAACGACACGAACAATGACCGTAAATACACTGGTACTCCTGGAAATTTTTTACCTGTTCAGTTCAAGATACATACATGGTCCCTCTTTGACCTGGGAAGGCATTCAAGGGACCAAACCAATATTAGTTGCCATAGGGTTAGTTGCTTTCCTGCAGTTAAATTTTACCTACACGCCTTTTATGCAAGGAATTTTCAAAACGGAACCCCTCTCCCTTTGGCAGAACATTGGAGTTGGGGCAATGGGTATTTTTAGTTTTGTTATCCTGGAACTTGAAAAATTAACCACTTTATTCAGGAAATAAAAAATAAAGATTATTCCTTGACTAAGATGAACAATATCAGTGTGATAAAAAATACACTGGCTAACATCCATAAAAAACCAAAAAAAGGATCGGATGAGAGATAGCCCATTATCACTACGCTTAATGTGGCTATACTCATATTGATAAAGCTCATCATGGAAGAGGCGCTGGCTTTATCTTCAATCGCATTAGAAGCCATATAAGATCCGCCTGCAAACAGGTAAGAGCTAAAGCAATAAAACAAGCTGGTCGACATAAAAAACCACAGGACAGTCTGGCTATTGAGATACCACATAAGTCCTAAACTTAGTAATGCCAGACAAGAGCCCATATAGCCCATTGTAATGACACGATTTACTGGAAAACGCTGCATCAGCACGCGCGCAGATAAACCGCCAAGTAACATACCAACGATGTTGAGTGTATTCCAATAACCGTATTCGGCGGTTGATAAATGCAAATACTGATGAGCAATCTGAGGAGCGGCAGCGGAATAGCAATAGCCTACGGCAGAGCAAGCGCCCCAGATTGAAGAAAATACCAGCAATTTAAAGGAACATAATGCCTGACCATAATCACGAAGTGAGGCCAGTAAATGAAATGGTTTGGGTGTGCTTAAGGTTTCATCAAAAACACGCACACCAATTCGCATGAGAATTCCTTGCAGCAAAAGAAAAACAAAACAGCCTTGCCATTGCGCGTATTGAGTAATAATACCGCCTAACAGCACCGCAAAACCAATACCGAGTGCAAAAGACAAAATGGAATATGCCATGGCTGTTTTACGTTGCTCCTCGGGTAACCACTCATTAATCAACATAAAGGTGCATGTAAGTCCCGCGGCAGAACCTAACCCGGTGATAAATCGACCTGCTAACAATAATAGAAAATGAGGATAAACACTGGCAAATAAACAAAGTATTAAACCTGCAATGTTAATATTCAATCCCCATTGCAGCGCTTTCAAGCGACCATGGACATTGGCTAAAGGCCCATAAATTAATTGTCCTATTACATATCCTATTAAAAAAGTGGAGACGACCCATTCAACTGTACCTGTTCTTAAAGCAAAGAATTGTTCCATATCAGGTAATGCCGGCGTAATCATCGCCGCTGAAACTGACGCAATGGAAATATAACTTAGAAGCCAAATCATGGTAAATTTGGATTGAATGGTCATTGCTGATTTTTTCAGGGATACTGAATCGCTTGATAACATTGTAAATCCTCTGCGTTTAACGGAACAAATAGCTTGTTTCTCTCATTGAATGATGATACATAATTTCTGGTATTGAACCTGGTTATGTTGCCAGTAATTTAAAATCCTTTAAATGCCTGAACAGAGACTTTACCAAAAATTTGCATCGATTCACACATTAATGGGTTTCAGAAGGATCTAGACGTGAAATCAAGGTTAAAAATCTGATGGGATGAAAAAGTGTTTTTAACAAACACTCTCCAATCAATTGAACATTTTAATCCTTCAGTATGGATTAAATAAAAACTGTTTTTTCCATCCGCAGTTCGTGGACAAAGAAGAGATCCGGCATGAAGCAGGACACATTGTCCGCCATGATTTTTATTAATTAATTTTAGATTGGCATAATGTAGATGCCCAGTGCAAACTATATGAATAGGGCTTTCCTTTAAATAATTTAAAAAGGTTTCTGCATTATTCAGAGGCTGATGCATCCCGGAAAAATATTGAATATTATGATGAAAAAATACTATATTTAATTGTTCCTGGCTTGACGAAAAATGGTTTTTAATACGTCTCAATGCCCTACGATTTAATACCCCGTCTTTAATCTGATAAGGAGTGGCACTGTTAACACCGAGGATATTCACTTCTTTATTAGTAAAACCTGCATCAAGGAGGGGTGAAATAGAATCGGTGTAACGTTTGAACGGACATAAAAAACGGGAAAAAGGATTATAAAGAGGGATATCATGATTGCCCGGTACAATAAGCAGTAGTGCGGGTAAGCATTGCAAGAATTTTAATAATTGCTTATATTGCTCAGGTTTTGCTCTTTGGGTCAGATCTCCGGATATAATAATAATGTCTGGTTTCAATAAAGAAATATCTTCAAGAAAAGGCTCAATAATAGCAGGATTATGCAGACCAAAATGAAGGTCAGAAATGTGAATTATTCGCATGATGAATTTGTTAAAATGTTCAAAGAGAGAGGCAAAGTCTGATAATATAAAGGAGTTTTTACCTTGATCGTCTCTCCATCCAGAGATATTGTAATTTCTTTCTCCTTTTTAAAATGAATTTCAATGGGATATTTTGATTGATTTATTTCAAAGATATTTTTATTATCCAATAAATTTTTTATTATTTTAAATAATTGTATTTTACTCTGTTTAAAATAATAAAGACCAAGTAATGCTTTTTGAAAACTTTCTCTTTTAACAGTTGCAGGAAACTCATAAGAATAGACATTATTACTGACCATTACAAAGGAAGTGTATAAAGATAGATTCATATTTTTACTTTTTATGGTGAGTGGAAAAGATTTATACCTTTTAAGGCTTTCAATAAACGCGGGAATATAACTTAACCATTTATTATAGATTTTATTATATTGATCGCGTTTGGCCGCAAATTTGGGATAAAAACCAATAGATGAATTGTTGATGAAAATAAAGTCGTTAACTTTAGCCACGTCAATAGTAAGGGTACAAGGTTTTTTCAAACTGGCAATTATTTCTTTAACGCTTCCGGGTAAGTTCATTTCCTTGGCAAAATGATTAAGAGTTCCCAGAGGAAGCACGCCCAGGACCACAGGTTTGTGGATACAATAATGAGCAGCGGTACGTACCGTTCCATCTCCTCCACCCATTACAATAATTTTAAATTGATGAATACATTGTTGTATCGTCGCCACTAAATCCTCTGGTGTTGTTTTATAGAGGACATAAGAAATACCTGCCTTATTGAATGCTTCCAGGTAAGTGTCGGCTTGCGCGTAATTTTTAGCCTTGTTATTTATAATAACCGCAATGGCCATGCATCTGTTCTCCTTTACTGGGGTATGGAAAGAAGCAAGATGTTTGTGACGCTTTAGCAATAATTATAGAACAAAATTGCAGTATTACATTATTGTGGATGGATATTGAAAATGAGTTGAATACCGTTTTTTGTACTTAATCAGGAACATTCCAATCCACACAGAGTAGTGGATTGGAAATTTTTCATCGTTGCCTTCATGCGTGGCGTCATTGAATGGATGGCATGCATAATAAATTTCGAAATCTGGCCTCTTAAAATTTATCATCAGATTCTGATTTTTCTGGTTTTATAGTTTCTGATTCATCAATGTTGCCATAAATTTCCTGCTTTAATTTTTGCATGTAACCGGACATAAAAAAAAGCTCGGCGGTTAGAAACAAGGGAGCAATCAATAGTTGGCAAAGATTACCCATTAAGGCGGGTCGCTTATTTTCAAGGAAGTGACCTATGAGTTGTAAAGTCCAACCCAGTATAAAGGTCCAGATAAAAACCCACAGCGCTGAGGATGTAGGTCCTGCATGGCTGACAAGATGAGCAAGCCATAGCAAAATACCCAATATGGGTGTAATGACTAAAGCTAAAAACCAATTGAGATAAAAATAATAAACAAGAAGAAGAATAGTCAGAATGCAAGCCAGAGTAAGATCCATTACTCCAGGAATAACCAAATGTACGAATGCGAAAAAAATCATCAGGGAAAAAACAATTAAAGGTACTCCAATTAAATGCATGTAACGGGTTATCGGCTTCTGATGGTAGACCGCATAAAATTGTGCTTGCTCAATAAATGACTTCATTAATTTTCCTTAAAGAAGATTTAAATTAAAAAGTAACATAGAGCAGATAGATGTCAACAGATCACATTCTGATTAGGCAATTGTTTGTTAACTTGTTAAACGCTGGATACCAAGCCAACTTGCCATACCTGCGAAAACCATTAATAGTGAGCCAGTGATGTGAATAGCAATTGCACCTAATGACCAGGCGAAACGGTCTTGTCGTATAAGTTCCATTACCTCTGCAGCAAAGGTTGAAAACGTGGTGAGTCCGCCACAAAAACCCGTAATAATAAAGAGACGCCATTGCGTTGAAATAGTAGGTATAGCAGCAAAATAAGCAATGGCAAGACCAACGACGTAGGCACCGATAAGATTCGCGCCTAGTGTGCCTGGAGGCACGAGTGGAAATAAATGATTAAACCTGGTACCTAGTTGCCAGCGGAGTAATGCTCCCAAAGCAGCTCCCGCCGTAATAGATACAAGCGATTTCCACATAAGCCCTGTCTCTGAATTAAAATTAAAGTTATAGCATGAATAACACGATACACCCTAATCTGGTAAAAAATTCTATATTGTTTATACAAAAATTACTTTATTGATTCTTTTTGATTAAATTGTTAACATATTGGCTTTGTATATACAGGATGAATCATGATTGGTTTTAAAAATTGGCTAATGATTGTTATGTTATTGACAGTAAGTCTGGCAAGCGTTGCCGGAGAAATCAGCCTGCGCGATAAAATCGGCCAAATGTTAATAATAGGTTTTGAAGGCAAGCATGTGGACAAAAACTCCCCTATTATTAAAGCTATTAATGAGAATAATATCGGTGGTGTTATTTTATTTGATTATAATTACCGGACAAACACCTTTGACAAAAATATTGCAAATCCAGAGCAATTAAAAAAATTAAATCAGGATTTGCAATCGGCTAATACCGCTGCCAATAAAAAATATCATCGACCACAATTACCCTTATTAATTTCTATTGATCATGAGGGTGGAGCAGTGAATCGGTTAAAAGAGAGCGATGGTTTTCCAGCCACTATTTCTGCTGCTGAAACCGGTAAAATGAATACCAATCAGGCAGAGCAAATCGCTGAGTCCATGAGTAAAACCTTGGAAGATGCTGGTTTTAATTTGAACTTTGCTCCTGCTTTAGATGTTGACACTAATCCGACAAACCCCATTATCAGCCAATTAGGACGTAGTTTTTCTGCCAAACCGAGTGAAGTGGCCAGGTTTGCCGGTATTTATTCCCGCCATTTTTTGCACCATGCGGTTCAGTGTGCCTATAAACATTTTCCTGGACATGGCAGTGCTAAAACAGATTCTCATTTGACTTTTGTTGATGTGACTGATAGTTGGCAAGCGTTGGAGTTAGAGCCGTATAAACAGTTATTAGGGAGAGAGGATAGTTGCGGGATGGTGATGACAGCACATATTGTTAACCGTTTACTGGATGAATCAGGTTTACCTGCTACGTTATCCCATAAAATGTTGACCGAACTTTTACGCGAGCGGTTACAATTTGAGGGTGTAATTATTACTGATGATATGCAAATGAAAGCGATTAGCGAACATTTTAGTCTGGAGCAGGCGTTAACGCTGGCGATAAATGCAGGTGCTGATATGTTTATTTTTGGTAATCAATTAACTGATAAAATTCAGGACCCGAAAGAAGTTATTGATCTTATTGAAGCAAAGGTAAAATCAGGCGAGATTAACCCATCCCGCATTGACAAGGCTTACGAGCATATTACAGCCTTTAAAAATTCTATTCAGAGAAACCACAGAAGTTAACCTGTTATTATCTAAATCTTGATTCGTCTTCTAAAAGTCGATAACAAAAAAGCGCGGATCATAACGATAGCAAAACCACCTGAATTTCTTATCGTTTTGCATAATGCTGATCCGCAGTAAATCAAGGCTGCTCAATTCGGGACGCTGTTCCAGAAAACAGACTCTGTTTTCTCCACCGACATAAACATAATGATAACGATCAATGGGTACGTAATCAGCAGGAAAGCTGTAGTAATTTTGTTCCGCTATTAAAGGAACTGGTTTTTGCCGGATGAGAAATTGATCCGCAAAGGCTGTTAAGCTAACAATAATCAAAAAAAATGTTGCTAACTTAATTATCATGATCTTCATCGCTATAACCTCCAGTCCCTGAAGTAAATTCTTAATAGTGAAGAACAGACAACGTTATTGATTAGAATTTAGTATAGCAAATCATTCAGGCTAATTGACTATGACGAAAACAGGACTGCAAATGATCATTAACCATGCCTGTTGCCTGCATCAATGCATAGCAAGTAGTGGGACCCATAAAAGCAAAACCATCTTTTTTTAATTGCTTCGCCATGGTGATAGATGCAGGGCTGACGGAGGGAATATCGGCAAGAACCCGGGGATTGTTTTGCACAACCTGATTCCGGGTGAATTGCCAGAAATAATCAGTAATATTTTCCCTTGCAGCAACATGCAGGAAGCTTTTTGCATTGGTTTGGACCGCCTTGATTTTTAAGCGATTACGTATAATTTTTTCATTATTTAATAATTGTGCCAAATCAGTATCAGTCATCAGAGCCAGTTTTTCAGCAGAAAAATTGAAAAACGCCTCGCGCATTGCCTCTCTTTTTCTTAAGACGGTTAACCAACTTAAGCCGGCTTGCATACTTTCCAGAATAAGCATCTCAAATAACTGTTGCGGATCTTTTACAGGTACCCCCCATTCTTCATCATGATAAGTAATATAGAGCGGTTCTTTGGTACACCATGCACAGCGTTGCATAAACAATAACCTTAATGAAGTTGATTCAAACGGCTGGTATTCGGTGGCATATTTTATGCAATTCGTTCCAGCATAATTTATATTTTATCCAGCAAAGTATATTAATATGGACTTGTTAAGAAAAAAAGTCATTACTGAATCGGCGGATAATGAGAGAGGTTTGGCTCAATGTTTATCTGCGTTTGATTTGGTTTTTCTGGGCATCGGTGCTGTCATTGGCGCAGGTGTTTTTGTATTAACAGGGATTATTGCAGCAACTCAAACGGGTCCTGCTATTGTTTTATCTTATATTATTGCTGGTTTGGCTTGTGCGTTTTCGGCTTTATCCTATGCCGAACTGGCCTCCACAGTAGGTGGTTGCGGTAGTGCTTATGGCTATGCTTATGCCGGGTTTGGGGAAATTATTGCCTGGATTGTGGGTTGGGATTTATTATTGGAATATGCAATTTCTGTCTCTGCTGTTGCAGTGGGATGGAGTAGCTATTTTAACGATTTTTTGCTGGTACTTCAATTAAAGCTGCCGTTGGCATTGAGTTCTGGTCCTTCAGCCGGTGGTTTTTTCAATCTGTCAGCATTTTCAATTATTGTGCTGTTGACCGTATTGTTAGCATGGGGTGTTAAATCCAGCTCTCGTTTTAATACGTTCATGGTACTGGTGAAATTATTGGTGATTGCAATTTTTATCATTATAGCAATTACTGTCGTACAACCCAAAAATTGGTTTCCCTTCATGCCTTTTGGTTGGCATGGCGTAGTGCAAGGGGCTTCTTTAATCTTTTTTGCTTATATCGGTTTTGATGCAGTTTCCACTGCAACGGAAGAAGCAATTGATCCGCAACGTGATATACCGATTGGTATTATTGGTTCTTTAAGCTTTTGTACTATCTTATATATTATTGTTTCGGGTTTATTAACAGGCATAGCGCCTTATAATACGCTCAATGTCTCTTCACCAATAAGCTATGCGTTATTAATGCTGGGTTATAAATTGGCGGCAGCTTTAATTAGTGTAGGTGCAATAGCGGGATTAACTACGGTTATGCTTGTTTTATTTTATGGTCTAACCCGTATTTTTCTTGCGATATCCCGAGATGGGTTACTTCCTTGTTTTTTTGCCGTAATCAATCATTATACCCAGACACCTTTACGTATTATTGTGAGCTGTGGGCTAGTCATAGCGCTTGTTTCAGGCATGGTGCCCATTGATGAACTAGCGGAATTAGTTAATATTGGTACTCTTTTTGCCTTTATTACAGTCTGTATTGGCGTCATCGTACTGCATTATTCTCATCCTGAATTACCACGGCCTTTTAAGACCCCATTAATGCCAGTGATTCCAGTTTTGGGTACTTTAAGCTGTGTCTATCTTATTTTTCATTTACCTGGAATTACTATGGTACGATTTTTGATTTGGATGTTGGCCGGGATAGGTGTTTACTGGTTTTATGGACGCTTCCATAGTGTACTGAACAAGTAGAATTATCCTTTGCCAAGAGCTAATTTAAATGATAATCATCATAATGATTGCTGCTACTATGCCAGCCCCGGGAATAGTCAGGAGCCAAGCCAGAAAAATACGTTTCATAACAGACCAGTGGGTTTCTTTAAGGCCATTCATTAGTCCTACTCCGCCAATTGCACCAGTGACTGTATGAGTTGTTGAAACAGGAATACCATAATCAGTGGCGGCAAAAATAATGAGTGCGGCCCCCGTTTCGGCAGCGCAACCACGAATAGGGTTGAGCTCTGTAATTTTATTGCCCATAACATGCACAATACGCCAACCGCCTGCCAATGTTCCCATACTGATGATGAAATGACAGGAGATGACTACCCAAAAAGGAATGTAAAAAGTATCTCCTAGCCAGGTGGTGGAAAATAATAAAACAGCGATGATACCCATTGTTTTTTGAGCGTCATTACCCCCATGGGTTAAACTTAGTAACGCTGATGAAATGAGCTGGAAGCCTTTTGAGAAGGTGTGAACTGTTTGATCAGAATGGTTTTTAAACAAAAATCCAAATAGTAAAACAAGCAGAAATCCACTTATTAATCCTGCGAAAGGGGATATAAAAATCCCTGTTGCTACTTTGATAAATCCCATTGGTTTTAGAGCAGTGAGGCCACTTTTTGCCAAAGCAGCGCCTGTAAGCCCTCCAATCAATGCATGGGAAGAACTTGAAGGTAGCCCATAGTACCATGTTAATAAGTTCCAGAAAATGGCGCCAATTAAAGCAGAAAAAAGCAAGGAGGTATTAATAATTGAAGTATCAATAAGATCATTACCAATGGTTTTTGCCACCATCAGGTTAAAAACCATAAACGCAATAAAATTAAAGAAAGCGGCCCAAATAACAGCCTGGCGGGGTGTTAATACACCCGTAGTTACTATTGTGGCGATTGAATTGGCTGCATCATGGAAGCCATTAATAAATTCAAAGACAAAAGCGATTAAAATAACCAGTATAATGAATAGAGTACCTGATTCCATTTTTGTCCTTAAGCCTGCTGTGCTTTAATTCTTACTTGCCTGATTCTGGCTCCTTGCATACGTTCAATTGTGGCTGAAAAACCGGGAAAGATGACTGTTTCCCCTTCTTTCGGCAGAGAGCCTAGCTGATGCAAGATTAAACCAGCCACAGTCGTTACCTCTTCTTCTTCGTTGATAGTTAACATTAACTCACGTTGTAAGGCTTGTTCAAGTGCATACAAAGAACAATCGCCTTTGACCGTAATGCTGCCGTCACCATGCACTACCCAGGCGTCTTGCGTTTTGTGAAACTCGTCTTTAATTACGCCGATAACCAGATGCAATAAATTATCCAACGTTACAAAACCAATGATGGCTCCCCGACGTCCATAGACAAGAGCAAAATGAGACATCCCTTCTTGAAATTGCCTCAATAATGCTAAAGCAGGTAATCGGTAAGAAATTTTAGGTACCGGTCTTATTAGTTGTTCCAGCGATAATGTGTTTTTAGCATGAGTTTCAAGCATATGAGGCAGTAGATCTTTGACATGTAAAATACCAATAATTTGCTTTTTAGTGGTATCGTAAACAGGATAACGACTATAACGATAATGATATAAAGTTTCGATAAGTACTTCCCTGGTGGTGGGGTTATTTAACATGACCATATCATCATAAGAGCGCATGATATCGATTACGCAAAGATCACCTAATTCCAAAGTCTGCGCAAGAATGTTACTTTCCTGTTGCGTCAATTCTCCGTGTAACTGACTTGAGCGTAAAATTAATTTGATTTCTTCGCTGGAATGAAATTGCTCACCAGCATGAACAACATCCCACCCCAAACTCTTTAATAGTAAATTAGAGCAGGAATTGAGTAACCAGATAACAGGATACATCAGCCAATAAAAAAAATACAAAGGGGGTGCTGTCCACAAGGAGATTTGTTCACTCTGGCGAATGGCCAGGGATTTGGGCATCAGTTCACCGACTACAATATGTAAAAAGGAGAGGAGTGAAAAAGCAAAAATAAAACTAATAAACTCAAGTACGGTTGGTTTTACTAAACCTAACCCATGGAAAAGTGGTGCAAGGGCATTAGCAAAAGCTGGTTCGCCAATCCAGCCTAAACCTAAAGAGGCTAAAGTGATACCCAATTGGCAGGCCGACAAATAGGCGTCCAGGTGTTGATGAACTTTAGCCAGGATGCTTCCACGCCAAGGGTATTCCTTCCTGATCAGTGCGACTCGTGTATGGCGTAATCGCACCATACCGAATTCTGCCGCAACGAAAAAAGCGTTTAGCAAAACAAGCCCCAGACCGATAAGAATCAGGAAGAAATTAGTCATTGTTAAAGATAATAGCTAGAGTGAGTCATTATTTTAGCTGCTTTTTGCATTAACTGTTTTAAGAAAAAGGGTAGTTCTGCAGCACCAGCGTCCTTTGCCATGGTAGCATGGTGGATTTCATCTTCATGCATTTGCGCAATAATAGTTTGGCTTTTCTCATCCTGGATTGGAAGTTTTGCTAAATGTGTTTGTAAATGATGAGCAACCTGTCGTTCCGTTTCTGCAACAAAACCTAAACTCCAGCGATCGCCTGCGAGACCCGCTACAGCACCAATCAGAAAGGAACCTAAATACCAGAATGGATTTAAAAGACTGGGTTGGCTGTCTAATTCTTTTAAACGATCCTCACACCAGCTTAAATGGTCAATTTCTTCATCAGCAGCTTCTGCCATTTGTTTTTTAATGTTTGGATTTTGAGCAGTTAATGCCTGGGCTTGATAAAGCGCCTGTGCACAGACTTCTCCCGAGTGATTAACTCGCATTAAACCTGCGACATGACGTGTTTCTTGTCTGTTTAGAGAGGGATTCGGTAATTTATTACCGGGTGATTCGCGTTTGGAACTGCGTTGCGCAGGTGGGACTAGTGTGCGCAGGATAGAATCCACATTGTAAATAAAGTTTTCAATAATACCTGGACGATTGTGCATGACTGCCTCGATTATAAATCATGAATCAATAATGTTAGCCTGATTCTATGTCGGATTGAATCTTTCCATGATCATTATTCCACACATTTGACTTGCTATTATAAGCTTTATCGAATGAGTGTTCCTATTGGTCATTAGAATTGGTCACTTCAATAATAACCGTTAAGGCTGTGGAATTGTGTCCAACAATAGTTACAGGCGTTGTTTCTGTGCTGGTTCCCGCTGTGAATTCGATTGAACAGGAGGAAGAGGCAGCCAAATCAGGGAAACAATTGTTTGAGGTCACGGAAATCAGGCTGGAAGGCGGAATAAGGGTTTCTATAAATGTTGCTGCATTAATAGACGAATTGTTTTGTACCGTTATTGTTCCTGTTCCATTAACAGGAATACGTATAGCTTGAGGAGAAGCGCCCAATCCTACATCGGTTACCGTTACAGTGTTTGCTGTAGTATTGCTACCCTGAAGGGTAACAAGCGTTGCCGAAACAGGTGCGTTTGAGCTAAAGGTTATCGTGCAAAATGCCGGAAACGGAGGAAGAGAGACAGGACAGGTACTATTTGCAGTAATAGTAGAGCCAGCGGGAGGAACTGCTTCTATATTAAGTGCGGGTGAAGATGATAAATTAACTACAATAACAGATTGACCTAACCCCACCGTGGAAAGAGATGTGCCAATTACTACAGAGGAGGCTGAGGTACTTACATTAACCCTGTTGGTATCCTCTTCATAAATTGAAGACAGAGTTGCTGTCAAGACAGTATTTGTTGAATTAGTATTTGATCCTTGAATGGGCACGGTAAGGCTTCCTGCCGTAACGGCATTAAAGGTGATTGTACACACACCACCGGGTGACAACAGAGCAGGACAATTATTGGAGGCTATAGAAAAATTGGCTCCTGGAGGAAGAATCGCTGTCACATTTGCAGCATAGGCATCTGCACTGGCATTATAAACCTGCACGGCGCCGCCATTTCCCGCTATAAATGAAACGGCAGGCGTTACACTAATGGCAGGTGCAACAGAAGTCATTGAAATGGTAAGCGGGTTAGTGTTTTTCCCTTGAATAATTGCTGTTCCAGTGCTACCAGAAGTAGTGGTGTTAAAGGTTATCGCACAGCTAGCGCCAGGCATCAACAAAATCGGACAGGTATTACCACTTATAAAAAAATTAGCGCCAGAAATGATATTAACGCCAATATTCTCTGCTACAGCATTATTATTTGTATTGGTAATAATAATGGATCCGCCTGCATTGATGCTGAGAGCAAGTGTTGTAGAAGAGCTTGAAATAGTAATGGGTATAACACCCCCCAGCCTTACTTCAAGCCTGTCTGCAAAGCTTGCTTGAGAGCAGAGAAAAGGATCGGGCCGATTATCTCCTGTCCCCATGGTTTTACAAATGGTTGGAGAGGTATGCAGGTCACCGATCATAAGATTGCCTATTAATTGCAGGGATAATAAACAGGATTGGCCGGGAGCCAGGGTAAATGGAGAGGTACAGATGCCTGTTCCCGTCAGTTGATTGACTCCTGCAATGGGGGTCATGGTCAGGGTACGTATTGCGTTGGTATTATTAGTGACCCAATATTGTGCCAATGCAACCCCATTAGCCGGTATCATGGCTAATGGCCGCAATACCGGGACTATGCTAAATTTAGGCAGGGCTGCCTGCGCTGTTAACGGTGTAAAAAGCAGCGATAATAAAAGAAGCCATAATCGGGTAGAGATAATCGTCTTTTTCAAAATCCTGATCCTTGGAGTAAGCCGTTTAAGTCAATATTTTATGTATGTAAGGTATATAGTTTTCCGTTTTCTGGCAAGATTAAAATTTAATGTCGGGTGCTATTGACGTGTTGATTAATATCTGTTTAATGGATTGGATGAAGAACTCTGAAATAGTGTCATCTCCAGATGTGGCTTAATAGCGATACCCCTCGACCTATTAAGCCATTGTCATATGAACCCAGCTTAATTAAGCTTGGGTAGATTGTCCGAATGTATTATATTTTCTATGTTGTCGGCTACTTTGGCCCCTTTTGTTTTCCAAAAAGCATTATTGCCCTTGTAAATTGAATCGAGATTTAACGCACGTACAATTTTTCTAAAAAACTGGTGGAATGAAGAGCGAGGTTCTTCAAGATTTTTTTTCTTTTCATGAATTAAATCGGAAATTTTTTTGAATTTATGATCAATGGAATCCGTTTTGTTATCAATAACCGCCATAAAGCTTTTTACTATGGATATTTTTTCTTTAATTTTTTCAAGTTGGCGAGGACTCGCATTTTTCTTTTCATTGTTTAAATCATTTAAATAATCGTTGCATATTCTTCCCACTTCACTAACTCTTTTTTCCAATATTGCTTTTTTTGCCCTGATAAAAAAGTCGATCTTTTCTGCATTTGTTAAAATTTCTTTGATTAATTCTTTTTCTTCTTCTGAAGTATTGGTAGATAAAGTTGGTTTAAGAGCATGTTTAATTAGACGGGTTTTTGCTTTTAATTTTTCAGATTCATATGCATTCAGTAAACCAGAATTTTCGAGAACTTTCATTAATTCTACATTTCTTACTATTTCTTTGGGACTGGAATTGTTAAATACTTCTTTTAACTCATTTTTTTCTAGTAATTCTATTAATTTTATTTCCTTGTAAGCCTGCTCTATTTTAGCTTTTTTATCAGGTTCTTTGTCAGAAATTTTAAGTTCATTTATGAGTTCAATATTAGCGTTTTTACTTATAAATTTGTATTTTTTTATTGAATTTACGGCGTCTATTTTTAAATCATATAATAGGTTGGTAATATCTTTAATTAACTCAATTTTATTTTCTAACACATTGTTATCAAATCTTTGTGAAAGTATTGAGTGAAGTAGCTCTTTTTGATCAGGTTTTGTTTTTTTTTGGTTGGTTTTTGTTTTTTCTTGATCAGCAAAATTAGGGTTAGTTTTAGTTTGATGAGATTCCAGGTATGTCACATATTTTTCACATGATTCTATGAGATTTCTATATTCCTGAGAAAGGGTCATAATGCGCCTCATAAAGCTGTTACTGATAATTTTATAATAGCCTTTTATTATTAAGGGATTATTAAATAAACTAAAAGTTTAATAATAAACCATCATGGGCGGGGAAAATGATTTCTATCGATGAAAAATTTGTACATTTTAAGGATATTTACCACTTTAATCTGGGCAATAATAATCAGCTAATCTTACGCAGCAGTGATTAATTGATTGATCATAAAAACACGGTTAACTTAATGAGAGTTTATCAAGATTTAGCTGTTCGAAAACATATTCCTGCTCCCAAGACAATTAGCTTTGCTTGACAATTAAGCCTATCTAGACTCTTTATTACATAGATTTAACAAATGAAATAGCGTTTTTTACATAATGAAGCTTCCTAGATTAAATTTATTAATTTTACATTCTAATTTATTCGCTATCGCATCCACTCACTTATTGTTCATAAAAACTGAAGCCTTAATAGAGCAGGTGTTTAGTTGACGTCAATTAATTCAATTTATTCTTAATAATTGTAGAATTTTGTTAACTCATATTGTTAGCTATAAATTTTCACCATTTTTATCTACAGTTATAAAAGACCCCGTCTCCACTTGTTCAGGGTTTACTTTCTTTCCCGTTTCTTTGAGATCAGCCTCAAAAATAAACCAATTAATTTTTGAGGCAGGAATATCTATTGCATAGGCAAACACAGACGGATCCTCTTCACTTTGCGATATACCGCGCACAATCCCTTTTTTACCTAAAATAGAGCGCAAAGCACGCTTATTAGATATCACTTCAACAACATCATAAAGTTCAAATTTATTTTTTTTATTTCTCATGTTAATTTCCTTAATGTGTGATGTGGCCAAATGGAGAAACATTGATGTATGGCCCGTCATTTAACTTTCTTACAAATGGGCCGAATTGTGCTTCAAGTTTGGCAAAGTAATTTTCTCCAGCTCGTGATAGTCTCACATCCCATTCGAAATCGTGGCCTTTTGTTCTTGTTGGTCCTTTTACCCATTCGTTACCAAAACGATCAATATATCCACCATGGTTTCCACGAGGTAAAGGAACTTTGGGATCATATCCTTCTGGTGGTATATACCGCACCTTTCCTTCATTAGGTAATCCTAGTGCAGATAGTCTAGTTTTAGTGGACCACACTTTAGCTGCACCGATACTGCCTGGTGGAAAAAGAGGGGGCGTATTCCCACTATCCCCTCCATTACCACTAGAAGTTCCTCCGCTCCCTTGTCCATTTCTATTGCCATCAGGAGTTCTTTTGCTATTCTTTAATAGCATAGGGCTGTCTGCCAAGGAAGTCCGATGTATGATCGTTTTTGCAGCAGATGCTGCTTTTATTAATACACCAGGAGCTACAAATGTCGTAATAGCTCGTGCAGCCATTTGGTACTGTTCTGCCTGATTGGCTTGTGAAAATGTTGTTACGCTTTGCTGAACCTGTTGAAACCGGTTTTGCATGTTCATAACAGCATCCTCATATATGCCACGGTTATTTTTTATCACTCGGCATACTTCACTTAAGGCAGCGGCTTCATCCGGATTACAAAATTGTTGTATGGTTGCTAGAGGTGGAAAATGTGCCACAGCAATGACGAGTGCATCTGCTGCAAGATGCGCCGTCGGCTTTAGAACATTATCAATGGGATGAACAAACATATTGAGAATATCGTCCAATCCTTGTAATGTACCCTTGAAAACAGCGGTGGTATTGTGTACCACATTGGATAATGTCATTCGAGCCACCTCTTGAAAAGCAGATCCCGTGGCACGCCATGAGAGCAATGAGGTTTTAGTTGTTTCAGGTGCTTGTTCAAGTTTACCCATCGTAAATTTCTGTAATTCAAGTTGATAATTACTGGCAAGATTGAATTGGCCTATACCTATTTTGTTTAGAGCAAGTTGTAATTCTGCCATGCGGATTGCTTGCTCTAAACCTTGCTTCGCAAGCATGATGTTCAGATTTAATGAATTAAAATTACAGTTAATGTTGTTTAGTGTTCTTTTAGCATTCCAAATATCCCATTCACTAGAAACGAAAGTAAGTTTTCTAGACTCCTCATCTAATTTCTCAACCGCTTTAAAACTTGGGATTGCATTAACTCCACCATAAACATATCTATCATTGCATTTGGAAAAAATAGCTGGGACCCGAAATTCTGTATTGGATGAAGCATCCATTTTCTCACTTTTTCCTAATTTAATTCGTGAAAAACTTGCTTCAAGTCTATTTCCATCTGCGATCGCCTCTCTTAAAGATTCTTTAGCTTCTTCAACGTAAGCTTCAAGTTGCCCCTCCATGTTATTGATTAAAGCAGACTTCAAATTATCTACATGTTGTTTTGCTTTTATTGATATATTATTTTCCAGATCATATCTTGCAGCATCCACCTCTTCTTTGGCCTTCAAGTATAAATCACCGGATAATTCTTTTTTGCGTTGCTCAAGAGCAAAGGCAACTTGGCTTTCAACAAAGGCATTTGTATCGCCTTGGGAAAAACTATCGATAGCCTCTTGATAAGCCAACTCTGCAAAGTAAGGTTTTAAATAGGCATAATCCGGGCACTGTTGTTTTTCTTTGGGCTTTGAGTATATTGTTTTTAATACGTCGGTCATAATTTTAGTTTGCGTCTCGACTTCTTGCGTCAGTAATTGCTCCCAGATTTTTTGTCCAATGTGGGTTTTTATGGCAGTATTTGTGGTCGCTTTGAGTTCTTGAAATATCATTTCCATTTGCGCCAGAGCTAAATGCTCTGGATTACCATTTAATAGAGCCTCCACAGCAGTCTCAACACGTTCTATTTCTCCGCCAAACTGACTGAGAATTGTTGGAGATTCGGATAAAATTTGCATAACCCATTTCATTTTCTGCTGTTGTCGAACCTGAGTCACAAGTTGGTTAAATTTAATCAACTGACTTTGTTTTGAAAAATCTCTATCTAAAAGATTGTCGATTTGTGTAAGATACTGCGTTTCAAACTGACTCCAATTAGGAATATTACGTTGATTTATTTGAATTTGCTGTTGACGAATTTCTGCTCTTCTTTTGTTGTAAAAAACAATAAATACAGGATCATCCGTTGCATAACTAGATTTAGTAATGGATTGATCTAAAATTTGCAGGGTATCGGACGATAATTGCTTCAGCAATTCTCTTTTTGTTTCAGCTAGAACACGTTGCTTAAGCGTTTCTAGAAAGGATGTTGCTTCAGGACTATTTTCTTCATTCGCAAGTATTCTTGAAACTTCATATTCTGCCTGCATCCGTACCATTGGTGAGATATCTCCCCGTAAAAATTTAACGGTCGCCTCATTATATGAAGTAACACCCATGGCTTCCTTGAAAAACACTAGATTTTCTAAAAGCCTATTTTTTGCATTGGCTTTTATCTTATGAAGGATTGCTTCTTCTATCGTAGTAAATTCTTTATTTGGATTCAAAAATAACTCCAGATTTTTCTGAAGGGTCTCTATTGATGCATTTTTATCTTCTGCTTTTATTTGTTCAAAAACAGTTTGTCGAATTCTATCACAGTGTTGTTTAAAATCTGGATGCGTTAGTGTCCAATGCAGACGAGGCTCTTCTTCATAAATTTTTTTACCGAGAGCTTGATACATCTTAAGGAAATGAGCACGCGTATGTTGATACTCTTCTCCTTGCTTACTTTCTAAAGCGACTCGCTTTCTTTCTAACATCTTGACGCTGTCCTCTATCAAGCGCTCCCAGTGGGCATCATCTTTTACTAACCTTGTTAGTAAATCTATGCGTTTAGCTAAATAATCATCCCAATTGATTTCATTCCATTCTTTACGTTTCTTCGCTTTTTCCTGTTGCCAATGTTCTGCATTGTCCAATTGATGTTTATGTACTACTAAGCCTCGTTTATTGCGCAATCGCTTTTCTTGTAATTCTTGAATAGCTCCTGAAATGGTATAAAACGCTTTCAGTTGATTGAATATAGGGAGTTGTTCTGCAATTTTTCCATAATACTTGGTAAATGCTGATGCAAAGCGCGCTTCTCGTGATTTATCATTTAAATCGATCGGTGCATCCACTAAATGACCCTGCGCATCAAGTGTTAATAATTGTTTTTTTATTGTTACTTCAGGATCTCCATAGCGCACCAAAATACAATAACCCCGTTCTTTTTCTACACGCGGGATAGCCCCCATTTGAATCCAGAAGCGCGTAGCATGAGATTTAAAATCCTCATCATTTGCAGTTTTTTCAGGACACGCTAAAAGCTCTTCTTGAATCGATTTGTCTAATCCTTCAAATAAAGCATCTATGGGGCGCGTATTGTAAGGTGGTCGAGCATTGATTTCAGTCCCTTGAGAAATCATCTTCATGATATAGTCTGTAGCAAACAAACTTCTTAAATACTCGGTGTCTTTTAAGCTTTGTGGAGAAAAACGTACAATTTGGAGCGGATCATATTGTCGGTAAACGCTATTTGCATCTAAACTAAAAATAGCACGTCCAACTCCTCCTTCAATAAGAGCGAGCAGATCATCATGTGTAAATAATCGTTCTTCCGGTTTATCTCCTGGCATCCAGCGTGTTAACATGAGCTGTATGTCCCCAGTTTTGGGATTAAGCGAGTAACCTTCAAATGATTTATAGATAATAAGATTCATGCTGTCAGGATTATCCGGATAGTTCAAAGGCCCAGTCATCCAGAAACCATTATCATCTTGAGGCATTGATACGTAAGGAGCATTCATTAATTGATCAAGCTCCAATAACGATGTTTTGCTTTGTTCTAATAACAGCTTCATGGTTAAAAGCCGTAGCTCGTTGAGCTGATGTTTTGAAAGCTGATCTGATTTTAGTGCTTTTTGATAAACGTAATAATATAGTTCTGCATCGTCTGCACTAACGATGTCTTGTTGAGTACGATTTTGTTGCCTGGTATCGAATCGCTCAAGCAATTGTTCTTGTAACGTCATATAGCAACGTTGACGCGGTAATTGATCCAATAAGTGCGTGTGTGTGCTATAAATTGGGAAATAGGATATAAGATAAAGAGCTCTGTCCATAGCGCCCTCCATGCTTTCTATGGGTGACCCACCATGGACAGTATAGAACTCATACTGAGCCGGAGAAATTCTTTCATGAGGATTTTGCATATGAGCTGCAATTGTTTGAACATCTCTTTTACTCATGGTGCTTTGTTCATAGCGAAGCTCCGAGAGGTATTTAGGAACATGTATCATGACGTAGAGTGCATATGAAACAGGTGATTTGATGGCCACCTGAATTGCTATTTGATACATTCGAAGTGACAAGGCTTCAAGGGCCATTTGTTGCGCAGGATCATCAATCTTGTGAGTAGCCATTTGCCAACAAAGCCCAGCCAGCATTATCGCATTTACTTTAACTGCCAGTATAGGGACTGTTGCATAGAGATCAAAAAAGAAACTCGCGTGCTCACAATACTGATCCATTGTTAGATCCTGCCCAAGTTTCTTTATGCGCTCATCTGCATACAATAAAGTTTGGCCTAAGCCCGTGTATTTTTTCTTCAACTCTGGTGAGACAGCGTTAAAACGGATAGCAATTTGAGCGAATTTTTCTGGGGTAACATTAGGCGATGTGTCATGCCAATAGTGACTAACAATACTTGCCAGAGTTATTTTATAGTATTTGCTTTCAATTAAATCTAAAAAACGCTCGTTAAATTTTTGTGATCGAAGCCTTTTTTGATGTTCATCAAGTTCTCTTATTCGCTTTTCAAGGGGCTCTACCAATTTTAATTGCGCGGTATGAGCATCACGAGCATTATTCATTGAGGTTTGGGTAATAGCATATTGCTCTTCAGCTTTGACTAATGCCTGGTGAAGCGTGTATTGTGTATTTTCGAACTGTTCAAATTGAGCTTCTTTATCTTCCATGGTCTGCTCTGAAGTGGCAAAGACTACTTTATTTGTTTGAATTTCCTTTTCTAATACGGCAAGTGTTTCACGCAAACGTAAGACCTTAACGTGGAACTCATCACAAGCTTTAGCTTCAGCGGTAAATCGTTCTTGAGCCGATTTAACTCTGTCCATTTGCTGTCGATACTCATCTTGTGCTTTTAATTCAATTTGCGCTAAAAGCTCTGCTTGACGTTCAATGGCTTTATATTGTTCTAAGGCAGCATCGTATAAAGCATGTACTGCGTTTAATGCTTCTTGATAATCCTTTTTTAAATCTTTTACCGAAATAAATCTTAAAATAGCGCGATAAAATTTGTTTGCAGAAGTATTCTTACTTATTTCAATTTCCAAACTTGTTTGAAATGTTACAAGATTTAATCCATAGTATTTTCCCTTCAGAAAATCTAATAATCCTATCAATGCCAACTCAGGTGTTAGGTTTAACTTTGTCTCAATAGGAAGTGGCTCACCAAACCAGCGTTGCTTTGCGTCAATCAAGGCAAATACATCTGAGTATGATTCATCGATATCCTTGTCTTGCTCATTTTGTCGCGTTAGAACATACAGATTTTGATAATACAAAGGAGAAAAATGGCGATTGGCTAGAGGAATAGCGGTTTTCAACACCGCTGCTCGATCCTCTTGTTTTACTTTTTTAAGGGGATGTTGTTGGTATCCTTCTTCATACACTTTTTTTAAGCAAGCCCAATTTGCAGACGGACGCTCTAAATCTTGTGGTACTGGCAAAGGATTTAAGGTTCTTGATTCACCACCTTCACGATTATAGGCTTCACGTTTTTCCGGATCTGATAAAACTTGATAGGCTGACTGAAGGCTTTGAAAAGCAAATGTTGCCTTCTGTTTTTCATCTTCAGTCCCTCCCTTTTGAGCAACTTTATCGGGATGCAATTCCAGGCTAAGCTTCTTGTAACCCCAGTAATGGGTTTTTCTATGCGCAATTTGCAAGCAATTTAATTGCAGACAGCTTTAATGGCTCAATGGCATAAGCAGCTAAAGCAGCCACTAAATGAGTCATTGCATTTATAATGGAGCGATGGCGTGTATGCCAAACTTGATAACAATGTTTTAAATGACCAATCACGGTTTCAATGATACCACGCTGGTTAAGCAACTGTTTTTCATAACTGGATAAGTCGAGTTTATCCTTCATATTTTTACGTTTTCTAGTGATTAGTTTTAGTCCACCATTAATCAGTTCTTCAAATATTTTTTTACCGATATAGCCCTTATCGCCAAAGGCAAGACCCTT
>NZ_JHYC01000027.1 GCF_000621525.1 Legionella fairfieldensis ATCC 49588 | reverse complement strand
CTCTTGAAAAAGTGTCATGACTTGGCACACCGTTAGGTAACTTAAAATAATTTTTTAACCAATCAATATGATGGCAACAAAAATCTTCAATTTCAGTGTAACTTTGAGCACCAGCTAATACTGAAAATAAGGCTAAGCCAATAATATCCAAAAATAAATGTTTGCGCGTACGATTTATTCGAGGATCGGGAATTTGGGAAAAAATTTCTACAAATAAACCTTCCATGATGCAACCTTTTTCAAAAAGAAGCAAATATAGCTTATAAATCAATTGAGTGGCAATTGCTTAAAATTTAGATGCGTTTACCCTGCTCCGAAGGTAGCCTCGGTAGGTCCATAAGCATTCCAAAGCTTAATATCTAATTGTTTACATAATTTTGCTAAAGCCCAATTACACGCTTCTCCCGTAACGATTAAATGTTTTAACCCGGACTGAGCTAGTTTTGGCAAATAATTAGCAAATTGCGTACTTTCTAATTGAGAAGGAACCATTAATAAAGTGGTAATTTTTTCTTGCTGGCACCTTTCAACTATTTTCGTCATATCTTTTCTATCTAAATGCGACATAAGATACAAGGTAGCACCGCTAGAAAAAGCACGAAGATATTCAGAGATCCGCGCATCAAATGCTGGACTTCGAGTAGAGAGCACTTTATCTTTACTCGTTAATTGCAATAAATCCTTTTCAACTCTAGCCCAATAGGCCAGGCCAGCTCCATTAATGGGAATCCATTTTTTATCGCCAGTTGAACCTGAAGAAGACATAACATAAGAGCAATTATCTGGCCCATTAGGAATAGCTTTATCGGGTAAATTCGATGGAAAGGATAATACAGCATTTTTATCTAAAAATATTCCCGTTAACTGTTCTGAAGTTGTAACGAATAAGTGATCTAAATTTAAAGTAGTTAAGCCAGATTTAAGCTGTTCAGTTGGCATTTCAGCATCTAAAGGTACATAGACAGCGCCTAGGCCATCCAGAGCTAAATAAAAAAATAGATGCATGTCGTTATCTAATGACATAAAACCAATACGCTGTCGTGCTTCGACCTGTAATTGGATTAAATAGTGCATCCATTGATGAACTCGAGTTAACAACATTTGATATGTATAAGTTTGTTTATCACTTGTTACTAAAGCGAGGGACTCAGGAAATTGGGTGACGGCTTTTTCTAATAGGGAATACATCATAATAAAATCTGCGATAGTAAATTAGTTTCCAGAACTGCGACAATTAATTCACTTTTAACATGGATCCCCAATTTATCTTTAATATGCCGTGTATAAGTCTCAATAGTTGTTTGCTTTAAACCTAATTGAGCAGCAATTTCTCCAGCATGGTGCCCTTTGACAATACCTATAATGATTTGAATGTCGTTTCGGCTTAGTTGAAAATGCATGCCCTGCCAATCAATAGAATAACTGCGTTTGGTTAACAATTGCCCCAATTCTTCATAAGTTAACTTGAATAATATTGGCCCCGTTAATGATAATAATTGAGATGTAGGCGTAAATAAGCCTAAAACATAACGAGGTTTTTTTTCATCTTGATAAAATACAGGATGCAATACTCCGTGAACCTGTTTTACTAAGTAAGGCTTATTTTTAGGGTGGATGATTTCTGAAACTTCTAAGGGTTGTTGATTTTCTAATATCCATTCATCATGATATTTAATGGTTTTTAATAGAGCATTATTATCGGTTAAATCTTTGTCTTGATGAAAAAGAATATCTTTCACTGATTGGTGGCCCATTAATTGAGTGAAATTATGATTAGCGTATTGGTACCCTTGATTATTTTTTATTGAGATACACGTAATTGGTGACTCAGTAAATGCAATCAAGTCACTTATAGATAACGTAGTATGATGAGTTTTAAACACTTCATTTAACATAGTACGAATTTAGAATTAATCTGAATTTTTTGATAAATATTTGTTTATTTTATCATAAAATATATCAAATATGGATATTTTTTATTGTTTATGAAACCCGGACTACAACACATTAACGTCAATTCGTCAGGTCATGGGTGGCTAGTAAAAACAAAGATTTTGAATTCAATAATAATCAATGTATTACGCATACTACGAACCATTAAGAACTGTTTTAAAATCTCTCAATGGTACCGAGAAGAGGACTCGAACCTCCACGGGGTTTCCCCCACTAGCACCTGAAGCTAGCGTGTCTACCA
Source organism: Legionella fairfieldensis ATCC 49588 (assembly GCF_000621525.1). Classification (GTDB taxonomy): domain Bacteria; phylum Pseudomonadota; class Gammaproteobacteria; order Legionellales; family Legionellaceae; genus Tatlockia; species Tatlockia fairfieldensis. Next base: position 53,283 of record NZ_JHYC01000027.1, on the reverse strand, counting down.
ATTCCACCACCTCGGCATTGGTGGGTAAAGTACTTAAGATTAAATAAAATGTCAATCCATAGAATGCAAGACTTTAATAAAATCGGGTAGATATACTATTTATACTATTATTTCATAGTTAATCGAGGCCAGAAACAACAATGAATTCAGTCAAGTCAAGAGGGTAATTGTTTTCTGGCATTGGTTAGAACAATACCAGGACTTCTATTAAGTTAACACACCTGGCATTATCGAGAAAATAACTGCACAATGGAGTAAACTATTTAAAGTATCGCATCATGACGCTGCTTGCTATTATTGAACGCTCAATAGATTATTATTTTTCCTGTTTGCCGCGCCAAAAACCAGCGGGTTTGCGAGTTTCTGAGGTTTGTCTTATTGCTCATCGAGGGGCGCACGATAAGGTTAAGCGAATTAGAGAAAACACCGATGCCGCTTTTGCCCGTGCGCTTGATTTGGGTTGCTGGGGTATTGAATTTGACGTGCATCCCACGCGTGACAATGTGTTAATGGTCAATCATGATCCCACTTTAAAACGTTTATGGAACAAGGATATCGCGATCAGGGAATTAACTTTTCAAGCGCTTCGTCAACGCGTTCCTGAAATACCTAGTCTTGCAGAAGTGGTTGAGCGTTATAGCAAAAAAATGCATCTCTTTATTGAACTCAAACAATCGCTTGGCAGGGCGGCTAAGGATGCTTTGAAAAACAATTTGCAGGAACTTGTTCCTTGTGAGGATTATCATTTAATTAGTTTAAATGAATCTTTTTTTACTTCCCTGTCTTCCTTTCAGCCAGAAGCGATGTTGCTCGTAGCTGCTCACAATAATGTCAGACAATTTTGTGAGAAAAGTTTGCAAAAACAATATGGGGGTGTTTTAGGTCATTATCTTTTGCTAAACGATAGTAATATTAGAAAATTGCAGCAGGCGAACCAATTGGTGGGAGTGGGTCAAGTGAATTCAAAATACGGTCTTTATCGGGAATTGCAACGCGGCATACAGTTGATTTTTAGTAATAACATTGCTTTGTTAAAGCAATGCTTGAACGAGTTAAGTGATGTTTAGTCTAACTGTCTTGCTGAGAACAAACAGCAAGACAGCGTAATATGGATTAAGGATTGACCATATTTTTCGGGTTTACATAGGCTTTGAATTGCTCTGCTGTCAAATACCCCAGTTTTACTGCGGCTTCTTGTAGCGAGGTGTTTTCCTGATGCGCTGTTTTTGCTATTTTCGCTGCTTTATCATAGCCAATATGTTGATTAAGGGCTGTGACGAGCATTAAAGAATGCTGTAAATAATAATCGATCACGGGACGATTCGCTTCAAGACCCTCAATACAAAACTCTCGAAAAGAGTGGCAACTGTCGGCTAGTAAATTGAGAGAATGTAAAAGGTTAAAAATAATTACAGGTTTAAATACATTAAGTTCAAAGTTACCTTGACTTGCGGCAATGGCTACAGTCGTGTCATTCCCGATAACCTGCGCACAAACCATCGTCAGTGCTTCACACTGGGTGGGATTAACTTTTCCCGGCATAATTGAGGAGCCAGGTTCGTTCTCAGGTAAAATTAATTCACCAATACCACAACGAGGTCCCGAGCCAAGCCAACGCACATCATTAGCAATTTTCATCAGAGCGCACGCCAGGGCTTTCAATGCGCTATGTGCCATAACCAAAGGCTCGTGGGACGCTAAGGCTGCAAATTTGTTGGGTGCCGAAATAAAAGGCAATCGGGTTAAGTCAGCTATATGTGTTGCTGCTTTAACAGCAAATTCAGGATGAGTATTTAGACCGGTGCCTACAGCAGAACCTCCCAAGGCTAACTCATAGAGTTCGGGGAGCGTTTGTTCAATACGCTGGATGCAGGCATCTAACTGAGCTACATAACCTGAAAACTCTTGTCCTAAAGTAAGGGGCACTGCGTCTTGGAGGTGAGTTCGGCCAATTTTTACTATATCTTTAAAATCATGCATTTTTACTGCCAGGGCATCGCGTAAATTACGAACCGCCGGTAGCAGTTTTTCCTGGACAGCGATAGCTGCTGCGATGTGCATGGCAGTGGGAAACGTATCATTTGATGATTGGGACATATTAACATGATCATTGGGATGAACAGGTGTTTTACTGCCTTGTTCGCCATTGACCATTGCAATGGCCCGATTGGAAATGACTTCATTGGCATTCATATTGGATTGCGTTCCACTGCCTGTCTGCCACACATGAAGAGGAAAATGGTCGTCTAATGCGCCTTCACTGACTTCAGTCGCTGCGTTAATAATCAAGTCAGCTTTATCTTGAGGCAATTTACCCAACTCCAGATTGGTTAAGGCTGCTGCTTTTTTCAAGATACCAAAGGCGTGAATGACTTCACGAGGCATGAAATCCTGGCCAATGTTAAAGTGATGAAGTGAGCGTTCTGTTTGAGCGCCCCAGTAGCGGTCGGCGGGAACAGCAATTTCTCCCATGCTGTCTGTTTCAATACGCGTTTTATTCATGGATGAATCCTCCGTAAAAATAAAAACGCTAACATAGCATCAAGATTTTTAGAGGTATAGTAAAATTGTATGGTATGCTCTGAAAAGAGTCTTTTAGTATATTATTCTTCGGAACTAGGACAGAGAAAATTATCGATAGGGCGTCCGGTTTCACCGAGCGCGCTCTGCCAACGAATTTACGAAGAAGTCTATTGATTATTGGTGAATTGTCGTGAGAGAAATTCGTATTTATCAGGCTGGAGCTTATTGTGTAGGTCAATCGTTGGATTTATCTGCCGAGGCAGGTCAACATGTGGGCATTGTTTTACGGATGCAACCTGGTGACAGAATTATTTTGTTTTGTGGAGATAACCGCGAGTTTGATGCGATTCTTACTACGGTCCATAAGAGAAAAGTAAGCGTGACTATTTTGGCTGAGCGGATAATCAGTAGAGAATCACCGCGCCTTATCCATTTGGCACAGGCTATTTCTAAAGGTGAGCGAATGGAATGGGTGATACAAAAAGCGGTTGAGCTGGGTGTAACCAGTATTAGCCCTCTCGTTACCATTCGGTCTGTGGTGAAACTGGATGAAGAACGAATGGAAAAAAAGCGTCTTCAATGGCAGGCAATAGCCATAGCGGCTTGTGAGCAGTCGGGGCGCAATCAGGTACCACAAATTAAAACGATACAATCATTGACCGAATATTTACAACAATCCCACCCTGGTCTAAAGTTTATTTTACATCCCAAAGGCGCCCAATCCTGGCGTGATTATAATTTTGCACAACCGGAACTCAGTTTATTGGTGGGTCCTGAAGGAGGGTTTAACCCGGAAGAATTAGAGCAGATTTTTAAAGCGCAATACAACCCTTTATGCCTTGGGCCGAGGGTTTTGCGTACTGAAACAGCAGCAATTGCAGCACTTAGTGTATTGCAAGCTGTATGCGGTGATCTATAATGTCTTCCCGGCCACAATTATTAACCGAGGTTTAATTATGAGTACCACTATTAAGACAATTACTGATGCCAGTTTTGAACAAGAAGTATTAAATTCTGGCAAACCGGTTCTGGTCGATTTCTGGGCCGAATGGTGCGGTCCCTGTCGAGCGTTGACACCTGTTTTGGAAGAGGTCGCAACTAATTATGAGGAAAGCATGAGTTTTGCCAAAATAAATATAGATGAAAATCCCCAAACGCCTTCCAAATATGGGGTGATGAGTATTCCTACTCTTATTTTATTTAAGAATGGTCAGGTAGAAGCAATAAAAATGGGATTGCTTTCCAAATCCCAGTTAAGTGCTTTTGTTGAGGGAAATCTTTAATTTTCAGATCATTAATTTTCTCTACCTTATTATAAGGTAGAGAAATAAAAAATTAGTGGATCTCATTAAAAAGCTATGATAGGCTTATAGTTTCAATATGTAGCCATTTTCTCATGGCTGCCACCTTAGGAAATTACCCGGCTTTATGATGACAGTATATTTGAATGTTAAGCGTGTTGAATGATGCTGACAAAGGGGACTGACTGAGCTGGTAAATTTTGAGAAATTGTCTGTGGACAGCGGTTTTCTCAAGCTGTTCTTTCAATGTAAAAATTATCTCGGAAATTCATTTCGTTAACCAATACATCAAGTGAGAAGTATGAATCTTAGTGAACTTAAGCAATTACCTATTGCCGATCTCGTTAATATCGCTCAGGAAATGGGGGCTGAAAATACAGCTCGCATGCGGAAGCAGGATATTCTTTTTGCCATTCTTAAAGCTCATTCGCATAAAGGAGAAGATATCCTTGGCGGAGGTGTTTTAGAAGTATTAACAGATGGCTTTGGTTTTTTGCGCTCTGAAGATGGTTCCTATCAGGCCGGACCAGATGATATTTATGTTTCGCCCAGTCAGATACGACGTTTTGGCTTGCGTACTGGTGATACCATTACCGGTAAAATACGTCCCCCGAAGGATAATGAACGTTATTTCGCTTTGCTAAAAGTAGATGAAATTAACTATGATTCACCTGAAAGTGCCAAGCGTAAAATTTTATTTGAAAATTTAACTCCGTTGTTTGCGACAGAGCGATTGGTTATGGAGCAAGGAAACGGCAGTACGGAAGACTTAACCGCCCGTGTTGTCGATTTATGTGCTCCTTTTGGACGCGGACAGCGTGGTCTTATTGTATCTCCGCCCAAAGCAGGTAAAACCCTGATGCTGCAAAATCTTGCGCACTCCATTGAGAAAAACTATCCTGATTGTTATTTGATTGTTTTGCTCATCGATGAGCGTCCTGAAGAAGTTACCGAAATGCAACGTTCAGTGAAGGGTGAAGTGGTAGCCAGTACCTTTGATGAGCCTGCTAACCGTCACGTGCAAGTTGCGGAAATGGTAATCGAAAAAGCAAAACGTCTGGTTGAACATAAACGTGATGTAGTGGTTTTACTCGATTCGATTACTCGTCTGGCCCGTGCGTACAATACAGTGGTCCCTTCCTCCGGAAAAGTATTAACGGGGGGTGTGGACGCGAATGCATTACAAAGGCCCAAACGGCTCTATGGTGCTGCCCGTAATATTGAAGAAGGAGGTAGCCTGACTATTATTGCTACAGCTCTTGTGGATACTGGTTCTAAAATGGACGAAGTAATTTATGAAGAGTTTAAGGGAACCGGTAATATGGAAATCCACTTAAGCCGTAGTATTTCTGAGCGTCGTGTTTTCCCCGCTATCAATATCAATCGTTCTGGAACGCGGCGTGAGGACTTGTTGTTAAGTCCGGAAGAATTACACCGTACCTGGATTTTACGCAAGATCCTGCAATCAATGGACGAGTGTGATGCGATTGAATTTTTGCTGGAACGGATGAAAAATCACAAGACCAATGCAGAGTTTTTTGAGGCTATGAAACGGCAAGAGTAACAAGTTTTGAACGATAGGCCAATAATCCCCGCGGAAGCGGGGCTTCCAATTAGCCTTGGTTTTACTTGACTTTTAATGATGCCCACGTACCGCCAGCTGGTCTGCGGTACCCAGAAGAGCATCCAAATTTCAACACGCCTGAATATCCGATGGATTTGTTCTATCTTAGTTAGTTTTGTTAAAGCCCTCTCTGTGCCATAATCGGAACAATTAATTTTTTTAACAGTTATCTGCTGATGAAATATGCTGACCTTCGGGATTTTATTGCGCAACTGGACGCACGCGGTTTATTGAAACACATCGATTATCCGGTCTCACCAACATTGGAAATGACCGCAGTAAGTGATCGTGTATTGCGTGCAGAAGGGCCTGCTTTACTTTTTACTCATCCGAAAGGCAGTACAATACCTGTTTTGACTAACTTGTTTGGCACGGTCGAGCGCGTAGCGCTGGGGATGGGAGAAGAAAGTATTGGTGCCTTGCGTGAAGTAGGTAAACTTTTAGCCGCTCTTAAAGAGCCGGAGCCACCCAAAGGGTTGAAAGACGCGTTTTCTAAATTACCCTTGCTCAAACAGGCTTTGACTATGGCTCCTAAATATGTTTCTAACGCAGCCTGTCAAGAGCACGTCTGGGAAAAAGAAGACGTTGATTTAACCCGACTCCCTATTCAGACTTGTTGGCCAGGTGACGTTGCTCCTCTTATTACCTGGGGATTAGTTACTACAAAAGGGCCTCATCAGGGACGAGAAAATATGGGTATTTACCGGCAGCAGTTATTAGGAAAAAATAAACTTATTATGCGCTGGCTATCTCATCGAGGAGGAGCACTGGATTACCAGACCTGGCAAGAAGTCTACCCCGGAGAACGTTTTCCTGTGGCCGTGACTTTGGGGGCTGACCCAGCTACTTTGTTAGCTGCTGTCACACCTGTTCCGGATACGTTGTCAGAATACGCTTTCGCCGGTCTGTTAAGAGGTAAGCGTACGCACTTGACGCGTTGTCTTGGTAATGATTTACACGTTCCCGCAAGTGCCGAAATTATTTTGGAAGGATATATTGAGCCGGGAGAAACAGCGCCGGAAGGCCCATTTGGTGACCACACGGGTTACTATAATGAAGTACAGTCCTTTCCTGTTTTCACCGTTGAGCGGATAAGTCATCGCACTGAACCTGTTTATCATAGTACCTATACAGGCCGTCCCCCCGATGAACCTGCAATTTTAGGCTTGGCATTAAATGAAGTATTTATTCCTCTGCTGCAAAAGCAGTTTCCGGAAATTGTCGATTTTTATTTACCACCCGAAGGATGTTCCTACCGTTTAGCGGTCGTTACTATTAAAAAACAATATCCTGGTCACGCAAAGCGAATCATGATGGCGGTCTGGTCTTTTCTAAGACAGTTTATGTACACTAAATGGGTGATTGTTTGTGACGATGATATCGATGCACGCAACTGGCCGGATGTGATTTGGGCAATTACCACACGTATGGACCCTTTGCGTGATACAGTGATGGTCGACAACACACCGATTGATTATCTGGATTTCGCATCACCTGTTTCCGGTTTGGGCTCCAAAATAGGGCTGGATGCAACCAGCAAGTGGAGAGGGGAAACGCAACGCGAATGGGGAAAATCAATTACAATGGATAAAGATGTTTTGCAACGGGTTGATGATTACTGGGCTCAACTTGGATTAAATAGATGACTACTTCATTAGTGAATGCTCAAGTTGAATTTATAAACCCGCTTACCGACAGTATTTTACAAATAATACTATCACCGGAACGCTATATTGATTATCAACCTGGACAATATTTGGAGCTTCTATGTGGTAATAATGCATTCAGTTATTCCATTGCCAACGCCCCTTTAGGTGCGCATAACTATGAATTACATATTCGCCACAGCCAGGATAATCCTTATAATCAACAGCTACTCGCAGAAATCAAGCAAAATGGAGCGGTAACAATCCGTTTACCTTTGGGTAATTGCTATCTTGATAAATTACATCCTGACAGACCCATTGTATTTATTGCCGGAGGTACCGGTTTTGCACCCATTAAGGCAATGATTGAACAGTTACTCGCCGAAGGCGATAAACGTCACATCGAATTGTTTTGGGGAGCACGGTCACAAAGTGATTTGTATATGAACGAAAAAGTTGTACAGTGGCAAACTCACGTCACGCATTTTCATTATTTTTCGTTACTCTCAATCAATAATAAAGAAACACTGGCGACTCGCATGCTCACTCATCATCAAACGGATCTTAAACATTGGCAGTTTGTCATTGGCGGTCCTTTTGATATGGTTTATACGATTAGAGATAGCCTGGTTGCGCAGGGTGTTTGTCCCAGCCAATTATTTTCAGATGCATTCAGTTTTGAGAAAAAGGAGGATGATTGATGGAAACTCTATACCAAATTCTTGGTTTGATCGGGGCCGGACTTATCGTATGGTTGTTGTATCGCAATATTAAAGGGCGTCCTGAGCAGTTTAGTCGAGAAAATCTTGGCAAAAGTTTTTCAACTATGGGGATATTAGCCCTTATTTTAATTGGTTTTATTGCCTTGCTGGTTTATATGTTGCGTTATACATAAATACTAAGTGAATTAATGATGAGGAAGATTTGAATGATAATTCCCTTGATATTCACTTAAATATTGTTTGATATTAGGGTTATCAATAGTCAATTGACTGGGATCTTTTTTTAAAAAGCATTCTTCCACATAGGTCATTTGGCTACTGCCATCGACTAATAAACGATACCAGGGATTACGAATAGCAAATTCGCGCTTGCAGGCTTGTGGGTTATAACGTCCGGAAGCCTGGAAAAAAGGATCAATATCAATAATCACAGCGCGATAGCCTAATCCCGTATGAATAACACGCTCACCCACATTAAATTTTGCTGTTTTATACATTCCTCTCTCCGGAGTTTTAAGCAGTTCTTGCCTTCCCTATTGCTATCGGTTAGCCTCAATAAATCTTGAATAGTCTCCCACTCAGCATGAACAATGATATGTTGTGCTATAAATCTCGTTTTGTAACTGTTGTTTTATTGCTTGGTTATACGTTTATACATACCCAATTGACAGGTATATATACTGACACCCCTCTTGCTAGTATGGTTGATTTTTCAGCAAGACTTCCTTATGGCCAACGCTTGCTTGTCCCTATGCTGGTGAGAGTGCTTACCTTTTTGCCACTGAAAATTGACCAATTGTTTTTTTTAATGGAATGGTTATTTATAAGTTTATTTTATTTTGCTTTATTTAAACTTTTGCAACAGGAGTTTAAAGAGAGAGCTGCTCAATTGTTAAGTTGGCTGTTTATCCTGCTTTTGCCGCTAATGACAGTAATTAATTATCGATTTAACTATGGGGGAGAGGCTACTTTTTTTTATCCTGCAGACTCCGCCTCTCTTTTTTTTATGGCGACAGGATTTCTATTTTGTTTACGTTCTCAATGGTTTTATTTTATTCCATGGGTTTTTTTGGCCACTCTAAATCGTGAAAGTAGTTTTTTACTTGTGTTGATGATTCCCGCTCTACACTGGCGAAAGCTGTCTACTGTTTTTAAACCGATATTTTTTGCGCTGCTGACTTATTGTTTTACTCGTTTATTGGTATTAGCTTTTTTACATCATGTGCCAGGCTCATTCATGGAATGGTATTTTCGCGCTTCAACGCATACCTATTTCGAAGCCAATTTGCAGTGGTTATTAAATGAACAAAATATCTTCCTCTTTATATTTTGCTTTGCGGGATTACCTTTATTCTGGTTTGCTTTTTACGATTATATACCTCTGCAATACAGACCTTTACGGTATGTTGTCCTATTTCATTTTCTCGTTTTATTGTTAGTAGGCAACTTTATGGAAGCGCGTATTTTTCATGAAATAGTATTGATCCTTTATTTGCCTGTGAGCATTGCTTTAAGTCGGTGGCTTACCGGATTACAGCCGATTTGTTCTTATACAGGATTTATTTATTATATAAATCGATATGCTGTGCTGGCGCTCTTGATATTGATTACGATTTTCCGTCAGTTTCTCGATAAGGGGGTTATTTGGTTGGCGCATTATTTTTAACCTCGTCATGAAATTAGCTTATTTGGTTAAAATTTAATCTTTTATTCGGTTGGTTATCATTTTTGCTCTTGCGAATAATTTAATTTGGAAAAATGGAGGGTCGCGAAAAAAATTCCCAGTTCATAAAGTAAACAGAGCGGGATCGCAAGGGTAATTTGGGATACAACATCGGGCGGTGTTAGTAACATCCCTAGAATAAAGGCAACCACAATAACATAAGGTCTGATCGTTTTTAAAAGACCTAAATCAATCAATTTTAAATGAATCAGGGTCAAACAAACCAAAGGAACTTGAAAACAAAATCCAAAAAGTAACAGCATCCTCGTGATAAAATCCAGAGCATACGTCATATCGGGCATAAATCGCACATCAGAAGGTACGGCTTTAGCAAAAAACTGGAACATAAACGGTAACACGAGATAAAAACAAAATAGCATACCCAGAACAAAAAGCACAACACTGGAAAGGAAGGCCCTGCGCAGGTTGTGACGCTCACGTTGATAAAGCCCAGGAGCAACAAAGCACCAGATCTGCCATAGAATAAAAGGCATTGAGCATAAGGTGGCGGCATTAACAGCAAGCTGAATGGGGGTTATCAAGGGTGAGGTAATTTGCGTGGCGATTATAGGCTGTGACTCAGGTAACGTTTTCAGTAAAGGTATAAAAACAGTATGTAACAAGTGATTCGCAAAGAAAAAAAACAGCAAAAAGAAGCTGGTAAAGACCAATAAAACGTGGATGATACGTTTACGAAGTTCAATTAAATGATTTAACAAGGATTACGCCCGGGTTGCAAATTCGCTGAACCCAAGTATAAAAAAAATCGCTCCTGAATAATATACCTCTCTGTGTCGGGGGTGCGAGTTAAAGAAGGGTTGTATTTGGATAAGGGATTAATGATGGTATTCTTGCTACAGTTCTGGTTACAACGTGGATGCCTCAGAGATACTTCAGGCTTCTTAATACAAGATTAAGCGTGCACACCATATCTACACTCTGGCTTCCTTGATTGCTATTGTTAGCTGAGCAAGAAATACCATCCATGTATTTAAAATAAGCCATTATTCTGTAGATAGCAAATGTATAATTGTTAAATTTAAGAAAAATCATTCTTGCCTTTGCATAACGATTATTTAAACACACAAAATATTGCATGAAATTGGCTGAGGTATTAGCGGTAGGTTATAATTGAAATTTAAATTTCAGGTGAAATGAAGTGAGCCATCGTCCTCGTAAGCGTTTTGGACAAAATTTTTTACAAAACAAGCAGATTATCCATGAGATTTTGAGCGCTTTACAGTTGCGGAAAGAAGATAAAGTAGTGGAAATAGGCCCGGGGCTAGGTGCTTTAACTCTGCCTTTACTCCGTTATTTAAACCACTTGACTGCTATTGAAATTGATACCGATTTACATACTCATCTGACTGAATTACCTGCTGCCCAGGATAAATTGCATTTAATTGGGGCTGATGCTTTAACTGTTGATTATAGTGAATTGGGTAGTAAGCTACGTATTGTGGGTAATTTGCCTTATAATATTTCTACGCCATTATTACTTCACTTAATGCATTCTATTTCTTCCATTGAAGATATGCATTTTATGTTACAAAAAGAGGTTGTTTCACGCCTGGCGGCTCGGCCAGGAACCAAAGCATATGGACGTTTAACTGTGATGATACAGTATTATTGTGACGTAGAATGGCTATTTGATGTACCTCCTGAGGCTTTTTATCCTCAGCCAAAGGTTGACTCGGCAGTCGTACGTATTACCCCGTATCAGGCATCCCCCTACTCATCGGTAAATATTCGTGTTCTTGAGCAGGTAGTAGCACAAGCTTTTGCCATGCGCCGAAAAACCTTAGCCAATAATTTAAAACCTTTACTTAATTCAGCGCAATTGTGTCATTTAGAAATTAATCCGCAGGCAAGACCTGAGCAAATTTCAATAAGAGATTATGTGCAAATAACGAATTTTATTGCGAAATAGTGTAAAATATAATATGGCACGAATACGCCCTCATCGACTGATGAGAAGATAATGTCCAGAGTCTAATAATTATAATATTTCTGTTCAAATTTTCATAATTTAAGAGTAAACCCTTGTACTGGGAGGTTGACTTGTTTCATCGACACAGAAAAATAAAGCTAACACCGGGCAAATCCTTAAAAGATTTAACGCGAATTGTTCCTTCTTCTCTCCTGCTTGGTGAAGAGAAACGAAGTCTTTTATTGCAGCAAATCAAAGAAAGGAGTGCTTTGGAAGATGTTCGTTTTGATAGTTTGTGCTTGAGTCTCATTCATAATTTGACAAATCATTGCCAAAACCTGCCGGAATCCTCGGCCAGTTATTATGCACAGCAGGGTGGGGTATTAGATTATGCTTTAAATCGTACCGAAGCAGCATTGGGTCTATTCCAAAATTATTTGTTAAACGAAGAACAAGACAATTTATCAGAAGAACAAAAATTATGGCAATATGCGCTTTTGTCCGCAGCACTCTTGCAAGGTGTGGGCAAATTGCAAATTGATTACAGTATTAATCTTTATGATAATAACGGACAGTTTTTAAAACAATGGAACCCTGTCCTGGAAAATCTGATAGCAGTTGGAAGTCATTACAGCTATGAATTTCAAAAAGAAACAGATGAAGAATTTCGTTGTCGTCTTAACTTGTTGCTCGCGCGCTTATTAATGCCAGCAAGCGGTTTCGCCTGGATTGCTTCCAATACACAGGTGTTGGCTATCTGGCTTGCTTTACTCAATGAAGATACTGAAGCCGCGGGAACTTTAGGTGCAATTTTAGTTCGCGCCGATGCGATTGCTATCCAGCGTTATTTTAATCAGTTAAGTTTAGGAGCCTATGGAGGAGCACGTGGTATTCGTTATGGACGAGCCAATACATTTGGAGTGGGCGTACCAGAATCACCTGTTAAAATAGAGAATCAGGTGGGTATAGAGTTTATTCAGTGGTTGCTTCAGTCACTGGAGTCCGGACGTATTATGGTTAATAAAGCACCTCTGTTTATGGTTCCTGGTGGTTTGTTAATTTCCCCCGAGATGTTTAAATGGTTTGTGCGAGAACATCCGGAGTTTAAAAATTGGCAGGCTGTGCAAAATGGCTTTTTATCTTTAGGTCTGCACCGATTGGCAGCCAGGAATGATATCAATTCACGCTTTGAACAAAGTAGCAATCAACAAATCCATAGCGGAATTGTTTTTGCAGATTATGCAACAGCTTTACCTGATAAAATACAGCTTCATCATTTACATACGGGAAAATCCACGAGCATTTCTGCTGTGGAACTGATTTATCAAGAGCAAGCTATCAGTAGTCAATTTACTCGCCAGCATCCAGTGCATTCAGAAAAATTTTTACCTTATCTGAATAAAAAAGGACAATGGCAGGTGGAGAGTAGAAAAACAGCGGCATTCTTACGGCCAGGGGTGCCTTACGGTGGTTGATTATGCCATAGGCGATGTGCAGGGTTGTTATGATCCTTTACAGCGCTTGCTTGAGCGAGTCGATTTTGATGATCATCGCGATCGTTTATGGTTTGTTGGTGATTTAGTCAATCGCGGGCCTCAATCGTTGGCTGTGTTACGTTTTATTAAGAGTCTTTCTATTATCCCGCGCATCACTCTGGGAAATCATGATTTACATTTGCTGGCTAAACTTTTTGTTCGCCCTTCTCGGGAAAATCGTGAAGATACTCTGCGTGAAATCTTAACGGCGCCGGATGCTGAGGAGCTTGGTCACTGGTTGCGTGGACAACATATTTTATATCATGATGAGGCGCTGAACATAGTCATGTCTCATGCCGGTATAGCTCCTGTCTGGGATCTTATGCAGGCAAAACGTTATGCCAGGGAGCTTGAGTCAGTTTTAGCCGGTGATCAGTACCAAGATTATTTAGCAGGGATGTATGGCAATGAGGCTGATTGTTGGTCAGAGGATCTGCAAGGCATAACAAAATTACGTGTTATCACTAATTATTTTACTCGCATGCGGTTTTGTAATTTGCGGGGGGGGTTGATTCTGACCTATAAAGGATCTCTTGCAAATGCGCCTGACGATCTTATTCCCTGGTATGCGGTGCCTGGTCGTAAAGTGATTAATGCCGATCTGGTTTTTGGTCATTGGGCTGCTTTAGAAGGTCAGTGCCCTGATCCTCACATTTACGCTATAGATACAGGATGTATATGGGGCGGTCACTTAACTGCATTACGTTTACAAGACAGGCGACGCTTCTCCGTTCCCGGGTTAATTTGATTGTATAAAATAATAAATTAACTCCTCTGCGCCATCAAAAAAACAACGTTACTATAAATTCACGCCGACAAACATGACCCCCACTTTCATAAAAAGTGCGTACGTTTTTAAATCCTGCTGTTACTTAAATATTTCAGAGTTTATAGTGGAAATTGCTGATAAACATCTATGCTTAAGATAAAGAGAGTCAAGAGTTCTTTTTAAGCTGGCATGGATTAAAGCGAATAAATTAGCCTATTTTTATTGGAAGGGATATTGCATTGCAAATCTAGTTGATTAGAAGTCTTATGCAGGGAGAAAAAGATGATGGAAACAACCGAAACAATATGGCAAAACGGTAAACTTGTCCCTTGGGCAGACGCGAAAATTCATGTGTTATCTCACGCGCTTCATTATGGCGGTGGTGCATTTGAAGGCATTCGATTTTATAAAACAGCAGAAGGCTCTGCCATCTTTCGTTTATCTGAACATATCGATAGGCTTTTTTATTCAGCAAATGTTTTGAAAATGACTTTACCCTATTCGAAAGAAGAAATTATAACAGCGGTTAAAGAAGTAGTAGGTAATAGTAAACTTGAAGCAGGCTATATTCGACCTATTGCTTTTTATGGCTATGGTAAAATGGGAGTTAATCCTCTGGGAAATCCTGTTGAATTTGTCATCGCTTGCTGGCCATGGGGAGCTTATTTGCCGTATGAAAGTATTGATATAAAAATAAGCCGATATATTCGCATTCATCCCGATTCCACAGTAGTTGATGCTAAACTATGCGGGCATTATGTAAATAGCATTTTAGCTTCTTTAGAATTGCAGGGAACTCATTATCATGAAGCTTTGTTTTTAGATTATAAAGACCACATAACGGAAGGAGTAGGCGAGAATTTTTTCATGGTAAAAGACGGTGTAATTTATACGCCTAAACTGGGAAGTATATTGTCGGGTATTACACGCGATACCGTCATTACTCTGGCAAGTCGTTGTGGTTTTAAGGTTGTTGAGGTGGATATTTCTCTTTATGAGGCTTATCAGGCTGATGAGGCTTTCTTTACCGGTACCGCAGCAGAAATTACCGCTATACGTTCTATTAACGATAAATTGCTGGGAAAGGGAAATGTAGGCAATATTACAGCAATCATAAAAAAAGCTTATCTTGATTTGGTTGAAGGGAGAAACAGCGAGCTAAGGGAATATTTGACGTTATGCTGATGAGCGGCGCGGTCAATTTAAACGAACGCTAACGGCTAAATTGTTGTTTACTGTAAGCTATTCGCGCATTAATTGATTCTTTGCCTAGCGCGGCCCGAGCTTCAATTTGCCGATAGCGTTTAAGTCCGCCTTCCCGATTGGCAATTTGAATATTTAAACCCGGCCTGGCGTTAAGTTCCAGCATTAAAGGTCCTTGGTCTTTATCCAGAACAATATCCACACCCAAATAGCCCAAGCCTGTTAATTCATAGCAACTGGCGGCAATTTCTAAAATTTTGTCCCAATAGGGAACAGTAAAATCCACAATAGGTGCGAGGGTGTCGGGATGAAAATCGATAGTGTCATTATGAAAAACACCACCTAATGTTTTACCTGTCGCTAAATTAATGCCCACTCCAATCGCACCTTGATGAAGATTCGCTTTGCCGCCGGAGAGTCGGGTAGGTAACCGAACCATGGCCATAGCGGGGTAACCTAACAAGGTAATAATGCGAATATCAGGGATTCCTTCATAGCTTACTTCTTTGAATACGGGATCTACAATGACCCGATGTTCAATAATGGCATAATCAGCATGCCCACCTAAACTATAAGCACCAGAGAGGAGGCAGGACAGATGATAGCTCATTTCGTTAAGGGTAGTTAATTTACCATTAATCTGGCGGTAACGTCCGAAAATACGATCGGTGACTACCAGAATTCCATCTCCACCTGCTCCATGGGCGGGTTTGATAACAAAATCCTTGTAGGGTTGTAAAATATGCTCCAACTCTTTAATCTGATGTTCGTTTTTTATAATTTCATACAATTGTGGAACGGCTATTCCTGCTTGTATTGCTAAACGTTTGGTTTGTAATTTATCATCAACCAAAGGATATCGTTTACGGTTATTGTATTTGAGAACGTAATCGCTATTACGTTGATTAATGCTTAAAATGCCGTGCTTATGCAAGCGACGATACAAATGCCACATCAATATTTCTCAGCCAGAACTTTAAAGCGAAACAGCTCGGAAAGTCTATAACCCCGATACTGACCAAACCATAGAATCAGCGCAAGCAATACGAGTAAAAGTTCAGGAAAGGCAAAAATCAGATATTGCAGAGGAGGATAATTCATCGCGCCAAAAGCAATCACCGCAGCCACAAGGCTGCCTACGCCCGACTTTATCGCTTCAGAGGCTCCTCGTTCATCCCAGGTAATGCACATGCGTTCAATCGTCATAGTCAAAATGACCATGGGAAAAAGTGCGACAGATAAGCCAGAATCAAGCCCCAGATTTTGGCTTATAACGCTAATAAAAATCATTAATACAATCACTACAGTGAGAATTGCAGCGAGCCGCGGGACAAGAAGCAATCGAAGTTGATCCAGATAAAAGCGTGCCAGTAAACCAAAGGAAACGATGAGAGTAAAAAGGGTAATTCCCCAAATCACGTGAGTTTCACGAAAGGCGAGAGCGATTAGCACAGGCATAAATGTGCCAAAAGTCTTGAGACCAATAAAGTTGCGCAATAATAGAATCACAAAAGCGCCAAGCGGAACGGTCAGCAGAATTTTATAGGTTTCCTGTACATTAACAGGAAGTTGTAACAAAGAAAAACGCAATAGTTGAGAATCAGTTTGTGAGCCTCTTGCTTTAGCAATAGTCAGCGCATTAATCGGCGTAGGCGAAACTGTCAGGTTGAAAAAGGGTTTTTTACCGCCTGTTACATTATAAACCGGGTCAAAACCATATTGCCAGACCAGAAAATTCCTGGGAAAACCTGCTCCTCCAGTACGGGGATTAATATAAGTCCATTCTTTACCATTATGAACAACTATAAACGATTTAAAATCAGCCTTGTTTTGTTGACTTAAATAAATTCCTTTGACCGGCATGGCGTAAATTTTTGCCTGGCTTAATATGAGAATGGCCGCGTTAATGATATTGTCATCATTAAATTCATTGCCTACAAGAAGTTTGGCATTCCCGTCTTTTTTATTAAGTTCTTTAATTGTGCCCTGCGCAAACGTCTGAATGTCTGCCGAGGACTGACGTACCTGATTAGTAATTGCATCTACAGCGGATTTTTGTGTTTCCATCAAAGGTTGCGCTTTTACAATGGGGGGTCTGGCTAAAGATGATTCGTTACTGTCAATTTCGCGAAATATAGCGCGATAATAAAGAGATTGCACGCCAGAACTGCGTCTTAGCGACCAGACTGTCTGGCGATTATAGCCATTTAAATTAGTGGTTACTCCATAATTGTGAGAAACAAAATATTCATCCAAAATTGCAAAATAAGGTGGCATATAAGGAATAGTAAAACTTGCTTTTACAGGTGTATTATGATCAGCAATGAAACGTAAATTGGCTTCAATCATCCAGCTGTTTACTGTTTCCGTGTCTGTTAATGGTACATCAAGAACAAGATGACGATAAAAAAAAATGCCTATCCCTAATACTAATAGAACAGTGATTAAACCATAAACATGACGTTTATTTGACTTCATTTTTTTCCACTTTTTTGGCTGTTATCAAAAAGGCATGGCTTGGATCAACCAGGCCATTAAACGCGATAATTGCGTCTCTACCAAGAAGCAGTGGGTAATTAAAGCGTTTGCGGTTAGTCAAATTGACCGGGATAGTGCGCATTTCATCGCCAATTTGAATAGACATTAACACAACAGGTCGCTTAATAGGTTCTGTTTTACCTTGCGGCGATAAATGTTCTCCTGCACGCACTTTAATACTGACTTTTCCGAGATAGGGCGAAGTAAATTCTACTTCCCCTGTTTTTCCTGGGACTTTAAAGTTCAAATAAGTTTGACCTTTTATTTTGGTTTCACGAATATTGATTGCACTAAGGGAGGCGGACTTGGCTCCAGTGTCAAATTTAGCCGATAGAGTCATGTTTTTATCAACCAGGATTGCTTTTTCTACATAGCCATAGATTATTTTTGCATCAACTGCCATAGAATATCCTGAAAAAAGTAAAAAGACAGGAAGAAAAACATTGCGCAAACTCATTAACGACCCTTTACTCGCATAACTAAATAGTGTTAATCCTAGCAGATTTGTACGCCTGCGCACAGACTATAGAGCTTAATTATAAGGGATTATCACTTAATTCAATGCATTACAACCGAATAGGTTTGTCAGGATACCCTTCTTTTTGGGAGGCTGGATAATCTGGATTCATATTGAAGAGATCTCTCACTTTTTGTTGGCTTTGTGATAAAATTACTGATGGCCGCTATTTTTGTATCATTTTCATTCAAAATGAAAATATAATTGCCCTTTATTCGCTAATTGGATATAATACTCACCATCTTAGCCATTGCCCTAATTAGCATGACAAATAACGAGTCGGGTTTTGCCAAGAAGTTTAAAATGTGGAGTGAGCAGAAGGCGAAAGCTCTACATGAAGCGAGGATTATTTATGCTATATATGGAGCATTGGATGGCCTGAGCATTTCCTACAGTACGTTCAAGTATTTTTTTGATGTTCATTTGTCTGACAGTCACTTTTCTTCTTCCGATGTCATGCACGACTGGATGGTTGCTCCTGAAGGCATATTGATTACCGCTACCAGTTCCTTAACGTTAATTGCTTTTTCTTTACTTGCTAATCATTTCGATGACGAGAAAGACAAGAAAAATACATTTAAACGTTACATTAACACAATATGGCCTTATTGTCGCGATATACTGAAGGGCTTGAAAAATGCTTATAAAGGAATTCGCAGCACGTTTCAGACAATCCATTTATTAAGTGGACAAAATTTAACCTCTCTTATTGTTCCAGTAGGTTTGTTATTAGGTTGCCTTTCGGTAGTTAACCGAATATGGGCGTTGCCAATGAAAAATAAGCGTAAAGCAATGAAGAAGGACAATGCCGCATTGCTGAAATCAATTCAGCACGAAGACTATTTAAAGGGCGATAATCTTAAGGAAAAAATTGCAAGAGATCGTGAAAAAATACAAGGTCAATCCATTCATGTAAAGAAAATGGGTTTGCTTTCATCTTGTTACGCAGGTATTGTCGATGGTCTTTATTTATATGTGGGTATCCTGGGACTTTGCTCATTAGTCCCGCCCGTTCTTATTGCAATGGTTTCATTTTGTTCAATTTGTTTGCTGGCATGTATAGCGACGCGTATGTATGAAGAATATAATTTCCAGCGTGAGGTAGTTATTTCGCAGGCCGAAATAGAGTTATACCTGTATGGTAGAGAAGTGGAATTAATGTATGCTGACCTGGAAAAGCTCAGCTTACTCGGAAATCAGACATTATTAAAAAATCACTTAAACAATCTCATAAAAAAGGCCGAATCTTTTGAGGCGAAACGAAAAGAGCTTTTTTCTCTTAAACAGCCGTCCTATATCTCGGCTTTTTTAAGAGGGTTGAAACATGGTTTGGCGCTTTATGGTGTTCTGACCAGTTTCATGTTTACTGTATCTATAATTCTTGTTTTATCTTCGGTTGCTTTCCCGCCAGCTTTTCTAATGGTTTGTGTTGCATTGGGAGTGGTCAGCATGGCAGGGTTTGTTATCCACTCTTTGATAGAAATTCATAGAACTAAAAAAAATGCGGAAAAGGGAAAAGAAATTTTACTGAAATCCGTTGATCAAATGTCTCATGGGGATTTAGTGCAGTTATTCAAACAGATTGACGCCACTGAAAAGGAAATTAAGAATTGGCAGCTGGAGAAAATTAAAGAGAAAATTAATAAGAGAATAATTGTTGATCCATCACCTCAATTTTTTTTCCAGGAATGGTTTGAAGTGATCCTTGAAATAGCGCGTTCCTGTTTTTCTGGCGCAGGAAAAGGCTGTAAGGCAATAGATTATACAATGAACCCTTTGCAGGAAGCAGATGAAAAAGGGCACTATCATGACACGCCCATTATGTTTCTCGTGATGGTAGCCAGTTCTCTTATCCATTCTATAGCTCTTGCTCTGAGGACGTATTCTCGCGGTTTTGGCAAATTAGATAAGGCAAAAAAACAAGTTCTTACCAGTGAGTCTGATAAATCGCCTTCGTTGCAAGGTAAACCAGAAAAAGTCAGGGAACCAGAAAAAGTCAGAGGGCGATCCTCTGGCTTTTTTTCGGACTCCTCCGCTACTTTTTTCCAACCTTCTCCAAATAATGTCAATCAGTCAAAGCCATTATCACCAGGTGAGCCAGAAAAAAGCAGGGGGCAACGTCCAGGTTTCCTTTCTCGCTCTTCATCTGTTTTTTTCCCCCCACCTTCACCAAAACACGCTGAAAGCAGTCGACCTTTTATTCGTTCCAGAAGTGCAGACAGTCTTGGACAAATGATGTCCCCAGTCTAATATAATTCGGGATTCATGGTCGGGTCGTTATACATTTTGAATTGATGATACACTCTGAATGTGCGTTTTTTATCGTTTATTTCATTAATCAGCTGGTGCAGACAGTTGCTCAATTGGTCTTGTTGACTAATAATAGTTTGCCATTTACGGTAACAGGTTTGGCGGTGCGCTTCATCGGTTTCCTGTCTCCTGCTTTGCAAAGCCATATGGTACGCTTTAAGAGCCAGAATGGATAATCGGTCAATCATCATTCCTGGTGTTTCCGAATGCACAGCACAGTAGTTCGGTTCAGCAGGTTGCAGCGTATTAAAAAGCCATTCATCCATGGCTTCCATGCGATTATTTCGCTGCTGATTATAATGATCTATTTCACGTTTAGCCTGATAAACAAATTCATAACCCATGTCATCACGCCTGGCTTTATCTTCTGCGTGCCAGAGTTGATAGTTAAATGCATGATTTTCTTCAACCAAGGCTAAAAAATGTTGCTCTTTGAAGAGGATGCCCGTTTCTTTCCAACGTACAATGCTATCCTGATGTAAATTGACAATTTCAGTGACTTGAATTTCATTGCTCATAAAAAGAGTCTCAAATGATGGCGTAAAAACAGAGAGTTTATCATGTCTTTTCATTTGTTGACGACAACCCGTGTCATTTCAACTTAATAGATTGAAGTACGCTTTGCTTTGGCCAGAATAGTATCAAGAGCTCGCGCAAAAGAAGCTTTTTCTTTCTCCCCCAATACCTTAGGTCCGCCCACGTTAACGCCACTGGCACGTAATTGCTCTCTCATGTCGCGTAAACCTAAACGTTGTTTAATATCATTAGCCGTATATAATTCGCCGCGCGGATTAAGTGCCAGAGCTTGTCTGGCAATCACTTCAGCGGCCAGAGGAATATCAGCCGTTATAACTAAATCGCCTGCTTCCAGATGCTGAACAATATAGTTGTCAGCATTATCAAAACCTTTATCAACGCGAACAGTCTTGATAAAACGTGAGCCTGGAATGGTTAAAAATGCATTGGCCACTAATATTAAATGGATTGCAGTTCTTTCTGCTGCGCGAAAGAGAATATCTTTAATGGCTTTAGGACATGCATCCGCATCTACCCATATTTTCATTATTGAAAAGTCATCTTACTGAAATAACGGTTATAAATTTTTAAATAACTCCCATCAGCTTCCATCGCCATTAACGTGTTATTAATCTGATGAATTAAATAGGTTTCCTTTTTGCCAGCCATTATTCCATAACCAATGCCTGCGGGTATCGCATCGCCAATTAGACGAAATAAAGTGCTGTTTGTCGCGTGCCAGTATTTTGCTGTTTGCCTGTCGGTAATAATAACATCGACCTTGTCATTGGATAAGGCGTGAAAGGTAGCTGAAAGAGTGGGGTATTCAATAATTTCACCCACATTATTATAGTGCGCAAGAACAACTGCTTTAAACACTGTGCCTTTTACTGTACCAATCCTCTTTCCTTGAATTTCGTCCATGTTGATAAAAGAAGAAGTATTGTTGGTAATAAATTGTCCTTTACTGGCAAGATAAGGGAGACTAAATAAAAAGTTGGCCTTTCTTGAAGGAGTAATACTAATGGAGCCAAGTCCTAATTTGATTCTATCTGCTAATAATTCGCTAAATATTTGTTCAAAAGTTAAGGGAATAAAATCGCAATCTGCTTTTATACGAGCACAGATTTCCAGCATCAAATCGATATCAAAGCCATAAAAATGTTTTTTATTATCGGCTTCTACTTCAAAAGGAGGATTATAAACAAGCGTACCAATCCGCAGCGGTTCGGCATGAAGCAGAAAAGCGCTTAATAAAAGAGGTAATAAAAACAATCGATTCACATTCATAGTCCTTTATTGTATAGTCTTCTCTTCTGAAGACAAGTCTATAATCTAAATAAGACAGTTGTAGTACAAAATTCCATTGACATTTATATCCTTGGCGGAAAGCTTGATTTTTTGCAACGCACTATTTCTCTTTATCTTAAATGCGTCGTTGCAAATCTTTACTCATCTCTACTTTTTGTGCAACTATTTAAATTAATTCATTGGAGAATAATTATGAAAGTCATTTGTTCCATGTTGCTGATTTTGATAACTCAAGTTGCAAACGCCGATGATACTATTCCTTCATCCTGTAAACCGGTTCCGGTACAAAATGAGACGGTTACATTGTCAGCAAAAAAACCACTTTTAGTAATGATTCATAATGTATCAGCCACCGATTTATGGATTACCCATCCGGTTTCAGAGCCAAGTGCCAGTGCAGGTTGGAGTAGTCGGTTGCAAGCAGGTAACTGGTCTGCGCTGGCGTTAGACAAAGAAGCTTTTGAGTTAAGCTGTATCGAATCGAAACCAGGGCATGAACAGCAGGTGCCTTGTAACGGTGCTATTACTGTATGTAGTTGGTCGGATGTTAAAATGCCTGTTGTACAAGGAGTAGGCACTTATTGGGCTGGTGAAAATATGTCGCTAACGGGATTAATTGCCCAATTAGGTGGCCGTGGTTTTGTATTACCTGCGGCATCGCAGTAAGTGCTAAATTTAACTATTTATTGAATGTGGTGAATGTGAGTAAAAAACCGAAGGATCCTTTTTATAAAAGGGAAAAAGAAAAATACGCAATACCCGTCCCAAGCCGCGAATTGATTATGCAGGTATTGGACGAGTTTGGTCGTCCTATGTCGCGTACGCAGCTCTTGGCGCAGCTTGACGTAAAAAAAGAGAATGAACAGGAAGCACTGGGTTTTCGTCTGAAAGCCATGCTGCGAGATGGTCAAATCATGCAGGATCGTCGCGGACGATTTTGTTTGCTGGGACGTATTAATTTACAACGTGGAACTATCCAGGGCCATCCTGACGGATATGGTTTTTTCATTCCTGATGAAGGGGGTGAAGACATGGTTCTTTCAGCCAAAGAAATGCGGACAGTGATGCACGGCGATTTAGTACTGGCGTATCAAACCGGTATTGACAGGCGAGGCAGGCCCGAAGGCAAGATCCATGAAGTTATCGAACATACCAATGTCAGTGTGGTTGGGCGTTTTTTTACGGAGCACGGAGTCGGTTTTCTGATTCCTGATAATAAACGTTTAACACAGGATATTTCTATTCCACTGGAATTTGCAGGAAGTGCTAAAAACGGCCAAATGGTATTGATTGAAGTAATTGCTTTTCCCAGTAAACGTAATCAGGCAATTGGCAAGGTTATTCATATCCTTGGTGATCATATGGCGCCAGGAATGGAAATTGAAGTGGCTATTCATGCACATGGAATTCCTGCTGAGTGGCCAGACGATGTGTTGGCGGAAGTAGGCAAAATTCCTCAACGCGTGACTGAGGATCAAATTCGGGATCGTACTGATTTAAGACATTTGCCTTTTGTTACTATTGATGGCGATGATGCTAAAGATTTTGACGATGCAGTTTATTGTTATCCTAAGCCTAAAGGAGGATATCAGCTTTATGTTGCCATTGCTGATGTGAGCTATTATGTTGCTGCCGGTTCTGCTCTGGATAAAGAAGCTGCACGGCGCGGCAATTCCGTTTATTTCCCCGGTAAGGTTGTTCCTATGTTACCGGAAGCTTTATCCAATGGTATTTGCTCTCTTAATCCTAAGGTAGACAGGCTATGTGTTGTGGCGGAAATGGCAATTACTGCGGAGGGTAAAATAAGTCGTTCCCGCTTTTATCGCGCCGTGTTTCATTCCCATGCTCGCCTGACTTACACGCAGGTTGCCCAATGGTTAGAAGAAGGCCACAGTGACGCACACTATGAATCTTTATGGCCTATGTTGCAATCTTTGTACGCACTTTATAATATTTTATTAACTGCGCGCAAAGGTCGTGGGGCAATGGATTTTGAAACGACTGAAACACGTATTGAATTTGATGAAAATAGAAAGATACAGCGAATTGTACCGGTGATTCGTAACGATGCTCACCGTTTGATAGAAGAATGTATGTTGGCCGCGAATGTGGCTACCGCCCGTTTTTTAGAAAAAGAGAAAATTCCCACCTTATATCGTGTTCACGCAACCCCTGATGAAGATAAAATTGGCGCTTTGCGCCTCTTTTTAGGAGAACTTGGACTTCAGTTAGGCGGAGGGAAAAAGCCACACCCTAAAGATTTTCAAAAGGTTTTAGCCAATTTAGGGGAAAGACCTGAAAAACATTTGATTGAAACAGTGATGTTGCGATCACTAAAACAGGCTCAATACATTGAAGAAAATGATGGGCATTTTGGTTTGGCCTATCCTGCCTATACCCATTTCACATCACCTATTCGGCGGTATCCTGATTTATTGATTCATCGTGCTATTGTTCACTTGCTTGATGGTAAAGAGATTGGCGCTTTTGAATATACAGATGAGGACATGAGTCGTTTGGGTAAACATTGCTCATCTACTGAGCGGCGGGCGGATGAAGCAACACGTGAAGTTATTGCCTGGCTTAAATGTGAATACATGCAGGGTAAACTGGGGCAGGTATTTCAGGGAACCATTTCAGCCGTGACAGGTTTTGGTATTTTTGTCGAGCTGGATGATATTTATGTGGAAGGTTTAGTCCATGTGACATCGCTCAAAAATGACTACTATGCGTTTGACGCGATTAAACATCGGCTGGTAGGCGAACGTGGTGGTCATGTTTACCGTCTCGGTGACAAGATGACAGTGCTACTTGCACGAGTTGATCTGGATGAACGTAAAATTGATTTTGAACCGGCAGAAAATGGGATTTTTGATGAGTGAGTGTTATGTTTATGGTGTCCATGCTGTGGCTGCTTTGCTTGCCAACCGCCATCGCTCTACAAAAAAATTATATCTTAATCAAGAGCGTATCGATAAACGACTTCAGGTTATTCTGGAGCTGGCAGAAGCTCAACAGATTCCTATAGAAAAATTGTCGACACAAAAAATGAATCAGCGTTTTGCAGAATTTAACCACCAGGGTATCGTAGCGAGCGCTGGTCAATTGGCTGAATATAGCGAAAATGATCTGCCCGCATTACTTGCAGCAAGTAAGCAGCCTTGTCTGTTATTGATTTTGGATGGAATTACCGATCCGCATAATTTAGGTGCTTGTTTAAGGACGGCTGATGCGACAGGAGTTGATTTCGTAGTCATTCCTAAAGACAAAAGTGCAACGATTACTCCTGTGGTGAGTAAAGTGGCTTGTGGTGCCGCTGAATCAATCCCTGTAGTGCGAGTGACTAATCTGGTTCGTGCAATGGAAATCATTAAAAAAAATGGCGTGTGGATTTATGGCGCCGCAGGTGAAGCGAATGAAACCTTGTATACTGTTGATTGCAAAGGTTCGCTTGCTTTGGTAATGGGCGCGGAAGGCGAAGGCATGCGCCGCTTGACGCGCGAACATTGCGATGGTCTATTTGCCTTACCTATGGTTGGTTGTGTAGAAAGCTTAAACGTTTCTGTGGCAGCAGGTGTCAGTTTGTATGAGGTGTTGAGACAGCGTTCTTGTTAATCAATATCAGTCTCGTTGAATTATTTTTCCAATAGATATTTTATGCGCAACAAGGTATAATTTTTCCTTTTTGTAAATAAAAAATCAATAATATTGAAAGGGTTATGAATTATCTAAAGGACAGGAAGCTTGTTTTTTTGCCTGCCGCCCCCTCTGCCTGAGTAATCGTAAGTGTTCACGGAATAGGTAATTAAGAAGTATCTAACATCAATGTTTTTCCCGCCTGCTCGGAAAGACAAGTCATGGAACAAAGCCTGGAAGACAAAATTTGCATATCCCGCGAACACTTACGAGTAATCTGACCTGGATTACTCCGATTTTGTGTTATTTTTTTGTAAAATAATGAATGGTTTTACTCAATCGGGAAACTAATTCCATAATTTCTTCTTCATTAATAATAAGAGGGGGTAACAGTCGGATTACTGTATCAGCCGTTACATTAAAAAGTACGCCGTATTGAAGACCGATAGTTCGTGCCTCAGTGGCAGGTCTATCCAGTTCAATACCTAACATGTAACCTCTGCCACGAATGGCGCGAACGCATGAAAGCTCCCCCAATTCCTGCATCAGTTTTTCTTTTAGCAAGACACTGTTTCGTGTGACTTGCTCACAAATTTTATCTCGTTCTATTACCTCTAAAACAGTTAAGGCTGTAGCGCAGGCAAGAGGATTTCCGCCAAATGTTGAACCGTGATTACCGGGTTTAAATAAATTACTGGCCTCATTAGCCATCAGACAGGCGCTAATAGGGATACCATTCGCTAATCCTTTGGCTGTTGTAATAATATCGGCTTTAACATCAGCGTGCATCGAGGCAAAAAATTTACCGGTGCGGCCATTTCCTGTTTGAATTTCATCCAGTATAAATAGCCATCCTTGTTCCTGGCAGAGCTGGGAGACAGCCTGCAAGTAAGCATCATCGGCAACAAAGATACCTCCTTCGCCTTGAATAGGTTCAAGCATGACTGCAACAATATCCTCACGATTGGCAGCAATAGTTCGAAGCGCCTCAATATCATTAAATGGCGCCCGAATGAAACCAGGAACGAGAGGCTCAAAACCTGCTTGTACCTTGCGACTTCCGGAGGCAGTTAACGTGGCCATTGTTCTTCCGTGAAATGCACGATCCATAACGATAATGGAGGGTGTGTCAATTCCTTTTTTATGACCATAAAGACGAGAAAGCTTGATAGCTGCTTCATTGGCTTCCGCGCCGGAGTTAGCAAAAAAAACCTGTTCCATATTACTGAGAGCAGTCAGTTTTTCTGCGAGTAATTCCTGGTCTTTAATACGGTAGGTATTTGAAGTATGTAATAATTTTGCAGCCTGTTGTTGTATGGTGCGTGTTACATCGGGATGTGCATGGCCGAGGCCACAAACTGCAATGCCACTTAAGCCATCCAGGTAGGCTTGCCCCTGTTCATCATATAACCAGACTCCTTCACCGTGAGTGAAAGTTATTGGCAACGGATTGTAACTTGTGACTAACGCCATGAAAATTCCTTATTAATGGTAAGCGTTCACGCAATGGCGTCAACGTAAAGCCAATTTTTATTACTTGCGTCCCGCAACCTGATGTATGTCGGATTCCGCAGCCAGGCTGCGGAACGCAAGATTGTCTTTAAGTGGATACTATCAGGTTTGTTAAAATTAATAGCCTTCTTTTAGCGTTTAAATTCCAGATAAAAGAGACTTATTAACGCAGGTTATCAGCAGCGAAATCCCAGTGAACCAAAGACCAAAATGCTTTCAGATAGTCAGGACGTGCATTGCGATAATCAATATAATAAGCATGTTCCCATACGTCACACGTTAGAAGAGCATGCAGATTTTCTGTCATTGGTGTCCCTGCATTGCTGGTACTGATTATTTTAAGCTCCCCCATTTTATCCTGAACCAGCCAAGCCCAGCCGGAGCCGAAAGTTGCTATCGCTGTTTGAGTGAATTGATCCTGAAAGGCAGCAAAAGAACCAAAAGCCTTCTTGATGGCATCAGCCAGTCGACCTGTTGGTTCACCGCCACCATTTGGACTCAGGCAATGCCAGTAGAATGTATGATTCCACACTTGTGCTGCATTATTGAAAACTCCCCCGGACGATTTTTTGATGATCTCTTCCAGACTCAGATTTTCATCATTGGTTCCGGCAATAAGCTTATTCAGGTTATTGACATAAGTGTTATGGTGTTTTCCATAATGATATTCCAAAGTTTCTTCAGATATATGAGGCGCTAATGCGTTTTTTGCGTAAGGTAAAGGGGGTAAAGTAAAGGCCATAAAAAAACTCCTTAATGTTTGTGAAGTGATAGTTTAGCAGGAATCAGTATAAGTGGTAGTAAGGTTTATTATTATTCTCTTTTTCTTAAAAGTTAAAAAACAGATGCGGTTGCTAACTGATCTTATTTTCGCCATAATTAGGGTGTTTTTATTATTTTTAAAATAGGTGCTTAGTGGACACAATTGATAAAATAAAACAGCAAATCGCTGAGAATGCAATATTATTGTATATGAAAGGCAGTCCCAAAATGCCTCAGTGTGGTTTTTCAGCACGCGCTGTACAATGCATCGATGCTTGCGGTGTAGCTTTTGCTTACGTTGATATCCTCGCAAATCCTGACATTCGTCAAACATTGCCACAATATGCTGATTGGCCTACTTTCCCACAACTTTATGTCAAGGGAGAATTAATTGGTGGTTCAGATATCATTGCAGAGCTTTATCAACAAGGGGAGTTAGAGTCTATATTGCGCGAAGCTGCCGCCGCGCTTTAGCACAAGGTAATGAATAGAATGCCTGTTTGTCATTTATTTGAAAAGTAATGACAGGCATGTCCACATGTTTAACGAAGGAGAATATGAATGAGTGTTTTAGTTGGAAGAAAGGCCCCTGATTTTACGGTACCTGCTGTTTTGGGTAACGGTGAAATTGCTGAGAAATTTAATTTACATGAAGAATTAAAAGGTAAATACGGATTAGTGTTCTTTTACCCTCTTGATTTTACCTTTGTTTGTCCATCAGAATTGATTGCTCTTGACCATCGTATGCATGAATTTGAAAAACGTGGTGTTTCAGTAATTGCTGTTTCTATTGATTCTCAGTTTACGCATAATGCCTATCGCAATACGTCCGTTAAAGAAGGTGGTATTGGTCCTGTTAAATTTACACTTGCTGCTGATATGACCCATACAATTTGCCAGTCCTATGGTGTCGAGCATCCTGTAGCAGGTGTGGCTTTTCGCGGCGCTTTTATTATCGATAAAAACGGCATGGTACGCTCGCAAATTGTTAATGATTTGCCTATCGGTCGTAATATTGATGAACTTTTGCGCATTATCGATGCGGTACAGTTTTTCGAGGAGTATGGGGAAGTTTGTCCTGCAGGCTGGCAAAAAGGCAAAGCAGGTATGAAAGCTTCACCTAAAGGCGTTGCGCAATACCTTTCGGAGCATTCTGATTCTTTATAATTTTTTTAATCCAAGGGTCGCATCCATTACTGCGACCCCGGATTATTCAATTGCCAGGTATTAAGCATAATACAAAATAAATCCGCTGTTTTTTCCGCATCGTAAATTGCAGAGTGAGCTTCTCGGGTGTCAAAATCAATACCCGCTGCTTTTGCAGCTTTGGCCAGGACAGTTTGTCCATAGATAAAGCCGGCAAGGGTTGCCGTATCAAAGCAAGTAAACGAATGAAAAGGTGAGACAAGTTTTGTTCGTTTAACGGCTTCTTTTATAAATAACAAATCGAACCAGGCATTGTGTCCAACTAATACAGCTCGTTGGCATTTGCTTTTTTGTAAGGCTCGGTTAATTGGCGCGAACAATTTTTGTAATGCCTGTTTTTCATCAATAGCAAAGCGCAGAGGTTGAAAGGGATCAATTTGATTGAACTCCAGCGATTTGGCGTCGAGTATAGCGCCTTCGAAAGGCAGAATATGTTCAAAATAGGTAGCCGATCGCTTAAAAACACCTTCTTCATTGATTGTTATTAAAACAATACACATTTCCAGTAATGCATTTTTTTGGGGATCAACACCTGCTGTTTCTACATCCACAACAACGGGTAGAAAACCGCGAAACCTGTCTTTCAATTGTAAACCTGGCATTTGATTACATGAACTCATGAATACTCCATTGCAGGGTTTCACCTGCTGCTACCGGGACGACTGGTTCTTGTCCCAAGGGTAAAATGTCAGGTATCAACTGTGCTTCTTTTCTTAAAACAAGTTGGGTTTGATTCACTGGCTGGTGGTAAAATTCTGCACCAAAACGCCCCAGGAAATCACTAAGATTAGCCAGGCAATCGAGTGACTCAAAAATTTGAGCATACAATGCTACAGCAAAAGGAGCAGAATAAATACCGGCACACCCGCAGGCATTTTCTTTGGCAGATAGAGGATGCGGGGCACTGTCTGTGCCTGCAAAAAATTTTCGATTGCCACTTGTTACAGCCATCTGCAAGGCATTTTGATCGCTCTCTTTTTTTAATACAGGAAGACAATAATAATGAGGGCGGAGCCCTCCGGCAAAAAGTTGATTGCGGTTATAAAACAAATGATGCGGAGTAATAGTTGCCACGACTTGTTCTCCAGCCTGACTAATAAATTCAACGGCTGTTTTTGTTGATATATGTTCCAGTACAATACGAAGTTTGGGAAAATTATGTATTAAAGGAACTAAACAGGTATTAATAAATTCCTCTTCCCGATAAAAAATATCACCATGAGTGATTTCTCCATGAATTTGTAATACAAGATTTTGCTGCTGCATGGTTTCTAATAAAGGATAAAGTCCACGTAAAGAGCGCACTCCTTCCTCTGAGTTGGTTGTCACTCCAGCCGGATACAACTTTGCCCCTAAAATATAAGGATAATTTTTTATCTTTTCTAACTCATCAGTGGTCACATTTTCGTTTAAGTATAATGTCATTAAAGGTGAAAAGGATGTATTTTCCTGGAGTACCTTCAGAATTCGCTCGCGATAAGCCACTACTTCGGCGATGGTGGTAAGCGCTGGTTTCAAATTTGGCATTACCAGAGCACGTGAGAAGTGCCGCGCTGTTGCGGGCACTGTATGTTGCAAAAATAAACCGTCACGAAAATGAACATGCCAATCATCAGGCTGAGTGATTATCAAAGTTTGCACAATAAAGGTTCCAGTGAGTTTGCCGATACTGAAGAATAACATAATTTATAAACTGGATGAGCAAAAAATGGGATTACGGCAATTAATCACACTCCTGCTTACAGGAATTATACTATTCTTTACTCTACCAGGTATTGCTCAACCTGTGACAATTAATTACTCAAGCCCTATGGGTGAAGAAAAATGGCGAATGAGTGGCAGTCGCCTTCGTTGCGGTCTGGCTTTAACCATACCTGATTATGGAATTGCTTATTTTGAACAATATGCTGCAAAACCAGCTCATTTTATTATGAGTAAATGGCAACAGAATACTCGCCAACATCCGGCTGTTGTTTTTGCCAAACCCCCTGTCTGGAAACCGGGGCAACAGGTTTTTCTAATAACCAAAACAACAGTAAACCCGGGAGAGTATGGTTTTTATTTGCCGCAAAATACGACTATTAAACTATTAAATTATCTGGCTGAAGGTTATCAAGCCAGTTTTCAATATCTTTCCGAACAAGGTTTTCCTACTTCTGTATCGCTTTCACCTGTACGTTTTCAAAAAGTCTATGCACGTTATCAACGCTGCCTTGGTAATTTATTATCTTTCGATTACTCTAGTGTTCGCCAGACTGTATTACTCTTTGATACCGATAGTTTTGAGCTGAGTGATAAGGCGAAACAACAATTACAACGAGTTGCAGAATATAGTCTCGCCGATCAAATGGTAAAACGTATCTGGATTGGAGGTTATACCGATGATACAGGACGAAAATCGTATAATAATGCAGTATCAGAAGAACGAGCCAAATCAGTAAAAGAATATTTGTTAAACCTTGGCTTGCAGGAAAATTATCTGGATATAACCTGGTTTGGGGTGAAAAACCCGGCTGAACCCAATGATACGGAAGCAGGAAAAGCTGCTAATCGTCGAGTTGTCATTAAGATTATCAAATAATTAATTGAGTGTAAAAACAGTGTATGTTGCGTTATTAAAACGAGGTTATAACCTGGTATCGTTAATCGTTCTTTTTCCCAAGAAATAGTTAGCAATTATCAATGATGCACATAAAAATATAAACACTTTTTTCCGCATAAGGATATAAATACCGAAAATAATTAATTACCTTGTAAGTTATCAGTTTTATCTGATACAGTATTAACGGTTTAGCCAAGGTATTGATTCCAAATAGTTAATAAGTTGCATCATCGATTTATTGAAACGCTCCGATGAGTTTGTGCTGCGGGATTTATAGCTTTACACTCGATAGTGATGGCAGATTAATTACTGTGAGCATAAAAAAAACATTATCGATTGTCAGGTTAAATAATTTGCAGAATTAGTAGAGAAATTTTGTGGAAATAGTGTTGACTTTGATAAACTGGCGCTTGATAATTTGCCTATGTACGTTCTCGGATAGAGCGATGATTGCGTACTGTGGTCAACACCATGTTGTGGTTTGACGGCTAAACGGGAAATTAATAATAAAAAAGTGGAGATGAAGCATGTTAAATTTGAAGAAAACAGCGGTAGCTGTTCTTGCTTTAGGTAGCAGTGCAGTATTTGCTGGTACTATGGGTCCTGTTTGTACCCCTGGTAATGTCACCGTTCCTTGCGAGAGAACTGCCTGGGATTTCGGTGCTCAAGCTTTATACTTACAAACAACCCTGAGCAATGGTGATCGATTTTTCGGTTTTGGTGATGTGACTGCTCCTGCTGGTCTCCGTAATTTTGGAGATAATAACTGGGCATGGGGTTTCCAAATCGAAGGCTCTTACCACTTCCAGACTGGCAATGATTTCAATGTGAATTGGTATCATTTAACTTCTAGTGGTTCTGACCGTTCTTTTGATGGTTTCTACAGCTTCAATCAACGTCCACGTTGGGATGCTGTAAACTTTGAATTAGGTCAGCATGTTGATTTCAGCGAGTGGAGTACTATCCGTTTCCATGGTGGTGCACAGTATGGTCGCATTGGTCATCATCACCGTCACTACTACCTGGGCGCTTTGGCCAGAAGAGATCGTAGTACATTCAATGGATTCGGTCCCCGTATTGGTGCTGATCTAGGCTATCAATTAGGAAATGGTCTTTCTGTATACGCAAAAGGTGCTACAGCATTGTTAGTTGGCAGCAACCGTATAGATTACAGCAGTGACTTATATCCTATTGATCCTGTATTTGATCCTAACTACTATCCATCACGTGATCGTTCAAGATCTACAGTTGTTCCAGAGCTTGAAGGTAAATTAGGTGCTAAATATACTTATGCTATGGCACAAGGTGATATAACTCTGGATGCTGGTTACATGTGGGTCAATTACTTCAATGCACAACGTAGTGTAAACCCTGTGTTCCTGGGTGGTTCTGCTACTCCTGTTGCTGTTGATGTCCGTGAAAGTAACTTTGGCATAAACGGTCCATACCTTGGTTTGAAATGGGTTGGTAACGTATAATTGCTGATCTAGCAGTGTTTTAGTAAAGCCCATCACCTGTTGATGGGCTTTTTTTTGATAAACGGAGTGATCATGTTGAAAAAAACAACCATAGCAATTTTTGGTTTGATAGGGAGTGGCTTTACATTTGCGGGAATGTATTCAGCTCCACCTGCGCCTTCTTGTGTTCCGGGTGACGTAACTGTACCTTGTGAAGTTCGACAATGGGATATTGGCTTGCAGGCACTCTATTTTCAACCTGCCTATACTAATTATGAAAATTACAATTCAGGAAATAATTCTGGAAGAGAGATTGCAAAATGGGGTTGGGGTTATCGTTTGGAAGGGTCCTACCATTTTAATACGGGTAATGATTTAAGTATGACCTGGATGCATTATGACAATACTACCAGACGGAATGGCTTTTCTGAGTTAACTCCTTTTTCTCAATCACCACTTTCTTATCATTTGACTTTAGATAACAAATTTGATCAGGCCAATTTAGCACTGGGGCAGCATGTTAATTTAGGCGCTCGCAACAGGGCTCATTTTTATGGCGGTTTGCAATATGCCAAAATACGTGTCGACTCAATAGATAATTACAGAACGGTTCCTTTGGCTCTAGTGGTGGCAGCAGGAGCAACCAGTTTGCAACAATTCAGGAATGATTCTTTTGATGGCATTGGTCCAGTTCTTGGCATTGATTATTCATACGATTTGGCCTATGGGTTTAGTGTGACCGCTAATACCGCTTTCTCTGCCCTTTATGGTTCTACTCGTCACGTTACCGGTTATGTAATTGGTCCAAATGGATTAGTTGAGAACGCATTTTCAAATAGCCGAAAAAATATAGTACCTGGGATGGGAGCCAAACTGGGGCTGAAATATGGATATGGATTTGCCGAGGGCGTACTTCATCTGGAAGGTGGCTATCAAGCTATTAACTATTTCGATGCATTTGAGTCTCAAAGAGTACTGGTTGGTTTGCAAAATCTTTCTTTAGCCAGTAGTAATTTTGCGCTCTATGGACCCTATTTTGGCGCCAAATGGGTAGGCAACGTTTAAATTTGATCAACTTGTTTTTGTGTCTCAAAAAGATTAGTCTGGTACCCCTTTCGCTCTGAAAGCTGAGCGAAAGGGATTTCAGACTAATGCAAGCATAGTATTCTAAATCCTGTAGATATTTTCAGCGCGGCCAGAATAATTCTTTCAATTATTATTGTTTTTCTCAAGTTGGCATGGTTTGAAACAAAATAACTTATCTTTCCTATGCTTTTATTTAAAAGCATATTGTTCAACATAAAAGCGCACGTCATGCTTATCTTTATACTTAAAATTTAGAAGGTACAGAAGTCAATTATAATATTGCCTTTAAAAAAGGCAGTAAAAATTCATGATCATTCTCTAGTCATTGCGTCCATCGCAATATATAATCCAGCCCTAAATAATCCAGGAAGAAAATAAAACGAGCAGGAGTATATCTTTTGAAACATAAAGCACTAATAATCGCTATCTCAGCATTGTCCAGTTCTCTTTTTGCGGCAGATAGTCAGCAACTGCAACGTGAAATACAACGGTTACAAAAACAAACACAACAACTTCAATTACAGTTAAATCATTTACAAAAACAATTAATTAAACAACCGGTAGTTAAACTGGAAGTAAAAAAAGAGGCCAAATCCCCAGCAAAGGTTCAGACAAAGAAACAGCCGGCTGTATTATCCCCAACGCCTTCAGCTAAACCAGTTACCAACGAAAAAAACAAATATTTTCATACGAGTCCATTAGTAGTTCATGCCGTGGATTCCAATCCCGAATCAATAGGTTTTTATCCGACTGCTCTTATTGCAGACAATAAGGTAATAAGTTATATAGCTGGAACACCCGTGGTAACATCTCCCTATTTAGGTGACAGGCCAGCGTTTGACGGCTCAGACTATATTGTCAACATTTCCAGTATCAATCGCGATATCAGGTTAATGCAGCAGCGCCGACGTTTATACCGTGCTTATGAAGGTCTTGGTTATCCGACACCTGATATTCCTATTATTGCCATAAGTGGTAAAGCAGAGCCGGTAGGGATGATTAACCGTCCCTATGTGGGAAGAAATGTGGGTGATATCAATTTGGGTTCCAGTGAACTGGATGTAGCTGCTGCTTTAAATAATAAGGTAGAGGCTTTTATGTCAATTGCTTATGATGAAACCCGTCCTCCTATAGGTCCCCGAGTATCTAATTCAGCGTTTAGTCTGAATATGGGTTTTGTTAATGTGGGAAATCTTGATCAATCACCGTTCTATTTTACCGCCGGGCAAATGTATGTACCGTTTGGCCGTTATTCAAGCTCAATGATTAGTTCGCCTCTTCCTTTGAGTTTGGCGAGAACGAAATCAAGACCTTTTATTGTAGGATATAAATCGCAGGAAGATTTTGGTCCCTATGCGGCGGTATATGGTTTTAAATCAGAAACGAATTTAGGACATTCTGGTATTGGGGGGGTTAATTTGGGCTATACAATTAAGTCAGGCGAACTCTCCGGTGATATTGGCGCAGGTTACATCAGTTCACTTACGGACTCTTCCGGCATGCAAAACACAGGCTCTACGCCATTTACTACCTTTGGTGGTTTTGCGTCCGCTACCAATGGCAGTGAACTAATTCATAAAGTACCGGGTATCGATGTTCATGGGAACCTAAGTTTCGATCGGTATAGTTTAACTGCAGAATGGGTTGGAGCTTCCCGATCTTTCATGCGAGAAGATTTAAGTTTCAATGGCAGAGGTGCAAAACCGCAAGCCGCCCAGCTGGAAGCAGGAGTTACCTTTATGGCTTTTGATAAACCTGCATCAGCAGCCCTTGGTTATCAATGGTCGAAGGATACTCTGGCATTAAATTTACCACAGCGTCGTATAAGTGGTGTTTTTAATATTTCCATTTGGAAAGATACTGTGGAAAGTCTTGAATATCGTCACGATGTTGATTTCAAACCAAGTCAGTACGCTAATGGCATACCGGCTCCTGGGTTGTTAAACCTGGATACTATAGGTACTGGTCGTTCGGCAAATGCCTTAATTGCGCAGATAGGAGTATATTTTTAAATAGAGCAATAACCTGCGCCAATTAATAAAAAAATATAATTTTTGCTCAAAACAAATCAAAAAGAAGAACATTGTTCTCTGTTAAAGAGAATATGTTTATCATTTCTTCATTTTGCAAGGCTAACCCATCGCCGGCAGAAAGGGTTATACCATTAATTTCGGCTATGCCTTGCGCCATTTGTAACCAATATTGATGATTAAGTTGTGTCTGAACGATTGTTTTATTATTTTTACTAAACTTTCCTACAAGCATTCGAGCATTTTGTTTAATTAATAAAGAATTGTCTTCGCCGTCAGGAGAAACTACTACATGAAATCTGTCATGTACCTCTTCGAACAGGAATGATTTTTGCTGGTAAGTGGGTAACTCATTCTGGACATTCGGTGTGATCCAAATTTGTAAAAAATGAACTTCCTCATCATCCGAAGCATTATATTCACTATGTGTTACACCAGTACCCGCACTCATGATCTGAACATCTCCAGATTTAATGACAGAACCATTCCCCATACTGTCTTTATGAGCTAATGCGCCTTTTAATACGTAAGAAATAATTTCCATGTTTTTATGGGCATGAGTAGCAAATCCAGCCCCGGGTATGACTCGATCTTCATTAATGACACGCAGGGAAGCAAATCCCCGATGATTCGGATTGTAATAATCACCAAAAGAGAAACTGTGCATGCTTTTTAGCCAATTAAGGTGAGTATATCCTCGCTCGTTTTGATATCTTTTCATTAACATGGAGGGTTCCTTCAATAGCCAGGAATAAATCATACTGATCAAGTAATCTTAATAATAGGATTGTCATTGACTAATTACAATTATTTACCTAACAAGCTGGCAATGCAATTTCTGCGGCTTCAGCCAATTGTTCTCGCTTTAATATAAGAAGTCTCCTTCACAACTGATCGAATTCAGGAAGTGAATTATTTTTTTGGTATTATATCAAAAAATAATCACTTAGATCGATAAATGTTTCCTTTTTGTTCATTTTTTATGATCAGCATTTAAGTTGGAAATTTGCCCAATCCCATTACGGCATTTCTGCTGCGGAAGAAACGTTATAAAGTCAATTCGTGAGTCAGGTATTTATTCTTGGGAAATAATAGCTTTTAAATTTAAAATTTTTCGAACTTATTGCGTATAATCAATTTAAGCTTATACCGTTAGCAGAAAGAGGAGGTCGGGATGACCCAATTTTTTTGGTTACGCACTTTCGTTGTTTTTTTGTTATCTACGATCATTACTGTTACAGCCTATGCCAGTAAAATAGTAGAGTTTACGATTAAAGGCGCTATAGGGCCTGCTACAGCGGATTATTTAGTGCGAGGTATTGCTCAGGCACAACATGCAACACTGATCCTCATTCAGATGGATACGCCGGGTGGTTTGGATCAATCCACTCGTCAGATCGTGCAAGCTATTTTGCACTCTAAAGTTCCGGTAGTAACCTATGTCGCACCGGTTGGTGCACGGGCCGCTAGCGCCGGAACGTTTATACTTTATGCCAGCACGATTGCTGCAATGGCGCCTGGGACTCATTTAGGTGCGGCAAGCCCTGTCACATTCTCCACGGGGATGGGAGAAACAGATAAGGGTAACGGTTCTAAAACAGTGATGAATAAAAAGATGATTAATGATACCGTCGCGTATATCCGTTCGCTGGCGCAACTACGGGGACGGGATGCTGTTTTTGCTGAAAAAGCGGTGTTGAACGCGGAAACTTTAACGGCTAACGAGGCACTCAAAAATAAAATAATTGATATGATTGCTGTCAATGAACAAGCGTTGTTTACACAACTTAATGGATTGGTTGTTACACAAGATGGCCAGAAAATTCAATTAGCTACCGAAAACGTTCCCCTTGAACGCCTTACCCCTGACTGGCGGACACGCTTTTTACAGGTTATCACGGACCCTAATATTGCTTATCTACTTTTTATTCTGGGTGTTTATGGCATTTTTTTTGAATTAGTGAGTCCTGGATTTGTACTGCCTGGTGTTATTGGGGCCATAGCTATGTTGATAGCCTTGTATGCTCTGCAATTATTACCCGTTAATTACGCGGGACTTGGTTTAATTGTCCTCGGTTTGGCTTTTATTGTTGCGGAGGCATTTACTCAAAGTTTTGGTATTTTAGGTTTAGGTGGTACTGTAGCCTTCATTATTGGTTCAGTTTTTCTGCTGCAAAGTGATCAGCAGAATTACCAGATTGCCTGGTCGATAATTTATGCGATGGCTGCGGTCAATATTTTTATTTTATTAAGCCTCCTGATTATGGCTGTTAAATCAAGAAAACGTAAGGTGCAGCACGGCGTAGAGATGTTATTAGGCGCTGAAGGGAGAACTTTGGATAACATTGATCCTAGTGGGCAAGCAGTGATAAAAGGTGAGATCTGGAGTATTCATGCGAACGAGCCTATTGCAGCAGATAAACGGGTAAAAGTGATTGCTGTTTCAGGATTGCAGCTTGAAGTAGAGGAATTAAAATCTGACGTTTGAGGAGAAAATTATGGTGACTTTGGGATTTATACTGACCATTAGTGTTTTTTTACTGATGTCGACCTTTCGAGTGTTGCGAGAATATGAGCGTGGCGTGGTTTTCATGTTGGGGCGTTTTTGGCGTGTTAAAGGCCCAGGGTTGGTAATTATTATTCCCGTTGTACAACAGATGGTTCGCGTGGATTTACGCACGGTTGTGATGGATGTGCCTAGTCAGGATGTTATTTCGCGCGACAATGTTTCGGTGCGTGTTAATGCCGTACTCTATTTTCGCGTGGTCGATGCGCAAAAAGCCATTATACAAGTCGAAAACTACCTTGAAGCAACAAGTCAATTAGCTCAAACGACCCTCCGTTCGGTATTAGGGCAACACGAGCTTGATGAGATGCTGGCGGAGCGGGACAGATTAAATTCTGACGTACAAAAAATATTGGATGCTCAAACAGATGGTTGGGGAATTAAAGTGTCTAATGTAGAAATAAAGCGAGTTGATCTGGATGAAAGTATGGTACGTGCAATAGCGAAGCAAGCGGAGGCAGAACGTGACAGACGAGCGAAAGTCATCCACGCTGAAGGAGAGTTGCAGGCTTCAGAAAAATTGTCACAGGCAGCGCAGGTTCTGGCCCAGCAACCACAATCGATGCAACTACGTTATTTACAGACATTGAGCGCTTTGTCGAGTAGTAATCCTACAACGATTGTCTTCCCAATGCCCCTTGAATTAGGTGAGTTATTGCGTAAAATCGCAGAGAAATAGCAGAACTTCGACACGATACCCCAGAGGGAATTTACTTCGTCGATACGGTGCTCGAATTATGTATAATCTGGCTCTTGCTCGTGTCTTCTTGTACTTTTCTGGAGGTCTGGTGAAAAAGTAAGATTTTTCATTCTTTTCTTCCTCTGACACTTACTTTGTGATAGAAGAATATTTTTTTGATAATGTAAACGCATGAGGGTCGTTATGGCGATAAAATCTGATCAATGGATAGAGAAAATGGCGATGGATCATGACATGATTTATCCTTTTCATAGAAGACAGGTCCGTGAAACAGAGGGTGGACGTATTATTTCCTATGGTGTGTCCAGCTATGGTTATGATGTGCGCTGCGCGGATGAGTTTAAAATTTTCACTAATATTAATTCGGCAATCGTTGATCCCAAAGCCTTCGATGCGAATAGTTTTGTCGATTTAAAATCAGATGTCTGCATTATTCCGCCTAATTCTTTTGCGTTGGCGCGGACAGTTGAGTATTTTCGTATCCCTCGTAATGTGCTTACTATTTGTTTAGGGAAGTCTACGTATGCGAGATGCGGAATTATTGTGAATGTGACGCCTTTGGAACCGGAATGGGAAGGCCATGTTACTCTGGAGTTTTCCAATACAACACCACTTCCAGCTAAAATTTATGCGCATGAAGGCGTCGCCCAAATGTTATTTTTAGAATCAGACGAAGTGTGTGCTGTATCCTACCGTGATAGAAACGGAAAATATCAAGGGCAAACGGGCGTGACTTTGCCTCGGACGTAAGGCAGAAGATGCCTTGCTGGAAGTAAAGTAGGTCTGAGTAGCTAAGTCTTAATCTTCATTTCTTAAAGGTATTTTTGCTCGAGAAGCATCGACCCGTTCTCGCAGCTCCTTACCTGGCTTAAAGTGAGGGCTATATTTGGCTTCCGTCACTACTTTCTCTCCTGTTTTGGGATTGTGTGCATTGCGGGGTGGCCGATAATGTAAGGAAAAACTGCCAAATCCACGAATTTCTATCCGTTGATTTTCAACGAGAGATTTAGCCATTAATTCCAGAATATGATTCACGCAGTCAGCAACCTGCTTTTCTGGAAGATGAGTCATTTTTGCAGCAAGTTTCGCAATGAGTTCGGATTTAATCATACCTACCTCTGTTAGCCGCGTTTCAGGGACGTCACACCAAGACACCTGAGGTGCTGACCTCATAACAGGCCTATTAATTATTATTCCATTATTGCTGAAATTCTGATTTTCTATCTTCTTTATTATTAATCATCTTCTCAGCTTAACCAGAGCGTGTTGACAAAGTTAGCAAATGTCAAAACGATCATAAACAAAGGCCAATAGACCTTGTTTAATTTCAGTATAGTCAGAGAAAAAAAATATTCAATGTTATCAAATAACTGTAACTCTATTTTATCCTCTACTATAATTTTTTCAATCTCCCCAGCCCAGACGCTTTTGAATAAATGCTTCAACAATTCCCCAGCTCATAGCGACCTGAGTTCTTGTGAGCAAAGTAAATAGATTGGAGCGTAAGCTTTTTGTGGTGCTAATT
Organism: Legionella fairfieldensis ATCC 49588; assembly: GCF_000621525.1. GTDB lineage: Bacteria > Pseudomonadota > Gammaproteobacteria > Legionellales > Legionellaceae > Tatlockia > Tatlockia fairfieldensis. The sequence goes on along the minus strand of NZ_JHYC01000027.1, from coordinate 12,033 downwards.
ACCACAGCGCCGGGTTTAACTTGTTCAATATGTTTGCTAAGAGCAAGCCAGGTCTCACCTAAAAAAGCAGTAGCATTAACAAAAATCAGTGATGCATCCGTAAATTGAGTGTCAAAAAAATTAGCCTGTTTAAATTCAATACGGGCTGCTTTGTCACGATAAGCTGGTATATGGCTTAAACGCTGCTGTTGCTTTAGGGCGCTTTGATGAAGAGAAGCAAAGAGTTCCACGCCACAGCATTTTTGTACATTAAAGACCATAGCGCAAGCTAATACCGCTTTGCCTGTACCGCTACCCAGATCATAAAACACTGTCGAGATATCGGGTTTACACAGCCCTAACAAAGCTACGAAAGATTCAAAATCAATTTCTCCATACACATATTCCAAAGCATCCTGATTTGTTCTTGCTGCCTTCGATAATGCAAACCCGTCTACATCAGCATAAAGTTGTTGATAAACCAAAAGATGCTTATTGATTGCAAAAGCTTTTCGCCATGTTCTAATTGCGGCATGCTGTTGCCAGCCTGATCGTAAAAAAAGGAGGCAAACCAGGCTCAAAACGCTGGTAATAGCGAGTGTTAGCCACATATCAGGCCTTCTGGTGACTATGATTATTTAAAATTTTAGCTTTTTCTTCCTGAGATAGTGCAGGCCAGGCATGGATTAATGCTTTGCCTGCTTCACGCTCATTCATGGCATGTTGATGAATTTCCCAGGGGAATTCATTATTAATATATAAACCAATAGCAAAAGCAGTAATAATGGTGGTAAAAATGGCTATGATCATGGCTCGCCATTGAAACGTGCGTAAAAAGCGTTCACTTTTAACGATAGCATTTGTAGCAGTTCGCTCGACCTGCTCGCAGCTGTCACTTGCAACTCTGCGAAAATGTTGAACATCATATTGCATTAATTGGGCGTCAATGCATTCTATGGCGCGGAGCGTATGTTGCTCTACTTGCAGTAAATTTTTTTCCATCAGTTCTGAAAGTGTCTGATGCTTGTTCTCAATGTCTGTAATTAATTGTTGACTTGTTCGGTGGAGCAATTCCAGATGTTCTTCTCCTTGCTGCAATGCTTTTTCGGCAGCTAGCCGGAAACGTGCCAAACCTGCCTGAGTCAATACTTCCTGTAAGGCGTCCAGTTCATTATGTAAACTTTGAAGCTGCTGTTGTGCTTTATGTTGATGAGCCTGCGCCTGTTGTTCGATGTCATGACGCCATTCCATCATTTTACTTTCAGCGAGTTCAAAATAGGCAATAAATTCGCCCGTATGACGCAATAATTCTTTTAGTTTCATTAGATCTTGATCGCGTTCCATGCCTTTCTCCTAAGTCTAATTACTGAACTGTCTCTTGTTACAATAGAATTTTGTTAGTGATAAATTTTTAGTTTTTCATGCTATCGCTTTTTTTACCTATACTGCAATTAAAATTTGTAATTAAAGCAAAGTATTCATTATTTCCAGACATCCTGGAAATAAAAAAAACATGATTATCGCCTTTGAAATGTGAGAATCCCTGTTATTGCTCGCAATTGGCAAAGACAACTGGCAAACTGTGTTTGCTTCAGGTTGGCGCCTCCAACTCCTTTTGGGATACTACTATGATTAAACAGCTTTTTATCGTTAGCTTTTTAGTGTTACTTGTTGTGAGTAGTTTAATTTTTTTGCTGCAAAGGCATTTAATTTATTTCCCGGCAAAAGAAAGACCTGACCAGCAAACTTTTCATGCTGAAGATATGCAGCAAGTTACTCTCCACACTCCCGATGGTCTATCTTTAAACGCCTGGTATAAGCCAGCGGCTCCCAATCAACCCACATTATTGTATTTGCATGGCAATGCAGGACATATGGGGCATCGTATGACTTTAATTCGTCAATTTTTAACTGTGGGATTTGGGGTGCTTATTTTCGATTATCGAGGCTATGGCGGTAATAAAGGCAGTCCTTCGGAACAGGGTTTATATACCGATGGACGGACCGGGCTGCAATTTTTATATCAGCAGGGGGTGCCTGCTAAAAAGCTGGTTCTGTATGGGGAGTCACTTGGTACCGGGGTTGCTACGCAGTTGGCTATAGAGGCACCCGCTTGTGCTTTGATACTTCAATCTCCTTACACGTCTCTGGCTGCTTTGGCACGATATCATTATCCTTGGTTACTTATACAACCACGCGATAAATTTGATTCTTTAAACCGTATGGCTGCTATTAAAGTACCCGTGCTTATTGTCCATGGTAAACAGGATAAAATTGTGCCTTTTACCCAGGGGTTGACCCTCTTTAATCAGGCTAATGAACCGAAAAAATTGTTGGTTATGGAAACTAAAGGCCATAATAATTTGTGGGACAATGATTTTACCGACAAAATAAACGGGTTTATTCGCGCAAATTGTTTATAATTATTTCTGATAAGTTTTAATTTATACACTATACTGAAATTCTGTTAATACTTACTTAATCAGGATGATTTAAAATAAATTTAGAGATTAAGAAGAGCGGGGAGAACACCATGGGCGCAAATCCATCGGGGTTTTTTAGCGGGAAAACAACAGATCTTGCTTTTATTGATGTCGGTGGTGAAAAGGATTGTGGATTTAGATCAGTGGCTGCTGCAATGGTTAGTCATATTGTCTTTCACCCTGCTTTTAATCAACAGCTGGCAAGAAAATTACTGGACCACTATTATAAGTATTTTACGATAGAGTTAATGACAGAACGTTATTTGACTCCCGCTGATTATTTTACCTTTCGTATTAAAGCCACCGGGCGAGCAACATTTGTTAATGAATTAGCTTTTGTTTTGCGACAAGTGACCGTTGATGAATTACGTGCCCATCCTCTTTATTATTGCAATGTTCTTATGAGTAATAGACATCTATCGCTCAAGGCAATGCGTTTGCAGGATGCCTGGCTTAATGAGTTTGCTATGATCCCTTTGGCGAATGCATTACAGATCCCCATCATCGTTCAGGCGGTAGAATCTAATAAGTCGCTGTTTAAATCACTCATTTTTAATGGAGGAGCCGCAAAACCAGTAGGTAGGCCGGTCATTATTCAATTAATAGCTGATCATAATTATTATATTCCACTGGTGGATAACAGCGAGTTTTTTAAAGGGTTAAATCACGGCGAAAAAGTAGAGCTTTATCCAAAGAATGAAGCAGAACCCATGGACATTGATGCACAGTATGTAATCGAACCCATGGATGTTGACTCGCAGAATGAAACAGAGTCTATGGATATCGATGCAAAGGAGGAGAAAATCCCTGTAGATATTGATGCTGAGGATGGAATAAAATTACTGGCCATTCGCTTATATGACGAATTAGTAAAGCATGTGAGGCGGTTAAGCAAAATGATTGAGCTTAAAGAGTTAAGTCATGAAGATTTACTTGCTATTCGTATCCGAGGATTGGCTGACAGGGCTGACTTACAAAAACGAATGAAATACGCAGGTCTTGAGTATGGATATCAATCTTTTTTTGAAGCGGTCCAAATGCTGGCAAAGGGAGTTCATCCTGTCACGTTACCAGCCGGGAATTCTGAGGATCTTATCTATGCCGCAGCATGCGAATTGTGTATTGGCCAGTTAGATCCTGCCTGGGTTTACGAAAGAGAAGAAAAACTCACCTTAGGCTCTCCTTAAGGAGAAATCGGCTCTCTATAAAAATCCTTGCTCTTTCATCCATTCGTCATTCGCATATTTGGACATGTAATTACGAATGGAGTCAGGCAAAATCACGAGGCATTTTTGTCCTTTTGCTAAGGAAGATGCCGCTTGCAAAGCGCCCCACACCGCTGCGCCAGAGGAACCGCCCACTAACAAACCTTCTTCACGAATCAAACGTCGAGCCATATCAAAGGAGTTTGCATCATTTGTCTTGATATATCGATCAACCAAATTATTGTTAAGTACTTCGGGAAAGAAATCATATCCTATTCCTTCTACATGGTAAGGTTTGATTTCATCACCGCCACCCAATATGGAACCTTCGGGATCAACACCTACAATTTCAATAGCCGGATTGTATTCTTTTAAGCGTTTGGCAAGACCGGTAATGGTTCCTCCTGTACCCACACTGGCTACAACCATATGTAAATCTTTTCCAAAGTCTTCAATAATTTCCTGTGCTGTGCCGAGATAATGAGCGTTGGGATTATGAGGGTTTGCGTATTGATCAAGAATATGAGAATCAGGCAGTTTTCTATGTAATTCTTTGGCCAGAGAAATATGGCTGTCAGGATCATCCCACGCTGCTTCAGTCCGGGTACGATAAATGGTTGCCCCTAATCGCTCCAGAATGACCTGTTTCTCCTGACTCATTTTATGAGGCATGGTAATGATAACCTTATAACCCATCACGGCACCAGCCAGAGCGATACCAATTCCGGTATTGCCTGACGTAGGCTCAATTAAGGTGTCTCCTGGTTTAATAAGCCCATCGCGTTCCGCATTTTTTACCATTTCATAACCAATACGATCTTTTACTGAGCCGCCAGGGTTAAAAAATTCACACTTGGCATACAGTTCGCAGGATAGATTTTTACTGATGCGATTAATTTTTACTACGGGTGTGCGGCCTATGGTATCAAGAATAGTTTGATAGATCATAAAAATTTATTATAAGAGGAGTTTACGTCAGTATACGATGAAATACTGGTCGCTCGTCAATTCGTAAATCAGAATTATTCTAATTAATCAGAATTATAAAGACTATCGAGTGAATCTTCGCTAATACGTGGTTTAATTGATTTTACAAGTGACTTTTCAGCAGTTAGAATGAAAAAGCTAATTAATTAACTATCAAGGACGACACGATGAAAAAAAATATTTTCTTTAATGTTACCTCTGTTGCTCTTTTTTTATCTCCTTTCTTCTTAACGGGCTGCCAGGCGTTGGGGAATTTTTTTGGTGAGCCTTCTTATAGCCAGGATACGTATGGTCGTATGGAAGCGCCTGCCCGTCATCATGATGGCCGAACTTATAAATCTCCTGCTCCATCAGCTACTGGCAATACTCCCGTTCATCGTAATCCAGTCCGTAAACCAACTACAACGGTGGTTCCTGCTGACGCGCCTGTTGTGCATCATCGTTCAACGACTAAAGTGCCAAGTGCAGGGCCTGCTGCGCCTAGTATGGCACCCAGTGCGACAGGAAGTTCTTCTGCGTCCACTCGATCAAATAACACGGTGGTAATTCCTGCTGCACCCATCATAAATCAGCCATCGCCCGCAACTATATCGGCTCCCACAGTAAATACTGGTAATTAATGAAACAGGTGGCGTAAATGTCGTGCTTTACGTCGCCTTATCTATGAGTAGATTTTCATAACATTTGCTGAAAACCGATTGATAACGTTAAAATTAATTTTTTCTGATTGAGTTTAGCTAATGAGTATACTGAAGGCACATGCGGCAAAGGCTGCTCTTGCTTTTATCGATGATGATATGGTAGTTGGCGTCGGTACAGGTTCAACCGTTAATTATTTTATTGATGAGTTAGCAACCATCAAACATCGTATTGATGCTTGTGTGGCGAGTTCAAAAGCGACTGAAGTACGGTTGCGTGCAGCAGGAATCCCCATTATTGATTTAAATGCAGTAAGTGATTTACCTCTTTACATTGATGGTGCTGATGAGGTTAATCAACACCGTGAAATGATCAAAGGAGGTGGTGGTGCTCTGACACGGGAGAAAATTATTGCTACCGTAGCTCATCAGTTTATTTGCATTGTTGATGAATCCAAAGTAGTCAACGACTTAGGTTCTTTCCCTCTTGCTATTGAAGTTATTCCACTGGCGCGAAGTTTTGTTGCACGTGAGATTGTTAAGCTGGGCGGTGATCCTGAGTACAGAGATGGTTTTATTACAGATAATGGCAATATTATTCTTGATGTTTATAATTTGGATCTTTCTGAAGCAACTATTCTGGAAGAAACTATCAAGCTTATTCCGGGAGTAGTTGAAAATGGTTTGTTTGCCAAACGACGGGCAGACAAAATTTTAGTAGCCCAAAAAACAGGTGTCTCTACGCTATAATATTTCCTATCTTAAGAGGAAATCAGTGTATTTGTTTAAGATAAAAGGAGAGGTTCTCGCAATTACTGCACATGGTAAAAACCCTAATGCTGGACAAATGTTTTTTTCTTCCATCATTACGAAATAAAGTGAAGCAATTCCTCTGTCAAGACTGTATTCAAGATCGATTTTTGTTCGGGACAAGGGGGTAAAACTAGAAATAAGGCGTTTTGAACTCCCTGTAAATACCTGAGTCAAACCAAATTTTACCAGTATTTTCTGCAGATGCTGTTTATATAATTTTTTCCGGCCAAACTTTATATTAATTTCTTTAAATTCAATGCGTTATCTATTTTTTTTGTGAAAAAAAAATCTATTTTATCGGTAGGCTTAATAATTTATTAATAATCAAATTGTAAAATTAAAGAACAAATTTTGTTGATGAGAGAAGTCATGGCTAAAATAACTATTTTAAAAAGTAGTCACTTACCAGTAATCTTGCAAATCGATGTATTAGAATATTATCAATCCTATCTAATGAAAGGTGATAACTCATGCGCTGATTGTACAGAAACTTTTGATCATCAAAAAAATTTATTTTTAGATGAACTAACGGATATAAAAGGCGAAATGCTTTGGTTGGAGATAAAAAAAGAATTGGCCCTGCGATGGGATAGAGACAATGAAAAAATAAAGTTTACCGAACGGTTTTTCGACAACGACGATAAAATGCTTCCTATGGCTATTAGTAGTTTGAATAGTTCATTTACTGAATTATTAAAAAATACAATTGACGCCTTTCTTGATAATTTATCAAAAAACCAAGCAATAGATTACGAAAAAGAAAAATTAGAAATGTCAATTAATTTATCTATAGACGATAATAAAATCGTAGTGGAAATTAGCGATAATGCGGGAGGATTTCCAGAAAATTATCTTAGCCGGTTTGGTGAATACATAGAAGAAAAAAAATATAAAAGTGAGCAAAAAGTAAGTGATAAAAAAGATAATGATCTTTATTTTGGTGGTGCAGCAAAGGGAATGCGTGCATTTTTAAGCTACTTGCTGGAAGGTGAAATTATGGAACGAGCAGGCAAATCGATTAAGAAATTCGAGGTACAAAACACGACATCGATTGCACTTGAAAATAAACTGCAAGGAAATAGGAAAGGAATGAAAATGACAATAACATCGTCTCTTGAACCTTGCAAAGAATATGATGACTTACCCAAATTGGAAACGCTAAAAATCAGTCCGGCCTGGGGGAAGTTTTCTCTGTATTCTAATTCTAATAAAAATCAGAGAAAAAATGGAGTTAATTTATTAATTTCTCTGCCAACACAGTCGGCCTGAGGAGAATTTTTCTTTTCCTCTGATGCAACCCTTGTTACACTCATATTACAACTCAGCCGATAAAGGATTATCGATGCGAAAATTATATACAGTCTTTATCTTGTTGTTTGTATCTCATTGCTTTGCCCAGGTGCGTGAAATTGCCATTACCATTGATGACCTGCCTCTTGTCGCTTCAAAAATGGATACAGCAGGTAATCAACAGCGAGCAACTGAACGTTTTGCTAAAATAGTTCAGGCACTTAGTGACAATGACGTACCCGCGACAGGTTTTGTCATTGCCGGTGCAATAGCCAAAGGGCAGTGGGCTTTTCTTGAGCAATTTCGCAAAGCAGGATTTATGCTTGGGAATCACACCTATTCCCATGCCAATTTGAATGGAATGAATGCGGATAAATATATCGCCGATATTGCCCGGGCTGATAAAGTCCTTAGCCCCGTGCTTACAGAACCTAAATATTTCCGTTATCCTTACCTTGCTGAAGGTAATAGAATAACCAAACCCAAGGTACTTGATTTTCTTAAGGAAAATCATTACACCGTTGCCCCTGTTACTGTCGATAGTAAAGATTTTCGTTTTAACGAGCAGCTATACAAAGTTCCCTATCGGGAGAGGGAAAAATACGCGTTAACCCGCATGAAGGCACGTTATCTTGATTATATCTGGCAACAGACATTAAAGGCTGAACATCGAGCTAACGGCCAGCCAGTTAAGCAGATCCTCTTACTTCACGCTAATTTGCTTAACAGTTATTTATTAAGTGATATTATCCAAATGTATAAGCAAAATGGTTATAAATTTATCAGTTTAACCGAAGCACTTAAAAATCCTGCTCCAGCGCTTACCCTTCCTGGTTCAGAAAATGACAAAGAGATGGAAACCAAAATAGACAGTGAGTTTTTACCTTTTTAAAAGTGAGGGTCAATGTAGATAACGTGCTTACAATAATTTATTGAAAAAGGAATTAGACTCAAGGTAAACGCATCTGATAGATGTCTTCAATTTAGATGCGTTTACCCTGGTTATCCGGCCCAAGTTTGTTTATTCCAATATAAGTTGAATTCTACGTCCTTTAAACAACCGTTATTGAACGGAGGTACCCGGATTTTCCAGGCTTAAAACTCCTGTATTAAAATCATAGGCAAAAAGCTCGGCATAGCGTCCCCAATCAATCATTGTACGTAACACACGTTCCGCTTCCTTTTCACTTAAATAATCTTCAAGTTTGGTTAGAAAGCGTTCTTCAGAAACTCGATGGCCAATTTTTTCATCTAAAATACGGCAAATATAGCGCGCCAACGGGACTTTTTCCAACAAACGTCTGGCAAACAGTTGCTTACGCTCCTGTAAATCGGCTTCAGAAAATTGTTTGCCTAATTCACTTAACTGAATATCACCATCCGATACTCGGGCAAACCCTAAAATTTCCAAGGTTTCCAGAATGGGGAAAAGATCATCAATATTCATCATTAATTCATCCGCTAATTCAGGCAGGTCAATACGCTCCTCAAAGGACTTCATTGTTTCAATCAGACCTGATAATTCGGAAGGTTCCACATCAGGAAGGCGATATCCTAAACTGATTTGACGTTCGCGCTGTGCGCCTTTCGCTTTTTCTTTAGGTCCGGTAGTCATTAAAGTATATATTTTATCGACTAAAGCACGAAACTCGGGTGTTTCAGGATCACGCGGTTGTGTGATGTTGACTTGTAATTCGGCACGTATATAACCGGGGTCACTACCAAAAATGATGATCCGATCAGCAAGGGTTGCTGCTTCTTCAATATTATGAGTGACTAGAAGAATGCCGTTGGTATTCGTTTTCTTTTCTTGCCATAACTCTAACAGATCCGATTTCAGGTTTTCAGCGGTGAGTACGTCCAGGGCGGAAAAAGGTTCGTCCATTAATAAAACATCAGGATTGATAACCAAAGCACGAGCGAAACCTACGCGTTGGCGCATCCCTCCTGACAATTCTTTGGGAAACGCTGATTCAAAACCGTCAAGGCCGATGGTATCAATGGCGGCAATTGCCCGCCGCCGCCGTTCTTCCCTGTTGACTCCCTGGGCCTCCAGGCCCAGTTCGACGTTTTCAAGGACAGTTAACCAAGGCATAAGAGCAAAGGATTGAAACACCATGGCAATGCCAGGTACTGGCCCTGTAACGGGTTGTCCACGATAGGTTACTGTTCCTGCCGAGGGCGGTGCAAGTCCTGCGATGATACGCAAAAGTGTGGACTTGCCTGAGCCGGATTTGCCAAGGAGAGCAACGATTTCTCCTTCTCGTAATTTAAAATTAACATCTTCTAACACGAGCAGATCCTGAGAAGAAGAAGCTTTTTTAAACGATTTACGGCAATTTTCAATAGTAATAATAGTTTCTGACATAGCTGTCTCTTAACTGAAATGAAAGCGCTCTTCCGCTAATCGATAGAGCGGACGCCAGATTAGATGATTAAATACCAGGACATACACACACATCATCGCTGTTCCCAGTGCTATTTTAGGGAAATTACCTGCTATCGTATTAGCATGAATGTACTCACCCAGACCGGTAGCTTGTAGTGTGGTGTTTCCCCAACTGACCCATTCGGCAACAATACTGGCGTTCCATGCGCCTCCTGCCGCTGTAATGGCTCCTGTAATATAAAAAGGGAAAATGCCAGGTAAGGCCAAACGTTTCCACCATTGCCACCCTTTAACACCAAAATTATCGGCTGCCAGGTATAAATCGCGGGGAATGGTTGAGGCACCAGCAATGACATTAAATAAAATGTACCATTGAGTACCTAAAATCATAAGTGGAGTTACCCAGATTTCAATACTGAGATGGAAACGAACAATTGCAATAACAAACAGCGGGTAAAATAAATTAGCAGGAAAAGCGGCAAAAAACTGAATAATAGGTTGAATCTTTTGCGCCAGACGGGGTCTTAAACCAATCCAGACGCCAATAGGGATCCAAATTAAAGAGCTAATAAGAATAAGAATAATTACTCTCAATCCAGTCGCTCCCCCAAGTAGTAAAACATGCAGAATTTCACTTACTTTAAGTTCGGCGAGAATAAATTTCAGGAGTAGCCATCCACCTGTGAAAACAGTTAATAAAATAAGTCCGTTCCATAACCAGTCAAGATGTTTCTGGCGATGGGAATCCGTTTCTTTCACTTCATTCATCGTGTGATTGCGCAGCCAATAAATGTTCACGAAATGGTCTTTTACTATTTTTATGCCTTGACCAACATGTTTCATTAATCGACTATTGCGTAGTAAATCAATAAGCCATGATTGATATTCTTCGTCGTCGGGTGATGGTTCCATCTTAAATTTTTCCGACCAGGCAATGAGAGGTCTAAAAAATATTTGATCATAAAGGAAAATAACAATGATCATGGTTAAAATAGCATATCCTACGGCATGTAAATCACGTTTTTCTATGGCCAGAGCAATATAAGATCCTACGCCAGGCAAGCGAATATCCTGATGCGCTACAGCAATCGCTTCGGAAAGAACCACAAAAAACCAACTGGCTGACATGGAAATCATCATATTCCATATTAAACCTGACATGGAAAAAGGAACTTCTACTTTCCAAAAACGTTGCCAGGCAGAGAGTTGAAACATCGCCGCGGCTTCTTTTAAATCATGAGGTAAGGTTTTTAATGATTGATAAAAGCCAAAAGTAATATTCCAGACCTGTGAGGTAAAAATGGCAAAAATGGATGCACATTCGGGGCCTAATAAGCTGCCAGGAAATAAAAGAATGAAACCTGTCACGGTAATTGATAAAAAACTTAATACGGGAACTGATTGTAAAATATCAATTGCGGGAATAATGACTTGCTCGGCACGGCGATTTTTGGCGGCAAAAGCACCTACTGTAAAGGTGAACAAAAGAGATAAGAATAAGGCAATAAACATGCGCAGAATTGTACGTAAAGCATAAAAAGGCAATTTTGCGGGTTCCAAGGAAATGGGTAGTGGTTCCCCTAGTTGATAGGGGCTTGCCATTTGCTTGCCAGCCCACGCAAGAAAAAAAAGAATAGAAAAGATAAGGATGAGTAGTAACAAATCCCAGCGATTAATATAGCGACTAACGTTTTCGCGGTTGGCAAAGTAAAAACGACTGTTGCGCACAAATGCTTCCCCTTTTGTTAATCTGAACGAATGAAATACGTGAAAGAAGTTGTAAAATTCCCATTGATATTGGATTTTACTGAAAACCCAAGAGTGCATAAAATAACACAAATCCATCAGGGTGTGTTGATATTTCTACTATTCTTGTTAATGCATCCCGGCTTTGGATCTGCTATTTGCCTTTTACTGATGCTGCGTATCCCTATTTTTCTGATTCCATTCTGGAAAGAGTCTAAAATTATACCCATTCAACTTGAAGGTGCTGGTTTTATCGTCTGAAAATTATCATTAATGCGCCCTCGGAGTGATTGCGCAATTTTTGGCAAAGTATCATCAAAAAATCCATTGATGGCATCACGAAACATTTTGGCGGAAGAGAAAAAGACGTTATTTCTTATCTCTTCATTCATCACCTTCCATAAGCGCTCTATTGAGTTTAGATTTGGGCTGTATGGTGGCAAATAATGAAGTTCAATATTTTTGTCCAATGCCGCCTCTCGAACCAATTGACTTCGATGATA
>NZ_JHYC01000026.1 GCF_000621525.1 Legionella fairfieldensis ATCC 49588 | reverse complement strand
GAAGAACATATTAATAATCAGATGAGTTCAAGGCGTCATTTTCTTCGCGATGAAAGCAAAAGGCTGCAGCTGCAAGCAGAGACAGAAAAGTTAGACGCAACAAGAGAGAAAATAAGAGCAGAGACGGCTGCATTAAAACAGAAAGAAAAAGAAGCCGTAGAAACCACCAGACAAGCTATGGAGAAGGCAGAGCAAGAAGCAGCAGCGAGGAAAGAAGCTGAGACACAAGCGGAGAAAGAAGCAGCAGCGAGGAAGGAGACTGAACGACAGCTCGATGCGCGGAACAGAAAATCCTTAATGAAGACGTTGTGCAAAAAGCTTGACGTATTACTTTCCTTGCCCTCGAAGGAGACAGAGGCGCATTTACAGGCAATCTGTAAGAAAAAAGCGATGGACTGGGAGAAATCACCGGAGTATATGGAGAAATTGCTGTCAACGTTGCTTGCAGAAGAACCGCAACTGGCGGCATTGAGACAAAAGATAAAACCGGCAGCAGTAAGTGTCGCAGGGATGTTCGGCGCCTCCAGGTCGGAAGGACATCATACCCGGCCAATGCCGGAAAATCCTTTATCGCATCATGAGGAGAGTTATGGGACACCCATTCGATATTAACCCTGCCAGTACGAGCTTTATTATTGATTGGCAAGAACTCTGCAAGACGGCAGACATCAGCACGAAGACAGAAGCTTTCATTGACATGGCCAGTACAGAGGATAAGTTATGGCCTGGTTTATTAAAGATTGCCTGTCAGGAATTAAAAGGAAAAAGCATATACTTATAACTATTCTGATTTTGAATATGATCCATTTAGAAAATTGCTCTGAAGTCTATGTCTTCAGAGTTCAATTTTGCTAAAGGCTGTTCGTCAAAAGTTTTATTCTATACGATGCGATTTAATTTCTGGATCAGCTTTCCTAGAAGTAGAAACAACGGCTGTTTAATAGGTATATAGCAGAATATGCTATTACATATTTTGCCTTTTACCCAACACAAAAAGCAAACGTATGTTATAATTAACTTATGAAAACATTATCCGTCACTAATCCTTATTTAAGGGATAAAAAAGCAGCGAGAGAGTTGAACTCGAGATCTTCTAGAACATCTTGTGGAGTGGAGGGTATTGTTGCTAATTCTTCTGTTCATATCCATGTAATACCCGACACATCAAAAACTGATGCTGTATTTCGAAAAATTCAGTCTCGTCTTCATAAAAGCTAAGAAGCCTCCAATAACTTATAGAAAATTTTTTGCATCATTTTATAGTCACCACAATGTCCTTGGTGTATAGCCATTATATACTCATCAAAACCCTTTTGTTGAGAGGTCCTATCGATAGGGGAATAGTTGATAAATCTCTTGCCAGCTTGAAGAGCCATTAAGTTTGCAAGCAATCTGGCCAAACGACCATTCCCCTCTCTGAATGGATGAATAATTATAAGCTCTACATGAACAATGGCCAAAGAATATGCTAAGTCATCTTCATTGGTATAGTTGCAAGGAGTATATTGACTTAAATAGTTCGTTTCGAACTCATACATTAATTTATCGATCAGATGTGCGGCGGCAAATTGATAGCCATCTTTGCTCATATTGGTCGTTCTGTACTTTCCTGAAAATGGATAGATTCCTGCAAGCCATAAAGAATGGAGATCACAAAGATCCTGTGAATTGAATCGATGATCTTATCGTATAGATCGATCATTTGTAGACCTGTTCGCTCTAACTCTTGTTCTTCCAGTACTTCAATAGTTTGTTTATCTTTGATGCCAAGATAATTTCTTAATACTTGTTGATGAGAGCCAGGTTCAAAATTTTCATCTTCAATTACATCATAACGATCATTATTCATCAATTTCTTTAATTAACTGTGACGTATTTAACATATTTTTATTCTACCAGTTATGTTACTTTCTGCTGCATTAGGTTAAGTTGATGGTCTAGATTAAGATATAGCTTTGCGCTTCTCTAAATAAGTAACCCTGATTGCTATTTTTATTGTATTTGATTTTTTAAAGTTCTTAGAATGAATGAGGTTCCATTTGCCTCTAAAATCAAATATCGGTCACATTCTTCAAGCGTTTGATTTAAAAAATTTTCATTATAGCAATTATCTTTCTGTAAAGTTTCCTTGATTGCTTGAATCCTGAAAACAAGATATTTAGGATTAAGAAATTTGGTAGTTAGTGGTTGATTGATGGATTTCATATGGTCTTTGTCAATTAGTTTAAAAATGTAGCATAGTGACAAAAAAATAATTATACCTGGACATGAAAGTATATAAATATTATTTTGTTTTTTTGCAATAAAAATAGCGATAATTGATGAAACGATCAGTAATATTATAAAAACACCTAGTAGTTTTCGGAAGCTATTTTGGCACAGTGATTTTTTTATGAAGTAAATGCCATTATATTTTTTTTGTAACTTTAATATATAAACTAAATTTTCCATGTTTTTAGTCCTTATGAAAATGTGTATTTAAATTTGTCTTTTGTGAAATGGTACACGCGTCGTGCACCATTTTTTTGATCTCAAGAATTTTGAATATTTCTAAGATATTTGGAGTGATGGTAATACAAATAAGAAAGTCCTATTGGTGCTATAAAAATGGCTCCAGTCCAGCAGATTAACATACTGATCATTTTGGTGGTGAGCAAAAAAACAGTATTAACTATAAAAAAATTATCTCCTAGAATGAAATTACATATTTTTTCATAAACAAAACGGGAATAAGGGTACAAAAAAGTATTTACGATGATTAAAAAAATTTCAAGAAAAGAAATGTAGTCTTCTGTTGCCATGCTAAATAAAATTATTGGGAATATTAGCCCAAAAATCCAATGCCGAAAATAATAGTTAAATGCCAACCCTCCAAAGGTTTTGATAAAGAAGTCTTTCATTTTATTCCTCCGTAAATTATAAAGTCACTCTTAACTGGAGTGTACATTGCGCTTACTTCGTGAAAAGCAAGCTGAATCAAAGCTGGAGCAACTTCGTCACCTTATTGATGAAGGGGAGGCTAGCGGTACTCCCATAGCATGGAATGCCCAAAAATTTCTGAAGCAAATGAAGAAAAAACAACATGCCAAATAAAACATATCGCCTTTATCCAAAGCAATAGATGATCTTGAGTCCATTTATTCATATAGTACACAAACATTTGGAATCAAAAGAACAGAGGATTAAACACATATTAACTACGATCTGATATTAAATTTATCAGACTTAACCTAAAACTAACTAAGATCATCTACAGATTATGCAGCCTCTAATTCAATATGTACTCGTTGCCCAATCGCTGCTGCGATATTTACTAAAGCATCTAATGAAAATCGAGATATACGACCCCGTAACATATCATTCATACGTGGCTGAGTTACCCCACAGTGTTTGGCAGCTTCTACCTGCGTCCAATCCTGTTTTTTAATAATGGCTACAATTTGACGCATTAACTCTGCTTTCGCTTGTAAGTTAGCGGCCTCTCCGGGGGTATCAGAAATTGCATCCCAAACATTTTCATATTTTTCTATTCTATTCATTTCTATTTGCTCCTTTTTAATTCAGTAAAGCGTGTTTTTGCAAGATCAATATCGCGTTTTGATGTCGTTTGAGTTTTCTTTTGAAAAGCATGTAAAACGTAAACTGCGTCAGCAACTCTCGCTGTATAAATTACACGATATGTTCCCGTTTCATCCCAAAGTCTGATTTCCTCAACCCCCTTTCCAATTGAAGGCATGGGTTTAAAATCATCTGGTTGCTCACCCCGTTGTATTTTATCTAATTGATAACCAGCATCTTGTTTTGCATCCGTGCCAAATTCTCTTAAACGGATTAACGAATCACCTAAAAAGCATATTGGTTTCATATATTATTTTTATATCTATTTTGATATAATTATATCCGTTCTAGTATAATTTGCAAGTTTCTTGTTCTTTTACTCCCCTGATTGACATACACAAAGAATGAGATACAAAGACAATACGGCTTTAAATGGAATAACTGAAGGCTTTCATCGAAAGATGAAATTGATTCAACGACGGGCTTATGGATTTAGAAATTTTGAAAATTATAGATTAAGAGTTAGAGT
Organism: Legionella fairfieldensis ATCC 49588; assembly: GCF_000621525.1. GTDB lineage: Bacteria > Pseudomonadota > Gammaproteobacteria > Legionellales > Legionellaceae > Tatlockia > Tatlockia fairfieldensis. Next base: position 51,861 of record NZ_JHYC01000026.1, on the reverse strand, counting down.
GCTCTGTGGATGAGTGAAGTGCCCCCGGATTTGGATGACCCTAAATGGCGCGCTCGGAGGGACTCGAACCCCCGACACCTTGGTTCGAAGCCAAGTACTCTATCCAGCTGAGCTACGAGCGCATTGTGAGTGATTATCTAAAAAAATGCATTCCGTTAAATGGTGGGCCGTATAGGATTCGAACCTATGACACAGAGGTTAAAAGCCTCCTGCTCTACCGACTGAGCTAACGGCCCTTTACAGAATATATATAACTTTTTTTTCTCCTGTCATTGTCTGGCAGGATGGTGGGCCGTATAGGATTCGAACCTATGACACAGAGGTTAAAAGCCTCCTGCTCTACCGACTGAGCTAACGGCCCCAAAGAGGCTGGAATCATACCGGATTAAGGTAAAATTTCAAGTATTTTTTGTATATTATTTTATGTTGCAATGCGTGTTTGTCGCAATTCCGCTAAAAGATCATAAGCATTATTCAAACTGACTCGCTTATTGGTTGTTAACCAGCTTTGCAGTCGTTCTTTCAATAGTGGCATTTCACTATCAGTTGCACCAGCGACAAGTAAAAGATTGTCAATATGCAATTTCATATGCCCTTTAATAATTCCTTCAGTACATAATGCCTTAAGAGCGCCAAGGTTTTGTACCAGACCTACGGCTGCAAGAATACGTGACAAATGATTGGCTGACTCAATTCCCATCATTCGTAAGCAAAGTTTGGCGGTAGGATGAAGCGCCGTTACACCACCTACTGTGCCTACAATGATTGGAGCAACTAACTGGCCCGTTAAGTCACCTTGCTGATAGCGCCAGCGAGTAATTGCCTGGTAGTGACCTTTACGTGCTGCATACGCATGCATACCCGCCTCAACGGCGCGCCAATCATTGCCCGTTGCAATTAATACGGGATCAATGCCATTCATCACTCCTTTGTTATGAGTAGCCGCACGATAGGGATCGGTTTCTGCAAACAAGGATGCTTCTTGCAGACGTTCACCCAGTTCCGCATCCACATTGTGGATAGTCACTGTGGCAGTTGTTAACTTTTGATCATTTAAATTGGATAAAATACACATGGAAATCTGTTCGCCGGTCAGATTTTCTAAAGGTGCTTTTAAATATTCCAAAACCTGATTAATGATATTTGCTCCCATGGCATCACAACTGTTCATCATTAAATGAATAACAGCCATGTCATAGTCGTCTTCCCGCGCTAAATGCCGAAGCTCAAGATCAGTCACCCCCCCCCCTCTCTTCACCATATTAAAAGCAACTTCCTCATTGGCTTTTTCAATTAAAAATTGCTTGTTTTCGGCGAATATAGCGGCGAATCGCTGCCAATTTTTGACTTTGGCCAATTGTATCTGACCAATAATGGATTCTCCTTGAACCTCTGTAGTAATACTGCCCTGCTGTCTTATCCATTTTGCCGTTTTTGACAACGCAGCGATGATAGAAGTCTCCTCCACAGCCAAGGGAATGACATAATCTTTACCATCAATACAAAAATTGGTGGCCACACCCAGTGGCAATTGAAAATACCCAATGACGTTTTCAATTAATTTATCAGCCAACAGCGTGCTTTGTACCCCACCACCTTGCAAATAATCAATGTCATCCGCAGTTAAGGCGCCTGCCTCCAGCAAACGCTGAAACCGTTCTTCACGAGCTAACTTGGAAAATCCCTGAAACAACTGGCCAGCCTTATCATTTAACGACATAGATCACCTGCCGTCTCAGGGAGTTGTGAGTTATTATAATTACTTCGCACACTCAGTCACTATTCTGGAAAAAATGGCCTGGATTCTAACATAAGATAAGGACAGCAACCAGATTCAATCCCCTGTTGTATTTATATTTACCAAACAATGGATTTAAAAATAATCAGTCAAGTAACGTATAGGATTCATTCATACGGGTATTCAAACGTATAAAAAAATACATCACATTAAAAAAACTTAATGCTTCATTTTCTAAAGTAGCAAACCGCTGTGGATCCTGATTAATCTTCTCAGCAATTAATGTATGTAACTCTGCTGCCGGCAACATTGCTGAATGAGGTTCGTTTTTCAAGCGCTTTATCATCGTTTCAAAATTATGCCTGGTAATATTCATAGCAGTAGTAATTCCTGCCCTGTCTTCTTGCGTCAGGTAACTCTCCAGCCAACGATAAGATTCAATTAAACTTGCAACATATTGGGTACAAAATGCAGTCTGAGTTAATAACAGGTAAAAATCTCGCCGATTCATCCTATGAAACAACATTTCGTAACGAATAGACAGGGCGTTTTTACGTATCATTTGAAAATCAGTGTATAAATGTTGGCTCGTCAGTGTAGTGCGATTAGCCTGTGGTTTATTTGAAAAAACAAGCGTTAATGTTGCCAGCATTTTTTCCAGATGATTAATAAATAAATTAGCAATATCCGTTTTAATCGGTAAGAAGAAACATCCCACAAAGAGAGCAATACCAGCTCCCAAGGCTGTATCAACAATGCGATCTTTAAGTAAAGCCAGAGTCCAGTCACCCATCAGTGCAAACAAAAGGACTACATAGCCTGTTAACATAAAAACAGAAACAAGATAATTGATTTGTAACATATAAACAGTGAAAAAAACAAAAATGAAAAGCAAGCCAAGCATTACTATTTCATTGGCAGGAAGTATGAAATACAACACGGTGCCGCATACCCCACCTAAAATAGTCATTGTTACCCGTTCAAAAGAACGCCGGATACTTTCTCCCCAGGTCTGAGTAATTAAAGCCATGGTAGCCAGAGTAGTCCAATAACCCCGCTCCAGATGCAGATAAGCACTCATAAACTCGGCGATAAAAATTGCAATCACCGCCTGCCACGCCATTTTGGTCGTATTTCTAAGTGGCATCGTTTTTCCTTAGCAGGTTATTAAGATGCTGATTTAAAAGACTGAAACCAAGTTTTAAATTCAATAAAATCATAATTAAATCAGGATCAGTGATATGTTCTCTACTGATGGCCTGAGAAAGTTTCGTCAGAACAACAGGCATTGATTTCGCCGTGACATAATAAGTTTTATTCATTTTGGAGGAGTAAAACTTAAATGCAAATTGCTTATTGATCCTGTTTATTGCACGCAACAGCGAATTTGACAATTTATATTCATGAACGCTTAACGTTCGATAGGTTTCAATAATCATTGTATAGGCGTGCACCAGAGCATACTGTTGAATCATTATGTCATCGATTAGAGGCTGTTGTTCGGCGAATAAAGTGCTCTCTTCTATGGCCTGATTACTTTCTAATAGATAATGCATACTTTCTTTTACACGCATAAACATAGTAAAGTGGAGATCATAAGAGCCTTCTCTCATTAAAAGATGACGCCTTAAATCTGACAACCCACTTGAAAGTAATTTAAATAATCGATTAGAGTTATTTACAAATAAGACAGAATAATTTTCTGGAAAAATAACCAGCATAACCAGTGCCGAAACACTCACACCCACGAGTAAACCGTAGACACTCTCCCATAATGAGGTAGTTGCATTAAAAGGTAAAATAGTGGCAACAAAACATAAGACCCAAATCATCATCGGCGCCATACTATTATGAAGTCCAAATCGCCGTAAATAATTAACCGTAAATCCCAAGCCCATTAAAACAAGCGTTTTTAAATAAAAAAGATCTCGTACCATAAAACCTAAAATGAACGCTGAAAAACAAGCGCTGTTAAAGGATATAATTTGAATAACACGTGCAAAAAAAGGCTTTGCTACAATGCCTTGCATAGACATCCCACAAATAATACCGGCCATTGCTTTAGTCAGCATGGTGTCTTTTCGGACTAACCATAATGCAATTAAAATAGCGAGAACCGTTTTCATCGCGTGTTTTAAACGAAAATACCCAGGATCAACATCCCATAATAAAAGAGAAAATCTTTTAATCGCATTCACCGTGTAAGATCCCTGTAATAAAAGACGGTAATAAATATTGCTCTCAGGTATTTAGCAACAGCCTGTTTCGTATTATGCTAGGCTATATCCTGAAATGATAGCAATCATGACCAAGGCAAAAACTTCCGCTCAATTTATTTTTAATAAAGACAATCACTGCTACCAGTGTCAAGGGACCTGGTCTGTTTTAAAACTGGATGATCTGGTACGAAACCTTGACTCGTTGTTCTTGCCTGAAGAAAACAAAATAACGATAAGTGGCAGAGAAATTACCCGATTTGACAGTTCAGGAGCCTTGGCTCTGAGGCATTGTATTGATCACCTGAAAACCAAGGGTAAGGAAATCGAATTAATTGATTTCAACAAACAACAAAAAGCCTTGTTACAATTAATCGAGGACCACCGGGAAACTCTGGATTATACGGCACCCAAAACAAAACAGAAAAATTTCCTTCACCGTCTGGGAAAAGAAACCGTTCATAAAATTCATCAGGCCGATGGCTTTGTCATTTTGATTGGCGATTTAAGCAGCAAATTTTTTGAAGCATTGGGTCAGTGGCGACGTTTTCAATTACCAGGCATTGTCTCCAATATTTATTCAGCAGGAATTCAGGCATTACCTATCATTGCCTTGCTGTCGTTTCTCATTGGCGTAGTATTAGCCTATCAAATGGGTTTACAACTACAAACTTACGGTGCCAATATTTTTATTGCCTATTTATCAGGGATGGCTATTTTTCGGGAATTTGCACCGTTAATTACGGCAATTATAGTAGCGGGACGTACAAGCTCTGCGTTTACCGCCCAAATTGGTAGCATGAGTATCAATGAAGAAATTGATGCATTAAACACAATGGGGCTTTCACCTACAGAACTTTTGGTCATGCCTAAGGTGGTTGGTTTATTATTAGTTTTTCCTCTAATCATTTTTTGGTCTGATGTATTTAGTATGATGGGGGCCATGTTTATGTCCAAATCGATACTTAACGTAGGGTATCTGGATTTTTTAGCTCGTTTAAAAGATTCAGTGGGTTTAAAACAAATGATGTTAGGTTTATATAAAGCGCCTGCATTCGCTATCCTGATTGCTCTTGTAGGCTGCTTTCAAGGATTCAGGGTAGCAGCGAATAGTGACAGCATTGGCAGTCAAACCACCAAAAGCGTGGTACAGGCATTATTTTTAATTATTGTTGCTGATGCTGTTTATTCCATTATATACAGCTGGATGGGTATTTAATGGACGAGCCTCTAATTGAAATTAAGGGTCTAAAAAATTATTTAGGTGGACAATGGGTACATTCTGATGTCAATCTTACTGTATCAAAAGGAGAAATTTTAGCAATCATTGGGGGAAGCGGCAGCGGTAAAACAACTATTTTACGCAGCCTACTGATGCTCTTAAAGCCCACGGCAGGCTCTTTAAAGATTTTTGGTGAAGAAATTACACATTTAACAAGTCATAAAGCAAATGCCATTCGTCGTCGCTGGGGTATGATGTTTCAACATAGCGCTCTTTTTACGGCAATGACCGTATTGGAAAATATTCTATTTCCCATGCGCGAATTTACTTCATTAGATTTTGATTTTATGAAAGAGCTTGCCATGTTAAAAATTTCTCTTGTCGGTTTACCTAAAGAAGCCGCAGGAAAATTTCCTTCTGAATTAAGCGGCGGAATGCAGCGGCGTGCTGCTGCTGCGCGTGCGCTGGCGATGGACCCGGAGCTATTATTCCTGGATGAACCCACAACGGGCCTTGATCCACATAGCGCCAGACAATTTGATGAACTGATTTTATTTTTAAGAGATACTTTGCATTTAACGATCGTCATGATCAGTCATGATATGGAGTCCTTAAAACGAGTCGACAGAATTGCCTTTATCGGTGAAGGGAAAATATTAGATGTCGCTCCTTTTGAAGAATTAAAGAAAAATCCGCATCCACTGATTGCCGATTACTTTAGTAAATTTTAAACTGATTATAATTAAGAGAACAGGAGCAAGCTTCTTGGAAGCAAAAACGAACTACACGGTGGTCGGCCTGGCTGTATTAATCCTTGTAGGCGCCCTACTTGCTACAGCTCTATGGCTATCCGTTGGCTTTGATCAAAAACAATACCGTATCTACGCAGTCTATCTTCGCGAAGCTGTATCGGGCCTTAGTGAGCAATCCGCTGTCAAGTATAATGGTGTCAAAGTCGGTTTTGTCAGTAAAATCGAACTTAATCACCAGGATCCTGAACAGGTTATTCTTCTGCTTAATATTGAGGAGGGTACCCCTGTGACAATAAGCACTACAGCCACACTAATTTCTCAGGGAATTACAGGAACGACGTATGTCGGGCTTTCAGCAAGTTCTTCGGATTTAACACCTTTGCAAAAAGCGCCCAATCAGCCCTATCCGGTTATTCCTGCCAAACCCTCATTATTTAACCAGCTGGATAGAGTATTGAAAGAGGTTTCGGAAAATGTTAATAAGGTAAGTCAACAGATCGGTCGAGTTTTCGATGCACAAAACGCGGCTTATTTAAAAAAATCACTGGCGAATATCAACAGACTTACGGGTGTTTTTGCTAAAAACGATACCGAGATTAACCATAGTTTAAAAAATGCAGACGTTCTTTTGCAAAATATGGCAGAAGTCAGTCGCCAGTTTCCAACGCTTGTTCAGGATATAAAAGTGGGTATTCATCGACTGGAAGACATGTCTACTGCTGTAGCGGATGCAGGAAAAGCTGTCACTACTACGATGGAAACAGGGAAAACGAGCATAGACAAGATTTCACAGCAAACGATACCAGCGATGGTTACATTGATACATCGTATTGATAGAATAGCAGCCAATCTTGAAAAAGTGAGTGCCCAGATGCGACAAAATCCTGCGGTAGTTATTCGTGGTACTACACCGCCTGTACCTGGACCTGGGGAATAGCGATGAATCGATTAAGTATCAGACTTTTTGTATTGCTGATTATCCAATGCATGCTATCCGCGTGTTCTCCTATTAAAACGCCGGTTAGCAACCAATACAAATTAACGGCTTTTAGTTCTGAATTGTCATCGACCCCCCTTAAAAAACGCTCTATTTTAGTGACTACCCCCGAAGCCGTTGCCGGTTATCAAACCGAACAGATGGTCTATATAAAAAAACCCTTTGAATTAAATGCTTTTGCTAACAATGCCTGGATCAATCCACCTGCTGATATGCTTTTTCCTCTTATTGTACAAAGCTTACAGCGTAGTGGTCGTTTTTATGCAGTTGCCTCAAGTCCGCACGCTGAATCAACCGACTATCGAATTGATGCACAACTCATTGAATTACAACAAAATTTTTTAAACAAACCCAGTGTCGTGGATTTGATTGTTAAAGTGGTATTAACTCATGTAAGCGATAACCGCGTCATTGCTTCGCGTATAATCAGTCAACATATCCGTTGCCCTTTTGATACCCCTTATGGCGGTGTAATTGCAGCAAATCAGGCGACAAAACGTTTTACTGCCGAATTAACTCATTTTGTCATCTCGCATGCAAAATAAAAAGATTAGGATTCTACTCATATAGCGAAATTGAGAAAACAATTGTACAATGACCCGCCATTGTGGCGCTTTTAAATAATTATCAAGAATTAATGAAGGAGATAAAGGATGAAAGCCAAATCATTTAAATTAGGGCTTGTTGCGGCAAGCATCGTGTTGCTCGCATCCTGTTCGAAAACACCAGGCAGTGCTGATGGCATGAGCGGACTTTCTGCGCATGGTCTGGGAGGATTTACTCGTTTTGCAGGACAGGAACCCGGTGAATCATATACTACACAGGCTCCTCATAACCAACGCTACCTTTTTGATTATGACGATAGCTCTTTTGCCCCCAAATATAAACCTTCTTTAATGGCGCAGGCTAATTACCTGACCACTCATCCCGGCGCGCGTGTTCTGCTCGCAGGCCATACTGACGAACGTGGCAGTCGTGAATATAACGTAGCCCTGGGCGAACGACGCGCTAATACTGTAGCTGAATTAATGCGCATGGCAGGAGTGAGTAGAAACCAGATTCGCGTGGTCAGTTATGGTAAAGAACGTCCTCTCTATTTAGGTCATGATACAGAAGCTCACAAACAAAACCGTCGCGTTGAGCTAACTTACGAGGCAACAAGATGATAAAATCACATCGACTTCTACTGAGTTTATGCTTTATCTGCTGTTTATCTTTTCAGGTATTCGCTGAAGCTCCTGTAGTTGATGACAGTGAAAATTTTGCAATTCTTGACGAACAACAGGCAGCCATGGAGCAGCCTGTTGCGAAAGCCCAACTTGATGATTACGATAACGAAATTGCTCTCGCACGCGATGATCAGGATCACCTAAGCAACAGCGATAATACGGCATTACTCAATAAATTACAGGGAATGCAACAAGAAATTCAGGAGTTACGTGGCCAACTTGAAATGCAGTCTCATGATTTAAAATTATTAAAACAGCAACACTTAGCTTTTTATAAAGATCTGGACACACGATTATCAGGAAACCCAACAAAATCTATACAGTCAGCACAAGCACCTGCCTCATTAGAAAAATCAACCGAGAAGTCTGTTATCGCTCAAACAGCCGCAGCGTCCTCTCCCGGATATTCTTCACCTACTCAGGAAAAACCAATCAATAAACCTGTTATCAGTACTTCTCGTAACAATCCTGCTGATGAACAAATCAGCTATCTGGCTGCCTATGATTTAGTAAAAAATAAACGCTACGACAATGCCCTCGTAGCCATGCAGACTTTTATTACTCAGTATCCCCAGGGAGGTTATACCGCTAACGCTCATTATTGGTTAGGCGAACTTTATATGGTAAAAAATAATTATCCTAAAGCGATTGAACATTTTGATCTCGTATTAAAACAATTCCCCTCCTCGAGTAAGGCAGCAGCCTGTACACTCAAAATTGGTTATGCGTTGGCCGCCTCAGGTAAAGCGAATGAAGCAAGACTAAGGTTACAGCAAGTCCTTAAAAATTACCCTGATACACCCACTGCTCAACTGGCAGCAATAAAACTGGAATCGTTAGGCGTCTCATGAAACAACCGGGTAATCAGTTACGCATCACGGAAATCTTTCATTCCTTACAGGGTGAATCAGTTACTGCCGGTTTGCCTACCGTTTTTATCCGTTTGACAGGTTGCCCTCTGCGTTGTCAATATTGTGATACAGCCTACGCTTTTAATGGGGGGGAAGTAACCGACATCGCGACAATTCTAAGGACAGTAGCTTCTTATGAATGCAGTCACGTTTGTGTGACAGGCGGAGAACCATTAGCCCAACCAGGCTGTCTTAACTTATTACAGCAACTTTGTGACTTGAATTATAAAGTTTCTTTGGAAACCAGTGGTGCTCGTGATATTGCAGCGGTCGATAAACGAGTCATGATTGTGATGGATTTAAAAACACCGGACTCGAATGAAAGTCAAAAAAACCTTTTTGCCAATCTGCAATACTTAAAGCAAAGTGATCAAATTAAATTTGTTCTTTGCAGTCGTAATGATTATGACTGGGCCTGTCAGGTTATAAAAGAGCATCAATTATTAAAACAGGTTCAAGTACTCTTTTCCCCTGTCTGGAATCAACTAAGCCCTACTCACCTTGCGGATTGGATAATACAAGATAAATTAGCGGTACGATTTCAATTACAGTTACATAAAATTCTTTGGAATGATATCCCCGGGCATTAAACATCCGTTCAGGAGGTATGTTTGGTTGTATTTGAATAAAATGTGAACCATGGCACCAATTTAAGGCCAACACCTACGTTCCGCGGCTTGACCGCGGAATCCAGAACGTACATTAATTCTGGTCACTCGGTCATCCGAGAAACGTTGGTAATGAAGAGTTGTCCTGAAGTGATGCTGTTGCGTGAACGCTAACAAGATTAATGTTTAAGGAGATAGGCTATGCAATGGTTTACCCAGGCACCAGCTAACATTGCCCTGATAAAATATATGGGCAAAAAAGACACAGAAAGTAATTTACCTGCCAATCCTTCCTTATCCTATACGTTGGATAATCTGGTCAGTTCTGTTGTATTAGAAAGTTACATGGGAAAAAAAGATCTGTGGGAACCCTTGGAGATACCAGGGGCGGCGACTTTTGAATTATCAAGCTCAGGCCAACAACGCTTTTTACGTCATCTGACTCGCATCAAAGACTATTTCAGATACACTGGCTCCTTTATTGTTCGCTCCACCAATAATTTTCCGCACAGCAGCGGGCTGGCAAGTTCCGCATCAAGCTTTGCAGCACTCACCAAATGCGCATCGTTGGCAATAAGTGAACTTACTAGTCAGCCTTTACCTTCTATAGAAGAACAAGCCAAATTAAGTATGCGAGGTTCTGGTTCCTCTTGCCGATCTTTTTTTTCACCATGGGCTCTTTGGCAAGAAGATAAAGTTGAAAGCATCCCATTAGCTTATACACAATTATATCATCAGGTTATTGTAATAAGTCATACGGAAAAACAGGTTTCTTCGAGTGAGGCCCATCAACGGGTTAAAACCAGCAATCAGTATGCTGCACGCGCCCATCGTGCTACAGAAAATCTGAAAGTTTTACTGGATGCATTCAGAACAAAAGACTGGGCTAGCGCGTACCAGATTTGTTGGCGGGAGTTTCATGACATGCATAATTTGTTCAACAGCAGTGTACCACCATTCCATTATATGACGGAAAAAAGTAAAGAAGTTTTGAATACATTAAAAGACTTATGGCATCGTGCAGGAGATGGCCCTATTGTGACGATGGATGCAGGGCCGAATATTCATTTACTTTATCGTATGGATCAAGTAGAACAGGCGCTTCAATTTAAACAAGATTATTTGGTTGGTAATTACGATGTTCTCTGATTTTCAGACTACTACTCACGGAAAATGGATTCTGGCAGGCGAACACGCGGTTCTTCGTGGACACGGCGCTCTCGTTTTTCCTGTTCAGCAAAAGAAATTGTCTCTCCACTATAAAAATTCTGATGAGGTACTCAGTGCTGATTACACAGGTTTCAGAGGCTCTGACATGCAGCTTCTGTTTTGGAGCGTATTAGAGCAGGGGCAAAAACTCCTCGGTAAATCACTTAGCCATCTCCGTGGTCATTTTCATATATATAATGATATCCCTATCGGTGTCGGTATGGGCGCTTCTGCTGCACTTTGTGTAGCAATGGCACGTTGGTTTAAGGCGCAAAATTTACTGGTTAATGACTCCATTTATGCCTTTGCTAAAAAGCTGGAAAATCTTTTTCATGGACAAAGTAGCGGGCTTGATATTGCTGGCGTTGCTACCGGAGCAGGCGCTTATTTCCAGGAAGGATTGGCTCACCCCATTAAAAAAACCTGGCAACCTCATTGGTTTTTATCCTCTTGTGGCCAAATCGGTATGACATCGCATTGTATTAATCAAGTCCACGACTTATGGCAGGCAGAGGTAGATAAAGCCACTTTAATTGATAAGCAGATGGCAGATAGCGTCATGAAAGCACGAACTGCTTTAGAAGAAAATACCGAACATTCTTTAAACTTATTAGCAGAGGCTATGCAACAAGCGGCAAATTGTTTCAGACAATGGGGTTTAGTCAGTGAAACTCTGGAACAACATATGCAAATATTACAAGATTCAGGCGCTCTGGCAGTTAAACCAACAGGCTCAGGGGGTGGTGGATATGTTATTAGTTTATGGGATAAAATTCCCCCTGACATACCCATTGAACTTATTGCTATTTGAATGACTGGCGGTTCCATAAGCGTGTTTACAATTCGGTTAATGCTTTTTACTCGGAGGAATTTTAATGTTTTCAATATTTGATACGTTTACCTTCAAAACCAGTGATTCTGTATGACTATTTTTTTAATTTTAATCTTACACATTATCTGTGGGTTTTTTGCCTTATTTTCTGCATTCGGCGCGATTTTTACTGCAAAAGGAAAACAAAAGCATCGACAATTCGGTCGTTTCTTTTTTTACAGTATGACAGGCTTATTCGTTACCGCTCTACCACTTTCTATCATCAAGCGGAATTTATTTTTATTTCTTATCGCAGTATTTAGTTATTATCTTGCCTTTTCCGGATGGCGTTATGCCAAAAACAGGCTTGGGCAATTTGCTAAATTAGATGTCACTATCAGTGCTATTATGCTTGTTATTTCATTAATTATGCTCGGAGTAGCTTTTTATAGCTTTAATCTGGAAAACTTTAAATCAGTGACATTACTTGTATTTGGAATAATTGGTGGCTTTTTTAGCATTTCCGATATAAAAATCTATTTATATCATAAAGCAGTCGGTCAATTTCGTATAGTTAAACATCTTTCCGCGATGTTAGGCGCAACTATTGCTGCTATCACTGCATTTTTAGTAACCAATGTCAAATTAGACCCCCCTATTATATTATGGTTAGGCCCCACTGTATTGCTTACGCCAGTGATTGTCTGGTGGAAAAATAAAATTCAGAAAGATCAATCTTATTCATAACAATAGTACTTGTATATTTTAATTTTTTCTGCGAACTTAAATGTTGCAGGAGAAGTGACTAAACTTATAAAGGACCATTAATCATAGGACATGCTAATAATGAAAGTGAAACTATTCTTATTAACTCTGTTTTTTTACCTTTCCTGGGGCATACCTATTTCCTATGCTGATATTAAAGTTGGCACAGTATTCTTTGAACCTCCATTTGTTATGTCAATTGATGAAGGATTTGACATTCAGTTAATGCAGGCTCTCTGCCTTCGTATACAAGAAAAATGCAGTTTTATACAAATGGATTTCCATAAATTATTTGCTGCATTAAATAATAAAACTATTGATCTCGCTATTGGAATTATTGCTATCACCCCACAGGATTTTTCTCGTATTTTTAGCTTGCCTTACATGGTGAGTAAAGGCCAATTTTTAATACTTCGCAGTAGTGCATTCAAGTCGGTCAACGATTTAATCGGCAAAAAAATAGGCGTATTAAAAGGGGGAGTAAGGAAAGGAGGTTTTATTGATTATCTGGTACAAAATTATAGCAAATCGGATCTGGAAGAATACCCTAATGTTGAAGATATGATTAGCGCGCTAAGCAATGGCAGTATCGATGCTGTTTTTATGGAAAAAGCAACGGCTTCCTATTGGAAAGAAAATGGAGAAGATAAATTCCAGTTTCTTGGTAACGATGTGATGATAGGAAGTGGTCTGGCTATCATGGCATTACCGGAAAACGCCAATTTGATTCAACGTATTAATCAGCAATTACAAAATATGGAAAAAGATGGTTCTTATCTATCGTTGTATAAAACCTATTTTACTGATTAAAATTTAAAAAGGCTAGTCCACAAACTGGTAAAAAATCTCATCATTTTTTACCATTCCCAATTCATAACGAGCTTGCTCTTCAAGTGCTTGCTCTCCACTTTTCAGTTCGATAATGTCCGCTTCTATGGCATGATTACGGGCAGTAAGTTTCTCATTTTCCTGGGTTTGACTCGTTAATTTTTTATCAAGTGCCAGCCACTCCAATATACCCCCGTCTCCCATCCACAATTTATATTGCAAACCGATGAGCGCCAGAAGCAAAATAATAATCAGAGATCGCATACTCAACCCGGAGAAGATTTTTTTTTATTATATACTTACCTCATCTATTTTTGCGACAGTAAGGTTAGACAAGAAATAAACGTATCTAATTTTTGAGTATTTTATGCACGTGATGGGTAATTGATTTATTTGAAGTTTCTTGACTTCCTATGATTTTTATTGATGTCATCCCCGCGAATAGCAGGGATCTTCTCTCAAGCAAAGTAATGAAGGCAAGTTGAGAATAGATTTCCGTTTGCACGGGAATGACTCAAAATAATACCTAATGGTGTTTAGCCAATCATACAAAAAGAGAGGATTGCAATCCTTTCTCAATATATTGCGCTGCAAAACACCGGTTAAATCGTTTAGCCAACCTGTTAGCGCGTTAATAGGGTTCGTCCCGCATAATTCAGAGATACCTCTTCATTAATGCGCAATAATTGATTATATTTTGCCACCCTGTCAGTCCGGCATAGAGAACCTGTTTTAATTTGCCCACAGCCTGTAGCTACGGCTAAATCAGCAATAAAAGAATCTTCTGTCTCGCCTGAACGATGCGATATGATGCAACGATAATTATTTTTATAAGCCAGGCGAATGGCTTGTCTGGTTTCTGTTAAAGTCCCGATCTGATTAAGCTTGATAAGAATAGCATTGGCTATTTTTTGGCTAATTCCTTCCTGCAAGATACTCGCGTTGGTTACAAACAAATCATCACCTACCAATTGCAGTCGATTACCCAATTGCGAGGTGAGTTGCTGCCATCCTTGCCAATCTCGTTCGTCCAACCCATCTTCAATACTCATAATAGGATAATAGTGCAGTAATTCTTTATAGTAATCAATCAGGTCTGTGCTACTTAATATTTTATTTTCAGATTTTAAATGATAAAAACCATCCTGAAAAAGTTCTGACGCAGCGACATCCAAGGCAAAAACGATGTCATGCCCTGGCTGGTACCCAGCCTTGTCTACTGCCTCCATTAATATATCCAACGCCTGCCGATTGGACTTCAAATCAGGCGCAAAACCACCTTCATCACCTACGGCTGTATGCAATCCTTGTTTTTTTAAAACAGTCTTTAACACATGAAAAATTTCTGTTCCCATCTGTAGTGCCGTTGCAAAATCGGGAGCACCCACCGGCATGAGCATAAATTCCTGAATATCCACATTATTATCCGCATGAGCGCCTCCATTAAGAACATTCATCATGGGTACAGGCATCATCATTGATTTTGATTCACCCAGACTGAGTACCTGATACAAAGGTTGATCAGTCTCGTTGGCATAAGCTCTTGCACACGCCAGGGATACGGCAAGAATGGCATTCGCACCTAACTTTGATTTATTATCACTGCCGTCCAAAGTACATAAACGTACATCAATTTCCTCTTGCTCCTGCACTGAAAATCCTTGCAACCCCTGATTGATATCCTCATTAATGTGTGTAACAGCCTGACGTACGCCTTTGCCGGCATAACGTAATTTATCCCCATCACGCAATTCATGAGCCTCGCGGCTTCCTGTAGAAGCACCTGAGGGAACGCTGGCTCTTCCCATTACTCCACTCGTTAAAATTACATCAGCTTCTACCGTAGGGTTTCCTCGCGAATCAAGAATTTCCCGTCCTTTAACACAAGCGATTTGCATTACTGATCCTCTGTTATAAGTTTTGAGGTATTGTTTTGCCAGAGAGAATTATTGTCAAGATAACAATGCCAGAAAGGAAAAAAAGCCACAAATTATTTGTGGCCGCTGAATCAATGAAGTGATATATCTATCCAATAAGCTTTAACACCAGTCTATTATTTCTGCAATACGTAGGTACCCGGTGCAGAAGGTAAATCCGGATCAATAACAGGAGGAGCAACACGTCTTGTACTGGAATGCTGTTTTAACCAATCGTTCCAGGCCAACCACCATGAACCTTTTTTTACTTCTGCCTTTTTCAACCAATTGGCCGGACCAAGATAATGATCGCCCTGCTGACGTTTATGGATACGGTAAAACCGTCCCTTGTGTCCTGGTTCACTCACGATACCCGCATTATGTCCGCCACTTGTTAATACAAAAGTCACTTCACCATTGATCATCAAATGAATTTTATAAACAGAACGCCAAGGCGCTACGTGATCGTTCTCTGTGCTGACCACAAACATAGGTATCTGAATATTTTCTGCCGCTACTGGTTCGCCATCTACGGTATAACGCCCTCCAGCAAAATCGTTATTAAGAAAAAGTTTTTCCAGATATTCGCTGTGCATTTTATAGGGCATACGAGTAGCATCAGCATTCCAGGCTAATAAATCAATCATGCCACGCTGTTTCCCGTTCATATAATCATGAATCATTTTAGACCAGATAAGATCATAAGAGCGCAACATCTGAAAAGAACCCGCCATCTGCTTGGTATCTAAATAGCCTTGCTCCCACATCATATTTTCCAAAAAGGCGACTTCACTTTTAGTAATGAAAAGCATTAGTTCACCCGCCTCTGTAAAATCGCCCTGGGCCGCCAGAAGCGTAAGACTGTTAAGACGATTATCACCCTCTCTGGCCATGGTTGCTGCGGTAATCAAAGACAGTGTTCCCCCCAGACAATAACCCATCAGATTTATTTTTGTTTTTGGAAAAGCAGCAGACACTGCGTTGATGGCTGCCATGGCTCCAAGATGATGATAATCATCCATGCTTAGATTGCGATCACGTGAATCGGGATTACGCCATGAGACAATAAAAACAGTATGTCCCTTTGATACCAACCACTTCACCAATGAATTTCCCGGTGATAAATCAAGAATATAGTATTTCATAATCCACGCTGGTATGATTAAAACAGGTTCTTTAATCACTTTTTTTGTCTGCGGTTCATATTGAATAAGCTCTATTAAATGATTGCTAAAAACCACCTTGCCAGGGGTTATAGCCACCTGCTTTCCGGGTATGAAATTCTCTACGCCCAGAGGCGGTACATCAAATAATTTGCCAAGCATGTCATCTATGGCAAGTTTGGTTCCATGGAATAAATTGGAACCATAGGAATTAATCGTTTCCTGAAATAACTCAGGATTGGTGAAGATAAAATTTGAAGGCGATAGCGCATCCATTATCTGCCGAGTTGCAAAAGATACAATACGCTCTACAGGTTTAGGTAAACCAGAAAGTTCCGTAGTAGCACGCCGCCACCAATCTTCAAACTGAAGAAAGTTTTCCGCCCATAGACACCATGGCAACTGTTGCCAGCTCTCTTCGCGAAAACGAATGTCTTTTCCATCGCTCTCTCTTTCTTCACAGAATACTTTATTTTTACAATCCCTGGCATGCAGGAGAGGATAAAGGGAAAGCTCTAAAAGACGACCAGGACAAAGTGCTAATTGTGAAATCCATGAGCAATAAGCAGTCGCTAAAGTAGCTGGACTTATTCCCGCAGTAACTTTCGCGATATTGGCCTGAAAAAAACGATCAAGGAATTTAAAAAAATCATTCACGTCTTTAGTAGCAGACAGAGAAGAGGCCTGTTTAATTATCGTTGGCAATATCGTTTCGGCTACGGGCATTGACGTACTTTGTTCCGGAAGCTGTTTTTTCGTTTGCGCATTCATTCCTGATCCTTGGTTCATGCTGATAAATTAAATGACTTTCTAATCCTCCGTTGTGGAATTTTGTCCATCCACAACATTTACTTTAATATATAGTGTAGAATTTTGGGAAAACTGATCCCCTACACGAATAACCTGTGTTGTAGAACTGGCCGAAGGCTGGCTTCCCTGGACACTCGCCAGTGAAACCCACTGGTTTAAAGGAACCATTACTGTCGTCACCACTTGCTGATCATCAAATTGTTGACTACTGACACGACTGTCTTGCTGCCGCATACGACGCACACTTAACTTCACTTGCTCGCCTTGCAAAACAGGCTGGACTAGCAAACCATTTTGTACCATACGCCGATCGTAAGAAATGCCTGGCGCCCAGCCAGCACTTACCGAACTTACCACAGGCTGATCCTGGCCAGTACTTACAAAAGCAGACTCACCATTCATTACGGTAACAGACTGGCTTTGCAACTGATTTGAACGAGACTCTGTACTGACAGTACTAATGGTGGAATCATTATTCTGAGTATCGAGCCAATCCGGGTCCCCCTGATAAATTGTAATTTTAAAAGTAACCGGTGGCTGATCCAGCTTGTGAAGGACTGTGCGTAATTGAGTCAAGGTATTTGGCAGTACTTTCACGACTAAAGTCTGACCTGAACCACTAATTTCCTCTCCATTCTGTAAAAGCGGTTGAACCAGAGGGATAATGTGATCCGCATTTTGATAACGCAGATCAATCACCTTGGTTATCATGGATGACTGAGCGAAAACATTAACGGTAAAAAATAACAGACTAACAAGCCATTTTTTCATAATGAGCAAACTCCCTGTCCAGACACTCACTATTATTCATTTCACAAGTGTAGCAGAAATACAATGTTTCAAACGAATTTATCTCTAATGCTTTCGAAACTTAAAATTCTTCCTCCACTTGCTCCTTCCCAAAAAGACCGTCTGTTTCTTATAAAATGTCCTGAATGTCTTTTATATCGAACTGACGTTAGTTATAATTGTAAAATCCTTCCTATATTATGTGCTTTACATGGGTAGCATATTCAATATGTTCGGGCCATCACCTATCAGGCCCATTGAACAGCACATGCGTAAAGTGCATCACTGTGCCAAACAACTGTACCCTTTTTTTGAAGCAATCCTGAGAAAGGACTGGCAAACAGCTACATCGATTAAAGAAAAGATTGCAAGTATCGAAAAAGAAGCGGACATGATTAAACGCGATCTCAGGTTGCATTTGCCAACCGGCTTATTTTTGCCGGTATCGCGTACCGATTTACTGGAGTTATTGAGTGCACAAGATCGCATTGCCAATAAAGCCGAAGATATTGCCGGACTTATTGTTAGCCGACAAATGATTATTCCAGAGATACTCGCCCCCCTGTTTATGCCTTTTTTACATCGATGCCTTGACGCGTCCAAACAAGCGTGTAAGGCGATCAATGAACTCGATGAGCTCCTGGAAAGCGGTTTTCGCGGTAGTGAAGTGAAAATTGTTGAAGAAATGATCATGACTCTGGATGAAATCGAGCATGATAGCGATGGTAAACTTGCCGATATAAGGCATCATATTTTTAAGCTGGAAAAGGACTTACCCGCAATTGAAGTAGTCTTTCTCTACAAACTGGTTCAATGGATTGGTGACTTGGCCGATCATGCCCAAACAGTGGGTGGTCGACTGCAAATTCTCATTGCCCGGTAGTAAATTCTATGGATTATTTAATTATATTGTTCTTTACCGCTATCGCCTTATGCTTTTTCATGACGTGGGGGGTCGGTGCTAATGATCTGGCCAACGTTATGAGCACCACAATGGGTTCAAAAGCAATTACTGTGCGTCAAGCCATGATTATCGCTTTGGTATTTGAATTTGCCGGGGCATTTCTTGGCGGCAGTGGTGTCACAGAAACCATGCGTGACGGCATTATTAATAACAGCCAACTATCCAATCAACCCCTTATTCTTATTGAAGGCATGCTTGGTGTTTTATTAGCTTGTACAGTATGGATGAATCTCGCCAGTTACCTGGGTGTCCCTGTTTCTATTACTAACGCCCTGGTTGGGTCTATGGTGGGTTTTGGTTCGGTAGTTTTAGGGCCTGATGCAATTCATTGGCAACAGGTTTCGCATATTGCTATAGGTTGGATTACGTCACCTCTTATTGCAGGAATCACCAGCTATGCGTTATTTATCAGTATTCAGCAAACTATTTTCATCAAAAGCGACCCGCTGGAGAAAGCAAAATGGTATGTTCCCATTTATCTCTTCCTCGTGGGCTCTGTTCTTTCTTTTATTACGGTTTTTAAAGGTTTGAATCATTTTGATATTCATTTGAATATCAAACAGGATCTGGCTGTTACACTGGCAACCAGTATTTCCATTACTATTATAGGTATGATTTTTATTAAACGCATTCCCGAAATGCCCAGAATCCGACGCAGGGAGCGTTTTATTCAGGTAGAAAAATATTTTGCCGTACTGATGGCTTTAACAGCCTGCGCTATGGTATTCGCCCATGGTTCAAATGATGTAGCTCTGGCAGTAGGCCCTTTGACAATTATTTATAGTCTGATAATGCATGCTAATCAACCTCTTGGTGCTGACAATTATCCTGCGTGGATTATTTTGCTGGGTTGTGGCGGCGTAGTGATCGGCTTTTTGATGTACGGCAGAAAAGTAATTGAAACGGTAGGTAGCTCAATCACTGCGCTTACACCCAGTCGAGCCTTTGCTGCTACCCTGGCAGCAGCAACGACCGTTGTAGTCGCTACCAGCACAGGTATCCCGGTATCAGCAACACAAACGCTCGTAGGCTCAGTGCTTGGTGTAGGTCTGGCGCGTGGTATCGGCGCATTGAACCTGAGAGTCATCCGTAATATTTTTATGTCCTGGGTTTTAACTTTGCCTGTAGCATCTTTATTAACAATTCTAGCGTATAAAATATTGCATGTATTGCTGGGTTAGTCAGATTGTAATGACTTACTTAAGGCTATTCCGTTTTAAAACAAGGTAGTCGTATTAAATGAAGGGAGAATAATATGCTTAAAAATCTTGGAGAAATAGCAAGAGCGAACATTAAAGGAGCATTAGCAAACCTGTTAAACAACAGTAAAGAAAACCGGGAAGAAATAGAGCCCCTTATTCACAACGATGAAATTAATCCCGCGCCTTTTAACGAAAGCGTAACCTCGAAAGCAACATTAGCAAATAGTAGTGAAGAAATAAAACAACTTATTCCTAATGATGAAAAAGTAACCATTAAAGCAGCATTGGTAGAAGTACTCAATGGCAGTAAAGAAAACCGGGAGGAAATAAAACGGCTTATTCGCAGCGGTAAAATTAATCTCGAACTTTTTAACGAAATTGGTGCGGAAAAGTTATCAAAAGTTTTTAGTAAGGGTTACTTTCAGGGAATGAATCTATTAGGCGTGCTTTTAACGCAAGGATACGGGGATTCATCTTCCTATGGCGATAAATTTTCGCTTGTTGAAGCAGAGCTGTTTGCACAACGTCAACGTCAGGATCTGATCCAATTTATAACCCATTTATCCGCGCAGCAACGATTCGTCCTTTTAAGTACGGTATCTCTTGATCCTAAAAACTCTCATTGCAATGAATCGCTGATATACAGTTTTACCCTTAACCCTGAATATAATAAAGCATCGATCTATGAGTGGACCAAAGACTTCACTATTGAACAACGATTGACTATTTTAGAAACCATTCCTCAAAAACTCATAATTAAGTGGTACGATAACACGTTATTTAAAGACATTTTTGTTAAAAACTTGTCAAAAAAAGAAGTAGAAGAAAACATTATACGTATAAAAAAAACTTATTCCGATCATCCAGACATTATCGAACCTGTTCTGCTCCAGCTCTTAAGATTTATAAATTCCGATCAGTGGTCTGAGAATATGACTTTACTTATAAATGCATTGAGCTTTAAACAATTCATGGAAAGGTTATCTCAATTGCCATCAACACATCAGGATAACTTTTACGCCTTAATTAATGCGAAAAAATCTCTGCTTATAGAGCAAATCTTCGAACAATATGACTACCAGGAACTACTGGACTATTACAAACAATCCGATGTTAATTCAAAAGAATATTCCCTTGTGAACTATTTGTGCTTTAAAAAAGTTGCTTTGATCATTAGCAGTAAACATATATTTACTACAAGAGAGCAACACGAGATAGAAAAATTTTTATCTGATTTGATGTCTTTTTATTCCCAAATACAGCCAACATTTGCTCTTATACAAGACGCGCACACTAAACTCGGTATATTGATTAACAAGATTAGTAATTTTAATGTCGCTAAAACCTTTTTTGAGAATCATCTGACAAAAACCAGGAATCAGGTTTTTCTTGATATAAAAAACAATTCACCTGACAATGCCTTGAGAAGTTACGCGCATTACTTGCAAATTAAAGGTACAGGAGGAGATAACGAAGAACAAATCCGCTCATTGGCAATTGGATATAGCCAGGCGTTGGAAAAGCAATTAAACAATAAATCAGGTTCCCACACAGCCTATCGCACGTCCTCCCCTCTTTTTTTCGAGCCTCAAGAAAAAATGTCCATCCTAAAAGAAGAGATTACTCTTCAAGGATTAACACCCGAACAAAACGAGGAGATTATACAAAACTCCCAACTTTCACAATAAACTTGCTAATAGTCGATACTGATTAAAAGTAAGTGTTCACGGAATAGGTAATTAAGAAGTATATAACGTCAATGTCTTTCCCGCGCAGGCGGGAAACTATCTACAAATTAGATATAGTGCTAATTTTATGGATGTGGGTTACCGCCTACACGGGAAAGACGAGTCATGGAACAAAGTCTGGAAGAGCAAATTTGCATATCCCGTGAACACTTACGATTAAAATGCATCCCAAATTTCACCTTGTTCATCTTTATGTTTTGCATGATCACGAAGATGAGCAATACGTTGATTTTTTTCAATTTCTTGCTGCTGGGATGCCGATTTTTTATGAGTGGCATCAAACTCAAAAAGAAATTTGTCATAAGGACTTACATAAGCCTTATCAATGTCATTATTGTTACTCATATAACTTAACCCTATAGCATCAAATTGATGATTTTATCGCGTTTTAAGCTCGGTGGCCATTATTAGATACGCGTTTGTCTCATACAGTTTAAGTATTCAAGGCTTTGATGCGCTTTTGCATAGCGCTCTCGATTACATTCCGGGTTTTTATAGAGAAGTACAATCAAGCAAATTAACTTAAAAATGTTTGCCTGTTAGTACCTTGGCGGCAGACAATTAGACCAAGGCTGGCCCTCCCCGATTTATCCAAGACCCCTCGCCTTTTTTTTAGGGCGACCTTCCTCTTCCTTTTTCTCTTTATTTTCTTGATTATTATCGGCTGCCCCAAAAAGAGTATGACGCTTGGGATCTTCTTTATTGCTCTGCGTAGTGTTTGGCTTCATGTTTTGCATCAATTGCTGACTTCTATTGTAGAGTTCGATAAAAATCGATCCTGTTTTCCCTAAAGAATAGTTAGTATTAAAATTTTCTAGTTGATCAGAGGTTATTTTTCCTGAAATAACTAAATGGCAGAGAAAATTTTGCAATTCAGCTGAAAAATTGTCCCTTTTACTTAAAGCTTCAACTAATGCCTCAAGGGCATGATAATTATGGGCTAATTTTGCTATCACCACATCATTATATAAAAAATCTTTTAACCCGCGTTCATCGAAGCAAGTATTTTTGCCAATTTCACTAATTGCTTTTTTCAACAATATATAGGCCTGATCTTCAATTTTATTCTCAACAGTTGCTTTGGATTTTGCTACTTTCATAATAGCAGGTGTTGATTCCAGTAGAATTTGCAGGTCTGGCTTCTGCTGTAAAATAGCGTTAAGTAGTGAAACAAATTGTTCTGGTATTATTTTAGGTAAGGCAAAAATAGCATTAAGTGTGCTTGAATTTACAGCATATTTTTTTTCATCGCCTTCTGGTAATTCCATATTATAGAGAACCCAGTTGGTTACAATCTCCCCTTGCTCTGTTGTGAAATATTTAGAATTTAATAGAGCGGGTAACATATCAAGTACATAGCCTGCATTTTTTTTCATTAACTCGCTTAACCTGATAAACCATTTTGCGTATTGACTTTCAGATAAGTAGGACGATTGAAAAATGTGAGACAAAACAAGGGGTATTTCCCCGCACTCTTCGGCGAAATCATCACTCCATAGATTCTCATCGCACAAATATTTGTCGAATTTCTCTATTAAGCTTTCAAATTGCTCTCGAGTAATTTGCGGAGCAGTGAGAAGAGGAGGTAACATTAAAAATATATTTTCTATATCACCGTCATAACTATAAACAGCATTGAATACTTCTACAAAATCATTGGAACGAAGCCATGGCAAATAGTCACAAGACGCAGCGATGTCCCAAAATTTTTGATTGGTACAGATTACTTTCACTTGGTCTTGCAATTTATTTTTTTGCTCCGTGGAAACGCCAGGTATCAGTTGAATAAAATTGTAGAAAAAATTTCCTTCTGTAACAAAGGAAACGTCAATGTCTTTCACTAGCTCGGCTAAATAATCAAACTGTTGTTGGGTTAATTCAGGCAATGTAAAGAGATTAGATAATTGGATTACAAGTTCCTCTTGCAAATATTCTGTTGTTGACTGTATTTCAGCGAACACTTCTCCCAATTGCTTTTTTGATAATTCAGGTAAACTATTATCTAATATATTCAGATAATGCGCTTGCAGCTGCTCATCTTGTCCAACTTTGAAAGATTCTGAAATAATTCTGTTAATTAACTTATCTAATTTATTATTTTTAAACCTGGATAAGCTCAGTAAGACAGGCATTATATCAGGAAGATAACACCTAATTACCCCTGCAATCAGTTTATTAGTAAGCTTGCTCTTCTCTTCAGGGTTGCCTAATGCGTTCCAATACCTGGTAAGAAGTATCTTACTATTACTATTACTATTCGATAAAGAAATTGATTCCTGGAAGATAGCTTCTTTTAAGAGCGGCATAAGTTTCGTAAAATCCATATTCGGCTTTTTTAAGCAAGAAATAAAAACCTGTCTTGCCAGGTACATAGATGAAGCACCTGGATTTAATAAGTATTGCACACTAAATAGATAGGCGACATCAAAAAAATCTAATTGTTTTGAATTTTCATAGAGAGACGAGAGACTTTTGTTTATCTCTTCTGCAATTAGACCTCCCTGATGCCCAGGCTTAACGGAGATTTCTCCTGCTTTTTTGTCTAACAGATGTTCACTTATATTTTTAAAGTGAGCAATATAACTGTTGATAATTACCTGCCAAGTTTCCCCCTTCCCCTTGCTTGCTTTGGCTATTGCCAGAACAGTGGGTAATGCTTGCAATACTGCTATCATTTTGGGTTGATCCTGACTGCGAAGGCCATGATCAATGTAAATAAGTAATTCTGTTATATCTATTTCAGGTGTTACGTTATTTAATTGATGTATTAGTAATAAGCAAAGGAATTTATAATCAAGAGAACCCTTTATTCTTTTAAGAGCAGTGTTTAACGAATTCATATCAAGAGGTGGTTTTATTGAAGACTCTAGCCAATACATCATTAGACTCTTCTGGAAGTATAACGATTTCTCATCAGTGAGAGCAAATATTGTTCTAATGGCTGCCTCCCTGGTAGCTGAGTCAGCTCCAACAGAAAGCTTTTGTAAAACATCCAAAGGAAGCTTTTGCAAAGCAGTCGAAGGAAGTTTGCTGATAAAAAAGGGGTACGTATTTTCTACAGAATGGCTTTCAGTATTTGGCATGTTTTTCCAGAAAAGCTAAATATGAGATTATTATAATATTTTGAACAATAAAAAAACATTCAAACAACTAGCAACAATTAAATGATTAAAAGTCTTTCATTTCAAAAAATTCAAACGTTAGCTAGAATTAATGATAAAAATACCCCTGCTCATTTAAAAAATCACTAGATTGTTTTAGCTCAGAGCCGGATAATAAGATCAGGAAAACCGATATGATTATTAAAAAAGCGGAATTACATGTTCATTTGGAAGGAACCATTACACCTGCACTTGCAAAAAAACTTGCTCAACGTAATAAGCTACAACTTCCTGCCACCTTAATTTCATCCGATGAACAAAGTTATCAATACGCTGATTTTTTCGGTTTTTTAAAAGCTTATGATGAAGTTGCAGCTGTTATTAAACATCCACAAGACTATTACGATATTACTTATGACTATCTTCAATCGAACGCTAAAGAAAACACCATTTATGTAGAAATGATGTACTCCCCTGATCATGCGGAGCAATCCAGCGGCATTCCCTCCACTGAACATTTACAGGCTATTCAACAGGCTATCAATGACGCAGAAGAGAAATTCCAGATTATAGGTCGTATTATCATTACCGCCGTACGTCATTTTGGCTCAGAAGCAGCCATTAAAGTAGCCCGACAAGCCTTAAAAGAAAAGGTCCCTTGTATCGTTGGCTTTGGTCTTGGTGGTGACGAAATCAATTTTCCGCCTAAATTATTTCGTAAGGCTTATACGATTGCTTCTGAAGGCGGTCTTTCTTGTACAGTACACGCAGGAGAATTTGCCTCAGCCCGTAGTATGTTAGAAGCGATGGATTGTCTACCTATACGAAGGATAGGTCATGGGGTACAAGCAATTCATTCCGCTGAAACCATTCAGGAACTCAAAGCGCGTAATATCGCATTGGAGATCTGTCCTTCCAGTAATCTTGCTCTGGGTCTTTTCAAAGATCTTAAAAGTCACCCAATAGCTCACTTCGTGGAAGCAGGTATTCAAATTAGTCTTGGCTCAGATGATCCACCCTTTTTCCGTACAAATTTGGCCAATGAATATCAAAAAGTACAGACAGCCTACCAGTACTCTGACCAACAGATGAATACTTTTACTGGCATGGCCATTGATTCTGGCTTTATGGATCACAAAACAAAACAGAAAATTAAAGCCTGTTTGGAACTATCAAAGTAATGGAGTCAACATAAGAAGAATGCCTACGTCTCGAAACAAGACAATAGGCTCGGTTCTTTCATTAATTTAATTCGTAAGTGTTCACGGAACATATAATTAAGAAGTATATAACGTCAATGTCTTTCCCGCGCAGGCGGGAAACTATCTGCAAATTATACACAGTGCTAATTTTATGGATGGATTCCTGCCTGCGCGTGGGAAAGACAAGTCATGGGACAAAGCCTGGAAAAGAAAATTTGTATATCCCGTGAACACTTACTTTAATTCTTCCATATATTGACGAAGCTTTTTCATGGCATTTTTCTCAAGCTGACGCACTCGCTCAGCGGATACACCGTATTTATTTGCCAGGTCATGCAGAGTGGATTTGTCATCTGCCAGCCAACGTTGCTGAAGAATATCCTGGCTGCGCTCATCAAGACGCTCCAAGGCATAAAACAGATGTTCACGACCCCGTTCTCCGCTTTTTTCCTGCTCAATAAGGTGGGCAGGGTCACTATGCTTATCATACAAATAATTGGCAGGGGCTTTAAACGCTTCGTCCTCATCATCTGACACTGGCGAATCATAAGAAGCATCCATAGCGTTCAGGCGTTGTTCCATGATTAAAACATCTTCTGGACTCACACCCAAATCTTTGGCAACACCATTAATTTCTTCACTACTTAACCACCCCAGGCGGGTTTTCATTTGTCGCAGATTAAAAAACAACTTACGTTGTGCTTTAGTAGTAGCAATTTTAACAATACGCCAATTCCGCAGCACAAATTCATGAATTTCGGCTTTTATCCAATGCACTGCAAAAGAAACTAACCGCACACCCATCTTTGGGTCGAAGCGTTTAACCGCTTTCATCAGCCCAACATTACCTTCCTGAATTAAATCATTCAAAGGTAAGCCATAACCTAAATAACCCCGTGCGACACGCACTACATAGCGTAAATGTGCAAGCACCAGGTGACGGGCACCTTCCAAATCGCCCTCATTATGAAAGCGCTCGGCGTATTCATATTCTTCTTCAGCAGAAAGCATCGGTATTTGATTGACCTGATGAATGTAGGCATCAAGACTACCCACAGGTAAACTTAAAGAGGCTAACTGCAACTGCTGATTCATGCTATTTTCCTCCAATTACAAAATAATAGCACATTGATAAAACGATAAATAATTGGTATTTCCTGGTTCATCATTTAATTGTGTGCCAAACATATAAGATAATGAATAGTTGACTTTCTATTATAATCCTTTAATTAATATATGTTAACATGCTCTTTTATCTAAGTATAGGGCTCAATAGAAGCAAGTTGTCTTTTTACTGACATTCTGGCACCCAGCCAGCCTAAGAATACGGATACTAAAAGCAATAAATAAGCTTGTTTTACTGATAAACTCATCACAGAATAATGCATTTGATAAGCAGCAGCCAGATTTTTCACTACTGCAGAAAGACTCAACATTATTATATTAACAAATAATATCGCAAATATGGCGCCTGCCAGACTATACCATATGCCTGAATATAAGAAGGGACGGGCAATAAAAGGGTCAGCCGCACCGATTAATTTTAACACCTGGATCTCTTCATGACGATTTTGAATTGCCAGACGTAACGTATTACCAATGACTAATATCACTGCAAAAGAAAGCAAAACCATCAACACACGGGCTATTTTACTTAAAAAATCCAGTATTGCATGCAACTTGTTAATCCACTGCATATCAATTTTGACCTGATCCACCTGCGAACAAGTTTTGAGGCGAGTATACAATTGTTCTATTTGCAAAGGCGTATTGGCCGTTAAAGCAGGTATTACTTCCACAACCGTTGGCAACGGATTTTCAGGTAAATAGCGCATGATATCATGCATCCCTTCCTGTTGCTGCAGTTCAGCCAAGCCTTCAGCGGCTGATTTCAGACTAACCTGTCCTACACCTTCGGTTGCGCGAAGTTGCTCCAGAAAGGTCGCTTCTTCAGCAGTCGTCAGGGATGATTTGAGATAAAGAGAAATACGGCCACTGCGTTGCCAGCCGGCTGCCAATTGCTCAAGATTATCGGTAAAAACCCAAAACAGAGCAGGCAATGTCAGAGCAATCGCAATAACTATAATAGTCATCATAGTTGCTAATGGTTTGCGGCAGAGAAGATTAAGGCTACTGCTGGCTGCTTGCAAATGATAAGAAATGACTGCAACTATCTTTTTTAACATAAGCGCCCCTCTTTCAGCATCACAATGCGATGTTTCATTCTGGCAATCAAGGCCAGATCATGGGTTGCAACCAAAACAGTGACCCCGACCTGATTAAACTGCTCAAATAATTTCATAATTTCTGCCGAAAGAGTGGGGTCCAAATTTCCAGTAGGCTCATCAGCAAGAAGTAATGCCGGTTTATGGACCACCGCTCGGGCGATACCAACGCGTTGTTGTTCCCCTCCAGACAAATGAAGCGGCAACATTTTTTCTTTTTTTAATAAATCCACCATATCGAGAGCAGCATGAACCCGTTTGGTAATCATAACAGGGGCCATTCCCTGAATTTGCAGGGGCAAAGCAACATTATCAAAAATAGTTCTGTCGTTTAACAAATGAGGAGACTGGAAAGTAATTCCCAAACTACTGCGGTGAGTAGCCATATCGCGTTTTTTCAATTGGTTTAAACGCACTCCATTAACAATAATTTGTCCGGAGGATGGCCTCTCAAGCATCGCAATCAACTTCAGTAAAGTGCTTTTACCCGCTCCCGAATGTCCTGTAAGAAAGGCCATTTCCCCTTTTTGCAACGAAAAATCAACCTGGCTTAATGCTTCAAAACCGCCCGGATAACGCTTGCTTACCTGCTCAAATCTAATCATCATTAAAAATTGCTCTAACAAATTGCCGGGCATCAAAAGGACGCAAATCGTCGATTCCTTCTCCAATGCCCAAATAGCGAAATGGTATGCCTAATTCATTGGCAATAGCAAACAATATTCCTCCTTTTGCACTGCCATCAAGCTTGGTCATGGTAATACCTGTCAGATGAATTGCCTGGTGAAACTGGCGTGCTTGATTAAGGGCATTTTGGCCTATACTGGCATCCAGAATCAACATGGTTTCATGGGGTGCATTCTGATCCAGCTTTTGCAATACGCGTTTCACTTTTTTCAATTCTTCCATTAAATTACTCTGCGTATGCAGGCGACCGGCAGTATCGGCTATCAGAACATCAATACCTCGCGCCCTGGCCGCCTGCAAAGCATCATAAACAACCGATGCACTATCCGCACCGCTGTGTTGTGCAATAACGGGTATCTGATTACGCTCCCCCCAGATCTGCAACTGTTCAACCGCCGCAGCACGGAAAGTATCCCCTGCAGCAAGCATTACTTTTTTACCCTGCTGTTGAAACTGCTTTGCCAGTTTCCCTATGGAAGTTGTCTTGCCAGCCCCATTCACACCCACCATTAAAATAACAAAAGGGGAACCATCTGTTGTGGTTATTTCAAGCGGTTTCGCAACCTCTGCCAACACTGTTTCCAGTTGTTTTTTTAAAGATTGGAAAACAGCATCCCCGTCGGTCAACTGTTTTCTTGCAAGACCTTCGCTGAGTTGTTTTAAAATAGACTGGGATGTTTCCACACCCAGGTCAGCACTTAGTAAAATCGTTTCCAATTGTTCGAGAAGAGCGCTGTCAATCTCTTTTTTTCCCAGCAGCAAACGACCAATTCCTTCACCCAATTGTTGACGCGTTTTCGTCAAACCACGCTTGAAACGGGAAAAAAAACTTTGTCGGGGAGATTCCATATCACTCGATGAATCAGACAATTTTTCAGCGTCCTGTTGTTCATCGGCAAAAGAGAGCGGTATTTCAGCATCGGGAGAAACTGGTTCTGGCTGGCTCTGATTTCGTTTAAACCATTTAATCATAAGTGTACAAAGCAAAGGAAATATGAAATTCTATCACTTTTTTTGCTTGGGAGTTAATCCATGCACATTATATTCATGATTCTTTTTCTCATACTCTCTCAGCAGTCATTCAGTGAGGTTCAGGAGTTCACACTGGATAATGGCTTAAAAGTGTTAGTCAAAGAAGATCACCGAGCGCCCATTGTGGTCTCCATGGTCTGGTATAACGTGGGTTCTGCTGATGAACCGGGAGGGATCACCGGTATTTCTCATGCTCTCGAACATATTATGTTTAAAGGAACATCAAAATATCCTTTAGGTATTTTTTCACAGACTATTGCCTCTGTTGGCGGACAGGAAAATGCATTCACCAATTATGATTACACCGCCTATTTTGAAAAAATTGCAGCCACACAATTACCCATCAGTTTCGAACTGGAAGCAGATCGTATGCAGAATCTCCTTCTGGATAAAGAGGAGTTTCTCAAAGAGCTTAAAGTGATTCGTGAAGAACGCCGTTTGCGCACTGATGACAATCCTCAGGCACTTGCTTTTGAACGCTATCTCGCTACTGCTCACTTAAGTACTCCCTATCATCATCCCGTTATTGGCTGGATGAGTGATTTACGTCAAATAACCATTGACGATTTAAAAACCTGGTATCAACGCTTTTACGCACCCAACAATGCAACATTGGTTGTTGTCGGCGATGTAAAAATAGAGAAAGTACGTGAGTTGGCCAATCAATACTTTGGCAAAATTGGCAAACAAACCGATTATCATCGTGAGCCTCAGGCAGAACCCCCTGCTCTGGGAAAAAAATCAGTGCAGATTCATGCCCCAGCCCAACTGCCTCTTCTGATGTTTGGTTACCCGGTTCCCAGTGTAAAAACGGCGAAACGAAACTGGGAACCTTATGCCCTGGAAATTATCGCCAGTATCCTTGATGCGGGAGAAAGTGCTCGTTTTGCCAAAAATCTGGTTCGTGGTGCTTACATAGCAAGCGGCGCTAATGCTTATTACAACTTATATACGCGTTACCCCACTCAATTTATTCTTCTGGGCGTACCCTCAAAAGCGCATACCATTACCGAGTTACGAGCAGCCATGCTCAACGAGCTTAAGCGTTTGCAGACAACACCTGTCAGTGCAGACGAATTAAAACGCGTTAAAACACAAATTATTGCGCAAAAAACATATGAAAAGGATTCAATTTTCGGCCAGGCTATGGAGCTGGGTTTATTGGAAACAGTCGGGCTGGGTTGGAAAACAGCAGACAGGTACACTGATCAAATCAACAGTATTACTGCCGAACAAATACAGAATGTAGCAACACGCTACTTTCAGGAGAATTCAATGACAGAAGCCCAATTAATTCCTAGCGAACAGGAAGGACAACAATGAAAACAGTACCTCTGCAAAAATTTCTACTTCTCTTCTCGATGATTGTTCTGTCGCAAATTCTATACGCCAATACTTTCAAAACAGAACAATGGCAAACAAAAAACGGGGTACGCGTGGTCTTTTATCAAGCCATGGAAGTCCCTATGCTGACTATGAATTTAACCTTTGCCGCAGGCTCAGCCTACGATGGAAAACAATTTGGCCTGAGCGCTTTAACTACCAGTTTAATGAACCAGGGTTGTGCCGGTATGGATGCCACACAGGTAGCAGAGCGTTTAGCAGACACCGGTGCTCAATATAATAGCGAAGCAAGTCGTGACATGGCATTATTGACATTAAAAACATTGACTAAAGAAGATGCAATGAAACAGGCAATAGATACTTTTGCATCGATTATTAATCAGCCTGATTTTCCACCCGATGCTTTTAGCAGGGAGAAGAATCAGCAATTACTTGCTATTGCCCAGACAAAAGAATCCCCCGACGACGTTGCCAATCAAATTCTTTTTAAACGACTTTATCTGAACCACCCTTATGCCCATCCTGTCAATGGCCTAAAAGAAACCGTGGAAAACTTGACTGCGGCTCAGCTCCGTGCTTTTTATAAACGCTATTTTGTGGGAGCTAACGCTATACTTGTCCTGGTAGGTGCCATTGACTCAAAAAAAGCCCATCAAATTGCTGATCAGCTAACAGCCTCCTTACCCAAAGGAGAACCTGCTCCTGCAATTCCCAAAGCCCATGGATCAGAAACCGGGGAAAAAATAGCGGTTAAATTCCCCTCCTCCCAAACTATCCTGCGTCTTGGGCAAATTGGCATCGATCATCACGACCCTGATTATTTCCCACTTATCGTGGGAAACTATATTTTGGGGGGAGGCGCCCTGGTGTCCCGATTATCTCATGAGGTACGCGAAAAAAGAGGGTTGACTTATGGAGTCACAAGCCAATTTATGCCTATGCCAGGTCAAGGTCCTTTTATCATTAGCTTATCTACTCAAAACAAAGAAGCAGCGAATGCGTTAAACGTGACAGAAGATACCTTGATCAAATTTATTCAGAATGGTCCTGATGAGAACGAATTAACAGCCGCAAAACAATACCTGATGGGAAGTTTTCCCTTATCACTGGCCAGTAATGGGAACATTGCCAATATGTTATTGCGTATTGCTTTCTACCATCTGCCAAAAGACTATCTGGATAACTACATAGCGCATATTAATGTCGTGACGGCAGAAGAAATCAGGCAGGCTTTTCAAAAACAAGTACGCCCTCAGGATCTTTTAATTGTCGCAGTAGGTAAAATGTGAAACAAACTGTACGTATAATAGGTGGTCAATACCGCGGGAAAAAACTTCATTTTCCTGCTCTCGAAGGTTTAAGACCCACACCCGATAGAGTAAAAGAAACGCTGTTTAACTGGTTAATGCATGACATACGTGGTGCACGATGTCTGGATGCCTTTGCTGGCAGCGGCTCGCTTGGATTTGAAGCTTTCTCTCGCGGCGCCGCAAAAGTGGTGCTTGTTGAATCTTCACCGAAAGCTTATGGCAATCTTCAAGACATTACCGCTTCTTTTAATACAAAAGCTTTGCTAGTAATTAATTCTAAAGCTGAAGATTATCTACAAAAGACAAAAGAAAGCTTTGACATTGTCTTTCTGGATCCACCCTTTTCTCAAAATTATTTACCTCATTGTCTAGACCTGTTAGCTCATTCCAATGCACTCGTAACAGGAGGACTGGTTTATATTGAATCTGCGGAGAAACAATCAATGGATGCAAAGCGCTGGCGAGAAAAAAAATCGCGCCAGGCAGGCCAGGTACACTACAGCCTTTATGAAAAATTGGGATTTGACAGCAATATTTAATCAGCTACTATGTCAGCATAAAAGAATTTCTTTAAAATAAAGTGAGTTACTTATGTATACGTTATTTAATACTGATGAAAACACACCAAAAACAGAAAAAAACTATTCTTACATTTGTTATACTGATATTACATTAAAAGAAAACAGAGAAGAACAATTTGGTTTAAAGGATGCAATAAAGTTTTTTACTCTCGATAAAAAAAAATTATCGCTTTACTCCGCAAAATTGGGTAGTCATCCTTTTTCTCGCATGAGCTTTGCGTGCGTAATTTGTTCTGAAGAAAATTTTGCCACTAAAAACGATAAAGACACTGAGCAAATAAAAAAGTATTGGAAGCAAAATATACCCCTACTTCATCCGATATCAAGATATGTATTTAAATTAAATATTACAGAGGCGGTAGCACAAAGCTTATATCAAGAAAAAAATTACACTTCATTGGCAAACCATATTATTGAGATGCGCGAAGATAAAATGACAAAAGACACCCTTGACTGGTCTGTGGGTATCTCACGGCTACCATCCAATAATACCTTCGCGCCCGAAAAAAATTCATTGTGTCTAACCATGTAAGTTAATTAATAAGACAAAGTATGATTTTGCCTTGATCAATAATTATTTCTGCTTGACAAGGGGACAGGCTCCTGTTTCAATCATTGCAGTACTTATCGATTTTAAAGCGTAAACGATGATCAACAGGTTTGTCATACTTATTATTGCATCAATCTTGTTTGCAGGATGTGGCAAGATTTTTAAAAAACCGCCTGTTAATGAACCAAGCGATGATGCCACCATTAAGCTTGCGGAAGCTGCAACTTCCGTAAGTGATTCCGTATTGGAAATGGCACGGGTGGAGAAAGTAATTACTCCGCCTACCAAGGATAATGTCTTGACCATACCCAATGCCTATAATTTACAGGCACGCGCTTCTGTTGATTGGTCGGGGCCTATTGAAGAGCTGACTTTACGTATTGCCAAGGCAGCGCATTTTCGTCTACGTGTTCTGGGTAAGGAGCCGGCTATTCCAATTTTAATCAGTCTTAATATCAAGGATGAAAGTTTGGCGGAAATCCTGCGTAATATTGATTATCAGGCAGGAAAAAAAGCTTATCTTCATGTTTATCCTAACAGTCAGGTTGTAGAATTGCGCTATGCCAAAATTTATTCTTAAAATCATTTTGATAATTTCTTCCGTTTTCTTATTTTCTTGTTCTTCATCAACAAACAAGCTGCCTGGTAATACCGATTCTCTCGCCGGGTTGCGAGCAATGGCCAATACTAAAAGTACCAAGGCAATCAAAAAACGAAATATTAGTAAAATCAAAGAAGCAGCATTGAGAGAAACTGCACTGAGTTTAGGCGCCCAATCTGGTCTTGCCTGGCGAGCCAGAATTATTGATGATCAACTCATCAAACAGGCGCGCAGACTGGACGCTGTGTATGACTTTAATGCGTTGATTCTTGAACATAATGTGTTACCCCCTGTGTTGCTTGAAGGACGTAATACCTTAAATTTGGCTGATACTCAGACTATTCGTATCTCCGATAGAACCTACAAAGTCGCTAAACAGGCACGGTTTATAACTACTCCACCTAATTGGCGCCAATATTTATGGATGGATTATAAAAGACCAGAATACCCTAATGTATCGCTTTTACCAAAAACACGACGGGAAAAGCAAATTTGGAATTACTATGTTGAAAAAGGATGGCGAAATGGGGTTGAACAAGCTTCTACTATTTTGGAAGAAAGTATTGCGCGCATTAAAGAAGACTATATGGGGATGATCCTTTATCGCAAATTACTAGCGATGAATATGGTATCCCCACCTTTTGTCTCACACACCGATTTGGGTGTTACAGGAGATGCATCGGAGATACATATTGATGATCGTGTGCTACGTATTACCGCCCTGCCTGCTTTGAATGTTAACAGTAAAGAATGGATAGCTGCTGTTAAAAAAGATGAGAATGCTCTTGAACAATTTAAAAATATGGAAAAACTGGCACAAAATACTAAAATTGTTATTACAAGTAAGGCTTGGCAACCTGTCATAGCCCCGATTAATTGATAGCACACTTATGTCTACAAATATTAATTTAATGCCTGATGAACCAACCCGTTTCGCCCCTCCTTTTATGGATAAAATGTTGGAGCACGCGGAAAGTCTTAGCGCCTCTGATATTACTATTCAGACTGGTGAACCTATCTTTGCTGAAGTGTATGGCCGATTAATTAAAATCACGAACCGGCGCCTTTCCAATACTGAACTGGGCGATCTGATTAACGCAATTTATGGTCCTAATGCCACTACTCAATTACTATCTGGCAAAGACATTGATACACATTATGAATTCAGACCAAATCGCGGAGTACGTTATCGCTACAGGGTTAATGCCACTGCCTGTCTGGTTGAGGGACATGATGCTATCCAGATCACATTGAGAACAATTCCCACTACTCCTCCAAAATTGGAAACCATGGGTTTGCCAGACAATATTCTTGAGGCAATAGCACCTCAGGAAGGAATTGTTTTTATAACAGGTGCAACCGGTTCGGGTAAATCTACACTCCTGGCCTCTATTATTCGTGAACTTATTGAAACCACTGAATCAAATCGTAAAGTATTGACTTATGAAGCACCTATTGAGTTTGTTTACGATGAAATAGAAGCCGTTTCGGCTGTAGTGAGTCAATCAGAAATTCCTCGTCACTTACCTGATTTTGCGGATGGTGTTCGCAATGCCTTACGTCGCAAACCTCGCCTGATCATGGTGGGCGAGTGTCGGGATGCAGAAACTATTAGTGCCGCTCTTGAAGCGGCTCTTACTGGACATCCCGTCTATACCACCCTGCATACATCCGGTGTGGCTGAAACCATGAGACGGTTGGTCACCTCTTTTTCCGGTGAAGAACGATTGGGACGTACTATTGATATTTTAGAAACTATTCGGCTTTGTATCTGGCAAAAACTGGTACCGACTGTGGATGGTAAACGGGTAGCCCTGCGAGAATATTTAGTATTCGATGAGGAAGTCCGTGATATTTTACTGGAAAGTGATCCTAACGATGTCACTTCGACAACCCGAAAACTGGTACGTCAACGGGGTCAGTTAATGACCGTGGATGCAAGACACAAATTTGAACAAGGTATTATTTCAGAGCGTATTTACAAGCTGATTATTGCCGGTACTAAAGAATATCAACGGTAATTTATTTACAGACTCTCGTCCTTTAATCAAAGTTAGTCCGTAAAGCACCACGTATTGGGTCAATAATGTATCGTCGTAACCAATAGGGACAGCTGGTAGCAACCCGATTTTTATACTGCGGGGGGGCAATAACACTATTTGTATTGACTCGGCTGCAATCGTTATTTTCACAATAATCAATCTCTTCGAAGTTTTCAATGGCGTAACCCTTGGTGCTCATGGCTTGTTCATTATTATACCAGGCATGACTGGCAGTACTGGTTAATAAACTTAAAACCAAAACCCACCCCGTTTTATAAGTGCTCATTGATTATCCTTATGCCTGCAAAAATATAGTTAATTTATCTATTACCATACTTAATTAGCCAGCTCATCGCAATAGCAGGATAACGGATTTAAATCTTTCGCTAAGCAGCTAAAATAATACATGATAAACTAAGATAATATTCTTCTACGGGGTACTTTCAATGAACCAAACATCACAAGATACAACTACACTCTATACAATACCAATACTTACTATGAATGGGACTACAACTACATTGGATGCTTACCAGAATCAGGTCTTATTAATTGTAAACATGGCAAGCCGTTGTGGTTTCACGCCTCAATATAAGGAACTTGAAGCACTCTATCAGGATTATAAAGCACAGGGATTTAGCGTACTCGGTTTTCCTTGCGACCAGTTTATGCATCAAGAGCCAGGTTCTAATAAAGAAATTAAAGCATTGGCAGAAAGCTGTTATAAGATTACCTTTCCTTTGTTCGCCAAAATTGATGTAAAAGGCAGCAATCAGGCTCCTTTATACACTTACCTGACTCAACACATCCAAAAAAAACCATGGAAATTGATACCATGGAATTTTACCAAATTCCTGGTTGATGCGGAGGGAAATGTTTTAAAACGTTATCTTCCTATTACGTCCTTTAAAAAAATACGCGAGGAACTAGAACGCTTATTTTAACATAACCTGACTTTTAGCTTTGACAAGTCCATCACTTTGCTTGAAAGAAGATCCCCGCCTGTCGCGGAGATGACATCTAACTTATTTTCGGGAATGATTACAAAATAAATCCCTGACATGACTATCAAGCGCGAATTTCCACTTGCGGGAAGAATAGGTCTACACACAACACAGTTATTCAGGAACTGGACCAGGAGTAGAATCCACTACTCCTCCGCCTCCTGTCATGCTCTTGATCTTGTCTTTAGCCGCACCAATAGCTTTCATACCATAACCAGCCATTTGCTGATCAGCCTGCTGAGACGCCTTCATTGTTTTGTCACCAGCGCCCTCTACCTGTCTTTTGGCTTCATCCGTCCATTGAGCAGCTTCCTGACCCACTTTTTCTTCTTGCCCTCCTATCCATCGCAACACCCTATCGGGCAAGTAAACGATCAAATTAAAGGCTTTTTGTACTACAAGAAGATACATCGTAGTATAAATAAGGATAGAGAAGAAATAGGCATACAAAGCAGCCCACCCCGTGTAACCTGACGTATTAACAGGGGTATTAGTACCGCCTGGCGGAGTATTACTACTGCCTGTACCCTGTGGCCAAAAA
The DNA here is from genome assembly GCF_000621525.1 of Legionella fairfieldensis ATCC 49588. Lineage (GTDB taxonomy): Bacteria > Pseudomonadota > Gammaproteobacteria > Legionellales > Legionellaceae > Tatlockia > Tatlockia fairfieldensis. The sequence continues at coordinate 13,763 of NZ_JHYC01000026.1, read as the reverse complement.
CTATCAGGGGCATTTATTTGCGTAGTCTGTACCTGTGTAAAGAACGCCATCGCATTAGAAAAACCAGCATTGATTATCCATACAGAAACGTATGACAATGCGATGGCAGCAACATAACCAATAATCATCATCGCAGGCCGTAAAAAAACATTCATCATGATCATTATTGCCTGTTCTCCTTTACCAAAAGCCTCATGGCCTTCAGGATGAGTAACTCCCAAAGCCACAATAGGTGCCGCAACCATCGCTTCAATGACAGATACAAGCCACGCAATAGTACCGAAAGTAAAAATCATATAGGGTAAAAAAGGAACATAATAGGCTGTAATAAAACCAATAGACAACATAATACCCATCCATGCGAGCAGAATTGGTAAACCTAAAGCAACAACAACGAAAATTACCTGACCCAAAAGAGGGATTAAAGCTGTACTCACTGCGAACCCCATTAAGTTAAGCCACAATTCGCTGGAAAAATTGATGTAAGCCACTCCCATAGTGGCAAGAGCAAGAATTGGATTGGCTTGGGTTTGTTCGATAATGCTAACCCCTGATTGAAAAATAGTTGCCATACTCAAAGCAGGCTGAACTATAAACGTTTGAATTAGCTGTCCTGCAATAGGCGTAATAAACTTAATCAGAGAATTAAATACACCTACTACCATCGTATTGTAAAGTGCATTAAGCAAGTCTCCTTCAATACAATGGCTCAGAAATTTTGGTCCACAAGGAAAATTCATAGTTTTCAGCTGGAAAGGATTAGGAGTAAAAGCAGGCGTAGTAAGAGTCATTTGAAATTTAGGCGTTTCTATTCCTTGCTGACCCGGCAAATTAACTATTAGAGAATTAGTAATAAAACCATAGGTGGTTGAAGACGCGCTTCCCACTGCAGGAGTAATTGATTGCGTCATCGAACTAAAATTAGGTAGGCTGGCAAGTGGCTGGGCGCTTGTAGCACTGGAACCATTGATTAAAGCGATAACCGGCTGAATTAGATCCGGATTTTTATTTAACCACTGGCATAAATCAGCATACTCACCTCCGCATTGTCCATTCGTAAATGGCGACAAAAGATTACTGGGGTCAAACAACTGGCTCCCGGTCATGCCTGTATCCTTATCTACCAGGCCTGGAATGGTATTTATATTATTAAGATAAATTAAATTAAAGAAATAACTGCCCGCCAGCATCCAGCCCTGAGCATTGGCATTTTGAATAAAACTCTTTTCGCTTTCAGTAGCAATCTGCGCTTTTTGCTGCGCAGCCAAAGTCAGGGTAGGCAACATAATACCATTATAATCGTTAATAGCCCCCCAGAATTCCGTCCCACTAAAAAGAGGGGCTGATGTACTAAAAGAATCAGCGCCCCAACTTTGACAATCGGGACTTAATGAGGTGCAAGGAGTTCCTGAAGTGAGGAATGGCACGCCAAATTGCTGTTGCGCAAAAGGAGCAGCCGGTGTTTGTGTATTCGCACTACTATTTGTGTTGTTTTGTTGGGGATTCAATTCAGGATTATTATTGACCATTACTCGCGCAACGGTAGACAAATCAATATACATTTGCTGTATAGCTATTGCTCTGGACATATTAGCTGTAGTGAGTTCGCTACTCGAAAGAGAAAGGGTGTTATTATCCGTATTTAACAACGTAGAAGAACTATCCCAATTGATTCGGCCACAAATCCCGTTTAATACCTGGTAAGGGGTATTATTATCAAAATTAGGCATTAGAACCTGATTACTGACAGTCGAACTATTGTTTTGGACAGAGACGACATTGACCGTACTTAAAAAATCAGGAACAGGCGTGTTACAAAAAGTCTGCACGGGGCCGGAAGGCGTATTGGCACAAGGGCCTGAACCATTTTGCTTTGCATCAAGATAATTTTGACGTTGAGTTTCCAAAACACTTTGTATGCCCAGCATACACACCTGGCCGGCAAGAATAGTCGTAGCGCCTTGCTCAATTTCTTGAGCAGGATTATTAGTGCCTGTACTGGGAGGAACGAGCGTATAAGAAGCCTGCTCCTGAATAATCACCCCCCCTCTATTGAGGTAACCCAAAGCAGCTGACCAGATTTTATCAGCGGCACCTACACCCTGAACAACAATCCACATCACAAAAATTTGCATCAGACAATAACCTGACGCTTTTGGAATTAACAGGGCAAGCCCCAGCGTCGAGCGCATGGGAACCCAAATGGAAGACCACTTTTGGCCCAGCATTTGCCCTTCATGGGCTGTATTCATTGTCGATACCATCAGGGTATACATGATGATAATGCCGCCTAACGCCAGTACCGCGGAATTAAATACACCAAACATGGTACCCATAATCTGGCTACCGGTACCATGCAACACCCCGTCCACTACACCGAAGATGTTACCTAAAAAGACAACTGAGGAATCAGTCGGGGGGGGAGCAAAACTTAAAGAAGAGCCCGTTGAATTATCGGTGCCGCTTGACGCAAAGGCTAACACAGGAAACAGGGAACATACTATATAAAATAATCGTCTCATCATTTCTCACCCATTAAACCCTGCTTATACCATTCTCGAAAAGTGCAACCGAGTTTCCGTTCTTTAATTTGAAAATACCAAAAGTGGTAACGAAACGCTAAAACCAAAGCAATTAACATAAGCACCAGACTTACCAACACGGCTCGGATATTTCCATAAACAATATGATAGATAGCATAGGTTAAAATAAAGATAGCCGCAGCGCACATTAAAAGGCTTAAACGATATAAAGCTTTTTTCTTGGCCTGCAAATCCGTTTCACTGATATTCAAACGTAGCATCGCTTCTTCAAATGATTCGCTTTTTCCTCTTTTCTGAGGTATGAAAAATTTCTTAAAACTATTAACCAAATATAAAGTAAACGTTTTTACCCGATCAAAATCTGCCCATGCTCGTATATTGATTATATTATTAAAAAGTTTAACAATTCGGGACTCGGATTTATTTTTCATAAATTTTACTTTTAAAATAGACTTTTACCCTTCTTAATATAATATAGTAGTTATATTAATCGCGATCCACTGACAACGTAAAAAAAGAGTAAATATGCCTGATCTTAGCCATGAAGCCTCTTCCCAATATTGGTATGAATATGTTGATCCGACCATTTATCGCGTTATCACCTTTCTGGAAAGCGTGGAAGACTGGACTCTTGATGGCAATCCGGAACTGGAAGAAACCCTTTCCCGGTTAGGCCGGGAGCTGGATGACATTGAAAAAATAGACATGAGTACTCTGGGTCAGGAAGATATTTTTATACGTCTGGCAGGCAATATAAAATCAGGCAGAGGTTTGCGCCTTTTACAAGCTATCGATACAGTTCATCCTGGCAGTGCCTCACGCATTTTAATCCATGCTGAAGAAACGAGTGTCAGCAGTTATGACCCTGCCGGTTTTTTTCTCAAACGAAATATTGTCTTTGAACGTTTACGCTTGCTATCGCGTGTTTTTTCTGAGTATCGTTTAAAACTTGTGGCTCGTGCTCTTGAAGGAGAAGAATAATGAAATTACCTGGTGTTCTGGTTTTACCTGGCTTTTTATTACTGGCAACCTCTCTTTTTGCTTCGGATGGCAATCCCCCCGGCAATTCAGGAGCCAATGATAACTCTGATCTTCCTACCTATCTGCTTAATTTAGGCGCTTACCTCGGTTATAACCTGCAAAATAGCCCGACCAGTACAAGTGGCACCGGAAGCACCAGTTCTACTGCACCCACAATCAGTCAAAATTTACTTAATCTCCCAGCCACTCAGGTTATTCAAAATTATCTGTTTAATACCTTTTTGGGATCTTTATTAGTTAATACAGCCGCTCCAGGTACAACTCAATTTGTACCTGCAAGTTCACAGACCTATTCTGCCATTAATGCGTTTGCAAACTATACGTTCACTACTCCACCCTACGCAAGTCCGTCTCCAGAACAGGTATCCGTCTCTCCACTGGTTGATCAGCCGCCCTATCAGAATGACCCTGTGAGCCAGGCGGTGATGAATATTCTGACGACTCCGAGCTTCAGTTATTGTTTAAATAATGACGGGACAGCAATTGCTAACTGTTCTTATTCTTCCGGGACTCTGAACGCAAATCAGGTAGTAACCAATGTCATTGGCACTATACCTAATACCCAAAACTATTTCACACCCAACCAGATCCAACCTTTTTTAGCTCAACTTAACAGTAATAGTCTCCTGGCACCCTTACTGTATACTACAACCAGCTCTGCCAGTAATTCGACATCTTCTTCGGCTGCCAGTGATTCCGGTAATACCAACCAGGGTTTGGTAGCGCAAACTCAAGCCCAGCAAGCGGCCAATTTTATTCGTTTCGTCAGCGGCCTTGTTTCTCCTCTCTCCATGCCCAACCGTAACGATTATGATGCGCTGTATATTCAGGCTTTGAACGCCAGCAACACGTATACACCCGTTCAGCAACAACAGGCACAAGCAGCGCTTGCTACCTATCTGGCAAATATGAAAACATATGCTGCACAATATTCGGTGGGTCTCGGCAATCTTTATTACATGTTATCCAGACGCTTACCCCAAAATCAAAGCACAAGCAGCGCGGGACAACAAACCAGTCAGGAGTTAAGCGAATTTACCATGGCAACCTGGCGCCTGTACAACCCTGATCAATCACCCAATACTCAATGGCTTGCTCAAATTAATCAGGCATCAGCAGCAACGGTACAAAAAGAAATTGCCACACTGCTTGCTGAAATCAATTATCAATTGTATTTAACTCGCCACCAGCAAGAACGTTTACTGTTAACTAATACAATTATGTTATTACAAAACACTGTTGTAAATACTCAACCAAGCTTAACGAGCAACAAATCGCCGTCCAGCTAGGAATTCAGGGAGTCGGTTAAAGGCAATGCAAACTCGCATAATCCACTATAATGATGGCGAAACACTCTGTTCTGGCTTTATTGCTTACGAAGAACAGGCACAAAGCCCCAAGCCCTGTGTCCTGGTGGCACATGATTGGGGTGGGCGTACTGAAGAAACCTGCAATAAGGCAAAAAAATTAGCCGCAATGGGTTTTGTTGGTTTTGCAATCGACATGTACGGCGAAGGAAAAATCGGCACCACTAAAATAGAAAAAAGAGCATTAATGACGCCGCTAAGGCAAAACAGGCAACGCTTGGCTAATCGTATTATTGCAGCGTTTAATGCAGCAGTTAGCTTGCCCCAGGTTGATAAAACAAAAATTGCCGCTATAGGTTATTGTTTCGGAGGGTTATGTGTATTGGATCTTGCACGTACAGGAGTAGATATTAAGGGAGTAGTGAGTTTTCACGGCTTGCTTTCAGCCCCTGAATATTGTTCGTTGACCCCCATCCCTGCAAAAATTCTTATTTTGCATGGCTACGATGATCCACTTGTTCCTCTTGAAGAAGTCCATCATTTTGCTAATGAAATGACCAAACGCCAGGTAGATTGGCAAGTGCATATGTATGGCCTTACAGCCCATTCCTTCACTGATCCTGAAGCCAATGATGATGAAATGGGATTACATTACAACAAAGAGGCTGATCATCGCTCCTGGATCAGTATGGAATTATTTTTAAGAGAAATTCTTGAAGCCTGATTTCATCAGGCTTCGAAAGAGAGCACCTGAAAAGGCTGTTTACCTTAATTTTTCTATGCTTTTTCTATATTGATTTTCCGAGCTTTCCCTTGACTCCCTGCCTTCTTGGGAATGGTTACCCACAGCATCCCTTTTTTGAAAGAAGCACAGGCTTTATCAATATCAGCAGAGGGAGGCAGCTCAATACTTCTCTCATAACAACCATAGCTAATTTCACGAGAGAGGTAATTTTTCTTCTCATCTTTTTTAGAAATTGTTTTTTCTCCGTAAATAGTCAACCGGTTTTCATCAATAGAAAGTTTAATATCTTTTTCGTCCATGCCTGGCATTTCAACTTCGACTTTAAAATTATCATTGTCTTCTACAATATCCATGGATGGCGATAATTTAACGTTTTCAAACTGACCAAAATGGAAATTGACGGGTTCAAATAGATGATAAAACTCATTCATTGCTTTACTCACCTCATGGTGTAAATCTATAAACGGGTTTTTTAACGGGTGTTCAACTGAAAGCGGGGATGATTTCCCTTGTTTTGATAAACTAGCCATTGTTTTATCTCCTTTCCTTAAATGCAATAATAACAAGTTGCTAATGAGAGGCTGTTTATGATCAATTATTAATCTTTAAGTTTAAAATGTCAACAATGATAATGCATTAGTCCGCCATAACTCCTCCTTTCGCATTGGAGATAAATGAAAATCATGAAATAACCTGTCTGAATAATGTCGCCAGGCAGCTATATCCATTTGATTAGTCTGCCCTAAATCAGAACTATAAATGACTCGCGGTACATTATTTAGTACCTCAATAAAATCCTCTTTAGTTTGATGACCGATTAAATAAGTCAGTGCTGTTTGTTCCACCCAAATAAAATCGTGTATGGTGAGTTCTTTTAATGTATTGGCTGTTAATCCAGTTAAAGGATTCGCTGGCTGATTTAATAATAAAGCCCTCACATTCTCTTTAATACAGGCTTCTATTAAGCTATACACCTCTTCTTTGGACGCATGCCCGCTTGACAAAACAATAGGATAATCCCGCGTCATTTTTAAGATATCCATGACTTCCCTTTTCAATCGCCCACTCTCATTAAACAGGGTTTCATTCGCCATGGTATGCGGGCTTAAATAGTCATGGCTTAATTGTCTTATTAGTTTTGACTTGAATTTACGCCCCGTAATAGTAGGAAAATGCACTAACATCCTGGCTGCAACATGTGGTTGATATTCAGCAAGCGCACGTAGGATAACCCGATAATCAATACCCCCTGCAATGTGATTTAACACCAATGAAGGTAATACAGGTAAACCTTGATTTTGAGCCAATGTTGCCTGCACCGCAGTAGCACCCAAATGGCTTTTTACAACGACAGCGCCATTCATCTGTTGATAACAAAAACCAGCTTCCATCACATTTAAACGGCGATTATAGAGATCTGGCGAGGCATGATAATGAATATCAATGAATTTATAGTCTGCTAATGCTTTCAATCCTGACTCTCTTCCTCAAGCCAGGGTTTGGCATAATGATAATTTTTCCGTGCCTGAGCTAAACTGGAACCTCCTTTGACGGCAGCAATAATTTTTTTTTCGGTGTGTTTTATCCGTTCTGCTTTATTAATGATTTCATCCAGTAAAAAATGAGGAATTATTAAAACACCATTATCATCGGCAAATACAATATCGCCTGGATTAATGGTGACACCATTAATAACTAACGGATGCTGCTCACTGGATTTATAAACCCTGTTTTTACCCGATCGCATGTAAGTAGAAGTACAAAATAATGGATAATTGGCCGCACGAATACAATCCACATCTCTCACAGCACCATGAACTACCGTACCGGCAATCCCTTTATGAAGAGCAACCTGCGTTAAAATATCACCCCAGGTTGTACAATCATCTCGCCCTTTGTTATCAATCACAATGACAGAATGCGCGGGTACTGCATCAATATAATTTGCTGCATCCTGAAACGTTGACGGTTTTTTTTCATACGGCAAATAAGCAATGGTATAAGCAGGGCCAACCAGTTTATGACCCAATGCCAGCGGTTTAATAGTCAATAAAGCACCTTCCACGCCGCAAGCATCAAGCGCATCAGATACTTCTGTAGTACTAAATCGGGTTAATTGTTGATATTGATTCATTTATTTTGTCTTCATATTACTTCATCTAAGTATAGCGCCACTCCTCAGGTTTTAGACAAGGCGTAAGCGCGCTCAATAATAGCCTCAGCCATTATTTCTGTGGTACTGTGGCCTCCCAGATCATAGGTAATAAATCGTTGTTCATTAACCACCGCAGCCACCGCCTCCTTAATTTTTTCTGCCTGCACGTTATACCCAAAATGCCGTAATAAAAGACCAATCGTTAAAAACATGGCACAGGGATTAGCCTTATGTGCCTCTATTCGCGGCGCGCTGCCATGGACTGGCTCAAAATAACAGCCTTTATGGCCAACATTAGCACTGGGAGCAAACCCCAGTCCCCCCATTACAGCGGCACCCACATCCGATAAAATATCGCCAAACATATTCTCTGCGACAATAACGCCAAATTCTTCAGGACGTCTTATTAACCATAATGCCACAGCATCGACATTGAGAATATCCGCTTTAAGATGAGAATACTGACTTGCCACCGCCTCAAAAAGCTCACGCACAAAGGCACTGCTGTGCCGCAAAACATTCGGTTTATCAGCCAAGGTAACGCGTTTCATATGTTGCTGATCAGCATATTGAAACGCGAATTCAAATAAGCGCTTAAGGCCAGGCTTTGTTTGTAAACGTAAAGTACAACTTACCTCACTTGCTGCAAGAGTTCGCCAGGCAGGATTGTCATTGATTAATTCTTTTAACGGCGCTGGTAAAGGATAATAATCGAAACCAGAATATAATCCTTCTGTATTTTCGCGGATGATGCAGCAATTAAAGCGATCGGTATTTTTGATAGCAAAACAGGGTCTGATATTAGCAAAAAGATCCAGATGTTGTCGTAATTGAATAATGGGGGAAACGTAATCAGGTGGAGCCTGATGAAAAGCATCGGCTAATTCTGCAATGGCTTCACGTTTAGGCTTACTCGTTGTAGCGCCTAATAAGATAGTATCGGATTGTTTAATTAACTGCCATGTTCGTTGTGGAATCGCCGTCCCTTCTTTTTGCCAAAACGTCCAGCCAATATCACCCGTCGTTAATTCAACAGGAATATTGAGCGCATGGAAAACAGGGAGAGCGGCATGGGTAACATCCACACCAATCCCATCACCCGGTAAGACGGCTATTTTTAGGGGACTTTTAAACTGCATCATTCAGCCATTCCATGATTAATTTGTGGCAATAGGCAGGATTGTTTTGTAAAACACGCATACCGGCACCTGGAACCTCCACTAGACGTCCTGTTTTTGGCGCGTTGACGTTAGTCCTATTGACCAACTGCGAATGTTCCCCGATTAGATGTAAATGAGTAACCTCTGTTTCCTGTAAAATGGTCCTTGAATCAGTATGTAAAACACGTTGCAAACCAAAAATCAGACGTCTTGCAGCGCTTTTCTTATTATGCGTTGTCAATACTTCCTGAGGCGGGTGATTAGGATAAAATACAGGAGAATAAAGGGCGTATAGCGCCTCATCAATTCGTTTTTCTCGGCTAAGACGAATAACTTTACCCAGTTTTTCCTCCAGTGTCCTGTCAGCAAATGTCGGTGTTGAAAATAATATAATGGGTTTTCTGATACCAGCGAAACCAGGAAAACATTGTTGTAAGATTATCCCCCCAAAAGAAAAACCAAATAATGCATCATAATGAAGTATTTTCTTTTTCAATTCGTTTTGCCAAAACTCATAATAAGCTGCCTGAGAAAATTTTTCTGTTATTGACAACGGATCGATAAAATCAATTTGATTTCCTTCCTGCAGAAAGGAAAGTGTATTCGCCAGGCTCTCAAGATCACTTTGTTGCGGCATGACAGGAGCAAGAACCAATATTTTCTTCATTTTTCCTTCTTAATATTTATATTGTATATTTTAAAGTCGCATTAACTATCTAACAGGTTTTGGAATTTATTTTAAATAACTTCAGGTCAGCCGTTGAAAAATCAGAAATCCCCCGAATAAACTCATCCATTTCAATCGCTTCATGCCCTATTTCTAACGTCTCACGGACATAATTTGCAGAGGTCAGAATTGCAGATAAATCATATTTTTTCACCCCGGTGGCATGCAGATAAGCTGTAAAAAATTCTGTTTTCAGATTACCAATTCCTTTGCCCATACCAGCCAGTGACGCATCAATATATTGAGCACCATGACTCAAAGCAGCCATGACATTCGCTTGCGCCAAACCTAAATTATCATGAGCATGAAAACCCAAAGGAATAGCATATTTCCGGGTATATTTTTTATAAATGGCTTCAATGTTTGTTGGTAACATACTGCCATTGGAGTCAGCGAAATAAATCATGTCGGGATTATGCTGACTGATTTTCTCCACCACATCATCTAACTCATTGTCATCATAATAAGACATGTGAATAAAATTAGCAGAGATTTCCAGACCAGCTTCCCTGGCCCAATTAATAACAGGATAAGCTGTTTCAACACCTCCTTTAGCAATACAAATTCGCAAAAGACTCACACCACAACGTTTTAACTCTTCAAGATCAGAAACAGTTATATTTTCAGGATGAGCCATCACCACAATTTTTGCCCGTTTAATCAAAGAACGACATAAAAGAAGATAATCCTCATCACACCAGCCCGCTCGTCCCAAATTTTCTATAGGATGTAAAGAACCATTGCGATAACCAATTTCAATGTATTCAAGGCCAGATCTGTCAAGAGGAGTTAAAATTTTCTGTAACGTTTCGGTTTTAAAATGAAAATTGGTTCGATGCCCTCCGTCTCTTAAAGAGACATCCATCGTTTTTATTCCACCCATAAACAGGTACCTCATACATCACGGGATTCATATCAGGAATTGATACATCAATCCCAAAATAGTTATCAAAATAAGACTTCTCACATAAAAAAAAGTCTTTCTATTAGTATACAACACATGAAGGTAAGCAAGAGGGTGCCGATAAATAAGGCTCCGTATTATTTTTTTACTTACCGGATTAGGTTTACCTTGCATGGGGTTTTCGTGAATCTTGATACTGGGCCTATTATTAACTTCAATAATGATCCCTTTTGATGTTTTCAAAGGCAGATTGATATCTTCGCACTCTACATCAATGCCCGCAAAATTTAAATTCATCAACTCAGTAATACGAATTAACAAACGCTTGTTTTCTTTGCAAATACGATTACCCAAAGCCTCAAACGAACCGCCTCTCGTTGCGTTAGACGTGTAGCCTAAACGAATTCGCTCTTCTCGCCGGGGAATATAATTTAAATCCATTCCCGATTCATTTAAGGCTACGCGACATTCCTCATCAATTACAATAGGACCCAAAGCATCATTAATACGAGTTCTCTCCTGGTTTGTCCGTTCTATTAATTCTTCTATATTATGCTTGCCATCGCCCATTACATGAGCTGGATAACGTAAAATAACCCCAATTATTTGTCGATTATGAACAAGTACACGGTAGGATTTTAAGTTAGAATGGAATTCTTCAATCACAATAAATTCATAGTAAGAAAAATGATGAATTAAATAATTTTTTAATCGCTCAATAGTCTCTATGTTACACAACACCGCATCACCTCTGGAACTGCCGATCGCCGGTTTTGCCACCAAAGGAAATTTTAATGGAGCTATTTTTTTTTCAAATTGACCATTTTCCAAATCACTTGCATGCAGCAAAACAGCCTTAGCAACAGGTATACCTGCACGCGCAAGAATTTTATTAGTACAATATTTATCGGCGACAAGGTTTGCACTGCAACTGTTATTAAAGGGGGTTTCAGTTCCACGAAAGAAGTAATGCTTTTTACCTAATTTTAACTCCAGCAATTGCATTTCATCGCTAATTATTGCTGGTAATAATAAGGCTTTTGAGCTTTTGTAATAAAACTCAGTATTTTTGTTGATCACTACAGCCTCTTAAAAAATCATCCTCAACAGGGCCTGTGCATGAAAAAATATCGTTGTCTTTACTTAGGATTAAAAATAAAACTGTTCATGCACAAGCCTTGCACTTATTAATTTTTATTGCTTGATTTTTCTACTCTTATGTTGTCACAAATAAGAGGTATTTATTCTATTATTCAACTTTTGCCTGAGTCTTCTCTGTTGAAACAATTGTTGCAGAACAAGCTGCCGCAATAGCATCAATTTGATCCTCATACTCTTTTTCAGTCCTATTGCCTGTTTGTTCAAGAAGTTTAAATAATCGGGACTTGGAACATTCACAGTAAACAAGCGTATTTTGCTTCTCTTTGTATAAAGTTTGTGGATAAATAAGATTCCATTTATCCTGACAATGCTGCTCGATATCATTTTCGGTAACTTTATTCAAGTCCACATTATTTTTTAAAGAATTCATCGTTTCATGCAGTAAAGTGCGGGAGATACATACCTGGATCGCCTGATTAACAGCAGCATCATTGTCTAAAGGTTGCGTTTGCGCACAATTGCAATATTTTTCCCCAAAAATTTTATAACCCACCTGATCCTTGACATCACTGACACGTTTCATCCAGGAGTCAACACAGATTGTTTGAAACGATTTCTGTTTATTTGCCTCGTCTTGAATAAGAACCTCAGCATAAACAGTCCATGAAAATAAATTAATGAGTAAACCAGCCAGCAACGTTTTCAGGTAATAAAAATTCATAAGTATCCCTCCAGAGTATATCTCTAATACCCGCATTTAGCATAACTTAAAGCGACTGGATTAGCTACTTAACGAGTAACTAGAGAATCTTAAGCCTTTGTGCTGGACAAAAAATTCAAAGAGTACCGAATTGCCAACGAAAGTCGGCGATTCCAATTCGCGTTAATGTTTTTTTGTCCGGCACAAAGCACTTAAGCAGACCTGATCATTTTCAATTGGGTCTTTAACTGGCCATAAGCCGATTCAATATTAATATAATTTTTCTTAGCCAGATAATAGGATAAAGAACCGTCATTCTGCGCATTAGCCGCTTGGAGAGCAACATTGTATTTTAGCTTTTTCAAACGAAGATAGTCTTCTTTTTTAGTGACAAAGTAAAAATTTCTGTAATTAGTTTCAGGACGGTAGTGCAAGGCTTTAACATCAGTAGCCAGAGAATGTCTGGGAAAATATTCCTGGATAGAATAATCGCGATTATTATGCACGGCAATCACTTTGCCTTTATGGGGTAATAATTTTATTATTTTAACAGCAAATTGTTTAACTTCATGGTGGGCCGCAGGAGAATAATGACCAAATTGTTTCAATGTTTTTTTTATTCCTTGATCCGTAAAAATCCGATTCGGATCAAATTCATAACGCACCCCTTTTAAATAAAAAACAATATTACGCTTTCCAGAGTGTCTTAACGTAATTAAGGTGCCCCCTTCTTTTCTAATAAAACGCTTCGCCGCTGCCAAAGCCGTAATTTCATTTTCATGTAAATGAATAAAAGTCTTTCCTCTGCCAATCTGTTTTATAATTTTTACAGGGGTATTACCCAGTTTTATAGTGTAAGTAGTCGCGTGAAGTACGCTACTCATTAGCAAACTTAAATAAAAAAGGTATTTCATAAAATAATATAAAGCGTATAATTGGACAAATATTATACTATAATACCCTGATTAAGCAACTCATGTTGCGTTGTTTTTAAATAATGGAAGAAAATTTCCTCGCTTCCAAACGATAACAACGCTTGTCCAGGAGATATCCTGGCGCTTAAAATAAACCCCAGTAATGGGTTTTAAACTTTAATAAAGCATTATAGATCAAAAGGTTAATTTGTTTTGAAATAGAAAAAGGTAGCTGGAACATTGTAATATCGCAATTTTTTCCCGACGAAAGGAATTTGTGATATGGACATGCACCAGCTGGTTAATATTTTCTGCGAAATAGACGATTTCTGCAACGAGTTAGATAAACATTGTGAACATTATATGCTAACAGGCCCGACAAAAAGCAAGCGCGGTCCGGCTTGCAGCTTATCGATTAGCGAGATTATGACTATCTTGGTTATGTTTCAAATGTCCAGATTTAGAG
>NZ_JHYC01000025.1:36010-56010 GCF_000621525.1 Legionella fairfieldensis ATCC 49588 | reverse complement strand
TTAACGGGATTTAATTTTCCAGTAACAACCGGTTCAGCACAGGGAAGCGATAATATAGTTAAATGATTTGTTCGGGGTATGACAGGAACATCAGGTTGATAATCAATTAGGGTTATTGTTTGATTTAATTCTTCTGCTCGCTGAGCAAATAATTCTTTATTGCCTAAAATTACAACAGGAATAGCAAGCGTCGCAAGAGCCAGGCATAAATCAGGTCCGACTCCTGCTGGCTCTCCACTGCTAATCAGGAGTGGTTTCACGCTAATTCCTTATCAGCAATATTAATGTACGCGTCAGCACGTATATGCTGTTGCCAATTTTGTACTGCTTCAGTAAATTTGCGTTGTTGTAAGAACTGTCTCACTTGTTGACGTTTATAAGTTTCAGAATCGTCGATTTGCTTACGTTCCAATACTTCAATAATGTGCCAGCCAAAAACTGTTTTTATTGGCTTGCTAATTTTGTGAACTGGCAATGCATCCATCGCTTTTTCAAACTCAGGTACAAGCTCTCCCGGATTCACCCAACCCAGATCGCCCCCTTTAACTGCACTTGCAGCATCCAGGGAATATTGCTTGGCCATAAGGGAGAAATCTTTCCCCGCTTTAAGCTGCTGGTATAAGTTATTCACTTGTTTAAGGGCCTCTTCTTTAGTCATACTTGCCGCTTGCTTTAGCAAAATATGTCGAACATGGGTTTTTGTTACTTCATGGCGTTGCTCGCCATTACCCACAGCAATTAATTTAATTAATTGATAACCGTTTCCTGTTCGTAGCGGGCCAGCAACTTGACCGACTTTCATTGTTATCACTTCCCGTGCAAAAATCTCAGGCAACTCAGCTAAATGACGCATCCCAAGATCGCCTCCTTCCAAGGCAAACTCTCCGCTCGATTCTGCGATAGCCAATCGACTAAAATCATCACCCTGCTTTAGTTTGGTCAATAAAGTATTTGCTTTGCGTTGAGCTTTTTTGAGCTGTTCGGTCGTTGGCTCTTCTGGAACCGGGATAACAATATTTTGCAAATGATACGTTTGCTGTGGATTATTATCAGGAGGGGCGGTTTTCAAATAATCTTCAACCTGTTCTGAAGACACTACCGGGATATCCTTGCCAATGGCCTTTTGCTGCACACGACTAATCAATATTTCTTTACGGATATTTTCCCTGAACGTTTGCCAGCCAAGACCCTGTTTTTCAACTTCCTGCCGCAATTGAGTCAACGTCAGATGGTTACTGGTAGCAATTTTGGTAATCGCATCGTTTAAATCAGTGCTATCAACGGTAATGTCATTTTGCTTGGCTAATTGCAGCTGTAAATCCACATCAATTAAATGCTGCAAGACTTGTTTACGTAAGACTTTTTCGGCAGGTAGTTGAGTTTTCTTAGCAAGAAGTTGTTGCTTTAATAGTTCAACTTGAGCATTTAATTCACTTTCTGTAATTACACCGTTATTAACAACCGCCACTACTTTATCGAGAGTTTGTGCATTAACCGTAAATATTGGCACCCATAACAGCAAAAAAACAATCCGCTTTACCATGCAAATTATCCTCTATGTAATTTATATATACTTAAATTATTGATGGCAATTTAGGGTATTCATTAACAAAATACAAGCAATCTTGATGAATTTACATCAATTATTGAACTATTATATTTTTAGTGGCGAAAACTATCTACATACCCGGGTAAAAAAGTAAGTATTCTGCTGGAAGGATCGCTTGTCCCTGCTGAGCCTAACCCTTTTAATAAAACCTGCAAGTAGACATTATTGTTATAACGTGGTTGTAATTCAGAATTTAAACTACGAAAAGCTCGCCCTCCAAGTAAACGCAGCGCCCAACAACAACTATCATATTGCACACCAAAAAAAGACATCATTTCATAACGCTTACTGATGTTGTAATTGTAAGCGCCTAAAGTACTCCAATTTGCATTAAAGGGCCAGGCATAGGCAAAAGTTCCCTGGTGTAAAGGATTATTCTCTATGTTGCTGTATGCGACCTTGGTAATATCCCCATTTACCAGATAGGTATAACCTATTTCAACAATTTTATTTTGGCCTGGTTGATAGTGAAAATTCACATGGCCATTATTGGTTCCTCTGGTATAAGGGTCCCAAGCATAATCTCCTGTCACAATCCATGCAGGGTTAAAATGATACACCCCTCGGGTCACAAAGGGTGACGATTTCGCCAAAGGGGATAAATAACCCAGAAAAAGAGGATTATCCCAACAATAAGGAGAAATACTGCTTTGGC
Source organism: Legionella fairfieldensis ATCC 49588 (assembly GCF_000621525.1). GTDB lineage: Bacteria > Pseudomonadota > Gammaproteobacteria > Legionellales > Legionellaceae > Tatlockia > Tatlockia fairfieldensis. The sequence goes on along the minus strand of NZ_JHYC01000025.1, from coordinate 53,746 downwards.
ACAACTGCACTCGTCGGTTAGCAAAATAACGAATTTGACCTACTGTTACGCTCGCTTTTTCACTTCCCGTAGCATCAGATAGCCAACGCGAACTTACCGCGTAAGAAAGCTGATTAGCATCACCAATACGATCAAAACCAGAAAAACGATTGGTACGAAATAATTGATCTGCGTTAAAAATCATATAAGCCGAATCATAAACAGGAATGGGCGTCTGGTTATGAAAAGGAACGCGCAAATAATAGAGACGAGGCTCCAACGTTTGGGTGAATGCCTTACCTGCATAAGAAGTTTGACGCTCGAAATACAGACCACTATCAATATTATAACGAGGTATAGCCCGATTAAATTGCGATTCGCGACGAAAAACTTCCCGATGAACCTCGTAATAACTTTCGACAAACTCAACCGTGGGCGTAAAAAATCCCCACGGCTTCATTTGTGGAAAGGATAAGACCGGATTTAAATGATAACGAGGGCCTTGTGGCCTGAATAAACTGCTATCTGGCCATTGAAAATAATCAAATTGTCCCAATAAGGCAAAATTACCGTTAAAAGGAAGTTCATCATAAGCCCCAGACGCCATTAACTGAGGTAATCGCTGATAAACATTCTCAATGGGCGTTTCATTAAGAGGATGTAAGGTTTGATAACTTTGTACCATACCACGAAACAACCAATGGGGCGTAGTATAGGTTAAATCGCCCTGACGTAATAATTGTCTTTGCGTTAGAATGGCCAGATTACTGCTAAAATCCTGTAAAAAATAATCGTCAGAAACCTGTTGAACATCAACTCCTAAATGCAAATCGGGGTTCAAAACCGTACTATTCTGCACTTGAAACGACCAGCGATCACTCGATTTTCCTTGTAACTGCGGATACAACATCACATTATTTTGTAAAAAATTACTATACACTCGATCATGGGGTAAAAATCGCCCATTAATAATGCCCAAAGAATTCCGGGTTAAATAACGGAATTGGCCACCCATCATTAGCCCACGCCTTGAATAAAGATGGGGAATAATCGTTGCGTCATAGTTGGGCGCCATATTCCAATAGTAGGGTAAAGCCAAATCAAAACCGCCTACATTACTGCTGCCGATTACAGGCATTAAAAATCCTGATTTACGTGCTTTGGAGGTAGGAAAAGTTAAATACGGCGTATAAAAAACAGGCCAATTGGCAATACGTAATTTAGCATTCCGGGCAACACCAGTGGCATTTGCGTCATCGAGAATAATGCTGTCCGCTTCAATTTGCCAGGCTTTGTCTTGAGGAGCACACGTGGTGTAAGTAGCCTGACGTAATAGATAGTTTTTATTTGCAAAACGCTCAACCAGGCTGGCCCGCCCCCAGGCAGGTAACACAGCACCCCGTTTTGGAGAATTAACACGGTATAAAACATCTTCTACCTTACCCGATTTGTCCTGAGGGTTAATAATGGCCTTTCTTGCAATCAATAACTTATCCGCTTCCAGGTAGCGTACTTCGCCCAGTAATTCAATTTGTTTGACCTGATTGGTTTTAGCATCGCGATAAACATAAGCCGTTTGTGCATTGACAACCCGATCGGTCTGGTGCACTTCTACATTTCCAGATAATTTTGACCGGCCTTCATTGTAAAAAGAAACCTCGTTTGCCATAATTCGCACTTCATCATCGGGAAGAGGGGTAATATCTGGAACCTGATAGGAACCTTTGCAAAGAGAATAAGAGGTATCATCCTGCCATCCCAGGCATCGCGCAAAACGGGAGCGAACCGCCGCGGTCAGCTCAACATTCCGGGCTATCACGCAAGCTTGAACAGGTTCTGCCATTATTTCTGCAGCGTGACTCATCACCTGATACATCCCAGCCATCATGCCACTTACAATAAGAGCAACCGCAGGTAGATAACGTGATCGGATTATTTTATGTATCTTTTGTAGAATCGAGTCAAAGCTAATGTTCACCGTTGCCAAAATACCTTATGATTCACAGGCACTAACTATCGCATTTACTTGTAAACATGGTTAGTGCAAAGCAATTAAGGCTGAGGAGTATAACATGCATAATCGACAAAACGCACTTGGCAAATGGCTGGAGCGGCTACTCACACCAGCTTCATTTACTTTACAGCCTTTAGCAGGTGATGCCAGTTTCAGGCGTTATTTCCGTCTCTATTATAATGATACGACTCAAATTGTTATGGATTCACCCCCAGACAAAGAAACTATTGAACCTTTTATCACCATTGCAAATTTGTTGGAAACTATCGGCGTACGGACACCCAAAATTCATACTCTGGATAAAAATCAGGGATTTATATTGCTTGATGACTTTGGTGATACCCTTTTATTCAATGAACTTAATCCTGAAACCGCCGATAAACTATACACAACAGCGATGCAGACGCTAATTAATATACAAAGCTGCCCTGCGTCCATCGCGGAAAAGTTACCTTCTTTTGATAAACCTTTTATTTTATCTGAACTTAATCTATTTATTGAGTGGTTTTTACACGCTTATCTCAAATTAAAACTTACCCCACAAGAAAATAAATTACTGGCTGAAACCTTTGACTGGTTAAGTCATGAAATCAGTTTACAGCCTCGGGTTTTTATTCATCGAGATTATCATTCTCGTAATATCATGCTGCTTCCCTCAAAGAACGAATTAGGTGTTATTGATTTTCAGGATGCCATGTATGGACCGTTTACCTATGATTTGGTTTCATTATTAAAAGATTGTTATATTCAATGGCCTCCCGAACGAGTGAACACCTGGCTGGCAGATTTCCATCAACAGGCACCTGTAGCCAAACACTACAATCTATCCGATTTTATCCGTGCTTTTGATTTTTGCGGTTTACAGCGTCACTTGAAAGTGCTGGGTATCTTCTCGCGTTTACATTTGCGTGACAACAAACCCAATTATTTACGCGATTTACCGTTGACATTGCACTATGTGATGACTTGCCTTGCAAATTATGAAGAACTAAACCCTTTCTATCAATTCATGCAAAATCGGATTTATTTACCATGAAAACAGCAATGCTTTTAGCCGCCGGTAGAGGTGAACGATTAAAACCACTCACCGAAAAAACACCAAAGGCCATGTGTCCTGTACAAAAAAAACCTCTCATCGAGCACCATGTAGAAAAACTGGCAAATTCGGGTTTTGAGCGTGTTGTCATTAATCATGCCTATCTTGGAGGACAAATTCGTCGTTACCTGGGTAAAGGTAGTCAATGGGGAATAGAAATCTGCTATACACCAGAACCACCCGGAGGACTTGAGACTGGCGGTGGCATTTACAATGCCTTGCCTTTGTTAGGCGACCAGCCTTTTATCACGATCAACGCCGATATTTTTACAGATTATGATTTTGGGTCTTTACAGATAGCACAAGATATAATGGCCCATCTGGTATTAGTTCGTAATCCTGAACATAATAGTCAAGGCGATTTTAGCTTGACGAAACAGGGCCAACTTGGTAATCAAAATAAAAAATATACGTTTGCAGGTATTGCCTGTTATCGTCCACAAGCATTTCATCGCTGTAAAACCGGACGATATTCCGTTGTTTCGCTCTTGCACGATATAATCTCACAACATCAGGCTACCGGGGAAATCCATCAAGGATTTTGGGCCGATATTGGTTCTCTTCAACGTCTGCAACTTGTAAATACTTTACTTTCTACACATAACAGGTGGGATCATTGACTCCAGCTGCAATAAACCCTTCTTTACGGAAATTACAACTAGGACATCGACCACAAGCCTGGCCACTTACTGTTGCTTGATAGCAGGATACCGTTGGAGCATAATTTACTCCTAAACGTACGCCAGCAAGAATAGTTTCCGCCTTACTTAAATGCTGCAAAGGTGCATGAATTGTAAATAAATCACCATTAACCCCCACTTTAGTTGCTACATTAGCCAATGTTTGGAAAGCGGCTATAAATTCAGGACGACAATCCGGATAACCTGAATAATCCACGGCGCTTACCCCAATAAAAATATCTCTTGCATCAAGCACTTCTGCATACGCCAAAGCAATACTTAAAAAAACAGTATTTCGTGCAGGTACATAGGTAACGGGAATCGTTTCATCTTCCGCTATGTAGTCAGGAACTGCAATAGCATCATCAGTTAAAGCAGATCCCCCAAACTGATCCAAATCTAAAGAGACTATTCGATGCTCAGCAACCCTGATGTGTTCAGCAACGCGACGAGCAGCAGCTAATTCGGAAACATGGCGTTGCCCATAGGCAAAACTAAGTGCATGACATGCAAAACCCATTGATTTTGCTATAGCCAGACAAGTAGTCGAATCCAACCCACCCGACAATAGAACAACTGCTTTTTTCATGAATTATCCAATTAAAACTTAAAAACGTTAAATACACTCTGACTTTAGTAAATAAGTTATCAATAGTGTAAATTTTTCATTTAATAACTTGTAGCACTAATCTATGCTATGTTATAAAAAAGAACATTGTGCACTTTTTGCATATACTTTCAGTCGCCCCGGCTGTTATTAGAGAGATGATATCATGACTGGCACTAACTATGACTCTATAGCAATCGTTACTTCGGTTGCATTACTCAGTGATGAAGTTGACAATATTGAAACTCTCTATCGGAAAAACGTAAACTTAGAGACTGCAATAGCAGACGCAAATATACCAAACGCAGCCAAGCAACGAGCTGATTTGGCTCTTTTATGTGCTTCCTATGGCGACCAATTAGCCGATGTAAATCCTGCAAGTTTCATATTTTTAACCAAAGTACAGCAAAAAAGATTAAGAAAGCAAATACAATATACTCATTATTTATTTTGCACTCAATATGCCCTTGATAGCGCCGAAGGCAGGAAACAAAATTTTAACAAACTTGAAAAAACCAAGCTTCATTGTGAAAAACTCTTGGGCCAATTAACTCAAGTTATGGAAGGAAACCCACTGTCTCAAGAGTTAGATAAAGAACTTGCCGTGTCAGGAAAATATTTAAAATATCTGGGATTGACTCTTCTCGCTCAATGGTTTGCGGAGAAATACAAGCAATTCATGGATAGTAACACGCATGCTTTAACGGATTGGTTAACCGAAATAAATGACAAACGTCGTTATTGGATTTGGGGCGGCGGCTTGCTTGCTTCAGCCCTTGCTCTTTTTCCAGATGATTTTTTAAATAAACAGCAAACCAGTCAAAATCTGGCGAAACCAGCGCCGATTGCCGGATACATGAGTTGGATTCTTTATTATACCCGCTTTGGTATCAGTCTTCTTCTCTTATTAAAACATACCTTTAAAGGTCCCTGGATGAACGAAGAAGAAAAAGCACTTCCTGCGTCTACCTGGGAGCGTTTCCAAACCCAATGGCAACAAAGAAAATTTGTATTACTCAATGACTCCATATGGGCCACCGCTAACCTGATCTGTTTTTTCTGGCTCAAGGGTAGTGGTATGCTGGGTTATGCAGGTAATGCTGCGACTGCTGCTTTGTTATTAATTGATTTGGTTCTGCTAGCCCGCACCTTCTGGGAAGAAAGTACTCAACATAATAAAAACATGCAAGCCCTGCAACACGACATGGAAAAATTGGAAAACCGTGTTATGGCACTGCAAAACGAACTGTATAATGCAGGAATAAGTACTGCAACCGATAAAGAACAAAAACTAGAAAAACTCAAATTACAATTGGATGACCTGCAAGATGCCTTGAATCAGCAGAAAAAAATGAAGAGAAAAGCTGAATTCGAGTGGAAATATAAATGTTATACTCGATTTAATGATTTAGCTTACTCCATGGGCTTAATCATGTCCTTCTGCGTTCTTTGCAGCTTCTTCTTCCCACCAGCTGCAATTTTGCCTGCTACATCTTTATTAATTGGCTTTGTTGGAGCAGCCTTGTCTTTTGCCCTTACAGTTGCGTACGCAGCGGTAAGCGGTAGTATCAATATTGCCAAATCCAACGAAACAAAAGCGGATCAACTGGATAACTGTAATGAAATCCTTAATAAATTTAAGGCGATTAAAAATAAAAATTTTTCTGATCCAAATGATGAAAATATGAAAAAACTGCTTTATCTTGACTTGCAAAACTCGATAGCAAAATCCGATTATCATCAACGAATAGCACGTTTTCAGACCATGCAACTCGTTCGCTCAATTCTGGTTGATGCATTTATTCCAGCGGTTATTTTTGCTTCTCTAATGTTTCTACCTTTGGGAGCAGGAATAGGTGTTATCGCTGCTGCTTTAACCTTGGCATGGGCTGCTTATGTTATAATTAATCGTTTTGAACCCCAAGCCGCAAAATTACCAGAGTTTAATGAAGCTCGTTATGCTGCTTTCGAATCTGCCCCATCTTTAGAACATTTTATGCCTGAAAAACCACGGCCAGAAACTAATGGGTTTTGGGGGTCTTTCTATAAAATTTTGAGTCCTAAAACGAATACACCAGAAGGAGTACCAGAGGAACAAAGACCTTTTGTATCAAAAGACAACAATGCTTAACGTTAAAACTACCTTTGTCTCGGACAAAAAATAGCCATTGACACGAATTGCCCACGAAAGTCGGCAATTCGGCACTCTTTGAATTTTTTGTCAGGCACAAAGCAAAACTACCAATATATCCATTCAAATAGATTGGTATGTTGATAAAAAAGTGTATAATTGCACGATTTGTTGCGCAATTATCTTCCTTCTTATGAACCTTGAAAAATATTATGATGTTATTATAGTGGGTGGCGGGCACGCCGGGACAGAGGCTGCTCTTGCCGCTGCGCGTATGGGTGCTCAAACTCTGCTTCTTACCCATAACATGGACATGCTGGGGCAAATGTCTTGCAATCCCGCAATTGGTGGTATCGGGAAGGGCCATCTTGTGAAAGAAATCGATGCGCTGGATGGCGTTATGGCCCGGGCTGCTGATCAGGCAGGCATCCAATTCCGCACGCTTAATGCCTCTAAAGGGCCAGCAGTCCGTGCCACTCGCGCTCAAGCTGACCGCGTACTTTATCGCCAGGCTATTCGACAATTACTCCAAAGTCAGAACAATTTAACATTGTTCCAGCAATCTGTTGACGATTTACTGGTTGAGGGCGAACGGGTGACTGGCGTTGTCACTCAAATAGGTTTAACCCTGCGCGCTCGCGCGGTTGTCTTGACTGTAGGTACTTTTTTAGGCGGTAAAATTCATATCGGTATGAATCAATACGCCGGGGGCAGGGCAGGTGATCCTCCAGCTATTGCTTTAGCCAGACGGTTGCGGGAGTTGGAATTACCCGTAGGGCGTTTGAAAACAGGAACCCCTCCGCGAATTGATGGCCGCTCATTGGATTACAGCCAAATGACCATACAGCCTGGTGACACCCCTGTCCCCGTTTTTTCTTACCTGGGTAAAACTGAAGACCATCCCCAACAGCTACCCTGTTATATTAGTCATACAACCGCGGCAACGCATGATATTATTCGCGCTAATTTGCACCAATCCCCTATGTATGCTGGAGTTATTGAAGGTGTAGGACCTCGGTATTGTCCTTCTATTGAGGACAAAATCGTTCGCTTTTCTGATAAATTATCTCATCAGATTTTTGTTGAACCTGAAGGATTAACCACTGATGAAATTTATCCGAATGGTATTTCCACCAGCCTGCCTTTTGAAGTACAGGTACAATTTGTGCGTACTTTACAAGGCTTTGCCAATGCCCATATTACCCGTCCTGGTTATGCCATAGAATACGATTATTTTGATCCCAGAGGTTTAACTCCTTTTTTACAAACAAAACCCCTTAAAAATCTTTTTTTCGCCGGACAAATTAATGGAACTACTGGCTATGAAGAAGCCGCCGCCCAAGGTCTGATCGCAGGAATGAATGCTGCGCTGCACGTTAACGAGAAGGCACTCTGGTGCCCACGCCGCGATGAGGCTTATATGGGCGTATTGGTGGATGATCTGATCACTTGTGGTACCCAGGAACCTTATCGAATGTTTACCTCGCGAGCTGAATATCGCCTTTTGCTACGGGAGGATAATGCCGATCTGCGTCTGACCGAAAAAGGACGAGAGCTGGGCTTGGTGAGTGACCAGCGTTGGCAACGTTTCTGCGCAAAACGCGAAGCAATTGTCCACGCTCAGAATCGATTGAAAGATACGTGGGTTCGCGTTACAAATAATGAAGCGCTAGGCTCTTTTCTTGAAAATCCTCTGCAACAAGATTGCCGTGCCGCTGATTTATTAAAGCGTCCTGAAATTAATTATCAGGCTTTACAGGCTATTAGCGCTCTTGATTTACCTGAATTAACAGCGAGCGTTGCAGAGCAAGTAGAGATTCAAAGTAAATATGCAGGCTATATTGAGCGTCAATTACTGGAAATTGAGCGTTTGCGTAAACATGAAAATACGCAATTACCTGCTGACCTGAATTATGATAAGGTTTCGGGTTTATCAACGGAAGTTATTCAAAAATTAATGCGTATAAAACCAGCGACCCTGGGCCAGGCAGGTCGCATATCAGGTGTAACACCAGCCGCATTATCCCTTCTTTTAGTGCATTTGAAAAAACACCGGGCAATGGCATGATCCTCTCTGCAGTCCTTCAACAAAAACTGATAGCAGGTATAGAGCAACTTGGCTTGCAAATAGCTGTTGATCCGCTATTGCATTATTTAACTTTATTGCAAAAATGGAATCAAACTTATAACCTAACTGCTATCAGAGATTTGGAAAACATGATTCCTCGCCACATTCTCGATAGCCTTGCTATCATGCCATGGATTCAAGGGGAGCGCGTTCTTGATGTAGGTACAGGCGCTGGTTTGCCAGGTATTCCATTAGCATTGGCAAGACCTGATCTGAATGTTGTATTACTAGATAGTAATGGTAAAAAAACCCGTTTTCTACAGGAAGTTAAGCGCCACTTGAAATTAAATAATATTGAAATAATACAAAATCGCGCCGAAAACTACCGCCCAGCATTTGATTTTGATACAGTAACAAGCCGAGCCTTTAGTGAACTGGCGCAAATGTTAAAGTGGACACATCATCTTATCAGCAAAAAGGGTATCTGGCTTGCTATGAAGGGTCATTACCCTGAAAATGAATTAACAGATATTGATCTACCCTATAAAGTTCACACTTACACAGTACCAGAACTGGGTAGCGAGCGTTGTTGTGTGATTATCGAAAATACAGACAAGGACTCATTATGGCGAAGGTTATAGCAATTGCCAATCAAAAAGGCGGAGTAGGTAAAACCACGACTGCAATCAATTTGGCAGCCTCTCTGGCAGCTAATCATCAGTCTGTTTTGCTTATAGATCTCGATCCTCAAGGCAATGCAACGATGGGTTCCGGCATCGATAAAAATGCGTTGGTACATACCTCTAATGACGTATTGCTACGTGATTGCCTGGCTGAACAGGCCTGTCTGACAACTGGTGCGGGTTTTGAGTTAATTCCTGCGAATAGTGATTTAACGGTAGCTGAAGTCAGTTTAATGGAGCGCGATCATCGAGAAACCTTTCTTTTTAAAGCATTGCAACCCATACAAAGTGCTTATGATTTTATCCTGATTGATTGTCCTCCTGCGTTAAATACACTGACTATTAACGCATTTGTCGCCGCTGATTCCGTGCTAATCCCTATGCAATGCGAATATTATGCTTTGGAAGGTCTAGCCGCCTTACTTTCTACTATTGAACAAATTAGAGCCTCGGTGAATCCGCGTCTACATATAGAAGGGGTTCTTCGTACCATGTACGATACAAGGAATCGCTTGTGCACGGAGGTTTCAAAGCAACTATTAGAACATTTTAATTCAAAGGTCTATCGAACAGTGGTTCCCCGGAATGTACGGCTTGCTGAAGCACCCAGTCATGGTATGCCAGCGTTACATTATGATAAATCATCACCCGGCGCTGCTGCTTATATGGTATTGGCTGCGGAAGTTATTTCGCGACAGACAACGGTCGCTTAGATGGGGTATTTATGACAGTGAAACGTGGCGGCCTGGGGCGTAATTTATCTGCTTTACTGGGGAATTCGACCCCTGATTTGATTACGCAAAAATCGGAAGCACATGGTTTGAAATTAGCGATAACTTGCTTACAGCCAGGAAAATATCAACCTCGCAGGGAAATTGAGGAAGTTCCTCTTACTGAATTAGCAGCCTCTATAAAGCAGCAGGGTTTATTACAACCATTGATCGTCCGTGAAATCACTGATGGCCGCTACGAAATTATTGCTGGTGAAAGGCGATGGCGTGCAAGCAAGCTGGCTGGTTTAACTGAAATTCCCGTCATACTTCGTCAAGTTGACGATGAAACGGCCATGGCTATGGCATTGGTTGAAAATTTACAACGCGAAGATCTTAATGCGATGGATCAGGCTCGTGCAATGCATCGTCTTACCAGCGAATTCGGACTAACCCATCAACAAGTAGCCGATTTACTGTGTAAATCACGGGCCGCTGTCAGTAACTATTTGCGCCTGCTCAGCTTAAGTGGCGAAGTACGGCTTCTTGTAGAGCAGGGCCAGATTGATATGGGACACGCTCGTGCGTTACTTATGCTTGATGAACATCAACAAAACCAGGTAGCACAACTCATTGTAGCCAGACATTTATCCGTCCGCGAAACTGAGAAACTGGTTAGTCGTATTAAGGAAGGCGTAACTCCAGCCTCAAATAAATCTGAACTCAGCCCGATTCTGAGAGAAAATGTACGCCTTTTGCAAGAACATTTGCGAGCTAAAGTTAAAATAAACTCTGAAAAGGAAGGTAAAGGGACTTTAGTCATTCATTATGACACCATGCAAAATTTACAGAGTTTAATTCAACGACTAATTAATTCTGAATAACGTTTGTTCTTGACTGTTCGGTCAAACTTTCCAATTTCTATACCTCCCATGTTAAACGTTCCTGGAAAACATTAGCGTTCACGGGATATACAAATTTTCTCTTCCAGACTTTGTTCCATATCTAATTTGTAGATAGTTTCCCGCCTATGTGAGAAATACATTGACGTTATATACTTCTTAATTACCTATTCCGTGAACACTTACAAACATTAAGCTAATAATGCTCAAGTTTTTAGCAGGTAATGCGATATAAAGAATATAACATGGATGCATGGAAATTAGCGTGATCAGGTTAAGTCAATGCAAATTAGACTTAAGTCGCAAAAATATAAGGATACTTACAAATCGTAAATGTTCGCGATATGTAATTATGCGGTATTTAACGCCACTATCTTTCTCACATAGGCGGAAATCTATCTACAAATTCAGCATGCCCCTAATTTTAGAGAACTCACGCCTGCGTAGAAAGGACTATTTATGGAACAAGACCTGCAAAGAGGACGTGTGCATATCCTGTGAATGCTTCTGCTTGCCACAGATCTCATGGAGAGACAATGCAAATTAAACCCATGCAACCTGTTGCAGTAAAATTAAAATGCGGGCACTTACAAGCAGCTTGTTTTTTATTGGAATTAACCGATGATAAAATGCAATTAACCAGCAATGATTACATCGATAAAGCCAGCCCGGTTGTTTTTAGCTCACAATTTTTTCACGGTGAAGCAACGATCATCGATCTTGATTTTGCTCACTATAATTTCACTTATACATTGCATATCAATTTTATAACTTATCAACCAGGCTTAGTAGTTAATCAACAACTCTAAGGTCTTTTATAACCAATAAACAAAAACAAACAAAAATAACCACACTACATCCACAAAATGCCAATACCACGCAACGCCTTCAAAAGCGAAATGGCGCTCTGGTGTAAAATGGCCACGGATACAACGAAATAAAATGACGATTAACATAATTGTACCAATCGTTACATGCAAACCGTGAAAACCTGTTAGCATAAAAAATGTGGTACCATAAATCCCTGCATCCAATGTTAAATCCATTTCCGTATAGGCTTCATGATATTCATAAGATTGTAATGCAAGAAAAAGTATACCCAGTGCTATTGTACAAATCATACCAATAATTAACTGACGACGCTTATTTAGCTTCAATGCCCAATGTGCCCAGGTAATTGTAACGCCTGAAGTCAGCAAAATAAGGGTATTAATTGCAGCCAGTCCCCAAGCCCCCATTGCTTCGTTGGCTCCAAAAAATACCTGATTATCAGGATTATTTAGTAAAGGCCATTGTGCGGTAAAGTTAGGCCAAAGCGTAATATGAGTGATGGAATGATAATCACCACCCAAAATAGGGACAGACCAATAGCGGGTAAAAAATAAGGCACCAAAGAATGCACCAAAGAAACACACTTCCGAAAAGATAAACCAACACATTCCCCAACGGAAAGAACGGTCTACTTGCAGATCGTAAACGCCTTTTTGATTTTCATAAATTACCTGACCAAACCAGCCAAACATCATGAATATCAAGATCCCTAGACCCAAAACAAAAAAATAAGGACCATACCAATCATGATGTAGCCAGGATGCTGCCCCAACCAATGTAGTGGTAAGACCAATAGAACCTAATAAAGGCCAATGACTTGGTTTAGGAACATAATAAGTACCATGCTCTCCCATTATATACATTTCTCCTGTTGTCTAATCACGATACGGTAACCACACAGCACTGTAGTTCTCCATTAATTAATTACCTTATCAGTTACATCGAACAAAGTATAAGACAAGGTAATTGTCTTAACATTGGCTGGTAAATCCGTATCCAGATGAAATAATAGCGGCATATCCATCGCTTCATGCCCATTTAATGTTTGTTGCGTAAAACAAAAACATTCTGTTTTTTTCAGGTACTTGGCAGCAATGCCGGGCGTTATACTCGGTATCGCCTGCACCGTCATTCGATGTCCACTTTTATTTTCAGCATAAAAAGCCAGTTTAGTAATTTCACCGGGATGCACTTTTATCTTGGAAATTTTAGGATAAAAAGCCCAAGGTATGCCGCCATTATTGGTAGCAACAAATTCAACCCATACTTCGCGGTCTTGTTTAACGCTTGCTGAAGGTTCATAAACTACCGCTTCACTATTCGGTTTGCCATTAATGCCAAAAGTCTTACACAAACTATTGTATATAGGAACTAAAGCAAAACCAAAAGCAAACATGGCAAGGGTTATTAAAGCCAGGGTGACAATCAGTCTTGTATGACTTTTTACAGCCATTGCACTTCGCCCTTCTACTAACGAGCCTTTGCTCTTTATTTATTCAACTATCATGTCCTGATTATCAACGTCAGGCCATGAAATTACCTATTAATCATTTTAATAATGATGCAAATGAGTCGATTCAACATGCGGTGGCTTTACAAAACTGTGATAAGGAGGCGGTGAAGACAAAGTCCACTCCAATCCGCGCGCTCCTTCCCAAACCCGGCCGCTGGCTTTTGGGCCTTTTCCACGTACGGTTGCAATTACATTATATAAAAACAGTAACTGAGAAAAACCGAAGATAAAAGCGCCAATCGATGAGATCATATTAAAATTGGTAAATTGTAATGCATAATCAGGAATACGGCGTGGCATGCCAGCAAGACCTAAGAAGTGCATAGGAAAAAACGCGATATTGACGGAAATAACGGACAGCCAGAAATGCCATTTCCCTAAACGTTCATTGTACATATGACCTGTCCACTTGGGTAGCCAATAGTAAGTTGCAGCAAGCAAAGCAAAGATTACGCCCGGAACAAGTACATAATGAAAATGGCCCACTACAAAATAAGTATCCTGATATTGATAATCAGCGGGCACCAAAGCCAGCATCAGTCCTGTAAAACCACCTATTGTAAAAAGGAATACAAAGGCAATGGCAAAAAGCATGGGGGTTTCAAACGTCATCGCTCCTTTAAACATAGTACTAACCCAGTTGAATACCTTAATACCGGTCGGCACCGCGATAAGCATAGTAGTATACATGAAAAATAATTCGGCCCCTAAAGGTACACCTGTAGTAAACATGTGGTGAGCCCACACGATGAAGGACAATAAGGCAATGCTTACCGTAGCATACACCATAAAATGATAACCAAATAAAGGTTTACGACTGAAAGTCGGTATAATTTCAGAAATAACACCGAACGCAGGCAAAACAAGCACATACACTTCAGGATGACCAAAAAACCAGAAAACATGCTGGAACAAAATAGGATCACCACCTCCGGCAGCTTCAAAAAAACTGGTACCAAAATGTCTGTCAGCTAACATCATTGTTACTGCACCAGCAAGAACCGGCATGATAGCAATCAATAGAAAAGCGGTAATCAACCAGGTCCAGACAAACATCGGCATTTTCATTAAAGTCATACCAGGTGCACGCATGTTAAGAATAGTCGCAATAATATTGATTGAACCCATTATCGATGAAAGACCCATCATGTGCACAGAAAAAATCATGAAGTCTGTACTGGGAGGAGCAAACTTGGTTGATAAAGGAGCATACATAGTCCAGCCAAAATTAGGTCCTCCACCACTATGAAACATGGTAGAACCAAGCAGGATAAAAGCAAAAGGTAAAATCCAGAAACTCCAGTTATTTAATCGTGGCAATGCCATATCTGGCGCTCCAATCATCATAGGAATTTGCCAGTTTGCCATACCGGTAAATGCAGGCATTACCACACCGAAAAGCATGATTAAACCATGCAGGGTTGTCATCTGATTAAAAAAGTTAGGATCGACAAAACGATGGCCAGGCTGAAAGAGTTCCGCCCTGATAATTAACGCCATTGTCCCCGCGACGAAAAAACTGATTATTGCCAGCCATAAATAAAGCGTACCAATATCCTTATGATTAGTAGTAAATAACCAGCGTTTTATAAAACCGATTACTCCCTTTCCTTGTTCTGGGCCATGCTCTTCATGGTCAACATCATGCGCTAACGTTTGACTCATCTTAAACCTCCAACTTTAGCCTTTTTTACCATTTTGGGTTGCTGGGTATTAGCCAGTCGTACTTTCGCTACATCCGCCGGTTGAACAATATCATTGGTATTATTTTCCCATGCATTACGTTCATACGTAACGATTGCGGCAATCTCTCTATCCGTCAGCTGGTCTCTATAAGGTTGCATGGCAGAACCTGGAACACCGTTTAGAATCATGGAAATATGACGAGATATTGGCTTGCCTACAGCAATCGAGCTACCTTTTAAAGCAGGATACATAGGAGGTAACCCTTTGCCATCTGCTCTATGGCAGGCAGCACAAATCTGATCGTATTGTTGTTTACCCAGCTTCATCAAATCAGCGCGCTCCATACCAGGCTGAGCTTCTGGTTGAGTCGCCAAAGCTGCATATTGATCCTTAACTTTGATCTGGCCGGCGACCCATTGATTGAATTCCTCTTCATTAACAGCCTGTACAACAATCGGCATAAAACCATGATTAATACCACATAATTCAGCACATTGCCCACGATAAACGCCGGGTTTTTCTATGCGAGCCCACGCCTCATGCATAAATCCAGGTATAGCATCTCGCTTCACGCCTAATTCAGGCACCCACCAGGAATGCACTACATCGTTAGAAGTAACAAGAAAACGAACCTTCTTATTAATCGGTAAAACCAATGGTTTATCCACTTCTAACAAATACCATTCTCCTTTATCTTGCTCATTACGGATCTGAGCATAGGGAGTTGCCAAATTAGAGAAATAACTGATTCCCTGATCAAGATATTGATACTGCCATTTCCATTGATAACCTACTATTTTAACAGTGACTTCCGAATCACTGTTATCTTCCATACGCATTAATACTTTGGTAGCAGGAATAGCAAGCCCCACAAGAATCAAAAAGGGAATTATTGACCACACAATTTCCAGACGAAAATTATCGTGAAAAGCCGCTGGCTTATAACCTTTCGACTTCCGATGATGAATGAGAGAATAAATCATTACGCCAAATACAACTACACCAATAATTGCGCAGATTACCATCGCAATCATATGTAAATCATACATTTCCCGACTCAGCGGGGTAACGCCCTTATACATATTTAACTGCCAGTTATCCGCCTCAGCCTTTGTCGCCTGGCTCAATACCAGCCCAATCACGGCGGCAAGCACCTTGCTTACCTTAAACCTGTTTAGCATCCCCTTTCTCACCTCTTCAAATAGTCAGATTATAGAATTACCTGCAAGTGACTCATACTTACAGAATCTTATTCCATCATGACTGATGATTAATTTTATTTATACTGATTTGAATCCATGAAGAACAAATTACCATAAGGAATAATTACCTTCGGCTTTTGATTGACTCACCATGTATTTGATTGCCTCGATAACCTCACCAGTAGTGCAATGTTTACAACCGCCATTTTTTGGATGATCGCTACCTTTTACGGTATTTTCAATCAGGACATCCATATTTTTAGCAATCAAAGGTTTCCAGGTTATTTTGTCACCAATTCTGGGAGCACCATGTTGACCATCATTGTGACACATACTGCAATTTTCATCATAAATTTCCTTGCCACTGGATGGATATTTAGCAGCTCCGCCGGTGGTCAAATCACTCCATTGCGATCGCGTTAATGACTTGCGTAAAATATAATCCACAGCAGCAACAAGATCATTATCAGAGCAAGTCACACAAGCACCTTTAACAGGCATACTGTTATAACCATTAATGGCATGACGATAAAGACCAGTCAAGCCACTTTGTTTCAAGCGTAAATACCAATTTGAAGAATCACCTATCACAGGAGCACTCATTTCACCATTTTGGTGACAAATAATGCAGGAGTGAACATAAACCTGTTTCCCTCTCTTTAGTGTAGGCTGTGCTTCAGAACCCGCGATACCTAAAGGCTCTTCGCTGACCACCGTCTTTAGATAAGTGGCAATTGCCAGCCGGTCATCTTCTGTCAGATAACTCAGACTATTGTGGTTGACTTCCGCCATGGGACCCGCAACAGGGCCAGCCTTATTAATTAATTGCCCTCGTAAAAACACATCGGCAATTTCATAATGACTGGCTGAATCTAAACCGAATTTGGTAATATTGGGAGCCCAATAGCCATCAATGAACGCTCCTGTCAAATAAAAACGGTTTTTTGGTGCGCCAAAGACATTCAATGGAGTATGACACATACTGCAATGCCCTAACCCATCAACAATATATTTGCCGCGATTCCAGGCTGGTGATTGCGTTTTATCGTAGGTAAACGGCTCACTCTCAGGATAAAAGAATAATAAATTCCAGCCCCAAAGAGAAAATCGTGCTCCAGGCACATTAAAGGGAAAAGGTAATGCCTTATTTTTTTGTTTAACGGCAGGAATGCTCATAAAATAAGCATAGAGTGCCCGCGCATCATCATCAGTAATGGTGGCAAAATAAATATAGGGAAAAACAGGAAAGTAATTGCGTCCGTGGGGATCACGCCCTTCTTTCATAGCCCGGATAAAATCAGCCTCCGACCAACTACCAATACCCGTTTCCTTGTCAGGAGTAATATTAGGGCTATAAAAAGTACCAAACGGTGTATTAATAGGTAATCCCCCGGCAAAAGCAGGCGTTTTCTCTTTAACATTGGTATGACAAGCAATACAATCGCCCATTCTAGCCAAATATTCACCACGTTTAATTAAAGCGGCTTGTTCACCGGTTGCTGGTGCAGTAGGCGGATAAGCAGGATAGTAACCATCAATCAACGGTTCAACTACCGGCATCCCTGTTTTAATATTGCTATTGCTATTGCTATTGCTATTGCTATTGCTATTGCTATTGCTATTGCTATTGCTAT
>NZ_JHYC01000025.1:0-36000 GCF_000621525.1 Legionella fairfieldensis ATCC 49588 | reverse complement strand
TATTGCTATTGCTATTGCTATTGCTATTGCTATTGCTATTGCTATTGCTATTGCTATTGCTATCAGCATTGTTTACGGTTGCATGCGAAAATCCACTCCACAACATACATATCGCTAAAAAAGACACAACAATTGCGTTTTTTTTCAACAAAGAGCCCACGCCCCCTCCTTAACCTGATGTACCTGCAGTATTCGCCTCGCAGGAAAAATTATCCGGCATTTTATACTCCTAGTCAGGTAACTTGCAATGTTGTTCTTAAGTACTTTTGTAAGAGCAATCGAAGTACAGGAAAATCCGAAAGAAAAAACACTGTGTTTAACACGGGTTTCGTTATTATTGTATTTATATTAATCAATTAATACATGTTTTGCTTTTTGCCTTACCTGCTCTATAAAGAGTTGATAAGATCTTGCCGGCAATCGCCAATAATGCCAATATAAAGGCATTAACCACTGTTTATCAGGACAAAGCGCTTGCAATTGTCCTTTAGCCAGTTCCTCCTTAATATCCAAAATCGGTATTAATCCTAGTCCATAACCTTGCAGAACAAACTGCTTATAAGCTTGAACAGAAGGTACGATATGATGACGAGCTGTGGTTAATGAATGGTTAAAAAAATAGTTAAAATACTGCTCGGGTAAACGGTCACGATTATCAAAAATAATAATCGGTGCCGTTGGTAAATTATTGAGGAAAGAATTACCGTTATTAAAATGATGGTTAATAAAATCTGGCGACGCCACTAATAGATAAGCCATATGACCAAGCAGTTCACACTCACAGCCAGGCAGCGCTTTTTCATAACTGCTAATACAGGTAGATACCAAACCCTGCCGAAAATAATCAATAGTGACGTCCTGATCATCTGTAATAATCTCTATGTTCGCTTTTTCAAGGAATCGCATCTCTGCAAGTAATGGAATAAACCACGTTTCCAGGCTATCACGATTTAGGGCTATGGACAGATGCGTTGGGATATTTTGCTCAATTTCCTGCCAGAGATGGTCTTCAAGCAAACGTGTTCGACGTAATAAACCTAGCAATTTTTCCCCTAAGGGAGTCGCTTGATAAGGTAAGGCTCTTACTAACAGAGGTTGTCCAAATTGGGTTTCTAACTGCCGGATACGTTGAGTCACCGCCGGTTGAGTGATAAATAACAACTTGCCAGCTCCCGCAAAACTTTGGGTTTGTATGACAGCATTTAATGCCTCTAAACCTCGTTGGTCTATTCTCATAAATAAAATTTATCAATCATTAAAATTATTCATTTTAATTATAGGAAAAAATGATTGATAATGGGCCTCTTTGCAAGTTCTGAGTAGTTTATGTCGGTATATTTTAATGGATTACTATTAGGGCTATCTCTTATAATGGCCTTGGGTCCCCAGAATATTTTTCTTATTCGACAGGGCACAAAACGTAATCATCCTTTACTTTCGGTGGTTATTTGCTTTTGCTGCGATGTAATTCTCGTATGGGCAAGTGTCGCAGGCTTACATGAGGCTTTAAAATTACATCCCGCACTTCAAACAGGAATGACCTGGTCGGGCGCTGCGTTTCTTTTCTATTATGGTCTTAAGGCATTAAAACAGGCTCTGAATCAGCAAACTTCACAAACAACGTATGAAAAACAGCGAGGACGCTTACAGATCGTATTATTGGCTTTAAGTTTTAGCTTGCTCAACCCGCAGGCCATTATTGACAGTCTGATTATAATTGGCAGTGGCAGCAGTCAATTTCCTGATCACCCGCTGGCCTTTTTATTCGGAGTTATCTCTTCCAGTCTTTTATGGTTTACTTCACTGACTTTTACTACGCATTATTTTGCAGAAGTTCTGGCACGTGCAACAATATGGCGACGTATTGAATTGGTCAGTGGCTTACTAATGTTATTTTTAAGCCTTAAGCTGGTCTATAACTAAAATTAACCGGGAGAGAAAATAGAAAGGGCCAATCAGTGTGTCGCCAATTGACCCAGTGGAATGACACATAGCAAGTCCAACCTCGCACCACTAATATCGCATAAGTTGAGCAAGATTGTCAACATTTGTTCGCTACCTGAATACAAATTATTTAATGCCGGTTGATCTGCTTACCATTTTTGCGGATGAACTCGAATAAAGCATGATATACTTACTCGCCGATAATACTCACAGCCATTAAGTTAAGGTAGAGTCATCCCGTGAAGACGGGGATCCATTCTCCCAAATGAGCATTGCTTCTCGTTTAGGGATGGATTCCCGCCTTCGCGGGAATGACAAAAAAGCTTAACTTAATGGCGGTGCCGATAATACTCAGCCATTAATTACTTAGGTTTATTATGTTTTACGGAAACACCATACAGGATACCCGCCAACTATTTTTTACCAGTTGGCAGAAATACCAGCAAAAACAACGCCTCGAAGCAGTGGAACATCAAATTGTGAACGTCATTCTGGACCATCCGGAATACCAGCCCATGCTGGAACTACCTGCACACCTGGAACACCATTATTTTCCCGAGTTAGGGCAGACCAATCCGTTTTTACATATGGGATTACATTTAGCAATACGCGATCAGGTAACTACTAATACTCCTTTGGGAATCAAAGAGATTTATAAGAAGCTATTACGTAAGTATGGTAAACAATTGGCGGCGGAACACTTCATTATGGATATTCTGGCTGAACATTTATGGAAAGCGCAACGTTCTCATACCACACCTGATGAGAGAAGCTATCTGGACGCATTAGCCGAACTTCTCTAAATCCCAATGGTTTTTGCACTATCTTTACAGTTAATGAAGAAAATTTTTCGTTAAATTATTTAATTTAATTAATTTCAAGCTATATTGTTAAGTAACTCGCGTAATGTAAATTACGGTAATACTATTTTTTTATTACAGTAATTTACATTACGCGAGGAGAATAGGACCTAAACTTGAGGAGAAATCCAATGAAGAAAGTAGTAGCCGTGCTAGCCCTGTTATTTGGTACTTCTATGTCTATGTTAGCTCATGCCGATGATATGAGTCAGCCTTCCATGGATAACAGCCAGCAAGCCACCCAGCCTCAAACCAGCACTACCCAGCCAACTGATAGCACTCAGCCTGCTGATAATAGTGCAACCGGCAATGATGCAACTAACTCCGGCAGCTCTGACAATTCTGACAACGATGACGACTCTCAATCCTGATGATCATTCCGGGCCTGCTTCACAGGCCCAGTTTTCTACCTCATTCGCTTTTTCAAATATATCAGTCGCAGATTGTCCCCAGGGTCTTTTTATAATCTCCAGCCAATTAAAATATTCCCATCATTTTCGTTGGGTATCCGCATAATAATCGGTTAAGATAAACAATCTGCTTACTTCTAGATGCACTATGAACAATCAGGAAAAAAATACTCACTTTGGTTTTGAGTCAGTCGCTTGGAAAGAAAAAGAAAAGAAAGTGAGTGCTGTCTTTGAATCCGTTGCCAAACGCTATGATTTAATGAATGATCTGATGTCCTTGGGCGTTCATCGGTTATGGAAACGTTTTACTATTGAATTAAGCCAGGTACGAGAAGGGCAATCTGTTCTTGATTTAGCGGGAGGTAGCGGCGACTTAACCCGTTTACTCAGCAAGAAAGTCGGCTCCAAAGGGCAAGTTATTTTGGCTGATATTAATGCAGCTATGCTCGCAGTAGGACGGGATCGGCTATTGGATGAAGGTCTCCATGAGAATATTAACTTTGTTCAAGCTAACGCCCAGACTTTACCTTTTTCTGATAATAGCTTTCATTGTATTACCATAGGATTTGGTTTAAGAAATGTGACGGATAAAGACGAAGCATTACGCTCGATGTATCGAGTTTGTAAACCCGGCGGCAAAGTGATGGTATTGGAATTTTCCGCTCCTACTCTTCCGGGCCTAAAGCCAGTTTACGACTGGTATTCTTTTTCTATCCTGCCTAAAATTGGTCAATTATTTGCACAAGATGCCGACAGTTACCGCTATCTTGCCGAGTCGATTCGCATGCATCCTGCGCAAGATGCATTAAAAACCATGATTGAACGCGCAGGATTTGAAGATTGCAATTATCACAATTTGAGTGGTGGCATTGTAGCTTTACATATTGCCTATAAGTATTGAGAGCCTGTATCATGATTAAAAAATATTCTTTAAAAGCACTGCAAAAAGCGATTAATCACGCGCTCTCCCTTGATGAATCAATGCCCTCTAAATTAGCCACATTGGATGGCAAAGTACTTGAGATTATTATTGCCCCTCTAAATGTTAATTTTTATATTCTTTTCGAACAACAAAAACTAAAATTGCTCGATGAATATAATGACCATCCTGACACGATTATTCATAGTAATCCTCTGGGTCTGATTCGTTTAAGCCTTTTACCCTCTTCCAGAGCACGCTCCTTATTTAATGATAAAATTCGTCTCTCCGGGGATGTAGAATTAGGCCAGCAGGTTAAAAAACTTTTTGACGAACTCGATATTGATTGGGAAGGCCATCTGGCACACTTTACCGGGGATATGGTAGCCCATCAGCTCGGTTCACTTTTTCGTCAGGGACTGGCATTTAAACGGCAATTAAGCCATTCCATGCGTCATAATTTGAGCGATTATCTTCATGAAGAATTACGGGTTTTTCCACCAAGAGAAGAAATAGATGATTTTTTTAATGACGTGGATCAAATCACGTTAGACGTGGAACGCCTTCAAGCTCATATCAATCAATTACTGGTAGACTATGAAATCGATTAAGCAAGTACTCAGGCTGTTACATATTAATACCATTTTAGCGCGTAACGGACTGGATCAAGTTATTGTTACAATTCGTCTTTTTTCGCCCTTTCGTTTTATTGTCTATCTCAATCCCTGGAATTGGCTACGCAAGGAAAAATTGAGTCGAGGTGCTGCCTTACGAAAAACGCTGGAAGAATTAGGTCCTATTTTTATCAAATTCGGCCAGGCTTTATCCACCCGGCCTGACATTTTACCCCCTGATATTGCTCTGGAATTATGTAAATTACAGGATAAAGTACCACCCTTTCCCAGTGAGAAAGCGCTGGCAATTATTGAAACCGTTTTTGGCCGATCTGCTTTTCAGGTTTTTGCGAGCTTTGATGCCAAACCTCTGGCCTCCGCATCAATGGCCCAGGTGCATGCTGCCACTTTACGTACAGGTGAGGAGGTCGTTGTTAAAATTTTGCGTCCCAATATGCGCAAAATTATTGAGAAAGACTTAAGCATTTTGTATAGCATTGCAAATCTTGCTGATCGTTATTGGCCCGAAAGTAAACGTTTAAAACCTAAGGAAATAGTCCGTGAATTCGAGCATAATTTGTTTGATGAGCTTGATTTACAACGTGAAGCAGCTAATGCTGGCCAGTTAAGACGTAATTTTCACAACTCGCCTCTTCTCTACATTCCAGAAGTTTTTTGGGATTATACCCGTGAAAATGTAATGGTAATGGAGCGTATTTATGGTATTCCCGTTTCTGATGTTGCAAGTCTGCAAGACTATGGGGTTAATATTAAAAAACTGGCTGAACGTGGTGTTGAGATTTTTTTCACCCAGGTTTTTCGGGACTGTTTTTTTCATGCCGATATGCATCCGGGCAATATTTTTGTCTCCCGCGATCATTTGCAGGAACCCCAATATATTTGTATTGATTTTGGCATTATTGGCACGTTAAATGATAATGACAAGCGTTATCTGGCTGAAAATTTATATGCCTTTTTTAGCCGTGATTACCGTCGGGTTGCTCAATTACACGTTGAGTCAGGTTGGGTTGCCCGAGATACCCGTGTTGAAGAATTTGAAAGTGCGATTCGCACTGTGTGTGAACCCATTTTTGAAAAACCATTAAAAGATATTTCTTTTGCCCAGGTCGTGTTACGGCTTTTTCAGGTCGCTCGGCGTTTTCAAATGGAAGTTCAACCTCAACTTATTCTCCTTCAAAAAACTCTGTTGGCAATAGAAGGCTTAGGTCGCCAACTTTATCCGGATCTGGATCTTTGGACCACTGCAAAACCTTTTTTGGAAAAATGGCTTAAAGAACAAATGGGGCCGAAAGCTTTTCTCCGGCACTTACGAGAAAATCTCCCTTTTCTTACGGAACAATTACCCCATATGCCGCGTCTGTTACACGAAGTACTGGAGTTAAATAAAGAAGAAAAAATTCGTGCCTTGGAACAACGTAACAATCAGGAAAAGATTCTGACGGCTAAAAATAATTGGTATAAAGGGTTAGGTATGGGAATTTTTACCGCTATGCTTATTGTTAGTCTATTAAGTTATTTAAATTTATTAAATCATGATAAATTAGCGTTGGTTGCTCTGGCAACTGCCACAATAGGAGCATTGATTAGCTTTCTATCATAGAAGCACCCAATGGTCTGATTGATTGGCATCAGATCACTTTATTAATCAGAAAAAATAGGAGCGAATATGGGATTAAGTGGCGTCAGTCCTTTATCTTTACTCTTGATTTTACTTATTGTAATTGTTCTATTTGGTACCAATAAGTTAAAAAATATTGGTGCTGATTTAGGGACTGCAATTAAAAATTTTCGCCAGGCACTCAATGATGGGGATAATAATAAATCATGAGTAGCAGTGAACTCTTTCTAACTCTTCTGGTCGCTGTTGTGGTTTTTGGCCCTGATAAACTACCCATGCTTGCAAGGCACCTGGGTAAATTGTTTCGCTATTTAAATCAATTAAAAGAACAGGTCATAATAATTGGACAGACACCATTACAAGACCAACAATTACGCGAAAACAGGCGTAAAGCTGAAAAAGCAGACCTGACTTATCAGAATAAGGATAAAATAAAAGAGCGCTCTTAAAATTAATTATGGAGGGGTAATCTTGCGCGAACTGATTGATATGGTGCCTTTGAGATGGTTGGTTTGTTTATCCATGATTTTTTTTATGATTATTACTTATTTATCCACGCGTATTTCGACACGTTTTTTTTCCACACCTGTTGATGCAGATCATCGTCAATTAGCGAATACACTGATTACTATCTTAAGCGGCGGTTTTTCTATTTTGCTTGCTTTCGTCATTATTAACACATGGAATTACCTCATGCTGGCGAGCAGCGCGACGTCCAAAGAGGCTGACTATCTGGCGAGTATTATTCGTAATATTCGGGTTTTTCCACTAGATGCCAGAACAGAAATCATGGCTGCCACACGTAACTACACCGTGACAGTCAGAGTTAATGAATGGGACACCATGCGAAAGGGGAAACAAAGTCAAAAAGCATGGGATTCGCTCGAAACATTATTCGCCGTCATTCAAGCCTATCAACCCAAGACGGATCAGGAAAAAATCTATTACACGCAAGTCGTTGCCAATGTGAATGGTGTTCTACAGTCACGCCGTGAACGGCTTAATGAACTGGACAGTATTATTCCTCACCCTTTAAGGGGTGCCCTGGTTATTGGCTCTATTATGCTTGCCATTATATTAGGTGGAATACGGGGTGAGCGAGAATTTCTTCATATCACCCCCGCCTTACTTTTTGCCGCGGTCCTTGGCTTCAACTTGGCTTTAGCCCTTGGTTTCGATTATCCTTTTTCGGGTGACGTTTCGGTAAGTAATAAATTATTTTACAGTGGCGCTTTAAGGCAATTTTCTGATTAACCGCCTCCTGTAAAACCTCTCTCCATTGTATCAGCCAAATTAAAGTTGAAAAATTAAGGCCGCCAAAGGATTTTAATAATCCTTAAGTCGGTTGGTCGTTCCATTACTCCAAAATGGCCAGTTTCACACAACTTAAGTTAAAAGTGACATAAAAAATACTGTGTATTAAAATGCAGCTCAAATGCCCATAAAGTTAAATAAATATGACTCGACAAACTTCTCTTCCACTTAATCTGATACCAATGAGTGCTCCTGATCTCAATGATTTTACTTCTGTAGAATCATTAGGAGGAGGCACTGGAAGTACTTATAAAATTACAAACCCTGTTACCAAACAATCCTATGTGTTAAAACATGGCTCGCATATTGATGCTATGAAACTGGAAGTTTTATGTAACTCTATTTATCAGGCCCTAGGAGTACCTGTTCCAAAATTTTGTGCGTACACTGAAATACCCACTGAGCTATCAAAAGCTCTTCATTTAAACAGCTCTAAGGGCTTATTCCAAATCAGCGAGTATCTCGATTCAGATCGATATTCTAAAGAAGAACTTATGAAAACCGCGGCACAACATTTTGTTGCTCATGCCTTACTGGGTAATATTGATGTCGCCTTAGAGAGTAACTTCAAGGGATTAACCCTTATTGATTCTGGTGCTAATTTTTTATTCAGAGCACTGGGAAAAGTTCGTAAAGAAAACCCAAGCCTGGCCAGTGAAATAAACACTTTGCGGGATGCAAACATTAATGCCAATGCTTATAAATGGTTTTCTGGTTTAAGTGATGAAGAAATCGCTCATCAAGTTAAAAAATGTACGGCTGCCTCTCAAGCTTTAGAAAAAATAATATGGGAAAACTCAACTCAATTAAGCATTCCTAATGACTTACGTAATGATTTTCTGCAATACTTTTCTGATCGTTTAGATAACCTTACCACGCGTTATTGTCCAGAAGAGCAATCTTTTGCTAAATCCGATAAAAAAGCGAATACTGAAAACACTGCCGCAGGCATCCTCACTTATCAGATGGTGAATAATCAATGGTGTGTTTTGCTTGCCAAACGTGCCCGCCATAATTGGTGGGATAATTTTGGTGGTAAGAGTGATATGCAAGATACCTATTTATATGAAACTGCCATTCGGGAAGTACGTGAAGAATCTAACAAGGTACTTGATTATGGGGCATGGGATTTAGTACAAAGCCCATTTCATGATATTGTCACTGAAACAAAAGAGGGCGATGCGTTTGTCTATCGCATGTACATTGCTCCTTCTCCAAATGTAATTAACTTAACGGAGATACGCAATGAAGAACATACTGATTACAAATGGGTACCGATAAAGCTCATTTTAGAGGCGCTTCAAGCGAACAAAGTCTTGCAACAGGAAAATCAAACAACTATTCAAATAGAGTTTCCTCAGTCCAAAAAAAATTTAGTCATTTATCCACCTCTTTATCAAATGCTAAACCAACCCCCGGTTAAAAAGCATTTAGAGCAATTATCTGAGGGAAAAAAATTATCACTGACGCATACTCAAAGCAAATTAAACCGTTCTGCTCTAAATGAAGGTCATGTTTTTCACTCACCCGCAATGGTAAAATCGCAAATTGCAAGCACATTATTATCTTATTCTTATATATTGAAAGAATTAAAAAGAAAAAATACTACTGAATCAAACCCTGTCTCTTCTATTTCATTGTCACAAAGTGAATTATACCTGAAAGCTTTTTTAGGCAATGGCTATCAGGCAGACTGCCTTAAAGCAAATATACGAAATTTCTTTAATCAATTTTATAAAAATGTTCGTTATAATAAATTTTCTACTGAGCAACAAGAAAGTTTAATTACGCAATGCATGCAATTAATTGCAGAAGAAAAGAAACACAGCGAAGATTATTTTTATGCTTATCATGCCTGTGATAGTAAAGTTGCTTTTGCCTACCGTGTATTTTCAGCTCTATATGAAGTTCTGCAAGCTCAAGATAATTGGAAAGTATTTAGAGCATCGCAGTATCCTTTCAAAAACTTCCCCACGCTTCATGATTTTCTTGCTCATTACTCACCTTCAGGTCATGATGTTACAAATTATGATGATACCTATCCTGATTGTGTACTCTCTGCCAATCTATTTTTGTTTGGTAATCATACAGAAGATTCATCCTGTTCAATATCTTATTTACTCGATGATAGAACTAATCAGTCTATGGATTTAGAGGCTTTGTTTCAGAATATATTTCAGCCCTTTAATATTTCTCAGGAAGAGATAAACAGCTTACTGACTCTCTACGACCGAGAGGCCAAGACTCAAGGGGGAGCTCTTTATCAAATTGGTATTCCAAAAAGGCAAGTGCCAGAGGTGATTCATCCTGCTACAGGGAGGGGAGGTATCAATGCCTATGCAGGGCTTACTGATGTTACAGATATTGTTACCAGGTTGCAGGAAGATCTTTTTAGTGAAAATGCTAGCAAAGCGTTGAATTATATGGAAAAAATTCAAGCACGAATTTTTTGTCCTCCTTCAATGTGTTTGAAAA
The DNA here is from genome assembly GCF_000621525.1 of Legionella fairfieldensis ATCC 49588. Lineage (GTDB taxonomy): Bacteria > Pseudomonadota > Gammaproteobacteria > Legionellales > Legionellaceae > Tatlockia > Tatlockia fairfieldensis. The sequence continues at coordinate 25,825 of NZ_JHYC01000025.1, read as the reverse complement.
TAAATGAAATCTCCCTTCAGGAAGTAAAAATTTCGTTCAAACGCTCAATTAATAATTTAATTTACGCCATTTTGAAAAATTCGAATGAACTCAATAAAGATCAATTAGATAATAAATCCAGTTTATTACGAATTTTACCCAGTATCTATCAAACCAATCAAGTTGAAGGATTTTCCGCAAATGAGCATAGCCTCGCCAAGGCCATTGTAAAAGAGGATATTGTTTTAGTTAAGATGATCTTAAAATATTTTCCAGAACTAAAAGATTCCAAACTTAAAATACCTAAAGAATACGTGGGAGACTTTTCTTCCAGTTCAAGTACGTCCATAGCGCCATTAGCGATGATGGTTACTCGTTCAAAATTTACCGATGAAATTTTAAGCCAATGTTATGAAAAAGAATGGTGGAAACTTTTGCCTGTTCTCTCTGTGACGAATTTTGATGTGCTGACTGCAACGTTGAAAAAAATTCCTGACTCTGAAAAACTCGTTATGGCAACAAATAATCGACCGATTATTACGAATGGATGGAGGCTGAGTTGTATTCTAAATAATCTACTTATAGAAGATCGCCTTCAGTTTGCGAAGAATAATGAAGATAAAATTAACAACGATTACGAGCTTCACCAAGTTTTAAAAGAACTATCATCTACTGATCGATTTAATTTTACTACGTATCATCGGGAAAAAATTAAAGAAGGCATTAATTTTAAAGATATTCTCCTTACTTTAACTAAGAAAGAGCGTTTGAATTTTATTGAACAAAATGAAGAGAAAATAAATAATGAGCTACTGGTTAGCTCATTGGGAACAATACCAATCGAAGAACGTTATGCCCTAGCCCTTAAATATCAAGAAAAAATTCAGGATGCCCTGGATCTTAGCAGGATTATAAAGGTATTGGCAGATGATGATAAATTAAAATTCATGACACTCCACAAAAACAAAATTCACACTGTTTCTGATGTGCATTTAATTTGTCAATCCTTGCCATCAGATGAAAAATTGAATTTTGTTATTCCCTATTTAGATAAAGAAAAGAGCTTCTCTTTTGCCGATTTCTTTCGTCAATTTAACAAAAAAGATAGTTACGAGTTCGCCATGCGCTATCAGAATCACATGCAAGACGGTAGCTTATATTTTGTGTTGGAGGTAATATCTGATTCTCATGAGCGCCTGGAATTTGCCATAAAATATAAAAATAAAATAGGAAATGCTTGGTTATTCTCGTTTGTTTTAAATGCCCTGGATGAAAAATCACGTATTTCTTACGTTATTCAAAATGATATTCTGCTTTTAAAGAGAGAATATCTTGTTTGTTTTTTAGCTAATATACCTAACAATAAACGTCTTTGCTTTGCCCATCAATACAGTGATAGCATTGTTGATGGAGAGGCACTTAGTCAGGTGCTTGATAGATTAGATAAAGAGGACCGTGGTGCCTTTGCGACTCAATATCAAAATAAAATTCAAAATGGGAACGAACTTTGTAATATATTGAGAGTTATTCCCGAACAGATACGCTGGAATTTTGCAAAATCAAATCAATATAAAATTAACAATGGGTATGAACTCTCTGCGGTATTAGGAACACTTACTGAAGAACAACGCTTTGATTTCGCTCAGCAATTTGGTGGCATACCCGCCAGAAACTGCTCTTATCCGAAGTATGCATTTAACTCTGTTTTAAGAGTAATTCCGATACAAAAACGTTTAGAATATGCATTCTTGCATCCAGAACAAATAAATGTATTTGGTGACCTTGAAGGAATATGTGAAACCTTATCTCAATGTGAGCATTTTCTGGATTTTATAATTTCACATAAAGACAAAATCACCACTTGCAAAGAACTGAGTATAATTTTAAAATTTTTACCGGAAAATCATCAACTTTTATTCGCGACCCTACATCAGAATAAAGTAACTGATAGTGATCAATATGGTGATCAATTTATGAACGTTATCGAGTGCTTACCACTCAATCAGCGCTTTGATTTTGCTCTTCAAAATAAGACACGCCTAAGAGAAAAACACTTTTGTTATGTTATCAATTATGTTTTACCTACAGATAAAAGGCTGGTTTTTGCTCTGGAAAATATCTCTAGAATCACCACCTTAAATAGCTTTAAAAACATACTCAAACACATGCCGGCTCATTACCGTTTGGAGTTCGCGTTAGCTTGTCAAAATTTCGTTAGAAGCTGCGCTACGCTAATAGAGGTACTTAATTTATTACCGAGAAATAATCAATTAGAATTTGCGTGTTTATTTATTAAAAAAATGACTTTTTCAGAGGTTCAATCTCAAGAAGTTGCAGCTGCTTTATTGGAAAATGATGGCCAAGATTTTTTACAACAGCTAACTCGGGCCAGTGAAAGCACCAATTCTTATCGATTGAACTAAGGTTTTTCCGCCTATTTATTTGAAACATTTCTGAGGAGTAATTGTATCAAAGCGCGGTTCGGGGCGATGGCAATAAGGCGTCTTATGATGTTTAGCATAATAATTTTGGTGATACTTTTCTGCTGGCCAGAAAGGTTGCACTTCGAATAAACAAGTTGCTACATCATAACCTCGCATACGTAAAGTTTGTATTAAAGTCTGAGCTTCATTCCGTTGCTCTTCATTATAATAAAATACTGCACTTCTATATTGCTGTCCTATATCGGGACCTTGGCCAGAACGTTGTGTTGGATCATGAATTTCAAAAAAACGCTTTAATACTGTGTGATAATCTGTTTTTGCTTTATCATAGACAACTCGAACCACTTCATAATGGCCTGTATTGCCCTGGCAAACTTGCTCGTAATCAGGGTTGGGAACGCTTCCTCCCGAATAACCCACTTCTACCTTGAGTACCCCGGCGAGTAGACGAAGAAAATAATCCACACCCCAGAAGCAACCACCAGCAACAATCGCTTCTTCTGTATCGAGTACTTCATTGTCAGGAACAAAATCAAGAGAAGCGGAGTTGACGCAATGACGGCGATTTTTAGGGGTGAAATGCTCGCCGCTAAAAACATGGCCTAAATGAGCATCGCAACGAGAACAAAGAATTTCCATGCGCTGACCATCTTTATCAGGTATCTGCCTGACAGCCTGGATGATGTTTTCATCAAAAGCAGGCCAACCACAGCCAGAATGAAATTGGTAAGCAGCACGAAACAAGGCTAACCCGCAGCGTCGGCAAAGATAAGAACCTTCTTTCGTTATGGTATTATATTCACCAGTGTGAGGATACTCTGTTGCCTTATCACAGATAATACGCTTAACCACGGGTGTTAAACTTGCTGTTTTATCCAGGTAGGACTGTTCCATAATATGACCTGCAATATAAAAAGCCCATAAGGTTAATTAAGCTTATGGGCTAATAGTTAAAAACTATTTCGTGCGATTACAAATTCTGTCCGCCATATAACCAATCGCTCCTGCATAGTATATAGAATTATTATAGCGCAAAATCATCTTGTAATTGGGATACGCAAGAAATACCGGACCTCCATAAGGTTGTACAATACTAGCCTTCAACTCCTGATAAGGTAAAGGTTCGCCACTCTCAGTACGAACCCCCAGAGCGTTCCACTCACTCACGGGTTTAGTAATTGCTTTACCTTCTAAATTCATATCAAAGCCAGCAGGTAGTTTTACCTGAACAGCCCATGGCTCTCCGGTTTGCCACCCATTTTTCTTCATATAATTGGCAATGGAAGCAAATACATCAGCCTTACTATCCCAAATATCTTTACGGCCATCTTTATCGTAATCAACAGCAAATTGTAGCCAGCTGGATGGGAGAAATTGTGGCTGACCGGAAGCACCTGCCCATTCCCCTTTAAAATGCTGTAAGGTCACATGACCTTCATTGAGAATCTGTAGCGCCAAAAATAATTCTTTACGAAAAAAATCCTGTCGTCTGGAATCATAGGCCAGAGTAGCTAATGATTTGATAACAGGAAAATTTCCCATATAAGTTCCATAGCTGCTTTCCATGCCCCAAAAAGATACGATAAAGCAAGGATCAACCCCAAAATCCCGACCTACGTCTTCCAACAAGGCTTTATTTTTCGCATATTCTTTACGGCCCATGGCGATTCTGTAATTATCCGCACGTGAATGAAGATATCTGGTAAACGTTAAACGATGCTCTGGCTGAGAGCGTGCCAGGCTTTTTACTGTACGACTTGGCTCATGAATATCGGCAAACGCTTCGTCAAATACAGCAGGTGATATTCCTTGATCAAGAGCTTGTTGCCTGACTTCCGCGACCCATTTATTCCAGTTCGGTTGATCAGCAGCAACCCATTGCGAGAACAGCAGCATTGACCAGATTGCCAGGTTAACTCCCCATTTCTTCATAATCGCCCCCTCTGGTTATTCTGTGCGAATAATAATTAAATCGCTGTGCGTGTAATTAAAAATAGCAAGCAGGAATTGTGCCCACAGATAAAAAATTTTGAGCAGTTTACCTCAATTAGAGAAATAATTCCTGACAAACCGATATAAATCGTGGACCTGCGCTTTGTGCCGGACAAAGGTACCTGAGAGGTGATGCAATCATTAGAATATAAAGGTATCTTATTATAATTATAATTGGACAAATCTATGAAAATGATTTCGACTGAAAAGCTAAAATACCTTCCTTTCTGGTTTTGTTTTATCCTTTATTGGAGTAGTATGAGTTTTTCTTGTGCATCCTCTCTTTTGAATACTAAATCTATTTCCTATTCGGATGCAGGACAAGGTGAAGTGTTGGTGTTGATACCTCCTTTTCCTGCTGATAAAACAATCTGGCTTCCGCAGCAAGAAGCTTTAAAACAGCATTTTCGGATTATTAGTGTTGATCCGTGGGGATTTGGCCATTCAGAAAGTACCACAGGAAAAGCGATAACAATGACTGATTATGCTGATGAAATAGCTCTATTACTTGATCAACTCTATATAAAAAAAGCAATCATTGCCGGTGAATCGATGGGAGGCTATGTTGCCTTAGCGTTTCTTGCAAAATATCCAGACAAAATGAATGGTCTGATCCTGGCGAACACACAAACACTTGCTGACGATCCAGATATAAAGAAACGGCGCGAAGAAATTGCAGCAACAATTCTGACACAAGGAACCGATCGACTCGTCCATGACTTTTTATTTTATGCATTATCTTCTGAAGCACCAGAACACACACAACTGACCCTGCAAAATATTTTAGTGACACAAACACCCACTGCCATAGCCTCCGCTTTACGTGGAATGGCTTTACGCAAGGATAGCTCTACTCTTCTTGCCCAGACAAAATTGCCCGTCTTAATTATCACAGGCGACAAAGACATCATTATTGCTCCCCAACAAAGTGCGAACATGAAAGCCTTAGCCAAGAATAGCAAGTTGATTGTGTTAGCTGACGCTGGGCACTTGTCTAATCTGGAACAGCCGGATCAGTGGAATCAAGCGGTTCTGGAAATGTTTGGTAACAGGAATGCTAATGTCTGATATCCTGACCAATATGAAGATCTCTTTTTTCAAAAAAACACAAAAATATATACGTTATATTACCGGTGCTTTTATTACTATTGCCTGTCTCACATTAATTGCCAGACAAATTAATGGGAAAACGATTGTTGGCGCTATTAGGCAATTCGAATGGGCCTATTTATTGATTGGTTTAAGTTTTTTAATCCTGGGTTATTGTTGCAGAATTATTCGTTGGGCATGGATGCTGCGTACCGCTAAAGCAACTATAAAAATTACCAGTTGTGTCGCCCCTTTTCTAGGTTCGATTGCCATGAATAATCTTTTACCGCTGCGTTGTGGCGATCTGATGCGTGCTTTTGTATTTCCTGCAGCGATCGGTATTAGCAAGGCTACGGCAACCAGTACTGTTGTCATGGAGCGTTTAATTGATCTGTTAACTGTCTTGGTGTGTTTGACCTTTGGCTTGTGGATAGTAAAGGAAATTCAATTACCAGAATGGGTTGCCAATTTATTAATCAGCCTTGGTGCTGTGGGGGCCTGTACATTAATTCTTGTACTTTTTTTTAGCAAAAAATTAGCCGGTTATTTCTATGCAGTCTCTTTGCAAACAACTCAGTCTCGGTGGGCAACATGGTTCGAGGCAATTTATAGTGTACTGAATGGTTTCGTAGCTCTGGCACGAACAAAAACGTTTCTGAATTTATTAAGTTTTTCTTTATTGATATGGCTTTCTGATGCGGGTTTATTCTGGTCGTTATTAAAAGGGTTTAAACTGGAAGTTAATTTACCGATGGCGATGATCGTCATGGCTATTACGGCCTTATCCACGCTTATTCCTTCTTTGCCCGGTTATATAGGGCCTTTTCATCTAGCCAGTTTTACCGCTATTTCGCTGCTCGGTGCAATTCCTGAAAAAGCAGCAAGTTTTGCTATTCTTGCTCATCTTGCACTGTGGTTACCTACTACTTTGGCAGGAAGTATTTCACTTCTTATCACGCCACAGTTGCTTAATAGCGTGACTTTCATTCGTAGAAACTAATTGGTATTCCATAGTTATTGTTTCGTCTTACCAGATAACACACCGTTTTTTATTGATCATAGGACTTGGTGCCACAATATTGAAGGCTGTCTGAAACTGTGGCATGTTGGCCAATGTACCATTGACTCGATATAGCATGGGAGGATGAGGATCGGTAGTTACTAAATTGCGTGCCTGAGCAGGTCGAATATTGGCAGCCCAAACATGAGCAGCACCTAAAAAGAACTGCTGATCAGGGGTTAAAGAGGCAATGGTTTTCGCATCCTTATAAAATCTGGATGCATGAAACGCATGATAAGCAAGTGTCAAGCCACCTAAATCAGCCGTTGCTTCACCAACAACTAATTTACCCTGTACAGGCAAATCACCATCGACTTTGTAGTTAGAAAACTGTTCGATGATGCAGGCCGTTGCTTCTTTGAATTTTTTTAAGTCAACAGCAGTCCACCAGTTTTTTAAATTACCTTCACCATCAAATTGCGCGCCCTGATCATCAAAACCATGCGTCATTTCATGCCCCATCACAAAACCAATGGCTCCATAGTTAACAGCGGCAGGGGCTGTGGGATCAAAAAAAGGCGGTTGCAAAATCCCGGCAGGTATATTGAGATTATTCATTGATGGATCATAATAAGCATTGATGGTTTGGGGTGGCATAGCCCACTCACTCCTATCAATTGGCTTACCAATCTTATTGAGATCGCGTTTAACCAGAAACTCACTGGCACGACTTACATTAAGTACGTAGGGGCCACGATCAATCTTTAAAGTGGAATAATCCCGCCATTTGTCTGGATAACCAATGCGCTCTTCCATCAACGCTAATTTCTTCAACGCAGCCTGTCGAGTGGCTGGTGTCATCCAGCTCAATGTTTGTAAATCTTTATGTAATGCCTGGCGAATAGTGCGCAAAATTTCTATCGCCGCCTGTTTAGACGCTGGAGGAAAATATTGTTCTACATAAAGCTTGCCAATAGCAAAGCCTAATGCACTATTTTCAGTGCTTACCACGCGTTTCCAGCGCGGCAATAATTTTTCCGTACCCGTTAATACAGAGTTCATATGAAAATTCTGATCAACAAAAGGCTGTGATAAATAAGAAGCAAAGGTATCCACTAAGTGCCAGCGTAAATAGGTTTTCCAATCCGCAAGAGGTACTTTTTTCAGTTGCTCATTCAGAGATTTAAAAAAAGCAGGCATCGCCAGATTAAGACGTTTAAGGCTCGATTGACCCATGCCTTCGAGATATCGCGGCCAGGAAAAATCCGGTGTGATTTTAGCCAGTTGTTGTAGATCCATCATATGATAAATAGCATGCGGATCGCGCTGATCAGTTTGAGACATGGATGCTTTCGCAAGCGTCGTTTCAATAGTCATCACAGTAGCGGCTTCACGCGCCGCTTCATCTGCACTATCACCCAACAATTCAAACATCTTTGCAATATGTTGCACATAAGCAGTGCGAATTTGCTGAAATTTTATGTCGTCTTTTAAATAATAATCTCGATCCGGTAAACCAAGACCTCCTTGTATCGCCGCACCAATCATCTCCTGGCTATCCTTAAAGTCCTGCATGCTGGAAAAACCAAACAGAGCATTTACACCCAGCAGATGTAAATGGGGAATCAATTTTTGCATGTCAACCGTATTTTTTAAAGCAGCAATACGATCAAATTCAGGTTGTAAGGGTTCAACACCTAGTTTGTTAATGGTCACTTCATCCATACCACTGTAATAAAAATCACCTACTTTTTGTTCAATACTTCCCGGTACAGCATTTTTATCGTTAGCGGCAGCAATAAGCATTTGATGAATAATAATTTGCACTTTTTCCTGCAACACATTAAAACTGCTCCAAATGGCGTAATCCGGCGGAACAGGATTTTGTTTTTGCCAGTTTCCATTGGCATACGCATAGAAATTATGGCCGGGCGAGACAGTAAGATCTCGCCAGTCAAGATTTAAGCCTGCGGGAGAATTTGTTTCACTAACCGCTGCGATAGTTGTCAATACGGGAGAGGCAATCCCTATTATTGCCATAAAAGCCATGAAAAAAAATCGCATAAAATTAGTCTCCACCAACTATTCCAAATTGATTAACAGAAATTAATGGGCTTCATCCCAGTTTCGCCCTACACCAATCGATACCTGCAAGGGTACAGATAACTGTACGGTATTCTCCATTAACTCACGAATGATTGGTTTTGTCGAATCCAGCGCCGATTCATGCACCTCAAAAACCAATTCGTCATGCACCTGCATAATCATTTTTACATCATCGCGTGTTGCCTGCCATGTCGCTATTGCCAGCATTGCTTTCTTAATAATATCAGCTGCTGTTCCCTGGAGCGGTGCGTTAATTGCCGCGCGTTCTGCCGCTTTACGTCGCACCATGTTTTGTGCATTAATTTCGGGTACATAAAGACGGCGACCAAACAGCGTTTCAACATAGCCCTGAATACGGGCCTGTTTACGGGCGCGTTCCATGTAATCAAAAACCCCTGGATATCTCTGAAAATAGCGCTCCATATAATATTGTGCATCTTGACGTTCGATGCCCAATTGCTTGGCCAGACCAAAAGAAGACATCCCATAAATCAACCCAAAGTTAACCGCTTTTGCTCGGCGGCGCTGTTCATGATTTACTTCCGTCAGTTCGATCTGAAAAATTTCACTCGCCGTTGCCGCATGAATATCCCAGCCCTTAGCGAACGCATTAAGTAAATTTTCATCCTGTGATAAATGCGCCATAATACGTAATTCAATTTGGGAATAATCCGCTGCCAATAAGTAATGATGGGGAGGCGCAATGAATGCTTTACGAATTAATCGACCTTCCTCATTGCGAATAGGTATATTTTGCAAATTAGGATCGCTGGAAGACAAACGACCGGTCGCGGCTATAGCCTGATTATAAGAAGTATGAACGCGCTGCGTTCGGGGATTTATTCGCCTGGGTAATGCTTCAATGTAAGTGGATACGAGTTTACTTAAACTACGATAGGCAAGAATAATCGCTGGCAAACGATAATCAAAAGCAAGCTCCTGTAGCACCGACTCCGCAGTGGAAGGCTGCCCTTTCGGTGTTTTTGCCAGGACAGGTAACTGTTGTTCGATATATAAAATTTCCTGCAACTGCCTGGGCGAATTTAAATTAAAAGGCTTTCCGGCTAAATGTAAAGCCTCCTCTTCCAATGCTATCATGCGTTCCTTTAAACGCTCACCGTGAAGTGCCAGCGTTTTCTCATCAACAAGCACACCCTGGTATTCCATATCGCCCAATACAGTGAGCAAGGGCACTTCAATCGTTTGCAGAACTGATTTTAATGGCTCATCAAGCATGGGAAATAATTTATGGTGCAGCTTAAACGTAATATCGGCATCTTCCGCCGCATAGGGAGCAGCATCAATGACTGCTATTTCATCAAAACGGAGCTGTTTCGCGCCTTTACCAGCCACATCCTCATAACTGATGGTTTTATGACCAAGGTATTTTAATGCCAGAGAATCCATGTCGTGACGCCCTGCACTGGAATTGAGTACATAGGACTCAAGCATTGTATCAAATAGAATACCCCGCAGATGGATCCCATGGTTTTTAAAGACATTGTAATCGTATTTCAAATTCTGACCCACTTTACCGATATTGGCATTTTCAAGGATGGGTTTTAATGCTTCTAATACTTTTTCACGCGATAATTGCTCACTGCCATCTTTGTGAATAAGTGGGATGTAGGCTGGTTTGTCTTCCTCTATAGCTAGAGCAATACCCACAATTTCCGCATTCATTGCGTCAAGACCAGTCGTTTCTGTATCAATACAGAATAAGGCGCAGGACTCCAGTTGCGAAAGCCAATCCGCAAATTGAGCATCACTCGATATCACAGTAAAATTTTCTTGTCGCTCCGCCTCAGGAATGACAGCTATCGGTTGTCTACGCTCCATTGCTCCTTGCCCTAATAATTCTTTTAACCAGGACTTAAACTCCAACGTCTGGGTCAAATGAATTAATTGATCACGATTCGCTTCTTTAAGCTTCAGATCGGTCAGGGTTAAAGGTAAAACAACATCCGTCTTTATAGTAACTAACTTCTTTGATAAAGGTAGATGGGCCAAACTTGCACGCAAGTACTCCCCGATTTTGCCCGTCATTGCCTCCGCATGGGCAATAACATTATCCAGGGTTTGATAGAGCTCCAGCCATTTTGCTGCTGTTTTAGGTCCACACTTGGTGACACCAGGAATATTATCGACACTATCACCAATTAATGTCAGATAATCAATAAATTGTGTCGGATGTACACCAAATTTTTGCTTAACACCCGATACATCCAAAATCTGATTACTCATTGTATTAATAAGCGTCACATGCTCATTAACCAGTTGAGCCATATCCTTATCGCCGGTGGAAATAAGTACTGGCTGTCCCTGGGCCGTTGCCAGGTGAGACAGGGTACCAATTACATCATCGGCCTCGACTCCTTCAACGATAAGCAAAGGTAAACCCATTGCTTCCAATATATCTATCAGCGGCTGAAACTGATTGCCGAGATCAGGAGGCATGGGTGCACGATGCGCTTTATACTCAGGATACCATTCCTCGCGAAAAGTTTTGCCTTTCGCGTCAAAAACGACGGCAATTTGCTCTGGCTGATAATCCTTGATGAGCCGTTTAACCATATTGGCTACACCATAAATAGCACCGGTTGGCTGTCCTTTTGAATTGGTCAGTGGCGGCAGCGCATGAAAGGCACGAAAAAAATATGAGGATCCATCAATTAAAATTAAAGGCGCTGTCATTGTTCTTTGTTCTCATACTGAGCCAAACGCTTATTTAATTCGGTCACTTTGTCACTGATTGATTTTAAATTTTTTCGCATTAATGGAATTCGAGTTACAGATAATTCCTGCTCGATAGCCTTATCTTTAGGTCGTGCAGGATTGCCTAAATAAATATTGCCTTGTTTGAGATGTTTTTTGGGCGGCACACCGGCACGGGCGCCCAAAATAACGCCATCATCAATCCGAACATGATCACTGACTCCTACATTAGCGGCAAAAACGACATGATCTCCACTGGTAGTGCTGCCTGCAATACCTGTAAACGCGCAGAGAATATTATGTTTACCCAATTTAACGGAATGAGCTATCTGCACCAGATTATCAATTTTTGTCCCGGCGCCAATTGTTGTTGCCCCCAAGGTGGCTCTGTCTACTACCGTGTTAGCGCCGATCTCGACATCATCTTCAATAACAACGCTACCAATGTGAGGGACTTTCATATGGTGATTATCAACAAAAGTATAGCCAAAACCGTCAGAACCGATAACCGTTGAAGCATGAATACAGACTCTGGCACCAATTTGACATCGTTCGTAAATCGTGACATGAGGATGAATGGTTGTATCTGCACCAATTGTAACATGCTCACCGATCATCACATGTCCTTTAATTACACAATTATCGCCAATAATTGTCCCTGACTCGATAATGACATAAGGACCCACAGAAATGTTGTTACCCAAACGAACATCAGGAGCAATCACTGCTGTAGGATGAATGCCCGGTACTGGTTTTTTAACAGGATTAAAATGATCAAGTAACTGGATAAATGCTTTAAAAGGATTATCCACCTGGATGACTGATTTTACCTCACTGGTTGTCCTGTCGTTAACAAGAAGAGCCGCTGCTACGGATTTTTCAGCCAATTGTAAATTTTCTTTGCCTTCTGCAAAAACAAGCGCGCCTGTAATAATATTATCAATGGGTGCTAATGTAGAAATAATAATATTCTCATCACCTATCACCTGCCCCCGCACTAAATGGGCTATCTCAGACAACGCAGCATTCATCACTTGACCTTTAATAATCATACAAAAATAGGACGATTATAGCGTGATGTAATTGAAGTTGCACGAGCGCTTTTTATAAATTAACATTGCCGTGGCAAGATCGTCTGAATTTTAATCATTACATACGGCGCAAGAGCAGTGCTGCGTTCGCACCGCCAAAAGCAAAATGATTGGATAATGCGATATCTATTTGCATTGGACGCGCGTGATTGGCTACATAATCCAAATCACAGTCAGGATCGGCATTATACAAATTGATTGTAGGTAGCAACAGATCGTTCTTCAAACTTAAGGTTGTAGCAATAATTTCCATGGCACCCGCCGCACCAATGGCATGTCCAGTCATCGCTTTTTGTGCGGTAACAGGTATTTCATAGGCACGTTTGCCAAACACTGTTTTAATGGTTTCCGTTTCGGTAAGATCGTTTAACTGGGTTCCTGTGCCATGCGCATTAATATATTGCACATCGCTCGCAGCCAGTCTGGCATCGTCAAGGGCAGCATGGATCGCTCGAATTTGTCCCTGGGTGTCAGGCGCAGTAATATGATGAGCATCACAACTCGCTCCAAAGCCAATGATTTCAGCATAAATACTGGCACCTCTTGCCCTTGCCTGTTGCAACTCCTCAAGAATTAAAATGCCTGCCCCATCAGCCATAACCAAACCATCTCGATTTTTATCAAAAGGACGACAAGCCATCTGAGGGTTTTCATTCTGAGTCGACATCACACGTAACTTACACCAGGCAGCCATGATGCTTTCCCACAAGAGAGATTCGGTGCCACCACACAACGCGGTAGTCAGTTTACCCTGTGCAATCTGCTGATAGGCATAACCTATCGCTTCAGCAGAAGAAACACAGGCGTTTGAAATGGTGGAATTGGGTCCGCCTAAACCAAATGCAATCGCCACATGATTGGCAACTGAATTGGGCATTCCGCGTATGACACTTAAAGCAGGAATTTTCTTCCAACCTTCTCGATAAAAAACCTCGTAAGCAGCCTCAAGTTCAGGCGTCCCTCCAAGACTGGTGCCCACGTAGGTACCGGCATTAGCCAACTCAACAGGAGTCAAGCCTGAACGTTGAATGGCATAATGGGCACAATAAAGTGCATATTGAGCAACCCGTGGATATCGCTTGCTTTTATTAAATTCAGGCAAATCCTCTAATGAGAGATTAGTAATTTCTCCGGCTATCTGCGTGGTATACGGTGCAGGATCATAAAGCTGGATACGTTTAATACCACATTGTCCAGTCGTTGCTGCCTGCCAGAACGCTTCAAGGCTATTGCCAATGGAGGAAACTATTTCCATCCCCGTGATTACAACCCGTTTTTTCATTTCCTTACCCTCTTAGCGCTTCCTTCCGCGATAAACAGCAATACTAAAGGCGCGGCAGAAAAACTGTCAAGACGAATTCGTTCGTGCTTGTATTATTTTATTTGCACCCTACTCAGGTACAGGGCAGATTCACTAACCCATGTCGTTGACCACTGTCACCAATGTTATAATACCTGAACTGAACAGAGATATATAGTTAAGAAAAATTGTGTAATTTATCAATAGGAGCTGTCCAGTAATCAGTAGCATTGACTGATTTAAAGCCATGACGTGTATAAAGATTAAGCGCATTGTGATTGGATGTTTCCACATCAAGTGCGAGTTTGGTTTTACCCTGCATTAAAGCATGATTAATACAACAGGCGAGCAACTCACCTCCCCAACCCTGCCCCTGATAAGAAGGTAAAATAGCTATATCCGATAAAATAGTCTCTTCTGCGTGCCAACGAATGTGAGCCTTACCCACCGCTTTCTCACCATGATAAGCAAGCAACAAGGTGTAATTACCCTCGCTTAGCAGATTATCAAAACGTGCGGGCATGTTGTCTTGCTTTTCCTTAAAACAACGTTCATCAATAGCGCATAAGGCCGGAATATCCTCGGGAGTAGCTTTTTTTATAGAAAGCACTTGTCTGGTAAGTAAAACAGGCTCATAACTCTGCCGTTGCATATGATATTCACTATGACGATAGTGAAACCCCAGGCGGGTCAACCAGGTTTCATTAATTACAGGGGGAGTAGAAAAAATCAGGGTGGTAATTTGCTTTATCGTAAGTAAGGGCAGAATGGCGCGCAGTAATTGTTTCGCAATACCCTGTCTACGATGGGTCGGAGCCACCAGAATGCTTACTTCACACGCATCAGCATAAAAAAAATAAACGCTCAAAAAACCCAGTAAATTATTCTCTTGAAAATAAAGTACATTATTATCCGTAATTCGTTTTTGTTCCAGAATATGACGATATAGTGCTGGCAGACCACCATCTGTACCATGGCATAAAGCCGCCAGGACATCTACTGCTTGTAGCTGAGTAGCACTTAACTGATTATTGCAAATAAGCATGAGATTTCAATCAATAAGTAAATCATTCTATTTTATTGCGTTGAGATGATTTCACAAGTCCTATCATACAAAATCTTCTGGCCGATGGACGAGTTCATTCAAGAATTATTATTTGATAAAGGAGTAGGTGCCTCTGCGGGTACAGGCGCGTAACGAGAATTCTGTGTAGCAACCGCGGCAGGATGAGAAGAGAAATAAAGTCCAATTATAGCCAGAACGATAAGAATAATAATTGCAAAAATACCAATTCGCTCGTTTTTACTTTTCTTCCTGGCCATCATCCTCTCCTTTTCCTTTGTACCGGACAAACCATTCCAGGAATACGGAATTGCCAACGAAAGTCAGCGATTCCCGTTAATAGCTATTTTTTGTCGGGAACAAAGCTCTTTTTCTCTATTTTTTAGTATAGTAAACATTTTTATAAATAGGGAACCTGGGAATTTTATCTCTTGAAATCCATGCTACTTCACTAAGGCACATAGACGGAATAAGCGTATTGCAAACAAAAGACCCCGTTAACTGATTAAAAAAAACACGATGAAAATAATAGTCAAGCTAATTAATAACCAATTAACGGTTTGTCGAGTCAGCAGCTGTAAGAATGTGTAAAGGATTATCCCTCCGCCAATGCCGTCAGCAATAGAGAAAGTAAAAGGGATCATCATAATGGTGATCATACAGGGAGCAGCTTCTCGAATGTCTGTTAATTTTAATGCTCCCAAATGTTTCATCATACAACAGCTCACATAGAGTAAAGCAGGTCCTACAGCATAGCTGGGAATCATCTGTGCCAGAGGGAAAAAAAATAGCAGCAATAGAAAGCCACCTGCAATAATTAATGCAGTTAAACCCGAACGCCCGCCAGCTTGAATACCCGCAGCGGATTCTATGTAAGGAGAAGTACTTGCTGACCCTAATAAACCGGCTACAACAGAAGCAGCCGCATCTGCTGTTAAACTTCTACTCAATCGTTGCTGATAATCCGGTTGTTTCCTAAAAATAGACGGATTAAGTAGACCTATCAAGGTGCCCGTTGCATCAAAAACAGCAATTAGAAAGAACGTAAATATCGCTTTAAGCGCCGTTATACTGGATAAACCTGAAAAATCCAGTTTAAAGAAAGTAGCCTGCATGGAGGGTGGCAAAGCAACCAAACCTTGCCAGGAAGTCAACCCTGATAACAAACTTATTCCGCTGATAACAAGAATGCCTATTATGATAGCAGCAGGAATGCAATAATAATCAAGCACCAGAATTAATAAAAAACCTAATAAAAATAGCCAACTTTGCGGCCTGTGCAGATTACCCAACCGTACCATCGTATGATGATCACTAATAATTATCTGATTCGACTGTAACGCTATTAGCGCAATAAGCAAACTGATTCCTATAAGGATAGCAATTTGCAGATTGTTGGGAATTGCTTCAATTAATAAACGACGCAGCATCGTTAAACTAAGAAGAAAAAATAACAGCCCCGAAATAAAAACCATTGCCAAAGCATGTTGCCAATCAATTCCCATACTTTGGACAACGCTATAGGAAAAATAAATATTAAGAGCCATACCCGGCGCTACGCCTATAGGAGTATTAGCCAGAAAGCCGATTAGAATGCAAGCAAACGCAGTGACCAGACAGGTTGCAGTAAATACTGCGCCCTGATCCATACCCGCTTCATGTAAAATGGCAGGATTCACAAAAACAATGTAAGCCATTGTTAAAAAGGTAGTTATTCCAGCTAAAACTTCTGTTTTAAGGGAGGAGTAACTCAAAAAAAAGGATTTTAACGTCATGAACCGACAGTTCGAGACCAAAAATTTATCCTACACAAAGAAGAACCGATTTGGCAACCGTTTCCATGCTCTTTCACTTAATAAAAGTTTAAAAATGAAAATTAAGAACAGCAAAAATAATTTCTATCGTAATTAACACAATAATAATAATTTCCAGATTATGGGCATGGCGATTTTCCAGATAGCCATTAAACATATCGAAAATTTCATTAAGCGTATCCAGACGATGATTAATAGCATTTACACGACGTTGAATATGTAAATAACGCTCCAGCATAGTGTAGTATTCTTCAAGGGTAGGGTGTTGCCAAAAATATTTTGGATGATAAAGAAAATTACTGATTAAATTCATTTCACTTTTGGCACCCAGAATTTCACCAATGACCTGCCGAATATGATTGCGACTCACAGGCATTTCCCCTTTATTGGAGAGACTTTGGATCATGGGATTATATTTTTCAATGAGCGCTTCAATGATAGTTTCAAAATACTGTAGCTTCACGGATTGCGAAAACCCGTAGGAAAAACTTAATTTTAATTCGTCACTGTCAACATCCATAGTGATACAATCTACATCAAAAAAATCATGAGGCTCTATGGCTGTTTTATCGCCCGTCCGATAACTGAACTCATCCCGAACTAAAAAAGATATTGGTTTATCAGCAAAGCGCCTGATAATGTCCAGATAAGTACTAATCTGATACCGTTTAATACCCCAGGACACCACTGTACCATTTTTAAAAACAAACAAAGTAATGCAATCATCACTGCGGCCAAGCTTCAAAACATCTCTTGATCTGGCTGAGCTATAACCAGGCAAAGTAGTTTTAAAATAGGCATCGAGACGTGTCAAATCAATTGTATTGGCAATGCAATAGCTTAAGCATTCCATGATATAAATAACCTGTGAAAATACCTGAACTCATGATGCCATAAGCATCATGAGGACCTTTTGGAAAATATTATACCGCAATTAGCCTCAGACTACACGTCCTCTGCTTCCTCCAGTTCGGCATACGCTTTTTTTCTATCCGTAGCGCCACTTAACCATCGCGGACAAACTTCAAGTACTTTAGCTATTTTGTCTAATTGACTCATGGAAGGGAGCATGTACCCAAAAATCATCGCATTCGCTAAATGGCGTGAAACGCCAAAGACTTTAGCTACTGCCTTAATTTTTTCAGACAGCTCCTCTGGAAAACCTAATAAGGCCAACTCTCGATTAAAACGTTGTGAAAATACTTTGCTGTTCATTTTTCACTCCATGAAAATAGTTCTGTCAGTTGATACACCACCTTTTGGATCGGTGGCCAACGCTTGCATCTTGCAAGACCCTGTATTTTCACTAGTAAATTTCTCTCTAATGAAAATGTTTTACTCTCAACCTGTTTAGATTGTGACGTACCATTGCGGCCATATTAGCTTCACTACAGCCCAATGGCTTCAACAAAAACCAGGCGCTGACACTAAACCTAAAACCTGTCAATCCTTGATACAGGTATGTTCTTTATAACTTATTTTTTTTACAACGCAAAGACTTTTTTATTTATTTTAAAACAAGGAGTTACTAATCGCTGCATTATTTGAAAAAAGATATGTTACGGAGAAAATAGTCTCGAAGGAGAATTACCGCTTTTAATTGATTGAATGGAATTTAATATAAAATATCCATGACCTTATTGGCATAATCGATTCCCTGCAAATAAGCATCACTGTACTCTTCCACGGTAAATTTTGAAAGTGTCAGCTTATTAAAGTCAGCCTGTTCATAAGCATAGGCCATTGCCAGTAAATAACCGAGCACGCCGCTGTGTGTTAATAAAGCCTCATTAAACTCCTCGCTTAGATAAATTTTACTTAACAAGGCTGACATGGATTCATTTAAAATCGCATCCAGAGTAGAAAGCATCCCCACAGTATATGCCTGATGCGGATTTGCTATACCCGAACGGCGAGCAAGAACCTGACACATTTTAGCGCGAATTAACGTTCGCTCCAATAAATCATAAGCAACATTATTCAGAGTGGAAACTAAAAGTAAACTAATCCAGTTTCTTATTTGCACAAGCCCGAGTTGTTGAATGGCTTCCATAAGCGATTCAAACTTCTTACCTTGATACATGGAAGCAGAATTGGCAAGTCTTAGAATCCGGTAACTGAGGGTAGGAATCTGTAAGGTTATTTCTTCGACTCGTTCCATTTTAACATCAGGATGATAAAGCTCTCCAAACAATTTTAACAAATAGGTTTTATTTTCCGTAAGAACCTGACCTTGAACGATATAGGGATAATTAAGAAAAAATCCCTGAAAGAAATCAAATCCTGATTCTTTACAATACTGAAGCTGCTCGCGATTTTTAATTTCTTTTGCCAGCAATTTACCTCTGAAACCCCGAAGCAAATTTAATTGTGTTTTAATTTCATATTCACTCAACTGCGAAATATTAATTTTTATAACATCAGCAATTCTGGCAAGAGGCATCAACTCCTCGCGAAAAATAAAATTATTCAATGAAAACCTGTAGCCTATTTTGCGAAGGGATCTCATGGTGTTCAATAACGTTTTATCAAGAATAATAGTATTCGCCAATACATCGATGATAATTCTTTCCTTGGGAAGCAGCAGTGGAATTTTCTGTAAGAGATGGTTACGAGTGAAATTAATATAAGCAGAATGAGAACCTATCACTGTATTAATATCCAAATCAGTGAAAAGATGAGAGAGAACAAAAGAGGTTGCTCTCTCTTCCAATTCACTCGAATCGATAGTATCACATGACGATTCATTATCCTGATAAACAAGTTCATAAGCACAAACCAGGTTCATATCGTCATAAACTTCGTGCCGGGCAAACAATGCAGAGATTGACTGTGTATTCAATGTATTAATTTAATAGTCCTATTGCAATTCAGTATAATCCAATTAACCACTAAATTTAACCCGTTTATTTAAGTAAAAATTTGACTGTAGACTCTCTCCTCTATTATTTTATTACCCTTCACTCGTCATGTTTATAATAATTCAGATCCAGTTCTCTTGCTGCTTTTACATCATCCAAACGTTTTACAGGTAAGGAATGGGGTGCATCTTTTAAGAGGCTCGCATTAATTTCGGCTTCATGACGGATAGCTTGCATCGCACTGATAAAGCCATCAAGTTCTTCCTTGCATTCTGTTTCTGTCGGTTCAATCAGTAAACACTCCGGCACTAACAAAGGAAAATACGTTGTTGGTGCGTGAAAACCATAATCAAGCAGGCGCTTGGCAAGATCCATTGCGCTTATACCAAAGTTTTTTTTCTCTTGACTTAAGGTTACAAGAAATTCATGAGTTGCGCGCCGTCCCGGATAAGCGAGACTGAACCCTGCTTTTTCAAGTTTGGCAAGTAAATAATTGGCGTTAAGCGTAGCGAATTCAGAGACACGCAATAATCCCTCTTTTCCCAGCACGCGAATATAAAAATAGGCACGTAACAAGATACTGGCATTACCCATAAAGCAGGATAGTCGACCAATACTTTGGGGATAGTCATTACGAGTAGCCCAACGGTAAGTCTGGTTCTCCTTAAGAACTGTCGGGAGAGGCAAATAAGGCAACAAACGCTTTCCTACGGCTATAGGGCCTGCACCAGGACCACCTCCACCGTGTGGAGTAGCAAAGGTTTTATGTAAATTCAAATGCATAACATCAAAACCCATATCGCCGGGCCTTACCCGACCTAAAATTGCGTTTAAATTGGCACCATCGTAATAAAGAAGTCCGCCTGCCTGATGAATAATCGCAGCAATTTCTTTAATTTGTCGCATAAACAAACCCAGGGTGGAAGGGTTGGTCAACATAATACCTGCTGTGTTAGGACCTGCCTTACTACGCAACTCGTCTAAATCAAGATCGCCCTCTTTTGTTGTGACAAGCTCAATGACCTTAAAACCGCACATAACCGCTGAGGCAGGATTAGTACCATGAGCAGCATCAGGAATAAGAATTTCATTCCGCGACGTCTCACCGCGAGACTGATGATAAGCTTTGATCATTGCAACCCCGGCGAATTCTCCTTGCGAACCGGCCATTGGCGTAAGACAAACGCCCGACATGCCGGTGATTTCCGCGAGATACTCTTGCAATTCATACAATACCTGGAGAAAACCCTGGCTTGCTTCTTCCGGAGTCAGAGGGTGTTGATTACTAAAGCCTGAAATAGACGCTGCTTTATGTACCCCACGAGGATTATATTTCATTGTACAAGAACCCAAAGGATAAACATTGCTGTCAATTGCAAAGTTTTTTTGGGACAACCGGGTAAAATGGCGAACAACCTGAAGCTCGGAACAGGCTGGCAGCCGCGGCGGCGTGTGGCGCAAAAATCGGGCAGGAATAGCCAGTGTTGGTTGTTTTATTGCTCGTGGAACTTGGGCAAATGCCTGACGACCCATCTGAGAGCGTTCGAAAATCAGCATAATTTTCCCTCCGTTTTTTGAATCATTTCCTTAAGCGCTTCACAATGTTTAACAGGCGTAAACTCAATCAGCTGATAATCTGCAATCTCGGCAAGATAATAGGGGTCCTGTTGTAAAATAGATTCTAATTGCGCTTTGTCAGTAGTCACAGCAATTATAATTCCGCCCTTCCTGGGCTTCATGGGGCCTGAAGCAATCAGTAGACCCTGTTTGTAATAGTAATCAAGAAATTCACGATGGGCCTGTAAATATTTATCTACTTCACTTATTGGTGTTTTATAGGTTAACTGTACAATAAACATTAATTCCCTCGCTTATCCATAATTTGCTTAAGTGAAGTGGCATAATGTGCAATCTCGCTTTCGGTACGCATCTCTGTAGCACAAACCAATAAGGTATCACGCAGTTCGGGATAATGCGCTTCCACTGCATAACCGCCCATAATACCCTTATCCCGTAATTGCTGAAGTACTTCATCAACTGGCCGGGAAAGTCTCAGCAGTTTTTCATGAAAATGAGGCGCAGAAAAAACAGCTTCGACACCAGCGATTGCTGTTAATGCTGTAACCAGGTGGTGAGTATTATGATGGCATTGAAGAGCAACCTGTTTTAGACCTTCCGCGCCCAATAAACTCATATGGATCGTGGCCGCAGTCACCAGTAACCCTTGATTGGTACATATGTTGGAAGTGGCTTTACCTCGTCTAATGTGCTGCTCACGAGCCTGTAAAGTCAGTGTATATCCTGTTTTTCCTTCTTTATCTACAGTCCGTCCAATCAAACGCCCCGGCATTTGTCGCACATAATCCATACGCGTACTGAAAAAACCGAAGTACGGTCCGCCTGAAGCCATCGGCGAACCTAAAGGCTGACCTTCGCCACAGGCAATATCCACACCTTCGTTACCCCATTCGCCAGGTGGTTTCAGCAAGGCAAGTGAAACGGGGTTAACTGAAGCAATACTAATGGCCTGATTAGCCCGTGCCCAATTGGTAAGTTCATCAACGAGTTCAAGGCAACCAAAAAAATTGGGCTGAGCAATAACCAGTGCTGTAATATCTTCTTTCTGGTATTTTTCCAGAGCCGAGAGCGCTGTAATGCCCTGTTTTTCATCGAAAGGCAACGTAATAACTTCGATGTGCTGAGTACGGACAATCGTTTCCAGAGTCTCGCGATAGAAAGGATGAACCGTTCCGGCCACCAGTACCCGGTTAGTTTTGCTATGCTTGTTGATGCGAACTGCCATCAATACTGCTTCTGCAAGAGCAGTACCTCCATCATACATTGATGCATTAGCCACATCCATTCCTGTCAGTTCCGCTATCATTGTCTGATATTCGTAGAGCAACTGCAGTGTCCCCTGACTTGCTTCAGCCTGGTAAGGAGTGTAGGCTGTTAAAAATTCTCCACGAGAAGCAAGATCCCACACAGCAGCTGGAATATGATGGTCATAGCAACCTGCACCGACAAAACAAAGCCCTTGCTGGTTTTTATTGGCCAATCGCCCGGCTTCTTTAAGCATTGCCATTTCGCTCATACCCGCTGGCAGATGTTTAAAACCGCCATACAATAAAGAATCCGGAATTTCATCAAATAGCTCGCGGGTATTTTCGACACCTATACTGGCTAGCATGGCTTCTATTTCAGCGGCAGTATGTGGAATATAAGGCATGATTAATTATCCTCTGCTATCTCGTTTTGATATTGATCAGCATTGAGCAAACCATTTAATTCAGTGACATTAGCCGGTCTTATTTTAACGAGCCAGCCTGTGCCATAAGGGTCACTATTAACCAACGCCGGATTTTCACTGACTTCCTGATTAACGGCAGTAACCTGGCCACTCACCGGCGCGTAAAAATCAGAAGCCGCTTTTACCGATTCAACTACTCCTAACTCCTCTCCTGCATTAATTTCATCTCCCACTTCGGGCAATTCAACAAAAACCATATCACCGAGCAATTGCTGAGCATGTTCGGTAATTCCCACGACCATCTCTTCACCCTCCAGGCGTAACCATTCATGAGTGCGCGTAAATTTCAAATCAGTCATTGTTTATATCCTTCTTATTATATACACAGTATATCCCTAACTTCGTTTAACAAATTTTGTCTTGCCTATAGACGCAGTAAGGAGTTTTCCCCGAATGTCCACTTTAACCTCCGTATAATTTCCTGTCGGTACGCGTGCCAGCGCGATGGATTGGTTTAAAGTGGGTGAGTAAGAGCCACTGGTAATAATGCCATCTGCCTGTCCTTCAATGATTACCCGCTGGCCTGTACGCATAACACCTTTCTCTTGTAAAGTCAGACCAACCAGTTTACGTTTTATTCCCTGGCCCTTTTGCGATAAAAGAGCGCCCATACCAATGAAATCCCGGTCTTCCGGCTGCCATTTGACCACCCATTCCAGTGCTGACTCCAGAGGAGTCGTTGTCTCGTCCATGTCTTGACCATACAAGAGCATTCCTGCTTCTAAACGCAAAGTATCGCGTGCCCCCAAACCACAGGGTTTTACACCTGCATGCAAGAGTGAAGACCAGAGACTGGCAATTTCTTCCTGAGGTAAAATAATTTCCAGACCGTCTTCTCCTGTATAGCCTGTACGAGCGAAAAACCAGTTCTCTACATCAACACATTCAAAAGGGGTTAAAGTCGATACGGCATCAATCTGGGAAGGAGTAAGAATACTCATTGTTTTGCAAAGTGCTTCAGGCCCTTGTACGGCAAGCATCGCCAATTCATTACGCTCTTGTAACCCCACGGAAAACCCTTCGCTTTTTTGCCGTATCCAGGCCAAATCACGAATGCGAGTAGCAGAATTTAAAACAATACGATAATTATCGGGGGCGCGCTGATAAACAATCAGATCATCAATTATTCCTCCATGTTCATTACACATACAACTGTAAAGCGCTCGACCGGTGTGTTCAAGCAGATCAACGTCATTGGTTAACAATTTGCGTAAAAACTGCCGCCCACCCGCACCGAGTACATCAATAATAGTCATATGGGACACGTCAAACATGCCAGCATGCTGACGGACAAAATGATGTTCCTCTAACTGTGAACTATAATGCAACGGCATTTCCCACCCATGAAAATTTACCATCCTGGCACCCATTGCCAGATGGCTGGCATGTAACGGTGTTTTTGCAATCATTGCGACTCCTTCATTCCGCGCGTTGGTGCAAATGATTATACCGAGATGAGCCATTACGACAAGAGTGATAAAATAAATCCGTCGTTATGAATTTGTCTTATAATTAACACATAGAGTTAATTATAAGCAGACAGGAGGTTGCTCCTAATGCATATCAACAGGAAAGGCCACAAACTACTGGGGGCTTTACTTTTTGCTACCTGTTTATTAATTTCTACTGATAGCATTGCGGAAAAACATTGGAACAGCAACGAAAAAGTATTTTATTTTTTGTCTCCCATTCATGCGTACTGTGATAAGGTGTCGGATTTATCGATAATTGAAACTCACTTGTTAAATAGGAAACCATGTGGCAAATTGGCTAATGTCCGTGCGAGGATTGCTTGATATTATCTGGTTACTATTTTTGCTATCCATGCTCAGACATTTCTGGTATGAAAGACAAAATTTGACAAAAACCAACGGTTGGTTAATCACCAAAGGTCGTATTGTCCGATTTGAATGGACCCATGAAAACCATCGCATATGGCCCCGGATTAGTTATACTTATCAGGTTTTTGATCAGGATTTTCAGAGCGAATACCTGTTTCTTGATACGGCGCATAACAGCCCTTATAGTTATTACGCCCGCCGAGTTGCTTATCGCGCTGCAATAGCCTATGAAAAAAATGAAGCGATCGATGTCTACTATAATCCTAACGATCCACAACAAGCGGTACTCGATATCACTATTCCTCGTAAATTAAACTGGATTATCGCTTTACTGCTGGGATTGATTGCTCTGCATCTGGCAATTGTTGCTGCCCATCTGCTGGGGTTTCTGTCGTAGAGACGGGTTGACATTGGCAAGCAGGGGCGGTTACCTGCGATTGTAAACTGGTAATGGCTAGTCCACGAATACCACCAGCGGCAACCGGAGTAAACGTTATTGTAACCGCCAAATGTTGTTGTTGCTGATATTGCGGGTTTTTATAAACAACCAATAAAGGCATCTCCGCTTGCCATTGGTTCGCGCCCACTTCTTTAACTTCGGGAGGCGATGTAGCCACAGCGCTCACATAATAAGAATTCGCTTTTACCGTATCAGGTAACCTGGAGGCATTAAATACAGTACTATAAGCAATCCACCCCTCTGCTGTGAAATATTTGGCGATTTCCTTTTGGCGTGGTAAAAAATTTTTATAGTCATAGCTGTACGTAGCAACTATTGCTTCATTAGCCCACACCGCCAATTGTGTTTTATCCGGTACCGCCCAGACTGAACTCGTTAAAACAAGAAGAGCTAATCCCAAATAACCGTTACTTTTAGGCACAAAACTATCCTTTCATTAAATTTAAAACTTATTCTATACCCATCGCCATTGAAAGTACTGGAAATTATTTCTGAAATGGATTACAAATACGGCCATGAGATTTCAGCCGCTCAGTGACGAGCAAAAAAAAGATTTAGAACTCCGCCACCGTTATGAAGACGATGGTCGCATACGCGATCGTATAAAAGCCGTGCTATTGAAAAGTGAAGGTTGGAAAAACAAGGCGATTGCACAAGCCTTACGAATCCATGAGGAAACAGTCCGGCAACATTTAACGGATTGGGCAACTGACGAAAAATTAAAACCTGAAAATGGGGGCTCATATAGCAAGCTTGATGA
>NZ_KK211302.1:58053-61503 GCF_000621525.1 Legionella fairfieldensis ATCC 49588 | reverse complement strand
GGCAGTGCGGCCGTCCTTCAGTCCGAAGCCAGCGCACTCGCCTCAGGCGGCCTGCAAGCCGCAGCCCAGCATCAGCGTTTTGATGCCGCGCAAGTGTTAAGCGATAATCTCGGGCAGGCTATTGGTGAGGGGGTTGTGCAGGGGAGTGCGAGCGTTGAACCCCCTTCCGCTGCCGAGGCCATCGACGCGCTGTATTTACCGATGGAGAAGGCCGATACGCGCAGCGATAAAGCCGCCTATCTGAATTACCTTGCCCAGCAGTTGGCCGGAGAAGGGGGTTATGGCGAGTTGCCGCAGGCATCGGTGGTTGGTTATGGCAGCGGGGTGGTGAGGAAGGAGACCACTGAAAACTTGCATGGGGTTGAGTTGGCGGAGACGCTGGAACCGGCACCGCTGGCGGATGTTCGGGTTGATTATGGAAGTATTATAAATGAGCTTAATGGTTCGGGTATAATAGCTCATGGAAATAATGGACAGCAATTTATCAGGGCGAGTATATCTCAGTTTAATGGTTTTCAAGTCAAAAAAGTTAATGGTTCAGATAAAGTAAAAATTTTAGGTTCTCAATATGCTAATAAAGTTTTGGGATTACCTGATAATTTCCGTTATTCCAAAGCTTCAAATTTGAAACTGTTAGGAGCAAAAGGTTTGTATTTATCTTATAATCCTTTGCAATATTATAAATATACAAATATGACGGGCGTGCTTAACATTCTAGATTTTGGTATAGGCGTGACGGAGGCAACTTATAATTTTTATAATCATAAAATTAATGATATTAAATATGTAGGTGAAATTGGAAGTTTAACTACTGGCACTATTTTTACCACAGGAATGGCGGCTATGACGTCTTATGGAGTCATAGGTTTGCTTGGCGCATCAACGATTGCAGAAACACCTATAATTTTAACCGTGGGCGCAGCTATTGGTGTGGGATACACGGCACAAAAAGTATACAGTTACGCATCCCCTTATGTAAAGCTAGCATATGAGAAAACTTATGAATGGACTAAAAACAAAATATTTTATTGAGATATTTTATGCCTTTTTTAAATGAATCAAACCCATTACAAAAAAGAAAGATAGCTATCGTTTCTTTGGCTTTTTGTGTGGGTTCATTTCCTTTTTTTCCGGGGGTTTGTTCGTATTTATTCCCAGAAATAAATCCCAATTTTGATGTAAATGTTTTGCAAAATTTATGTATTTATTTTTCCGTATTTTTTTTGATTTTACTAACTTATTTTTTTAAGTTTATTATGAAAAGAAAAAAAACAGCAATTTGTTTATTTTACTTGGATTTTTTAATGTTGCTTTTTTTGTCGGGCTGGTATTTTACATTTGGGAATATTTATGTGGCCTATGAATTCAGATATTTAAATGGGATTGTTTTTTATATTTTTTTCTCTCATTTTCTGGTGTTTTTTTTGGCTTCATTAACATTTGTGTTCTACATAAAAAAAAGGTGTGGGAAAAGTATAGAGGTTAATAAAGAAATATGGGATTTTGAACAAATGATTTATTCGGATAATACATCGGCAATTGCATTACCAAAAATCAAATATCAAAAATATATACTTAAGATCTTTTTAAGTGTTATTTTTATTTTATACATATATAATTTATTTTATGAAAAATTTTTATTCTTAAATATAAAGCTAGTAATATCGTTAACTATATTTTCTTGGTTAAATTTTGCGTTTATAGGATATTTTTTGCCTTGGAAAGGATTTCAAATATATTATCTTCATAAAAGACTCAAAAATAGAGTAGGTGATATGCTTATTAAAGAATTGTTATGTCCCACTAGTAAGAAGGTAATAGCTTACAAAAAATAACTATATTTCAGTTAAAGTGTCGAGATTTCAGTCCGAAGCCAGCGCACTCGCCTCAGGCGGCCTGCAAGCCGCAGCCCAACATCAGCGCTTTGATGCCGCGCAGGTGTTAAGCGATAATCTCGGGCAGGCTATTGGTGAGGGGGTCGTGCAGGGGAGGGCGAGCGTTGAACCTCCTTCCGCTGCCGAGGCCATCGATGCGCTGTATTTACCGACGGAGAAGGCCGATACGCGTAGCGATAAAGCCGCCTACCTGAATTACCTTGCCCAGCAGTTGGCCGGAGAAGGGGGTTATGGCGAGTTGTTGCAGGCATCGGCCCCCTTGCTGGAGCCAGCCCCCTCGCTGGAACCAGCCCCGATAGAGACGCCAACCGGTTCTCCAGGGATAAAGGCGATGGCTTCCCTCGCACTGGACTTTGTACCGGTAGCCGGTCAGTTAAAAGCGATGGATGAGCTATGGACAGGTCGTGACCGTCTCTTGAATGTGGAGGTTAACCGCGGCCTGTCAGCGCTAGCACTCATCCCCGGCGGCAAGCTTGCGGCTAAAACGGTTCAATGGTTAGGAAAAACCAGACCGGTCATGGCGGCCATGCAGTTGACGCGGGATAGCAAAGTCATTGAAAGTGCCGCCAGTTATTCGAAACAAACGGTTCATTTTCTCTCGGAGTATAAAGGGGTTATTGCCAAACACACATTAAACGCCGGTGTGGGTGGTACCTCATCGTTTCTCTCGGCACTGTCTACCGCGGATGCGCATCCGTGGCGTAGTGCGGTGATTGGGGCGGGGGCGAGTTTTATCTTTGGTTTTAATTCACCTGTAAAATTTAAAACAGCAATTAAGTTAGGCGCTGTTAGTGGAGGTTTATCCAATTTTTCGAGTCAGGTGATTGAGATTTTTAACACAAATAACCCTTCTATTAAGTCTTTAAGTATAACCAAAATAGCAGTGGCGGCATATGCTGGTACTATCAGCGCTGGTTTGACGTATGGCATGCCACTTATTCCTGCGGCTATTGTCAGTTTTGGTCCTTCGACAGTCATTAATAAATTAGGAGACGTGTTTTATGAGCGCTGGTATAGCAGTACAAAATAATCAATATGAAGATGTAATCCATGGAGGTTATGGATTTATGATTTGGTTTATGCCTCTTGGATTTTTATTTTTTTTCTACATTGAATTTATTACTATTTGGTTATTAGTAACTTCAGATCCAACATTTACAGAAAACTATTTAACGTTATGTTTGGGTTGTTTTGCAATATCTGCAACTGTGATTTGGTTAGGATCTAGCATCGCGTATGCATTACAAACTGTCCAGTTTATCCAGTTTAACGAAAAAGACATTTTTATTCGCTTGTATTTCAACCGTAAAGTCTATTTTTATCCGGAAGACTTACTGGCAATCAACGATTTTAAAATCAATAAGCTGATGTCCCAGACGAGAACGTTTCCTGAAGGAGGTACAGGTTTTTTTATCCATTTAAAGAATGGAAAGCGATATCGGGTGAGTCCCCATATGGCGAGATTTGAGGAGCTGAAAGCGGTATTAACCGAGATTGCGGCAAGGAATAAAGAGTGACTGAAGGGGTATGAGAAGAGGGTAGTGCACTATCCCCG
>NZ_KK211302.1:55394-56953 GCF_000621525.1 Legionella fairfieldensis ATCC 49588 | reverse complement strand
GCCAACCGGTTCTCCAGGGATAAAGGCGATGGCCTCCCTCGCACTGGACTTTGTGCCGGTAGCCGGTCAGTTAAAGGCGATGGATGAACTATGGACAGGTCGTGACCGTCTCCTGAATGTGGAGGTTAACCGCGGCCTGTCAGCGTTAGCACTTATCCCCGGTGGCAAGCTTGCGGCTAAAACGGTTCAGTGGTTAGGGAAAACCAGACCGGTGATGGCGGCCATGCAGTTGACGCGGGATAGCAAAGTGATTGAAAGTGCCGCCAGTTACTCGAAGCAAACGGTTCGTCTTGTAGTCAATAACAAAGAAATTATTTTTAAGCATACATTAAACGCCACTGTCGGAGGGACGTCTTCGTTTCTTTCAGCACTGTCTACCGCGGATGCGCATCCGTGGCGCAGTGCGGTGATTGGAGGAGCTACGGGTTTCTTATTTGGATTTTTATCTCCAACCACATTTAAAGGTACGATTAAATTAAGTGCTGCCTCAGGGGGAACGTCTAATTTTCTGAATCAATATTATGAGAGTCTTAGTAAAAATAAAACACCAATTAGTGTAACAAAAATAGCTGTAGCTGCTTATGCGGGAGCGGTAACTGGAGGTCTCACTTATGGCATGCCACTTATTTCTGCCGCCATTGTCAGTTTTGGCCCTTCTACTGTGATCAATAAATTAGGAGATGTGTTTTATGAACACTGGTATAACAATACGAAATAATCAATATGAAGATATAACGCATGGGAGTTATGGGTTTATGGCTCTTTTTTTACCTATGGGTTTTCTATTTTTCTTTTATTTTCAACTTATTGGTATTTATTTGATAATAAGTACTCAGCCCACAATAACAGAAGATTACATAATGAAATGGGCAGGATTTTTTATAATCTCTACGCTTACGATCTGGTTCGGTTCGAGTAGTATATACGCTTTTCAAACAATACAGTTTATTGAGTGTATTGAAGAAAATATCATTATTCGTTTTTATTTTTGCCGCAAGCTTACTTTTTGTAAAAAAGATTTAGTAAAAATAGGTGATTTTAAAATAACCAAATTAATGTCAAGAATAAGAACCTTTCCCGAAGGGGGTACGGGGTTTTTAATTCATTTAAAGAATGGAAAACGATATCGGGTGAGTCCTCATATGGCGAGATTTGAGGAACTGAAAGCGGTATTAACCGAGATTGTGGCAAGGAATAAATAGCGACTGACCCTCATGATGCGGGCGGTTCTGTTCAGGAAGAAAGCCGGACGTACACGTATGCGTTGTGGGACACTTACCTGCAGGCGGAGGAGCGTGCTCAGTTGACGGTGGATGGTCGTGTAGTCAGTGTGGGGTCGACCTGGTATGGTTATGATGTGAACGGGGAGTTGATTGAGGTGGCGGACGCGCAAGCGTTGCACAGCACGTGGTATAAAGCGAGTGCGCAAGAAGGGGTGCGAGGCAGGCGGGATGGGAAGGGGCAGACGCATTACCTGACGGTGGGTGGCAAGACGATTGGTGATGTGCAATTAAACACGAACGGTGAGCAGCGGTTGCATGTCTACAGTGGGTTTACCC
>NZ_KK211302.1:49436-53994 GCF_000621525.1 Legionella fairfieldensis ATCC 49588 | reverse complement strand
AGTCAGTACGGCAACGCCACGCAACAACGCCTAAGCCAGCACTTAGGCCCAGGCAGTGCGGCCGTCCTTCAGTCCGAAGCCAGCGCACTCGCCTCAGGCGGCCTGCAAGCCGCAGCCCAACATCAGCGCTTTGATGCCGCGCAGGTGTTAAGCGATAATCTCGGACAGGCTATTGGTGAGGGGGTCGTGCAGGGGAGTGCGAGCGTTGAAACCCCTTCCGCTGCCGAGGCTATTGATGCGCTGTATTTACCGATGGAGAAGGCCGATACCCGCAGCGATAAAGCCGCCTACCTGAATTACCTTGCCCAGCAGTTGGCCGGAGAGGGGGGTTATGGGGAGTTGTTGCAGGCGTCAGCCCCCTCGCTGGAACCAGCCCCTTTACCCGAATCGACCCCGATAGAGACGCCAACCGGTTCTCCAGGGATAAAGGCGATGGCCTCCCTCGCACTGGACTTTGTGCCGGTAGCCGGTCAGTTAAAGGCGATGGATGAACTATGGACAGGTCGTGACCGTCTCTTGAATGTGGAGGTTAACCGCGGCCTGTCAGCGTTAGCACTCATCCCCGGTGGTAAGCTTGCGGCTAAAACGGTTCAGTGGTTAGGAAAAACCAGACCGGTCATGGCAGCCATGCAGTTGACCCGGGATAGTAAAGTCATTGAAAGTGCTGCCAGTTACTCGAAACAAACGGTTCATTTTCTCTCGGAGTATAAAGGGGTTATTGCCAAACACACATTAAACGCCGCTGTCGGAGGGACGTCTTCGTTTCTTTCGGCACTGTCTACCGCGGATGCGCATCCCTGGCGTAGTGCGGTGATTGGAGGGCTTGCTGGATTGGGTTTTGGTTTTAAGCCCCCTGTGTCATTTAAAAATACGATTAAATTGGGTGCTGCTTCTGGAGGGTTATCAAATTTAACATATCAAGTAATAGATCGTTTTGGTGAAAATAAAACATCAATGAGCCTAACGAAGTTTGCTGTTGCAACGTATGCTGGTGTTGTAACTGGAGGCTTGACGTACGGTATGCCTTTAATCCCCGCAGCTATTGTTGGTTTTGGCCCTTCCACAGTCATCAATAAATTAGGAGACGTGTTTTATGAACACTGGTATAACAATGCAGAATAAGCAATATGAATATGAAGATGTAACGCATGGTGGTTATGGATTTATAATTTGGCTTATGCCGATGCTGTTTTTATTTTTCTTCTATGTTTATATCCTGAATATTTATTTATTAGTAACTACGACACGTTCCATAAGTGAAGATTATTTAATGATGTGTTTTAGTTTTTTTGCGCTTTCTTTAGTTATAATTTGGTTTGGTTCCAGCAGCTTATACGCATTACAAACCGTCCAGTTTATCCAGTTTAACGAAAAGGATATTTTCATACGTTTATATTTCAACCGAAAAGTATATTTTTATCCAGAAGACTTACTGGCAATCAACGATTTTAAAATCAATAAACTGATGTCCCAGACAAGAACCTTTCCCGAAGGAGGTACGGGGATTTTAATTCATTTAAAGAATGGAAAACGATATCGGGTAAGTCCCCATATGGCGAGATTTGAGGAACTGAAAGCGGTATTAACCGGGATTGCGGCAAGGAATAAATAGCACTTTTCTTAAGCGATAATCTGGGATAGGCGATGGGTGGGGGTCGTGCAGGGGAGTGCCCAATCCGCCCAGTCTATCGGTGGGCGAGAATGTTAGCGGGAATTCAGGCATCGTCTGAAATCTTTTCATTGAATGGACAGGAGGCAACAAGCCCTGAGCACAACGCTGCTGTTTTAAACACGGTAGAAGCAATCGATAGCCTGATACCATCGACCTCGATGGTGAATGACTTTTCCAAACTGGGTTATGAAGGGTATCAGAAATACAAGGTTAATACGATTTTAAATCGTGCGGGTGGATTACAGAAAAATAACCTGAAACGAGTGACTTTGGTGAAAGATTTACAAGCGATGCAGGGTTTATTTAAATCCTCCTCCTCCCAATCGTATCAGCTCATTGATAAAGCGTTGAACTCCAGAACCTATAAGCTTTTTAATGTGGCGAATAAGTATTGGGAGCAAGCTAGTCGCCACTGAATCTTACATGGCTTATGAAGCCAATGCGTCTCGCTATTTATGCTGCCACGTCATTGATGTTTCACCACTTTGGAGACATCCATTGATCTTTGTGGTTAAGTTTAATACAATTTTCATTACCTAACTCCAGAGAGAAAAATTATGATGCATTGGAAAAAAACTAACGATTACCCTAGAGACAAAAAGTATATTAATCTCAATGAGATTCACAATCTGGAAAAAGTGATACTTTTCTGTGGGCTCGAATATCATTTTCATTTCTCTAATAAGAAGCATGCTGCTAATATTTTAAAGCATTTTGAAAAATCTCAAGTTCCTGTTAGACTTTTTGAAAAATTTTCCCCACACATATTAAAAATTGAGACAAAAACACCATACATAAAAGATTTTCTTCGGTACCTCGCTCAAACAGAACCCGGTTTTAAAGAGCTAATACCTGAAATTTGTGATTATTTAAAAATTAGTAAGTCTCTGGGATTAGATATAACTCAGTTAAAAGCCATGTCAGTTTCAGATGCTATCGAAAATGCAATAGAAGCTCAAGACAACGGTGATTTTGAACTCATTTGGACACTATTTAATTATTATTATCAGGACTCACTTGAAATAAAAGAACCTTCAGAATACTTAGTTAACTCACAAACCTTGTTTGACTTAGCCAATTCAATTTTAGAAAAAAATCCTCATTATAAAGAAGCACAAACTAAAATCACTGAAATTTTGATGCGAAACGAAGAAGCTAGTTCACCAGAAGAGAGCTACCTGAATTTACAAAACAAATTTCGCTTTGCCTTAAATGGAGACAATCAAGAGTTAACCGATAGGTTTTTTCATGAAATGTGCGGCGGCAAACTTGGTGAACCTATACAGGAAAACATACAAGGTGATGCTGAGACCTTAATTAATCTAGCCAATAAAATAAAAAGTCTCAACGAAAAGTTGAACCAAACTTATCAACAAACAAATTATCCTGGGAGATTTTTCACCACGACAACAAGCCCAAAAATACCGGAAATAATATCTAATAATAATTCTCTAAACAAGGGTTAGAGGGCGAACTCATGGTAAATGCATCTAAATTTGACCAATGCCTTTAACTGAGCCGAAGAATAAGGAAAGCATCGCGTATGCATTACAAACTGTCCAATTTATCAAATGGATGAAGCAGACTACTGTCCCATCCAGAAGGAGGAAGATGGCACCTATTCACTGGCCTCGGAACATGTGTATCAGCGATTTATAATAGTGGGGAGCATAATATCTCTAAAGATTAATAATTTATTGACCGCGCGCAGCGGTTGAGAGTGGTGTTAGGAAACGGGCCATTTTGCTTATCACGAGCACCATTTATGGATGAATTAGTGAAGACTATACCCATTCAACTTGAAGGTGCTGGTTTTATCGTCTGAAAATTATCATTAATGCGCCCTCGGAGTGATTGCGCAATTTTTGGCAAAGTATCATCAAAAAATCCATTGATGGCATCACGAAACATTTTGGCGGAAGAGAAAAAGACGTTATTTCTTATCTCTTCATTCATCACCTTCCATAAGCGCTCTATTGAGTTTAGATTTGGGCTGTATGGTGGCAAATAATGAAGTTCAATATTTTTGTCCAATGCCGCCTCTCGAACCAATTGACTTCGATGATAGCCTGATTGGTCTAGTATAATGTGTATTTTTGACGCATCAGGATAGGTTGTTTTGAGCTGTTCAAAGAAAGCCACTGTGGTCTCTGCATTCACATACTCAGGACGGCAGCTAACAACGTTCATCGTAGTGAGTTCAATTGCCCCCATAATATTAACCCTTGTTCTTGATGCTGTCTGCGCGATGGGTTTATCAACCCCTTTCTTTATCCAGCCACAAACAACCTTTGTGGCCATTGTTGGATGAGCAGAGTCCATAAAAAGAATCGGTTCATCTACTGGAGTATCAGAAACCAGTGCGAGATATTTCTCAATGAACTCCTCTTGCTTTGCAAGATCTGCTTTGGCAGGTATGTTTTTTGGGTGTTTGTAACTGAATTTATGGTCTTTAAGCCATTTTGTCATACCTGATACGGTGTAGCGCACGCCAAAGGTTGCTTCAACATAAGCACAAATATCCATGACTCGAGTATAGGTTGTGTCTGAAAGATGGGTATCAAGTGAGCGTGTTTGCACCTCATCAAGCTTGCTATATGAGCCCCCATTTTCAGGTTTTAATTTTTCGTCAGTTGCCCAATCCGTTAAATGTTGCCGGACTGTTTCCTCATGGATTCGTAAGGCTTGTGCAATCGCCTTGTTTTTCCAACCTTCACTTTTCAATAGCACGGCTTTTATACGATCGCGTATGCGACCATCGTCTTCATAACGGTGGCGGAGTTCTAAATCTTTTTTTTGCTCGTCACTGAGCGGCTGAAATCTCATGGCCGTATTTGTAATCCATTTCAGAAATAATTTCCAGTACTTTCAATGGCGATGGGTATA
>NZ_KK211302.1:0-49426 GCF_000621525.1 Legionella fairfieldensis ATCC 49588 | reverse complement strand
CTCGCCTCGGGCGGCCTGCAAGCCGCAGCCCAGCATCAGCGCTTTGATGCCGCGCAGGTGTTAAGCGATAACCTCGGGCAGGCTATTGGTGAGGGGGTTGTGCAGGGTGCCATAGCGCAAGTAAAACCAGAATCGGTTCCTGCTGCTTTTACAGACAATCAAGACTTAGGCTACTGTGCAATTGAAGGAGAGTCTGAAGAAGGTTATTCTTCCCTTCCAAAAGGTACGTATGAGCGTTTTCATCAAGAGGCGCTTCAGCGTCGTTGTCTTGAGGCGCTATCAGAGAATCAGCCTTGGTTTGTACCGGGTGAGGGTGATAATATCTTTAATGAATTAAGTTTGTTTGAGAGTAAAAAAGCTCCACCTTATGAAAACATCTCATTAGGTATGGCTGTAAATCATTATAATGGATGGATAACAAAACATGCTGTTCTTAATGAAGGGATAGGTTTTACCAGTTTGCCAGGTCTTGCTGTTGATATCGAACAGTTTGTGGGGGAGGGTTATGCAGCAGGTATTAAGGCTGGTTATGATACAATTTCTCACGTAAAGGGAGGATGGAATGCGTCAAAGACGGTGTATACACATTATTATCCTTCGGATAACAGTTTATATATGTTGTTTAAAAATGAAGATGGTTCATTAAGTAGTATTTTCTCCGAAACCTTGAGTACCGAAGGTAGTCGATTTAATTATCAAATGAAAACAAGGGTAGCTCATAGTGCTGTCACTGGTTTGGCAAGTACGTTGAAATGGAGTCCTATTTTATCACTGGCCGGTGAAACATTGGAATATAGTATAGACAGCTATTATCAGATACCGGGCGGAAAATCATTTAACGCTGTGAATTTCACTGTGGATGTGGGTCTTGATGTGCCTAAAATGATTGTCAGTAGTGAAGCTGGCGTTATCGTGGGGGCTGCAACGGGAAGCTTGGCTGCATTAACAACAACATGTATGGAATTGGGTGCTTTCGCTGGCCCTGTAGGGGTATTGGCTGGCGCGGGAGTTGGTTTTACTACTTCTATGATAATGTCCTATGGAATAGAAAAAGTTTACGGGCATTATCAATTAAGAGAAAATCTTAAGCATAAATTTCATAAGGAAAAATAATGAAAATAAAAATAGTGATCCTAAAAAAACGTCTTTTTATAGGAAACGTTTTGGGTGTATTGCTATTGTGTTCTTTTGTATTTTTATTTATTCCAAGAATGGGAATTTATCATACAAATGACATGAATGTCATTAAGTATATTGCATATACAATAATACTGTTGGTATTTATTTCTTTTTTTGTCCATGCTAAATATGATAAAAAATATGAAAATTTAGTAATATTTCTTAGATTATTAATTTGGACGGTCGCAACAATTTGGTGTTTTATTATATTTTTATTATTTTGTTATAGAGTTCTATATTGCTACAAGTTGTATCTATTAGTGAAGGCATTGAGTATTTTATTATTTTTGATATCAATGACGCCATTTGCTGTTATTTTTTTATTTAGGAAAAAAATTTATAATGAGATGATTAAGTCTGGAAAAATAACTTTTTCTCCAAAAATATATCGTTTAGGTGGTGAGTATCCGAGAATTTTAAAAAATGATGAATTTATAACAAACATGGGGAAAAATATTCAAAAAATATCTGTGTTCTTAACATTGTTTGCTTCTTTATTTTCATCAAACATTATATATATAATGACTCATATATCCAATTTGAGTATTATTTTATATGGATTTTTAATGTGTATATTTATATGGATAATTAATTTATCTTCTAGTTTACCATTTATCGATTTTTATGTTGTAAATAAAATGAATTCTAAACAATAAAAACCAATTAAAAGATATGAATAATCAATATGAAGGATCAGAAATAAAAGGTGACATTGATTTTAAATAGTGTGAGTGGAATTACAGAAAAGCACCGACGGAGAAGAACAATACGCGCAGCGACCAAGCTGCCTATCTGAATTACCTTGCCCAGCAGTTGGCCGGAGAAGGGGGGTATGGCGAGTTGCCGCTGTCAGAGGCGATGGCGTCAGCCCCCTCGCTGGAACCAGCCCCTTTGCCCGAACCGACAACCGGTTCTCCAGGGATAAAGGCGCTGGCCTCCCTCGCACTGGACTTTGTGCCGGTAGCCGGTCAGTTAAAGGCGATGGATGAGCTATGGACAGGCCGTGACCGTCTCTTGAATGTGGAGGTTAACCGCGGCCTGTCAGCGTTAGCACTTATCCCCGGTGGCAAGCTTGCGGCTAAAACGGTTCAATGGTTAGGGAAAACCAGACCGGTCATGGCAGCCATGCAGTTGACGCGGGATAGCAAAGTGATTGAAAGTGCCGCCAGTTACTCGAAACAAACGGTTCATTTTCTCTCGGAGTATAAAGGGGTTATTGCCAAACATACATTAAACGCAGGTGTCGGAGGAACGTCTTCGTTTCTTTCGGCACTGTCTACTGGGGATGCGCATCCGTGGCGTAGTGCGGTGATTGGGGCAACTTCAGGTCTTTTATTTGGTATCAAAACACCTGTGACATTTAAAAATACCGTTAAGTTAAGCGCTGTTGCCGGAGCAGCATCCAATGCAATGGGTCAAGTCATAGAAAAAGTTGGTGGAAATAAGACACCTATTAGTGTAACAAAAATAGGTGTGGCGGCTTATGCGGGCGGTGTGACGGCTTGTTTAACGTATGGCATGCCGCTTATTCCTGCGGCCATTGTCAGTTTTGGTCCTTCGACAGTCATTAATAAATTAGGAGACGTGTTTTATGAGCGCTGGTATAACAATGCACAATAATCAATATGAAGATGTAATCCATGGTGGTTATGGATTTGCGGCATGGCTTATGCCCATTGGTGTTTTATTTTTCTTTTACCCTCAAATGATTGGTGTTTATTTATTAGTAACTACGCCACCTTCAATAAGTGAAGATTATTTAACGACATGGTTTATTTTTTTTCTAATGACGGGGATTGTTATTTGGTTTGGTTCTAGTTTTATTTACGCATTACAAACTGTCCAGTTTATCAAATTTAACGAAAAGGATATTTTCATACGTTTATATTTCAACCGAAAAGTATATTGTTATCCGGAAGACTTACTGGCAATCAACGATTTTAAAATCAATAAGCTGATGTCCCAGACAAGAACGTTTCCCGAAGGGGGTACGGGGTTTTTAATTCATTTAAAGAATGGAAAACGATATCGGGTGAGTCCTCATATGGCGAGATTTGAGGAACTGAAAGCAGTATTAACCGAGATTGCGGCAAGGAATAAATAGCGATGACTGGCTGTAATTCGAAGATCAGGAGATGATTCTCGATTTTTCCACTCAATGATTGTGTTAAATCCATTAACTTTATAAGATAAGTGATTAATAGGACTTTATTAAATGATCCAAGGACAGGTAGATGACTTATTTTAACCTTGCTGTATATTGTGAAAATGAAACGATTAAAATAAAGGCAGAGACCATTTATAAAATATCTTCAGAGGAAGCAGCAGAGCCTGTTCAAACTCCGCAGGTAATAACTTCACTCGAAGATTTACCTTCTTCACCTTCTTTGCCTTTTTCGAATGCATGGGACAGGTTTTTTTTTGATTTTTCTTCTCTTGCCACAGATTTGCATACGCTAATTCAAAATTCTATTAACTTTTCCGGTTATGAGTTGCCCGCCTCTTATGGGGGAGATATAGAACAATTTAAAATGGATACTGTCATCTTTGAATTGCCAACAAATCCCTTATTAGCGATTAATTTTATTTTATTGCTCCATTATTCACAATATAACGATGGTGTAAGATACAATCGCTCTTTTGAAAAATGTTTGGTTGACAGTCAAGTAGATTATTATTTGCCAATTTTTGGAAGAAGGAGGTTTGACGACGTCAGAGCTTTTTTTGATGGAGTAGGACGTTTTCCTTCACCGTCTGATTGTTCTTTATCTAAGAAACAAACATTTACAGACGCTTTTTTGGAGGGCCACCTCCTTATTAATAATTTTCGGGAGACATTGGAGAACCCACCCAATCGTTACCAGGACGTTCTTACTCATTTAAATACTTTCTTTCAAGGTTCATTATCCAAATACATTAACTATCGTTCATTAAACAATGCTTATGAGTCAGATCAGGTTTTACTTGAACAATACAATGAGATGCTTCCTGACTTAAAAAGATTAAATACGCTCAACCAATCCAATCCACTTAAAAATAATGGATTTTTCAGCTTTTCAGAGAAAGGATCAGTTAACCCTGAAAGGAGCTCTCGCATTTGTCAATGTACGATTGTGTAAGGGAATAATAGAGCACTTTAAAAATCTTGTCCGTTTTTGCTTGATGCGGTTTGCAGCGGGATGCTGGGAGGTCAGTAGGGCAATAAAAACATCGTGAGATTAATAGCTTTATATAAGGGTAGGTAGATGACTTATTTTAACCTTGCTGTATATTGTGAAAATGAAATAATTAAAATAAAAGCAGAGACTATTTATAAAGTATCTTCAGAAGAAGCAACGAAGTCTATTAAAGCCCCGCATGTAATAATCACTTCACTTGATGAGCTCCCTCCTTTGAATTTATCTGACAGACCTATTCTTGATTTTTCCTCTCTTGACGCAGAGCTGCATGCGCTAACTCAAAATGCTATTAACTTTTCCGGTTATGAGTTGCCTCCCTATTATGATGGAAATATAGAACAATTTAAAATGGATACTGTCATCTATGAATTGCCAACAAAGCCCTTATTAGCAATTCATTTTATTTTATTGCTCCATTATTCACAATATAATACTTGTGCAGTGAGATACAATCGTTCTTTCGAAACCTGTTTGGTTGATAATCAAATCAATTATTATTTACCAATATTTGGTGGAGAATATGACAATATCAGAACTTTTTTTGATGACATAATAAGCACCGCCCCTCCGCTCTCTTCCATGGAAGAGATATATAAAGAAGTTTTTTTAGAGTATCATCTTCTTATTGGTAATTTTGTGAGCTTGAAAAACAAACCTAGTCATTATTATGACGTTTTTACTCATTTAAATACCCTCTTTCTAGGCTCATTATGCAAATACATTAACTATCGTTCATTAAACAACGCTTATCAGTCAGATCAGGTTTTACTTGAACAATACAATGAGATGCTTCCTGAATTAAAAAGATTAAATATGTTCAATCAATCCAATCCACTTAAAAATAATGGATTTTTCAGCCATTCAGAGAAAAGAGCAGTTAATCCTGAAAGGAGTTCCCGTGCTTGTCAATGTACTATTTTATAATCGTGTGGAGATAAAGATACACAACTGGCAGGGAAATTCATTACATGATAAAATTCCACTTTTTATTTTGGCTGGTTTGATATTCTCCTATGTGGATGTTTCTTTACCAAATGGCGTCACCTAAGGCTTTTTATCGCAGGACGCGATCCTGGCTTGGTTGGCTAGGTTTTAGCGCTTTGTTTAGTCTGATGGCCGGTCTGATTTGGGGGTTGGTTTTTGCACCGCCTGATTACCAGCAAGGTGATGCTTTTCGTATTATCTATGTCCATGTGCCTAGTGCTTTTCTGTCAATGGCTCTTTATGGCTGGATGAGTTTTCTTGCGCTGCTTTTATTAGTCTGGCGTATTAAAATGGCTGGTTGGATGTTAGGTGTTGCTGCTCAAACAGGGGCATCCATGGCTTTTTTAGCTTTGGTTACGGGGAGTATCTGGGGTAAACCGATGTGGGGTACCTGGTGGGTCTGGGATGCTCGTTTGACTTCGGAACTCATTTTGCTATTTCTCTATTTGGCTATTTTAGCGACTAAAAATATCTTTCAAAATAAAGACAATGGGGATAAGGTCATTGCTATTTTAACCTTAGTGGGGTTAATTGATTTGCCCATCATCCATTATTCAGTCTATTGGTGGAATTCGCTCCATCAGGGAGCAACCCTGACTGTTTTCGCAAAACCTAAAATTGCAGCCCCCATGCTCTATCCTTTATTAGTCACCCTTGCAGGTTTTTCTCTTTATTGCGTTTGGGTGATATTACATAAAACCCGTTATGAAGTATTAGAACGTGAATATAGGCAATCGTGGGTAAAGGATTTGGTAGACCGAGGTGGATTATGAGTTCCTTCTTGCATTGGTTAGCCATGGGCGGGTATTCCATTTATGTCTGGTCTGCTTATGGGTTAGTTTGTGGGGTATGTCTGGCTAATGTAGTTGCGGTTAAATTTCAAGCTGCACAAACACATAAAAAGCTGTCCAGGTGGTTTAAGAGACAATCGGTATGAATCCTGTTCGTAAGCGCAAGATCCAGTTAATAGTGTTTATTGGTTCTATTATAGGAATAGTTTCGGCCTTAATTCTTTTTGCTTTAAGACAAAATATTAATTTATTTTATACGCCTACTCAAATTGTTCATCAGGAAGCGCCGCTGAAGCACAGGATTCGTGTGGGTGGAATGGTTGTTAAAGGAAGTGTGGTACGAGGAGCAGATGATTTATCAGTTCAATTCAGATTAACGGATTTCAAGGAAACAATAATTATTAATCATGAGGGTATTTTGCCTGATTTATTTCGAGAAGGGCAAGGCATCGTGGCTTT
This sequence comes from Legionella fairfieldensis ATCC 49588, assembly GCF_000621525.1. Taxonomy (GTDB): domain Bacteria; phylum Pseudomonadota; class Gammaproteobacteria; order Legionellales; family Legionellaceae; genus Tatlockia; species Tatlockia fairfieldensis. Next base: position 42,834 of record NZ_KK211302.1, on the reverse strand, counting down.
AGGCGAGCTTACCGACAATCAGCATTTTATTGCAGAAGAAGTACTGGCCAAACATGACGCTAATTACATGCCGCCAGAGGTCAAAGACGCTTTGGCGAAAACAACTCAATCCGGAGTAAAGAAAAGTACATGATTGCCGAAATTGGTCTATTTTCTCTGATAGTGGCTTTATTATTTGCCGTTTTGCTGGCAGTGATTCCGGCTGTGGGATTGCGGTGTAAAAACATAGAGTGGATTGCTGCGGCACCTCTTTATGTATGGGGTCAATTTTTATTTATAAGTGTTGCTTATTGTTGCCTGACCTTTTGTTTTTTTAATGACGATTTCACTGTAGGGTATGTATTAGCCAACTCCAGCACTTCTTTACCCTGGTTTTATAAATTATGTGCTGTTTGGGGAGGGCATGAGGGTTCTATGCTGTTATGGGTGGCCATTTTAAGTTTTTGGATGCTGGCTGTCTCTTTATTTAGCTCGGCGCTGGATGAGGCAATGCGCGCACGCGTTTTAATTGTTCTGGGATGGCTGAGTATAGGGTTTATACTTTTCTTACTGAGTACGTCTAATCCTTTTACCAGACAGTTTCAATTATTGGGAACTCAAGGCCGTGATTTAAATCCTTTGTTGCAGGACCCAGGCTTTTTATTTCATCCACCGATGCTTTATATGGGGTATGTCGGTTTTTCTGTCGCTTTTGCCTTCGCCATTGCGGCTCTTTGGGTCGGGAGGATTGAAGCGACATGGGCCAAGTGGACCAGACCCTGGACGCTTGCTGCCTGGTGTTGTTTAACAGCAGGTATTACTCTGGGAAGCTGGTGGGCTTATCGTGAGTTAGGTTGGGGAGGCTGGTGGTTTTGGGACCCTGTTGAAAATGCCTCGTTCATGCCCTGGTTAGCAGGTACTGCCTTGCTTCATTCTCTCGCTGTCAGTGAGCAACGGCAGCAATTTAAAGCATGGACAATGTTACTTGCGATTACTGCTTTTTCTTTAAGTTTGGTCGGTACTTTTCTGGTGCGTTCCGGTGTGCTCACTTCAGTGCATGCTTTTGCTGTTGATCCCCAGCGAGGGCTTTATATTCTCTGTTTTTTACTGATAGTTATTGGCGGTTCGTTGTTATTATTTGCTTTGCGCGCCCAGACATTAAAACAAGGCGAAAATCCATCAGTTATTTCTCGCGAAAGTGCTCTGCTTTTAAATAATGTTTTTCTTATTACCGCGATGCTGACGGTGTTAATGGGCACCATTTATCCCCTGCTAATTGATGGTCTGGGTTTAGGTAAATTATCGGTAGGCGCTCCTTATTTTAATTCGGTTTTTGTACCTTTAATGATTCCTTTACTGCTTTTAATGGGATGGGGAATTCATTTTAACTGGCAGCGTGAGAGTCTTAAAAAAGTAGCGGCTAAATTGACGGGGGTGATTTTTTGCAGTGTCGCATTCCCACCGATTTTACTCTACCTATTTACAGATTCTATTGAAATCTACGCATTATCAGGTTTGATTCTCGCTTTCTGGATTGTATTAAGTACTGTGAAGCTGGTTGTGGTTCGTAGTCAGCAGCGAGGTTTTATTAACCTGGGTCAGGCTTTTTGGGGAATGGTAGTTGCTCATTGTGGTTTGGCGGCTATAGTTGTTGGCATCGCCGTTTCTAACGGGTATGGTATTCAGGATGATGTCAAAATGGCCCCTGGCAGTAGCGTCAAACTGGCAGGTTATACTATTTCTTTTATTAATAAGTCCGCTTTAGATGGCCCGAATTATCATGGTACAAGAACAAGTTTTGCAGTAAATAACCATAAAAAAACTACGCTGATTTACCCGGAAAAACGTATTTACAATGTAGGCGAAATGGCAATGACTGAATCGGCTATTGATGTTAATCCATTTCGCGATATTTATGTGGCGCTTGGTGAACCTTTCGATAATGGTGCATGGTCAGTTCGTTTATATTTTAAACCGTTTGTTCGTTGGATTTGGGGCGGTGGTTTTATGCTTTTGGCAGGTGGTTTACTGGCTTTAACAGACAGACGTTATTACCAGTCACGCCGTAAAATAGCCAAATGTGTGGCACAAGAGGCCAGTGTATGAATGCTATTTTATGGCGCTTGACTCCATTCACAATTTTTGTTTTTTTGATATTTTTCTTTTGGCGAGGACTATCGCTTGAGCCTCAACGATTACCTTCTACTTATTTAGGCAAAGCGCTTCCACAGTTTCAGCTTCCTGTCCCAGGTGAGAAAAAATTATTTACCACCGACCTTATGAAAGGAAAAATCGCGTTGTTAAATGTATGGGCTAGCTGGTGTGAAGCCTGTATTGATGAGCAAGTGCTCTTAATGCGGCTTGCGCGCGAGAAGGTTGCGATTTATGGGCTAAACTACAAAGATAATACAGAGGATGCTTTACAATGGTTAAAAGAGTGGGGAAATCCTTATCAAGCAATTGGTGAAGATAAAGAAGGCAAGGTAGCCATTGATTTGGGCGTGTATGGTACGCCGGAAACATTTCTTCTCGATAAAGAAGGAATAATTCGTTATAAACACGTGGGTATTTTGACAGAAAAAGATTGGGTTTCTAATTTTTTACCGCGTATCAAACAGTTGCAGGGTGAATCATGAAAATACTGCAATCTTGTATTTTAATAATTTTTCTCTGGATACCAACTGTCTGGGCAAATACACTTTACCCTTTGGATACCAGGCAGCAGGATGCGCAATTTTCTCATTTGTTAAAAGAATTACGTTGTTTAGTATGTCAAAATCAGGATTTGGCAGATTCCAATGCGGGTCTGGCAAAGGATTTGCGGCAACAAGTCTATGTCCTGGTGAAAGCCGGAAAGAGTGATGGGGAGATTATTAATTATTTAACTGAACGTTATGGTGATTTCATTTTATTTAAACCGCCAGTAAAGCCTGTCACTGCGTTATTATGGTTTGGTCCTGCCTTATTTTTGCTGTCAGGTTTAATAATTTTTTGGCGTACTTGTTTGAAGCGAAAGTCTAATGAATGAATGGTGGTTGTTGGCTTGTTTTATAATGCTCGGTCTACTTGCTTTGCCGATGGTTTTATATCCATTTCGCAAAATGAGAGGATTCAGTGTAATAGTTGCTTCACTAGCGGTTTTATCATTAACTTTAGCGTACCAATATTGGGGAGCCTGGTCTGATTGGCGATATTATGTGAAAAACCAGGTAAGGCAACAACAAGTACAAGCTGTATTGCAGACTATAAAAAGTCCTGCGGAGCTTATTAAAAAATTACAGATGCGTTTGCAAAGTGATCCAAAGAGTGCACGGGGATGGTATTTATTAGGTCGATTGTATGTGAGCCAAAACGAATGGTCTCAGGCTCGTGATGCGTTTTTGAATGCTTATCAATTAAATCCTCATGATGAAGCGATTATTGTGAATTATGCTCAAAGCCTATGGCAATTAAACCAGCAACAATTTAATGAGCAAATCAGAGTTCTGTTTAAGTCTCTATTACAAAATAATCCTCAACAACCGGATGCTTTGGCCATGCTGGCAATGGATGCTTTTGTCAGTCATAATTACCAGCTGGCAATTGATTATTGGCAACAGCTTCTTAAATTAGCCCCCGGGCAGTCACAAGAAGCTCAGATGATAAGAAAAGCTATTGCTAAAGCACAACGACAATTATCTTCATAAAACTATGATGATTTTCTTATTAGAGTTCTTGCATAACCTGCATCTTTTCGGGAAGGCAAGGCCAATTTTGTAGTTAATATTTCATTAATTATATTTATTTATAATCCAATTTTTAATTTTATTTAATTGGAATTATTTAATATGAAAGGTCATCAAAATAAAGTAATTAATGAGATGGTTGGCTCAGAAAAAACTTATAATGACAGGATCTCTTTGTTGAAAGATGTTTATCAAAAAAATCCTTATTTTGATCCATCCCTAGCACAACTTATTTCTTCTTTAACTCGTTTAAAAACTATTTCTGATGATTTATTAATAAATATGGCGTCAAGTATTGAAAATAAAGAAACAACATCTGAGGAAACAAAAAGTAAGGATAGAATTGCTCGTTTAAAATTAATTGAGGCTTTTTTTGATACTTATCTTAATTATGTAAAACTCTATGATAATTTCATCAAAGAACACGGTACTCCTACTCATCAGGAGATTTTTAAATTTTTTGACGATGCATTACTTAATCAATCACCGAAAGTAAGTTTTGCAAGTCTTTTGATTGAACCCATTCAACGAGGCCCGCGTTATAAATTATTAATTAACGAAGCCCTAAAGCAAAAAACAACGGATATCAATGGAGAATTGATACCCAATTTAACTAATCAAAATATTGCAGAACTAGAAAATTTGAATGTTAAAATTGGTGAGCTTCTGGAAAATATTAATAGTTCGATTCCTAAACCAACGCCAGCGGCTGTCGCTAAGTATCAATTTGGCGATTATGTTATACGCCCGGCTTTTTCTTATTTTTTTTCCAAACCAGATAACTATAAGTTTGGCGATTATACCAAGTCTCTTTTATCCAGATTTTGGCATACTAATCCAAATAGTGAATCACAGGAGCCAGACGATATTGATGTTAATGATTTTCATCCTGTTGCCTTGGATAAACAACCTAATGTATAGATTAATAATCTCAAATACGAGGTTCTGGTTCTAATGTAATGAATTCTTCTACCTAAAAAAATTCCACTAATTTTCATTAATTTTTTCTTAAGGAACTTTGTTTATAATTTCGCCATAATTTTTTGCCCAGGAAGCTGTTATGGCATTCACCTTGACTTTATTAGGTACTGATACTCAATATACACCTGATCCTAAATCAGAAGATCATTATGATCGAGGGGAAACTCTTAGTTTTGTCTCGCGGCTTATTGCGGGTAATGATCTGGAGGTTGAGATAGATCCTGTCCACTTGTATCGGGATACACAATGTTTGATTGATGGTCCAAAAACATTGGGCAGCGAAGTTGGTGATCGGATTGCCAGAGGTGTTTTGGCCATTTTAAAAGCTGTTGGACGTGGGGAAACACAAATTAACATGATGGCTCATAGTCGAGGTGCAGTTGAAGCTATTCTGGTGGCTCATGAACTTGAACGTATTCAAAAGATTTGTAAAGAAGAACCATTGCCAGGAAAACGAAAGGATCTTATTAAGAACAGCCCATGCGAAAATACTCAAACAGCCATGAAGACAGACTCGCGAGAAGGGGGTATAGCCGATCAGTTAGCTACTCTTGATTTCTCTACTATTGCGAAAAATATTCAAGATGTAAAACTTTCAATGTTCAATATCGATCCGGTGCCTGGCGGACGATTTCAGGGCGCGCCTGTCAGATGGGTTGACGGGCGTTTTTATCATGTGCCGGCCATAGTTAAAGAGTATGAGCAATATGTTTATGAAAATGAGCGTTCTCGCTGTTTTAAAGCCATTGTTCCCAAAGAGTCCCCTGACACACATTTCAAATTAAATAGCCTTCCTGGTCACCATGGAACGGGTTCAGGTAATGCCAAGGATCAACAAGGAAATGCTGTTCCAAAGGATAAGGGTACTACCGTTCATGTACAAGATTTGTTAATTTTGAAATTGATTGATTTTTTACAAAGAAATCAGGTTAATTTTAAAAAAAGCGAGGCGCTTTCTGGCAGTGCGGATTTGTTGGCATTAGTCAAACCTTTGATTGAAGTTTCCGGCTCCTCTAAAAAATATAAAGCGGTATTGAAAGCTCAATATTTGCAAACCTATGATCATATCATGGAAAATCGGGAGGCTTACCGCTATTTTAATGACACAAGCTATGCTGTGCTTGGTCAAGAACAAGGTTTTAAAGCGTTAATTGGACAGCGAGTTAATGATAGAATTATTCACTTCCAAGCGCATAACGATACCTTTCTTCAACAAATTTTGCCTGCATTACCTGGCGGTAAATTGTTAAATGCGGAGCATGCCAGACTTTTTTTGAGTAATAAGATGGGATTACATGAAGAAAACCTGACACTTGCTGGAGTGATTAAGCAGTCTACAACACATTTATTAACTATATGTAAGCATTATAAGATACAAAAAAATCAGTCTGTGGCCCACCAATATAGTGTAACTGATTCGTTCCTTCAAAATCCTATTGTTGCTCTTTTGGAAAAAGAAGAAGGAATTGAGCTAATATCTGAAGGTTTAAATATTCTTATTGAACAAGTTAGTCAGACTTATCTTCAAGATCAATTGGTAGATGTGGAAGAAAGAAGGGTGTTGTTTCAAGCTGTCAGAGATACTTTAAATCACTTTTCTAAAGTGGCCGAAGACGAAGAAAACACATTGGCCATTTCTATTAATGAAAAATTGAAAGAAGGATTGCGTAACGCACTTAAAGCAAAACAGGATAGTTTAATTCAGCGTAGTGCCCATATTTTTAGTAAAGAAAATACTTTTTATCATTTAGATAAGTTATTAGCTGAAATTGGGAAGCTGAAAGATATTAACGATCAGAGTCTGGCAAGCTTGCAAGAAATAGAGATCAGTTTACGTCAGGAAGCAGCAGTTTTAAAGGAAAAAGGTTCATCTTCGGAAACAGTTCAACAATTAATTACCGATCATTATGAAAAATTCCGGACAATATATAGTCAACTTCAAGACAGTAGCGTTCTTGAAGACTTGAGTTTGGCAGAGTATGTCAATCATTTTGGTATAGCTATGTATGAGGCATTGGACAATGAAACTGCTTCAGAATCAGCAAGCAAATTTCGTGAATGGCTGGATGTTTATCAGAGATTAGGTGATTTTATTAAGTTGTTAGACAATTTTATTGAATTTAATACAAAATTACCGCATGAAAAGATGAAAGAAAAATTGCAGGAAAAACAAGTGTTATTAATTCATTCTGCAGCACGTTACATGATGGAGAAGAAACTATCTTTGGAAAAGGTTAACGAATTATTTGGAAATGAAAATCAGGAATTATATAAACAGATTAAAGGTCTGGCTATGGGAATGGGCGTAATTAATCCATTAGAGATTAAGCATGAGCAAGCAGTTAAAGCATTAGAAGAGAAAGATTTGGCATTGGATGTACAGCGAAGGGAATTAGTTAATATGGAATACAAAATTAATCAGAATGAATTGCAGTTTCAACAGCAGAAATGTATCTATGAACAGACGATTAAACAGTTGGAAGAAAAGAATCAGATTCAGGAAAGTAGAAATATTAAGAAAATTGAGGCGTTGCAACAAGAACTTATAGAGAAAAATTTGGAGCTTGATGCTCACCGAAAGGAACTGGATAATAGAGAGCAAAATAGTAGAACCAAGGATTTACAACTTGAAGGGCAGAGGCGACAACTAAAGGTAATGGATGAGACACTTCGTCTAAAAGATCAGGAAATTTATAATAAAGTACAGCATGCTCAGGATCTGCAGGGACGATATGAAAATTTATTGCGTGATCATCGAAATATTAATGAAGCCAGGTGCTTGATTTTGATTGAAGAAAAATTATTACCATCGACTGAAAAATATTTGAGAGATTTATGGAAAGAAATTAAAGAAAAGAAAAGTTTAAAAATTAATTTATCCGATAACATCGCCAATATTGCTAAGGTAAAAACTCACGTCAATAGATTGGATTTTTCAGATGAGGTTGCGTTAAAAGAAAAATTTGATGCGGTGACGACTCTTTATGAAAAATTACTTGAGCCAGAGCAGCCATCACATTATCAACGAATGTCCAATTTCTTCCAGACTCTTAATGAAAAAAATAAACAGATTACAAAACATCGTGATTCGTCCTGGAAACGTTTTGTAATAGGTTTAAGTATTCTATTAACGGGTATCTTGCCTGGCCTGGCTGTGTTGGGTATTGTGTCTGCTGTACAAGGAAAATCCTTCAGATTTTGGCAGTCAAGGGGGGAGACTTACTCCAAAGCGATTAAAGAAGAACAGGAAACTATCGCCAACGCTCAGCCGAATAAACAAAATCAGATGGGAAGATAAGGAAAAAAGTATGCTTAATGGCCTCAACCATTAAGCATAGGGTAAGTGTTCACGGAATAAGTAATTAAGAAGTATATAACGTCAATGTCTTTTCCGCGCAGGCGCTGAGTGATCTTCTCATTTTTTTTGTTTAATTTATTTGAAATTATTTTAATCCCTATGATTTTATTTTTGTCATCCCCCGCGAAGGCGGGGGATCTGTCTTTCAATCAGAACAACCGTGTAATTTGAGAAATAGATTCCCGTTTTCACGGGAATGACCTAAAAATAATTGAAAAGGTGTTTAACAATAAAACAAAAAAAATGAGAAGATCACTCAGCGCCTGCGCGGGAAAGACAAGTCATGGAACAAAGTCTGGAAGAGAAAATTTGCATATCCCGTGAACGCTTACAGCACAGGTTTCACTCTCAATTGATTAATAAGTGGAACAACTCGTCTTAACTATGCTTTGGCCTAAATTGGTTAATTTTACTTTAGTACCTTTATCTGCACTTATCACCATTTTATCTTGAGGATGAATGGTAAGTATTATAGTGTCCCCTTTAGCCACCGGTTGGTCATTAATTTTCCCTGTACTGTTAAGCATCTCAATCGAGATATCATCACTTGGGTCTTGAAGTGTGAAGGTACATTTTGCTCTAATTGTCCACGGAGCAAGGTTAATAACTTCTATAGACACATTAGGAAGCAGGTCATAATCAATACGCATTTGAGGTGCCAGAGTATAAGTCATCGCTGAAGCAGGTGTATTAAATATCGCGCCCGCAAGAAGCAGACTATAGCCAAGTTTTCGCCACATAAAAAATCTCCTGAAATAGAAACGCAGATAAGATATCGTTATTTTATATAGATAGCAAATACTATGAAGGCCAGAAACCGTGGGACAAAGACATCTGGATTATTCTATTCAATTACATTTCATTGAATGCTTTTGCAATTGATTCAGTCATAATCTTGGCATCGCCAAATAGCATGTAAGTATTGTCATGATAAAATAAGTCATTTTCAACACCTGCATAGCCTGCTGCAAGGCTGCGTTTTACAAATAAAATGGTTTTGGCCTTTTCAACTTCCAGAATGGGCATACCATAGATAGGTGAACCAGGATCTGTTTTGGCTGCCGGGTTGGTAATGTCGTTAGCACCAATCACAAAGGCAACGTCACAGGTGGCAAAATCACGATTAATTTCACTTTGCTCAAAAACCCGATCATAAGGAATATTGGCTTCGGCTAATAACACATTCATATGTCCTGGCATACGACCTGCAACGGGATGAATCGCAAAGCGAACTCGAATGGAACGGGATTCCAGCGCATCGAATAATTCCTTAACGGCATGTTGTGCGTGCGCAACAGCCATACCATAACCCGGTATAATAATAACATCTTTGGCATTATTTAATAAAAAAGCGGCATCTTCACCATTGGCTTGCCTGATTTGCTGGCCTGTACGGGGATTTCCGGTACTTGTGGTCTCGTTTCCTTGAATTCCACCAAAAATTACGTTAATAATGGAGCGATTCATACTCACACACATGATATAACTTAAGATAGCGCCGCTTGCACCGACCAATGCGCCTGTAATAACTAATAAATGATTATTTAAAGTAAAGCCAATGCCTGCTGCGGCCCATCCGGAATAGGAATTCAGCATTGAAATCACAACAGGCATATCAGCGCCGCCAATAGGTACAATAAGTAATAATCCTATCAGGAAAGAGAGTAAAGCCAGTAAACTAAATAGAGTAAGCGATTGATTATAAACAAAAATGATCAATATACTAATAATAGTTAAACCCAAAAGCAGGTTAATTAATTTCTGACCCGGAAAGCGTAGAGGTTGACCTGACATCCACCCCTGTAGTTTTAAAAAAGCAATAATTGAACCGGAAAACGTAATAGCACCAATGGCAAGGCCAAGGCTCATTTCAATCAGACTGCTGGATTCAATCGCGCCAGGTGAACCAATACCAAATGAATGAGGCGATAAAAAAGCACAAAAAGCAACCAAAACAGCAGCTAAACCAACTAAGGAATGAAATCCTGCTACTAATTGAGGGATGGCGGTCATATTAATTTTCAGCGCTATAAAAGTACCTATAACACCCCCTGCGGCGATTAAGGCAATTAACAGTACATGATGATTAATGGAAGGCATCATTAAGGTGGAAATAATAGCGACCGCCATGCCCGCGACACCTAGTAAATTACCTCGTCTTGCAGTAGCAGGGCTGGCTAGTCCCTTAAGGGCGAGAATAAAACAGATGGCTGCAACAAGGTACAAAAAAGGCACTGATAAAGTCATAAATTTCCATCCTTTGGAATTGTAACTATTCACCTAACGGCATCAACTTAAGAGGAATGCCTACGTTCCAGGGCTTGTCCGTGGAATCCAGAACGTAGGTCAATTCTGGGTCCCGCGGACAAGCGGGGAAGCAGGTAATGAAAATTGCCTTAAGTGGATGTCATTGACCGTTCACAAAAAATCATTATTTCTTATACATACTTAACATCCGTTGTGTTACTACAAACCCACCAAAAATATTAATCGCCGTAATAAAAATCGCAACGCCCCCTAAAACGGTGGGGCAACCGGTTAACTGACTTCCTGCTGCTATGAGCGCACCCAGTATAATAATACTGGAGATAGCGTTGGTCACAGACATAAGAGGGGTGTGTAAAGCGGGGGTAACTTTCCATACGACATAGTAACCGACAAAACAGGCCAACACAAAAATAGTCAGAATCGCAATATAAGGATTACTTAATGTATTGATACTAGTCATGTTCTTTCTCTTTTATGGTTTGAAAAGGCAGGTAGGCGCCGTCATGGCAAAGTAAAGCCTGTTTAATGATTTCATCTTCCTTGTTAAAAGAGAGACTGCCGGAAGAAGGAGCCAGCAAAGTCAGGAGGTGTACCAGATTATTTGCATAAAGATCGCTGGCGGTAGCGGGTATTAATCCGGCCATGTTGCTATAACCTATCAACGTGACGTTCCCTTCTTTAATAATTTTATCGCGTTGGCTTAATTCGCAGTTACCGCCGCGTGCAGTGGCTAAATCGACAATAACTGCACCGGATTTCATCTGTTCGACTGTTGATTGAGTAATGAGTACCGGCGCTTTTTTACCGGGAATTAATGCAGTGCAAATAATAATGTCCGCCTGTTTGGCAAATTTGTCGATAAGCTCCGCCTGTAAACGTTTGTATTCCTCGCTTGTTTCTCTCGCGTAACCTCCACTGGTTTCGCTGTTTTCATTGTCACTGACTTCGATAAATTCAGCACCCAAACTTTCTACTTGTTCCCTGGCAGCCTGACGAACATCAAAGGCATAAACCACAGCACCTAACCGTTTAGCGGTAGCAATAGCCTGTAAACCAGCAACGCCTGCACCAAGAACAAGTATTTTAGCCGGTTGAATCATACCGGCTGCTGTCATCATCATGGGGATGGCTCGATTAAAATGAATGACACCTTCAAGAATCGCTCGATAACCTGCCAGGTTTGCTTGCGATGATAAACTATCCATACTTTGTGCACGGCTAATGCGAGGAATCTGGTTCATGGAAAAAACAGCAATTTTTTCTTTGAGACACCAGGCCAGTAATTCATTATTTTTTTCATTGTCAACAGGAGCAACAATCAGCGACTGTGGAGCCAACCCCTGTATGTCTGTTGACGCGGGTTCATTGACGCAAAGTAATATATTCGCTTTTGACAGAAGTGATTTACGGTCGGTAATTGTAGCTCCTGCCAGCTCGTAATCATGGTCATTAAAGCCAGACGCTTTACCGGCCTCTTTTTCACAAATTACTTCAAGCCCAAGTTTTATATAGTGCTTTACCGCATTAGGCGTCAGGGCGACACGGGATTCATTCGCATTGCTTTCATTCAAAGCGGCAATAATCATGAGAGAAAGTCCTTTTCACCGGAGATTAATTTATCCTAGTGTAATCTGTTTGATATTACTAGAGGTTATTATAAATTGTCTAGAAGGTTAATTTATAATAAAGTAACGCGTTTAGTGTCTTGTCCAACCCACTATTATGGAAATTCTCTGTTTTTTTGCAGGGATAGTTTTTGTCTATACAACATCATTCTATCCTTTGTTGTTTGTTGTCATCGCTTTGTTTTTAAAAGCAAGCCGACTGATTATTGTTTGGTTTGTGGCAGCCTGTGTTTGGGCATCATTGCATCAGCTCTGGGTTTTCGATAAAAACATGCCGGATACGCGTATTATTTCCAATGCGACATTGGTGGGTACGGTAGTTTCAATTCCTACGGGCAATTCGGAAAAAACGCAATTTCAATTTTTAGCCAAACGTTTAAATGATCAGGATATAAAGGCAACTTTTTTATTATCCTGCTATCAGCATTGTCCTATTTTTAAAGTCGGTGAGTATTGGCGTCTTGCTGTGAAATTAAAAAAATCTGAAAATCTGGCAAATCCTGGCAGTTTTGATTACGTGGGATGGTTAAAAGCGCGTCATATTCGCTGGACTGGATATATCAAGCGAGGTTCGCTTAAGTTGGGTGAAAACACGCATTCCCAAAGATTGCTTGCCTTTCGTGAAAGGCTGGCTTTAACGTTAAATCAGTTAATACCTGCGACAGAGGAGTTAGGCATTTTGCAGGCACTGACTTTGGGAGTTACCTCTAATATTGATAAAAAACAATGGGATTTATTTCGTCGTACAGGGACAATGCATCTGATGGTTATTTCAGGTGCCCATATTGGTTTAATTGCAGGATTTAGCTACTGGTTAATGAAGTGGTTATGGACTCGTTTTAGCCGCTTATGTTTAATTTTTCCCTCATTACAAATTGCTGGAATTGCTGGCATTTTAATGGCACTTTTCTATGCCTTATTAGCCGGTTTTGCTGCCCCGGCACAGCGTGCCTTATTCGCTTATTTTTTCTTGTCACTGCGACATTTTATGAGTTATCGCCTCACTGTGTGGCAGATATGGCGTTATGGTCTGTTTATCGTCCTGATTTATGAACCTCATGCCGTATTATTACCTGGTTTTTATTTATCATTTATTGCCGTATCGCTATTGATTCTGACAGGAAAGAGGATAACCGGGAATGCAATCAAAAAAACCATCTGTCTTCAGCTTGCTTGTTTATTGGGTCTAATGCCACTTACTTTATATTGGTTTTCTTATGGCGCTGTGAATGGGTTGATAGCCAATTTGTTAGCCATTCCGCTGGTTGGTTTTGTCATTGTACCTCTTGCTTTAATCAGTTTGTTTTTAGTCCAGGTTTGGGCTTGGCCACCTCTTTTATTTCCCGTTAACCTGGCAATTCAATACTTGTTACGCTATTTGCATTGGGTTGATTCGTTTGCTTTAGTTAATCTTAATTTTTCCTTCACGGAATTATTATCACCCTTAGCACTTATGTTAGCCATGTTTCTTCTTCTCTTTCTACCGGTTAAAGCTATTTTCCCGGCCACTATGGTGTTAGCTTTAGCGGCTATTTTTCCCGGCCATTCTCGACCTGATTCAGGTGAAGCAGAAATTAATATACTGGATGTTGGTCAGGGTTTAGCGATTGTCGTCAACACTGCAAAACATACCCTGATTTATGATACAGGTATGAAATTTTATCAGGGAGGAGATATGGCGAAACTGGCCATTATTCCTTTTCTGAATACACTAGGTATTAAGAAACTGGATAAGGTGATTATCAGTCATCCTGATCTGGATCACCGTGGAGGGTTGGCGTCACTTGAAGAAAAATATCGCATAGAAGAGCTGCTGGTTGATAAAGTTGCTTTCTATCATCGCGGTAAATCCTGTCATTATTATCCTCCCTGGCAATGGGATGGCGTTTTTTTTGAATTTCTGCCAATTAGTGAATCATTCAAAGATAAAAATAATAACTCCTGTATTTTGCGAATAAAAAATGCGGGCGGACGAATTCTGTTAACTGGTGATATAGAAAAAAAAGCCGAAGATTACCTGATAACTACTTATGGAACCAACCTTCGTTCCGAGATTTTACTTATACCTCATCATGGTAGTAAAACCTCTTCATCGATTGATTTTCTTAAGGAGGTAGCGCCAAAATACGCAATTATTTCGGCTGGTTTTGATAATCGTTATCATTTTCCGCACCAACAAACGTTAAATCATTTAAATGAGCAGCAGATTATTGTTTATAACACCATGAATTGCGGGATGATCACAGTGAAGCTTGGTCAAGATTTGCCGCCTGTGCCCCACTGTTATAAGTCATCAATTACATAAACATTATTTGACAACAAAATGAACAGTATGTATTATCGACACATTTTATTCGGAACATCAATATGCTGTCGACCTTAACTCGTTTAAGTTGTCTTTTTTTCTTTTTTGCCAGTTTTACCCTTAATGCAGAGGCTATTGATTGTCGGCAACATCAATGTGTAAGTGTCGTTGATGCAGGTAGTACAGGTTCCCGTCTGCATATTTATACCTACGATCTTGATAAAACCAATACGCCGATTAATATTAAAGAACTATGGTCAAAAAAGGTAAAGCCGGGGTTTGCTACTTTGGAAACAAACCAGGCAACTCTCGATGCTTATTTAACAATTTTGTTTGCAGACGCTCCTGCTGATCATTTACCGGTTTATTTTTATGCAACGGCAGGAATGCGTTTATTGCCTCAAGCTAAACAGGCACAACGTTATGCTCTTCTCAAAAACTGGTTTGCAGGTCAGTCTCAATGGCAACTGAGAAGTGCCAGGACAATTACTGGAAGGGAAGAGGGGGTATTTGGCTGGCTTGCCGTGAATTATCAACTGGGTGCATTCAGCAATAATGATAAAAACAGTCTGGGCGTAATGGATATGGGAGGTGCTTCTGTTCAAGTGACTTTTCCCATGGAAAATACAGAAGCAATAAATCATGCTGATATACAAGAACTTGATCTGTATGGGCGACATTTGAAATTATTTACGCATAGTTTCCTGGGGCTGGGACAAAATGAACTTTCCCACCAGTTTCTTGACGTAACGTCCTGTTTTTCTCAAAATTATGAGTTATCTACGGGTGTGCCAGCAACGGGAGATGCCTATCGTTGTGAAGGAGAAATCGCTGTCTTGATCAATGCGGTTCACCATGTTAACGATGTAGTACAACCTGCTTTAAAGATAAACCCTATTGAGCGGTGGTTTGTTTTGGGGGGAGTAGCCGAGCTTACAAAAAGTCCGCCTTTTCACTTTGAAGCCAATCAGTTTACTAATCAAGCGCTACTCGATCAAGCAGAAACACAGATTTGTCAGCAACAATGGACCGATTTAAGTGCACAATATCCTGCCAATGATTTTCTTTATGCCTATTGTCTCTTTCCCTCTTATTATTATGCGCTAATAGTAGAGGGTTATGGCTTATCATCTCAGCAAAAAATTGGTTATATGCCTGATAATCAAGGAGGAGATTGGACTTTAGGAGTAGTTTTGTATAACCAAAAATAAATGACAGGTTGGTCAGACTATTGATTAGGCAAGCAAAAAGTTGTACCTTCACCCCATCGCCGTTGTAGCTCAGTCGGTAGAGCAATTGATTCGTAATCAGGAGGTCCGCGGTTCGATTCCGCGCAACGGCATCAATAAAATCAATAAGTTACAATAATAAGCGTTACGATGCTTGTGAGCGCGCATGTTTTATTTAAAAGCGCGGGGTGACTGCTTGTTTATTAAAGTAGTTTATTCATATCAGGGAGCAACGCTGTTCTCTGATGAAAAACTATCCTGATATGCTGGAGCTCTTCTGAGAACAATGCCACCAATGCGTGGAATCAGAACTTCAACAACGGCAACCAGAACAACAACACCAAGACTAATACCTTTAGTGTTCGTTGTGTTCGGGGTTTTAAATAAGACAAAAAAAACAAGAACCGGCCATTTTATTTGAAATGGTCGGTTTTTTCGAACCACAAGACCAGGCAGGCTACTATGCATTCCAATTATTTAGCGCAAACAGAAGGGGGTATTGATTTGGCTGAGCTATTCGAGGCCTACGCTGATTGCCGCAAGAATAAACGCAATACCATGAATGCTCTGGCATTTGAGTTAGATTACGAAAGCCAATTAATTGCGCTTTGGTGTGAAATTAACGAGGGCACGTATCAACTGGGTAAGTCTATGGCCTTTATAATCGACAAGTCTGTAAAGCGTGAAATATTTACTGTTGATTTCAGGGATAGGGTAGTGCATCATTTGGTAATTAACAAGCTCAACCCCTTGTTTGAGCAATTTTTCATCAAATACAGCTACGCTTGCCGCAAAGGCAAGGGAACTCAAGCTGGTATCTTGCGTAATTAATTTTCTTCATGTTAATTTTACGGTTTAAACTCAGCGATAATTCTAGCTGGCAATCCATCCATATTTTCAATATTTAATGGCATAATATATACTTTACATCTACCTAAAGGAACATTGTTTAATTCTAACCCTTCAACGATTAGGACATTATTTGATAATAATGATTTGTGAACAGGTAGCGATTCCGCTTCATATTGATCGACACTGATATAATCAATACCAACAATTCGAACGCCTTTTTTTAAAAGCTCTTCCGCGGCTTCTGGTTCAATAAAAACATATTTATCTGTAAAATTGCCCCGTTTTGAAAGATTTGAGTTAGAGGTTTTAAAAAAAACAAAATCATTTTGTAGTATTTCTTGTTTTTTTACGAAAGACTTTGTAATTGATTTTTCTTGGTTTGGCACTTCGATGATCAAACACGAACCAATGAAGTCTTGTATCGAATAATCTGAACTTGATTTTCCACCCTCTAACACGTGAGCTGGGAAATCAATATGTGTTCCTGTGTGGTTTCCTATATGTAAACAACATAAGTTAAATGCAGAGCCTGTAGATAGAGAGTTCACTAGTTCTGATTTATATTCTGGATCACCAGGAAAAACAGTAGTATTTTCTGATATTTTTGCAGTTAAATCATAAGTGTTTAATTTTTCTCTTGATTGCATATTGAACTTTCCGTTTAAATGATAACAGCCATTTTACTATGAATATCTCAAGTATACAAAAATAGGATGCTTGATACTGATTTTGTCATACAATTAATGATCACAATCGATTCAAAAGTCATGCTTTGATTTTTCTCTCTCACTGGGTATTCATGTTAATAAAAAGAAGGCTCTTTCCCAAGGCATATTTTTAAACCAATCTTTAGAATAGCCTGTTGCAAGATAAACCCTTATTGAAGAGATGTTTTGCACAGATTTTACCTTTGATATTGTTTCCTAGGCTAGGTCAGAGTCGATATATATTCAATTAGTTCTTTGAAAAATACAATAATAGTAGTTTTTCATTTTCTGTATTGGGCGCAAAATAAAATTCCATTCAGATACAGGCAATTTGTAGTCATCGTCTTCAATGAAAATAGGAGCATGCGTTCTATTAATCATTTTGCTAATTAATTCTTGATTAGCTTTTGCGTCTGTTGCGATATCAATAAATTCTTCCAATTGCTTGTCCAGCAATACTATAAAATAATAACGAGCTCCACTTTGCGTGATCAGCAAGTAATTTCCTAGAGCATTTAGCATATAATACTCTTTGGCATTTAATTGATTAATTATCGATTTCAGATGATCACCATACTCTGATGAGGTGATAAGTGTTTCTTTAGTGGCAGACAAACAATTCAATAATGGGTAAGATTGCTTTTCAAAAAATTGATTTTGCATGAACTTAATACTTTCAACTATTTCATCAAGCATATTAGGAGTATCTTTAACTAGAAATCTATCTATAATACCTTTGTTAAATGCATCTACAGCAATTTTAAAATCAGCATGCCCCGTGAGCATTATTTTAAGAATGGGAAGATGTGCAATCTTTTCGCAGAATTCTATACCATTCATTAATGGAATAGAATAATCCACAATAGCAACACTAATTATGCTATTTTTAACGGGACTTTTATCTATTGCTTTTATCTTAGAAAAATCGACAGAGAAATAATTTTTATCGTTATCCTCATCTTCTAATTCAATTAAAAAATCAGATGAGTTAGATATCATATTTTCTTTGTAAGTCGATATTATTTCTTCTAATGCTTTGTAGGGATCGCTGTATATACTAACCAAATAGTCATCTGACAATTTATAGCTTAACGTATTTAAAAATGATTCATTATCATCAAATTAAAACAATTTTTATTTTAAAATAAAAACCTTTAAAATCCTGTTTCACAGCACTTCTCCTACCTTAAGGTACTATAAATTTTTATTTGAGTTCTATTGCCTGTATATAATCACTTATTCTGTTAGATTCTTTAATAATACCATCAAAAAGGCAGTCAATAAAAATTTCTTCATGGGATTATCCGGCCTGAAAGCTTAATAACAAAGGTTATTGCGACAATGCACACCCGATCTCGGATTACCAGATCGATGTCCTTGAACGAAGGTCCCATCTCTTTTTACGTAGGGTCTGACAGTATGCGTTCTGCCATAAGAAGAACCATACCTTGGAGTTTTATACGAATAGGAGTAGCCGCGTTTTGCGTAACTTGCAGTTATGGGTAATAAAGAGAAACAACACAATCCCAACAATAAAAATTTTGCTTTCATGACAGCCTCATTATAAAAATATGAGTTACAGAGCCGAATTCTTATTGTTGTTTTCAAGTAAAGAAAAATTACTTGTCGGGTGATAACAAATTAACCTGGTGATCATATATTAATCACAGAAGGCGTATACTAAGAAATCCTTAGTATCGTGTCAAGCAAAAAATTAAGATTCTCTTAGTTTGGCGATTAAATATTCGAGCAAACTGAGTAGACATGGTTATTTCCCCATTACCCAAGAGGCTAAAAGAAGCAAGGCTTGCAGCAAAACTTTCACAAAAAGAGTTGGGTATTGCAGCAGGAATTGACCGGTTTTCGGCTAGCCCTAGAATCAATCAGTATGAAACAGGCAAACATACCCCTGATTTTTTAACACTAAAAAAGCTTGCTGAAGTATTATCTGTTCCCACCGCCTTTTTCTATGCGGAAGAAGATGACTTAGCTGAGGCGATCAAGCAGTTTGTTAAACATAACTGATTAATTCTTTTAATTCTCTTTTCCATTTCACTAGTTGATGTTGTATATCCCTAATTTCTTTGCATCTTGCACCATGTTTAAGGCTATTCTTTTGAGAAATAGCTTTACCCTCTAACGTTTTAGGACCCGTCGAGTATCTCCATGGTTTCTGCTGCCGTATTCGCTGTGCCTGTTGCAATCGTTGTTCCGATGTCCATGACCTTCGTTTCATAAGCGACCTTAACATTCAGTTCGTTTGCAATTTTTTTATTATTTTCAATTTCGCATAATTCAGATTTTACATTATTGTTTACTTGTTGAGTAACCGCATTATTTTGTTGTTTTATTATAGTGGTGGTTCGACGGGGGTGTTTTAGTTCAGCCAATGCCATTAACGTTTTTCTACAACCAGCTTGAGCCTTTAGAGCAATGCTTGCGCAGACCTCAGCACGTTCCATACTCGAATCAGGTAGTTTAGTTAATGCATCATAAAACACATACTCAAGGCTTTTAGCTTGTGTCATAAGCATGGCTTCAATTTCATTAGTATCATTATTAAGGACTCGATCCACACTCCTAGATAATTGCTCAAACACAGTAACACTATCAAATCCACTACCATGTAATTTGCTAAGTGCCATCGTTGCATGACCACGGCTATGCAGGTAGAACTCTGTAGTTGCTGCTTTCCTTTTTTCTTCGATTTTATCTTTTTCAATCTTGTCTATTTTTGATTCATATTTAGTCTTTTTACCCATAATATTTCTCTTATGATTACCCGAAAACTTATAAAAGCCACAGGTACAAAATGGGGGACGATACCACACTCATACAGGGTTTTATTGCATTAATATTCGTAGTTTTTTCCAAATCGGAGTCCACTTGATCTGTAAATATTTGCGGGGAACCAGGAGAACACAGAGAACCTCCTTGATAGTATTGAGTTGTAGCGGTTCCCTGACATGATGACTCAGAGGGAACCAAGGGTACAGGCATACTTTCTAGATGATCTAATACAGTTTACATCCTCTAAATATCTGATAATTTCTTCTTCTTTAAGATTAAGCTTATTAACATCGCTTTTGTATCCTGACATCATAACTCTAATTTTCTGCATTCATAAACAACAGCTTCATCATTTTCATCTGGTGCAGCTGAACTATCAAAAGTTTTGATTGCCCGAACTTTAAATCCACAATTTTTAAGCAGTTTTATCAATTCTTGAGGGTCGTAAATTCTTACTTTCAATTCTTCAATCTCTGTATGAATAACGCTGTTGTTATTAACAAGTTCATATTTACCGATAGAATTGCAAACATTACCTTTCATAGTTGCTAATTGGCTTAGCATAATCATCTGGCCGTCAGGTTTATGCCAGGCAGATCCTCTCCATACATTAAGTGCTGGAACGGCTTTATGCGTATCCCCTTCAAATAGTAAAATACCATCGTTAGCTAAGTGATCATAAAATACTTTAAGCGCTGCTTTCACGGCACCTGGGTCAATAATTAAACCAAAAGAACCGCTGGGAATAAAAATCAAATTATATTGTTCAGGCCTCTTTAAATCTTCAACAAAACCTTTCCATATCGTGGCCTCTAGATTTTTAGCCTTGGCTTTAGCGCTTAAGGCATTAAGCATATGCTTACTTGCATCAAAGCCATGTACATTAAATCCTTCCTCCAGTAAGGGCAGTAAAAAACGGCCTGTCCCACACATTGGTTCTAAAATAGAACCGTTGGCTCTCATTACATAATCGCGATAAAAGGCATACGCATCTTCAGGTGGATTCGGTTTGCTTAAATCATAAACTTCCGTACAAAGGCCGAGATAAGTATCAAGCTTTTTCATAGGTGCTCCTGTTAAATCTAATATCATCAAATACTCATCAAAAAACTTATCTCCAATTTTGAGGTCATTAGGTTCTGTGCCATAAATTTTAAACCCTTTTTTTTGATAAATGCCACAGCTTTATATAGCGCAATATAGGTAAGAGGCATATCATGTTTGCAATCTTTGGTATAGATTGTGAATGGTTTTTCAGAAATTCTATTTTTATCATGGTTATCTTTAATAATTTTAATGAGCTAAGGTTAACCGGTTGTAACAGACGGAAATCGTCTAATCAATAAATGATGTGGTTTACCAGCACCAGAAGCATCACCAGACATTACAAAATCAGCAACGTGCTCAAAGCCTGCCTTCATGTAGACATTTTTTGCCTTAGGGTTATCGCTAGCAGGGTCGATTATGAATGTATCTGCTGATACATCGAACTCTTTTCGGAAAAAATCAAGGAACTCTGATAATGTTTTGGCACCATGGCCTTTGCCAAAATAATTTTTATTACCGATCATGTAATCGATACCATAAGTATGGCCTGTTTTTGAAAGATAGTTCAATTTAATGTCATCAAGATGATCTTCTACTGTTTCCTGGATCGTCATGAGCATTGCGAAGGGATGACCCTCACAGCTTGCTATCCAATAAATATACTTGCCATCACAATAATTTGAAGGTTCTTTTCTGCCATTAACAAAATTTAAAATATCGTCTTTATGACTTTGCGTATTATCCCAAAACTCCTGAACAAAAGGCTCTGCAAGCCAACCAAAAACAATGTCAATGTGCTGTAAACTTAGATTCTCAAAACGTATCGCCATAATTGATTCCTCAGATAATTTCTCTGTATCATGCATAGTATTGATTTATTCAGAGTTGAAAAAGTAAAGACGATGAGGATCTTGCGGACTGGAAGCAATTTCGGTTACAAGCCCTAACTCAATCAATTTTAATAGCCTAGTTCGGGTGGCTCTCACTGATAGTTTGATTAGTGTAGCAATTTTACTTGTGGGCAGGCCATAGTTACTCTAAAGTGGGTCGCAATTTCTTCAAACTTGGGTTCAGGAAAACCACCTTCTTGGCAAGAGCTAATAATCCGTTGAATCCCGCTTCCCCAACGCTCAATTAATCCAATCGCGTGAAAAATACGTCCGATAATACGATTTCTTAGTTTTGATATTCCCTGTTTTATATCAGGAATGGTCAGACCAAACCTTAATAATCCTGGATTCTCAATTTCAATGCGATCATCGAAAATAGCAATGCGAATAGGTGTTCCAAGTTGGCTATAATCTGCATGTACCACTGCATTAATGATGGCCTCTCTAATTGCTTTAACAGGGGCGCTCCATGATTTTTGATGTCTAATCCCCTCATATTTATACTTTGCATGGCATGTTTTTCTACAAATCGGAGTGCCTCTTCAACTGCATTTATAGGGTAATCATGAAATTCCGTACTATCTAAAATAAGGCCCATTAAGGAAGGCAACCCACATAACCCTATGATTAGTATTTTGTTCATGCCAGTAAAGATCAAACGTTGATTGGGGCTTAGGCCACTGATGGCGGGCAAATTCATTGACTATCAGAGAGATATCTTGTTTCTCAAAAGCACGTATTTCTATTTGATCTGATTTTAAAATACCTGAGTGAGTCTGTAAAAAACTCTTTACGGAGAAAATAAAACACTGATGTTTCTAATAATATCAGTTACCCAAAGACTATCTATATGTAAACCGCCATAAAGTGTTCCGCCATTACAGCCACCTACAATAGTATTATTTTCATCGCGAATAAAGAATGCAAAAAAATCCAGGGAGTCAAATCCTCTTTGTTGCTTGGCGTAGTCAGTAATACCGCGGATTAAAACCTGGATATCTTCTTGGTTTGGGTTTTCCTCGAAAGACAGTGTAAACGTCATAAGCCAATCTCCATTACAGTAACAGGATGTCCTTGAAACTAATTCAATTTCAAGCACTGGAGAAGAATCGCTACTCGATATGACCGTTGTGATTCCATTTTTATCTCGTCCATTGCTCTTGCTGCCATTGCTATTTGGGCATAATTAAATGGTGATTGAACCTAAGGTTATCATCCCTTCAAAGCCTCGTGAACTTTATTCAATAATTTTACAGACACGTTTTCTTGATTCTCAATTTTACTAATATAAGCCTGAGTTACAGTCATCAGCTTGGCTAGTTCTTCTTGAGTGAGTCCTGCTTGGATTCGAGCCAATGCTACTGGATTATCCACGTAATCAGCAGGATCAAAAACTTCATAGTCTTCATTGTTCTGTGTATGTCTTAATTGCTCAGTAATCTGATGGCGCAGGGCTTTATAAGCAGCAACAGGCAATAAAACATACTCCACTTTGCCATCAAGTGATTTAATTGTTTGCAGGTTCATTTGTAAACACCTCCACGTGGTTTGATTTTTTCAATGGAGATAATCTTCACCTGATCATCTCTATCAAAAATAATTCGCCATGATCCAACACGCAGGCGAAAATAGGGTTCGCCCTGTAGTTTTTTAATATCCAAAATTGGGTTATCTGGATTTTTTCCCAATAACACAATCTTTTCAGTTATTCTGGTTTTATCGGGTTGTGGTACACTTTGCAGTGCTTTCTTAGCCTGTTTTTTGATGAGCAACGTGTACGACATCATTTAAAACCATTGTTATTATTCTTTATATGGTTATTATAGGTTATATTTAGTTATATTTCTAGGGAGTGGTTTAGTGGCACTAGGTGGCAAGAAAAGGCAATTTACTGCGATAACCCCAACTATCATAATGATTTAACTGATTGATTTTTTTATTGTTATTAATGGTGTATGTTTGCCATTTATAGTATAGAGCGGGATTCGTAATCCATAGGACCGCGGTTCGATTCCGCGCAACGGCATTAATGAGTTAGTTAGACTCACTTGATTAAAATGCCCCCTTCAAATGAGAATAAACCATTTTTCTAGCTTAGATCCGGTAAGTGAGTTATTGTAATGATTAAAAATTGATGGGTGGCGAATTTTGATCGCATTTTATGCCTGTTTAATAAATTTAATAGATTGTCTGTGGTAATAATGAAAATTGTAATTAGCTATTGGGTTGAAAAAAATAAATCAGAAATATTAGAAATTGAACTGGATGAACAAGAAACTCTTGGAAGTGTCGAGCAACATATATCACGAATGTTAAAGCAAGATGTCATCGTAGTGCCAACAAGAGTTAAAGATGCAAAAAATAGTCAGACAGTTTTGGAATATTGTCAGAAAATTCAAAATAATGCTCCTAAGGTGCATTTCAATGCATTAATTCGCGCATCATTAGATGAAAAAGAACAAGCGGTTTTAGCTTCTTTATGGGCTGATAGTGGCAGTAGCTTAAAGCCTGTTCGAAATTTAGTGGAATTTTTAAGCACAGCGCTTCCTGAAGATATACAAGAAGCATTAGTAGTTCGTTTCACTAATAAAACAAACATGTTTGGACAAACCTGCAAAGACACCATTAGTAAAGCTGTTGAAACTCACGAGTCTCGATATAGTGTGCAAGTTCATCCTTACTCCTGGTTAGCTGCCGGAGCCTCTAATGTAATCGTTCATAGAAATGCCTTTAATGAGCTTTTTGTTGCATTGGTTTACAATCAGCGACGAGATAGACGATTAACAACCGATGTTTTAAGACAAACTGGTATTCCTGATTATTGGAAATTACCCGAAGGTTATATGCATCCCAAACCATGTAAAGGTGGGGAAAAGGGTATTGCGTTAGTTTCCTCTGATGATATGGATGAAGCTGAAGAATTAATGTTAAAAGATATTCCAATGCAAGAGGCTTATAAAACAATTAAAGCAAAGCATACTGGTCATTTTAAATCTCATGAAGAACTGCATCTTTCTTATGATAATAGTACGAAAGAGTGCGCAGTCAGGGAAAGTTATGAAGAAATTGGGTATAACGCCGCTTTGGAAGATGTACAATTTGTCTCACAGCGTGAAGAAAATCGCTTAATTCCCACCATTGTTAATGTATACCTCATTAAAACCAAACAGAGAAATGATATAGCGCCTCCACCTCTTAGAGTAGATGGGGTAGAAATTAAAGAAGCTCTATGGGGAAAACTCAAGGCATTCCGTTTTGAACAAGATCATACAAAAGTAGAAAAAGTTCGTATAGTTTTAGACTACTACGATGAAGAGGGAAATTGCTATCCAGTTGAGGTGCCTGTTAAGTATGCTTTAATGATTGGTCAGGCAATAAGAAAACTGCGCGATGAGGACATTCAAAAAAACACCATGATTGAAGGGCATCCTTTATTTGCTTCGAGAGAAAATATTGAAGCAAGGGTGAAGCAAATTTTAAAGACACCATCGTTAAATAAACATCAGAAGACATTACAGGATATTCTTGGTGTATCCCCCGAAAATCATTTATTAATCGAAGGAGGACTGGCACAAGAAATGGCCGAGGATTTAAAAGTACTGGCAAACCTTGGAAAGAAGGCTGAAAATTATCATAAAAAAATAGTGGCATTAGCATTAGCGTTTAAAAAAGCATCTCTCAATCAACCGTTAAATGCTGAACAGTTGACAGATATTGTTAAAAAAGCGCCTTTAATTGAATCTAATTTATTTCGTTCAGGAATTACATTATTTCCTTTAGCTCGTTTATATTCAACGAATTGCATGCAAAATGAGAAGAAACCAGAGGAAATAGCTATTTCCTGGCCAGTGTTTAAAAATTGATAAAAATTTAATAGAGCTAATTTGAACTCTACGCTGACAGAATAGTTGTAAAAATAGAGCTTCTTGTTAGAGCAAATTGAGTTAATGGGTGTAATATATGTGAATTAAAAGTCGACTATAGGATAGACTGCTTAACAGCAAAGCAGTAACAAACTTGACAAAGATATGAGAAAAAAACCCGGTATTTTGAATAGAAGTTAATCGGATAATCCAACTAAATAAAGTCTCAATGGGAATTACCTCTCCTTGATATTGATAGGGCTATTGATGCTCTCGGTTCTAAAGGAACGCTCGTCGATCTTCTACAATTGCTATTAAGTGAAACAAAAATTGATATGAAGAATATTCAGCAGGCATGAGAAGCTGATGATTATTTGTTAGTCCAGAAGTTAGTGCATAAAATAAAGAATTCCGCCCTTTATTGTGGGGCTATATTGCTTCAGAAAACTTGTTTTGATCTTGAAAATTTTATTAGGACAAAACAAGTAAATATTTCAGTAGATTCATTTAATAAATTTCAAACTACAGTATCCAAAACATTGAAGGTAGCCAAGCATTGGCTCAACAATCAGACTAAGTAAAAAGTAGAGCAGGATTGTTTGGATATGAAAGAAACGTTTAACAACATCAAAAAATGTTATTGATCTATAATTCATATTATTGATTATTTTTTGGTATAAAAATGACTAGAGAATCTTTTGAAGAAAACCTAGATATAAGGCGGTTCACGCAATTACATGACTTAATCTTACAAAGACAGGAATTTGAATCAAAACACTCTACTCCTCCTTATTCCCTGCATAGAACAGATTTCAATTTTACTGATGTAGAAGGCAATACCCTCTTACATTACGCAGCCGCAATAGGTGATATTGATAAAATCAAGTCTTGCCTGGAAAATAACGCCAATATCAATTTAAAAAATAATTTAAAACAAACCGCAATCAGTATGGCTTTGGAGAATGGACATCTTGACGCCGCAAATTTTCTTTTTCAACAAGGAGCTAGTTGCATCGATCTTAATTTATCGAGCTGTAAAAAAGATAAAAAACTTATCGAGTGGTTAAGTGAGAAAATTAAAAATGCATTACATCAATCTTTTCCAAATCCAGCAAATAATTATCGTAATTCCCTTGTTGATAATCAATTTTTTAGCGAATCATCACTTTATTATTCTTCATTAAAACGAGCAGCTGAAATTGGAGATATTGAATTTATTAAAGCCGTCATGGATAGTAATAAGCTTTTTCAGCAAACGATAGATTTTCTGTTGGTAGTAGCTGCGGGGAGCGGCCAGCTTAAAATAGTAGAGTATCTTTACAAAAATAATGCAAATCTCAACAGTCAGGAAAAATATGTTGATACCGCTTTAATTGAAGCCACGAAGCAAGGCCAGCAAGATGTTATTGATTTTTTGCTGGAGAAAAAGGTCGATGTTAATCAAGAGAATCATAAAAAAAATACAGCATTAACGTTTGCCATCATAAATAATGATAAGGAGACTGTCAGCAAGTTGGTTATGCAAGGAGCTTCACTTGGTCATGTGGATGTTGATGGCAATACCTTACTGCATCTTGCAATTATCAATCATTGTAAAATAATAAAAGAGTTATTAACAATACAGGGATTCAATGAGTTAGTAAAAATTAAGAATATTTATGGATTTACGCCATTGGATTTGGCCATTCAAAATAAAAGGGCTGAGCTAATTCGATTATGGGTGCCTGAGTGCGATTTAGAGATCATCAAAAAAGATTCAAATTATGGTGTTAAACCCACAGCAATATACCAGACAGCTGTTCGGAGGAAAATGTTCTACTGGCTTAAATTAAATTATCGTGATGTGAGTTATTTTGATAGTGTTGGTCATTGTAACGGATTTTCTTATTTAAAATCTTTTTATTCCGCGAAAGACATGGAGCAATATTATTTTGACACCCTTGCCTTAATGAGTAATTGGGATGGGCGTGAAGATACTTTGAAAAAACCATTTAAAGAGAGGCTTCAGGCCAAATTTTATCAAAATTTAGATGAATTGTTTGAGCAATGGACTAATGATGTTATATGGTTCCAGCACTCATTACTAGAGGAAATCGATCAATTAAAATCGGGAGATCGGGTTGGGCAATACTCCATGATCAAAGGGAATAATCAGGGCAATTATGATTATATCCCTCTTTATATAGAAGAACTCACTTTTTCTAAACGAACAGAGGCACAACTCCTGGAAATGTTCTCTTATTTAATGCGAATGCCTGTTAATACTTATTTTGAATTGGGTGGAGGAAATCACCTGACTTCAGGTTATAAAAGCCAAAAAGAAATATTGGTTTATTACGATCCAAATTTTACTTTTAAGCCAGAGGATACGGAGAATATTAAACCAGTGATTCAACGTATTATCGATTTCAAGTATATTTTGCTACGCAGGTTTGAGGAGGATGAAGCGAGTTGTATTTTTCGAATATTTTGCTATCAAAAAGATTTACCAGGGATGGATTTGGATAGTTTTGCCGTTTTAGATGAAAATGAACTACCAAAAAGTAAAGAAGACTCTGTTTCATTTCAAAAAAACTCTGCAAACAATTTCACGCCTCTACATATTGCAGTGATGACAAGAAGCTTACTGACCGTGCAAAAATTACTTGCTGATGGTTTTTGTGATGTCAATGCTAAAGACCACCTGGAAAGACGAGCCGTTGAAATAGCTTTCGATAGTGGTTTTTCCGAAGCAATAACACTCTTTTTAGAGACATCGTCAATTAATTTAGACGATTTCGATAAGCTCATGAAAGAAGCGTATTGTAAGAAACAAACTGATGTAGTGCAAACTGTTCTTACCAGTCCTCATGCCAGAAATCTAAACAGATTATTAATGAGTGCTATTAAAAATGAAGATATCGATCTGGTGGAAAAACTCTTTTCAGAAGATAAAGCTAATATCAATCAAATGATTTCTTTTTACAGAGCCGGTTTTTATCAATTGCCTCTTACCGAAGCAATAAAAACAAATAACCTTACTATTGTTCAATATCTTTTAAAAAGCGGTGCCGATCCTTTTATGAATGCTGAAGGTTACACACCCCTAAATGCTGCATTTTCACCAGGTTCCCGTTGTGCGGAATTGATAATTTCCCATTTAAAGGATGTGAACCAGCAAGACTCCACGGGACATACTGCAATTCATTATGCCACGGCATGCGCAAATGTTGATGCAATGAAGAAATTAATTGACAAAGGAGCTCATTTAAAATTGAAAACCTCCGAAGGAAAGACTATTTTTGACTGCCTTGAGGATAGGATTTTTTTTAATGAAAATGAAAGTCAAGAAAGGGATTGTTTAAAATTATTAATTATAAATTATGATTTTTGCTTAACTGATTCCAATGATAAAAAAATACTGATAGATTTATTGATTAAAAGTGCTGGCGAAGAAGATAATGAGTTATATCAACTAATCATGAGTAAATGTAATAAGGAAATCATTAATCAAACCACTATTAAGGGAAAACCCCTCCTGCATTACTTCATGATTAATCGAAAATTTCATCGAATTGAATCGTTACTCGAGAAAGGCGCTTTTGTAGACGCTCTCTTTTCTAGTGGCAACACACCTCTAATGGGGTTTATTAAAGCGAAAGATCTTCCAGAGAAGTATGATCTTATTCCCTTATTTATTAAATATAAATCGGATGTAACCATTAAAAATAAAGAAGGAAAGACAGCAATTGATTTAGTCAATGAATCTGATGATGATAAAATAAAAGAGATTTTTTATGATAGTGATCTCCTGGAAAAGTCAACCAGACCGTTGATTTAAATTGATTTTGACTTAACCTGACACAACTACTTGAAAAAGTGAGAGTTTCGGTTTTGATAGAAGTGCGAACTTTAATAAAACCAGGAGGAAAACTCGTAAGTGTTCACGAGATATACCTCTTAATTACCTATTCCGTGAGCACTTACGACAGTTCACGGGAACCTTGAGTAGATATCCTTTATACTTTTTTCACGAACTGTGATTTTAATTTCATCGCACCAATTCCTTCTATTTTGCAATCGATATCATGATCACCTTCAACCAGGCGAATTTTTTTAATTTTTGTACCTACTTTGACGACTAATGAAGATCCTTTAACCTTTAAATCTTTTATGACAGTGACGGTATCTCCATCCTGAAGTATTTGACCATTTGCATCTTTAATAACTCGTGCAGAAGAGCTTGCTGTTTCTAATGTTTCTTTTTTCCACTCGTAAGCACATTCAGGACAAATCAACAGAGAAGCGTCTTCGTAAGTATATTTTGAATTACATTGAGGACAGGAAGGTAATGAATGCATGGTTTTTCCAATATTAAGAAGGGAAGGTAATATATCATATTTAACTGTTTTATTCGATTATAACCCTCGCTTGATTAAAGTTAACGCTCTCTGCCGGCCAAAAATACCGAATACCGATGAAAGTCGGCAATTGGTATTTTTGTCGGGTCCAAAGAAGTTAACGTCATTTAGCTGATTTTTAACGGATCAGTCTGGGGCTTTATGAGGTTAATATCGTGTTGTTTAAAAATTTTCTGACAGGTTTTAAGGGCGCTACGGAGTTCTTTAAAATTAGCATGGCTTCCAATCAGGCCAATAACTCCTGCTTTTATCAGTTTCTTATGCACAGAGGCACTAGCGCCTGCCAATAGAACTTTGATACCGCGCTTTTGCAGATTTTGAATGACTTCTTCCAGGGTATGAATGCCCGTCAGATCAATAAACGGTACCCATTTAAGATAGATAATCAGGACTTCAGGGTCTGCATGTATATTAGCGAGAGTATGTTCAAAAGTTTCGGCAGCGCCAAAAAAGAAAGGGCCTTCAATAGTAAAAACCAATACATTGGAAGGAGGGCTGGCTAACCCTATTTCTTGAACAAGTTCTTCTTCTGTAGCTTGTTTAATTGCAACGCTGGTGGCCATTCGGCGTAAAAAATAGAGCATTGCCAAAATGACGCCAACACTTACGGCGATGACAAGATCGGTAAAAAGAGTTAATGTAAAAGTAAGAAGTAAAATACTAACGTCTTCTTTTGGGGCACGTTGTATCACCTTAATAAAATGTTTTGCCTCGCTCATATTCCAGGCCACAACAAATAAAATTGCTGCCAAGGCAGCAAGGGGAATATTGACAGCTAAGGGAGCCAGAAGAAGGAGAATGATGATGAGAGTGAGCGAATGAACAATACCTGCTAAAGGACTGGTACCGCCATTACGAATATTGGTAGCCGTTCGGGCAATTGCACCTGTTGCTGCGAATCCGCCAAACAATGGAGCAGCAATATTAGCGAGGCCCTGACCCATCAACTCCTGATTGGAATCATGACGAGTGTTTGCCATGCCATCGGCAACCATTGCCGAAAGCAGTGACTCAATACCGGCTAGCATGGCAATGGTAAAAGCGGGACCCAGCAGTTCAATGCATTGTTCCCAGCCTGGGGAAGGCAAAGAAAACCGAGGTAGTTGCTGAGGAATGCCACCGAAAGATGTTCCTATCGTCTTGACACCCTCAAATTGAAAGAAAATTTGGAGTACTGTGGCCGTGACCAGTGCGACCAAGGGGCCTGGTATACGCTTGAGTCCAGGTATTTTAGGGCTATAGATAACCAGTATTAAAGAAAAAACAGCTAATAAAGTAGTGGTCATATGAAACTGTGGAAAAACCTGTAAGAGATGAAGAAGTTTGATATGAAAATGTTCTCCCTCTACATGGGGCAAGCCAAAGAAGTCTTTCCACTGACCAATCCATATAATAACGGCAATACCCGCAGTAAATCCCACAATAACCGGATCAGGAATAAATTTGATACTTGAACCCAATTTGGCCAGGCTCATCAGAACCAGCATGACTCCTGCCATTAATGTTGCAATTTGTAACCCTTCGACCCCATATTGAGCGCTAATCCCCGATAAAACAACAATAAAAGCTCCTGTTGGCCCTGCAATTTGTAATCGGCTACCGCCAAAGACAGACACAACAAAACCCGCAATAATCGCCGTATATAATCCCTGTTCAGGTTTAACGCCGGAAGCGATGGCAAAAGCCATTGCCAGGGGCAGGGCAATGACACCAACAATGACACCTGAAACAATATTGTTTAACCAATGTTGACGTTGAAAAAGACCTGATTTTTTTGCTTCAAAAAAGGCTAGCATGGCCAAACCACCATAATGCTAATATAACTGATAAATGATAGGATCATATCATACCTGAAGAGAAACAGGGATTAGGACAATATATCATAGTTCTAATTATTTTAATTGCAAAACGCTGTCTTGCGTAACGTAAGGCCAATTTTTTAATCCGGGGTTAAGACATCAAGTGGAATGGTATAAATATACAGCCTCAGGGGTGACGATTTATTTGTACGTACAGCCAGGCGCAAAACGTACGAGAATTGCAGGTGTTCATGGAGAAGCGCTTAAAATTCAGTTAAACGCATCACCGATTGAAGGGCGTGCCAATGAAGCGCTATTAAATTATATGGCTCGTTTTTTTGATGTGCCCATTCGACAAGTCACATTAATACGAGGTCATAAATCAAGGTATAAAATGCTTAAGATAACGGGTAGTTCGATTGATCCTGTTCTATTATTGGAACGTTGCTAGGGTTTTTCGCTGTATTATTGCGTCACAGGGATGAATCTTACTCAATAGGGAAGTAGACACGAACAATTAATCCTGTTCCTTGAATTGGGGATGCCAGTTCAACCCGACCGCTATGAAGTTCAGCAATTTGTTGGACTATCGCTAAACCCAGACCGCTACCTGTACTTTTATTTCCCAGGACACGGAAGAAACGCTCAAATACCCGATTTTGTAATTCCACAGGAATACCAGGGCCATTATCCTGTACTTCAAGAATTAATTCCTTCTCCCTGACATAAACACGAACGGAAACCTTGCCGTTTTCTTTGCAATAACGAATTGCATTATCAACGAGATTGCGGATTAGGATACTTAGAGCGGTAGGATTTCCAGCAAAACCTGGCGGGCCTTCATCATGCTCAAATTCAAGTTCAATTTGTTTTTCCACGGCGCTGGGAGCTAGCATGGCTAATACTTCGCGAGTGATTTTGACCAAATTAACTTCGTCAATGTCATTGATATTGGCTGCTTCAGGAACCAGTTTGCTCATAGTGAGAAGTTGTTGGACAATATGGGTGCTGCGATTCACACTGGCAATTAACTTTTGAAGCGCCAGATTTTTTCCTTCCATATCACTGGTATTAAGCGCCACCTGAGCCTGGGCTTTAAGCGCAGCCAGTGGGGTACGTAGTTCATGAGCAGCATCAGCTGCAAAACGTTTCTCTCGTTCAAAACCTTCCTGTAATCTGTAAAATAATTTATTTAATTCATCAATGACGGGTTTTATTTCCTCAGGTACTTCCTGTAAATTGACTGGTTCTAAATGAGTGGGAGCACGGTTGGCTACTTCTTGAGCCACCCGATCAAGGCTGTCCAGTCCTCGGCCGATAATAATCCAAATGAGCAAACCGGAAAGAGGAAAGGTAAGAAGCATGATATAAAGATCATCCTGAGCAATACGATGACCTAATTCATTGCGTGTATCATAACGTTCCGCTAAAACTGTCCGCACACCCGCTTTGTCGTTATAGGTAGTAAATACACGCCATTTTTGTTTACCTAGTACCTTGTCACTAAAACCATCAATTTCAGCCGTTAAGGGCGTTTTGGGAGCGGTTGGTGAATGTAATAAAAGTTTTCCGCCGTTTGTCCAAACTTGAAAATTAAATTTATCGAGATAAGTTTTAGGCGGCAAATCATTTAAAAATCGACGTTGATAATAATTGTCTATTTTTTGTGGAATAAGTTCTAACGCATTTTGAATTTTGATAAGAGGACGCTGGTGAAGATCTTCACCTAATAATGCCTGATAGGATAAAGCCGAGATAGCCATTAAGGTATCCAGATGTTCCTGGATATCCTTTTGATCGAGATAATAGTTACCTATTGCAGTAAGTGTAGTTGTAATTGTTATTGCCAACAATAAATTTATTAACAGAAATTTACGAATGGAGGCTTTCACAATGAGTAGCTCCCCTTCCTATAAAATAGATAATTCGACAGGAATTGTGGGGTCAGGGTATCGTGAAGCAGAAATTGATGGTTCACGATAATCAATGGCTCTCGTTTTTTTCTGCCATATAGCCCACACCACGAATAGTACGAATAAAACTGGCGTTAAGCTTTTTGCGCAAATTATGAATATGTACTTCAAGGGCATTGGAATCAACATCTTCATCCCAGCCGTAAATACTTTGCATTAATTGTTCACGAGATAAAACTTGCCCGCTATTTTCGAGAAGTTTCTGTAATAAAGAAAATTCACGCCGGGGTACATTAACCATGACATCGTCCACATATACAGAATGTGCGGCAGGATCCAGGGTAATATTACGGTATTGCAATACTGAATCGGCTCGCCCTTGAGAACGTCTGACCAGTGCCCGGACTCTGGCACTTAGCTCATTTAAATCAAAAGGTTTTGTCATGTAGTCATCCGCGCCACTATCCAACCCTTTAATACGATCTTCTACTGTTTCCCGAGCGGTTAAAATAATAACCGGTGTAGCATTCCCATCATGACGAATAGCCTGAAGAAAACTTAAACCAGAAAGCTTGGGTAAACCTAAATCCAGAATAATTAATTCAAAAGATTCTGATTTGACTGCGGCTCGTGCTGCCTCGCCGTCTTTTAGCCAGTCTACAACATAACCAAATTGAGTGAGGCCCGTTTTAACGGCATCACCGAGCAATTCATCATCTTCAACCAGTAGCAATCGCATTCCAGCTCCTCATATGTTCTCAAGCTATTTTAAAGAAGGATGTTGTTTAATATCTTTTTCTATTAAATGTCTGGTAAGGTAAATTGCCTGTATAAAAACAAAAATCAGTGTGAAACCTGCGCCGCCAAACAACTTGAAATTAACCCAAATGTCAGTGCTGTAATAGTAGGCAATATAGAGATTAATACTTCCCATCAAAATAAAAAATAAAACCCACGCATGGTTTAAACGATACCAGATTTTTTGCGGTAAGCTGATATTACTATCCATCATTTTTTGGATAAGAGGCTTGCTGCCAAGGAAAGAGGAACAGAGAAATATCGTTGCAGCTAACCAATAAATACCAGTCGGTTTCCATTTTATAAACCAGGGATTACGAAAAAACAGGGTGGCTCCTCCTAAAATAAAAATTAAGCCCAGGCTAATCAAATGCATTTTTTCATAGCGTTGATGTTTAAACCTGTAAAATAGAACCTGGATAAGTGAAGCAATCATGGCAATAGCAGTTGCACTATAGATGCCAAACAGCTTATAGCTGAAAAAGAAAATAAAAATAGGAAAAAAATCAAAGAGTAATTTCATGACGTTGATTAGGATTTTGACGTTCTTTTAAGTATATCATAAAATTTTACACTGCTGGTGTAAAATTACTTCTTGCTCACGTTAATATTTTCAGGATTCATAAAAAAATCAGCAGGTTAAACACCGCAGTGAAATCAATCTTCATGGAAATCTGATTTTTTGAATACTTTTCAAAAGAGCCAGCCCGGTCAATGGGGAGAGGGCAGGGTAAAATCGTTTGAAAAAAATACACATGTGGCGTGCGTTAATGTATGATTGGCTAATCGGTAATATGCTGTATATTATAAAGGGTTTGACAATAACCTGCTTTCATACCAGGTAGAATCATAATCCTGGCAAGCATGACAAAAAGGTGAGCGATGAGTTTTGAGGCGGCGGAAAAACTTCAGAATATTATTAATGAAAAAAATGAAGAGATTAAGCAGTTAACCGCTCGTTTAGAGCACGAGCAGTTACAATCTGAAAGTAAATTGCACGCGCTGCAAGCTTACTATGAGAATGTTCTTGCAGTAATGCCTGGTTATGTCTATTGGTTAGATAAAAATAATGTTTTTTTAGGTTGTAACGACTTGCAAGCTAAAAGCGCACAACTAAAATCCAGACAAGATATTATTGGCAAAACCAATAATGACATGTTATGGAAAGATAAAGCAGAGGAATTAAATCAACTTAATAACCAGGTTATGGAAACTGGCGTATCTCATGTTGAAGAAGAATATGTAGTTATGCCGAATGGCCTCACTATTTATCACTCTGAAAAAAAACCCATACGTGATAAAAATAACGAAGTTATAGGTGTGTTGAGCGTTTCTTTTGATATCACTGAACAAAAAAAAATGGAAGCAGCCTTACGCCGGGCAAAAGAAGCTGCTGAAGTTGCCAATCATGCCAAGACTGAATTTATCGCGAATATGAGTCATGATATTCATACACCATTAAGTGGCATTGTGGGATTATCACAACTTTTAGAAGGCAGGTGTAAAAATAAGGAAGAAAAACAATATGCTTCCTGGATTAACGAGAGTGGTAAACAGTTATTGGAATTGTTAAAAAGTGTTCTGGATATTGTTTCTGATGAGCATATTAGTACCACAGAGGTGAATAAAGAGGCGGTTGATTTGCGTCAGTGTATCCGAGGATTGGCTCATTTGGTATTTCCGACTGCAAAAATGAAAGCTCTTGAATTACATGTAGCGATCGAGGATGCCGTTCCTCAACAAGTTATTACTGATGTTACCAAACTTCATAGAGTTTTATTAAACTTGTTAAGCAATGCTATTAAATTTACTGAAAAAGGTTCAGTTACTATTAAAATAGAAACGATTGTTGATGATAAAGATTATGTACAG
Source organism: Legionella fairfieldensis ATCC 49588 (assembly GCF_000621525.1). Classification (GTDB taxonomy): domain Bacteria; phylum Pseudomonadota; class Gammaproteobacteria; order Legionellales; family Legionellaceae; genus Tatlockia; species Tatlockia fairfieldensis. Next base: position 6,433 of record NZ_KK211302.1, on the reverse strand, counting down.
CTTCAATTTAGTGTAATTGATACGGGTATTGGTATTCCTGATGAGATGCAAAATAAAGTTTTTGAGCGATTTTTCCGAGTAAATCCTTCTCGCAAGGGTACTTTAGGTGGCTATGGCGTTGGCCTGCATGTGGCGCAAAATTACGTCGGGTTGCTGGGAGGAGAAATTAAGTTAGAAAGTAAACTGGGAGAAGGGTCTACTTTTTCTTTTATTCTGCCTTTGAAAGTTTTTCATGCTGTTGACTCATCAAAAGAAATAGAAAAAACAAATCATCTCAGGCCGATTACTTCCGAAGACTCGCCCTATATTCTTCTGGTTGAAGCAAATAGTGTCGCTTTGCGATTTATAGAATCGCTTGTGATGCAGGCAGGGTGCCGTTTTGCTTCTGCAGCTGATGTCAGTCATGCGTTGAAATTAATAAAATCAAATGATTTTGATCTGATCTTTACTGAAATTGAATTACCCGCAGGTTCAGGAAATCAATTGGCTCGAGATATACGAAAATGGGAACAGGAAACTCATAGAAAACCTGTACCTGTTATTGGACTAACTACTACACCTTTAAATGAAATGAGGGAGTCATCGATAGATGCAGGAATGAATGAAATAATTAACAAGCCTGTTCAACTGCAAACCATACAAGAAATTATAAATAAATTCATTTTTTAACAGTCTTCTTTTTTGTAAGCGCTCATGCAATGGCGTCAACTTAACACCAATTTCATTACCACATTCCACGACTTGTCCCGTGGGTTCAGGATTAACGTACATTCTGGATTCCACGGACAAGCCGTGAGAGGCAGGATTCTTCTTAATATATAGTTTCCTGGCATTGTGAAGTTAACCAATTACCAGTTTTTGCCCCGGTTTTAATGCGCCTTTATTAATGGCAGGGTTCAATTGGGTTAAAAGGGTGACTTTGGTATTATTACGCTTGGCAATGCTGCTTAAATTGTCCCCTTGCTTCACAATATAAACTCCATATTGGATAACACGTTTCCAGATAATTAATTGCCTTCCTGGTTTCAGGAAGGTATCTGAATTGGTTTTATTCCAATTTAGAATTTCTGTACTCGTTACATTATATTTTTTCTCCAATTGTTGAAGGGTGTCATGCGGTTGAACAATATGTATTACTTTATAACTTTGAATGGTGGCGGGCTTATCATGGAGGACCGTAGAGCCATTGTTAGTAGAAGTAAGGGTTGTATTTTTACTACTTGGAATCAATATGTATTGTCCAAATTTTAATTTATCTGAGTTAAGACGGTTAAGCTCACGGAGTAGTTTCACTGTGGTAAAGTACCTTTTTGCAATAGAGCTTAAAGTATCTCCTGGACCTACCTGATGACGTGTCCAGCTTACTCGTTTTTCAGTGGGAACACTCGCCAGATTCCGATTAAAATGGGCCACTTTACCTGCCGGGATAAGAAGTTTAAACGGTTTGTAGGGGGCAGTTGCCCACCGATTATAGCCTGGATTAAGTTTGATTAAATCTTTATAAGAAATACCGGCGAGTTTGGCAGCATGGTTGAGATCGATTTGACTGCCGATATTCACCTCTTCAAAATAAGGGACGTGAGGGATATCAGGTAAAGTAACTCTATAGCGTTGAGGATATTTAATAATTTCCGCAAGGGCAAGTAAGCGAGGAACATAGGCTCTGGTTTCGTTAGGAAGCGGCAGAGTCCAAAAGCGGATATTTCGGGAAGATTGGCCGCTGTTTTTTATAACGCGGGCAACAGTACCTTCCCCTGAATCATAAGCAGCAATGGCCAGTATCCAATTACCGTTAAAAAATTTATTCAAATAAGTCAAATAATTAAGGGCTGCATCGGTCGATGGACGAATGCTTCGTCTGCCATCGAACCACCAATCTCTTTTTAATCCTAAATCGTTCCCTGTTCCTGGCATAAGTTGCCAGAGTCCTGCTGCACCTACTCCCGAATAAGCAAACGGATCGTAAGCGCTTTCAATCATGGGCAGGAGAGCAAGCTCGCCTGGTAATCTTCGTTTACGTATTTCAGTAATGATGTGATAAATATAAGGCTCTGATTGCGCAAGATTTTGTAAATAACTGGGGTGGCTAACCAGCCAGCGTAATTGAGATTGTACTTCTGGTTGAGTGACCTCGTGATTTAATGTGAACTGACTACGCAAGACATCCCAAACATTGGGAGTCGTGCGAGTATGTGCGATGTTCGAGAACAGGTAAAAACCTGTAAGAAAAAATAAAAAACTAAAAAAATTGATGGGGCTAAACTTCAATGGGAAAGCCTGTTTTTAATTAACGGTTGGCCAGTGTACTAAAAAATAATCAAGCAATAAACCTTTTTGATCTTTTTTAGATCCATTGGTTTTTTATTTAATCTAATTAATCCCTCATAAAATTTCTTATTTAATGATTAGAAAGTATCTTTTTCTGTTCTTATTGTTCTAAATACGGAGATTGAATCATTGCGTTTATTTCCTTTCATTGTTGCATAGGCTTGTACCTCTGCTGTATCTGTTCGCAAAAAAGGATTGATCTGCTTTTCAAGAGCTATCGTAGAAGGAAGGGAACATTGTTTTTCTTTAGCAAGTAATTGATGGGCGTAAGTGCGAATAGCTAAATTATGAGGTTCTACTATGGCTGCAAATTGCAGGTTTTTTTGTGTATATTCATGGGCACAATACACTTGTGTGTCATCGGGTAATGCTTTTAACTTCTGTAAAGAATGATGAAGCTCTTCAAAAGTTCCATCGAATACTCTGCCACAACCTGCGGAAAATAAAGTATCTCCGCAAAATAACCAACCATAATGAGGTTCATATAGACTAATATGGGTTGCGGTATGTCCCGGTGTACTCAATACCTGAAACTGGCAGGAGTTTAAAGACACAATATCTTCATCATCTATGATATGAGTCAATTGAGGAATACGGGAATCATCAGGGCCATAAACCGCTGTTTCTGGATAAGCTGTTAGAATTTTCTCAACACCGCCTATATGATCATGATGATGGTGAGTGAGTAAAATAGCTTTTAAGCTTATATTTTCCTGAGCCAGAAAATTTAAAACAGGTTTTGCATCACCCGGATCAATGCAGAGAGCGCTCTGTTCGTGCTCATTGATAATTAACCAGATATAATTGTCATAAAAAGCTGAAACGGGCAGAATTTTCATATTTGAACTCCTTTTTCTACCTTGTTTTTAAGTGTAGTCTATGAGTAAGGCGCGCAATCAAACTGAGCCCCGTCTCATTTACCAGACTTAATGGATACGTTTTTAATAAGGAATGAAGATTTTCCAGGGTTAAAGAGAGTACATAATTGTTGTAAAACAAGTTTCATTTCCTCTGCAAGTAAATAAGGGGGATTGATGATCCACAAACCACACCCCCTCATCCCTGTTTGATCAGTATTGGTTAAATAAAATTCAACTCGCAAAGCGTTTCGGGAGGTAATTTGTTCCATTTTCCGCAGTAATTGTTGATGTAAATGATTATCAACCAGAGGATACCAGAGACAATAAGTACCGATGGAAAACCGCTGATAAGCTGATTTAATCGCCTCGGGTACCTGTTTGTATTCTGTCTTAATCTCATACGAAGGGTCAATAAAAATCAAGGCTCGGCGTTCATTAGGAGGCAGTAAGGCATTAAGATTTTCTATACCGTCACTATGACTGTAGAAAACGCGTTTACCCTGTCGAGACAACATTTGTAAGCGTTCAAATTCGCGAGGATGTAATTCGCAACAATATAATCTGTCTTGCATTCGTAACCAATGAATAGCTATCGAAGGAGAGCCGGGGTAAAAGCGTAAATTTTGCGAGGGATTAATTTTACTGACAACTTGGAGATAAGGAGAAAAAAGAGGGGACAGCCTGGTTTGGTTCTCCCATAAAAGCTCGATGCCTTGCCGATATTCACCTGTTTTTGCGGCTTGCCTATGATGTAAATCATAAAGACCACATCCTGCATGAGTTTCTAAATAAAAAATCGGTTTGTCTTTACGAAGCATGTAATTTAGCAAACGTGAGAGAGTCAGATGTTTAATAACATCAGCAAAATTACCGGCGTGATACCCATGTTGATAGCTGAGCATAAATAAGCTTAAAAAGTTGAATTGGGCAGTATAACGCTATGTTTTCTTCAAACCAAACATTTGATGGGCCAAGACTAATAAATTTCATTGTATTTTTTGATATTTTAACCTAAATTATTTTTATAAATACAATTTTTATTCCGTTCAGAACTGATATCAGGAGAAAATATGCAATGGCTCATCCTGGTTTTTATTTATTTATTCTCTAATACCATTGCTTATGCGGATATTAAAATCGGCAATCCTCCTTTTAGACCTCCCTTTGTGTTAGATCAAAAGTCAGGTTTTGATATTCAATTAATGGGAACTATCTGTAAGCGACTGAATGAAACCTGCGAATTTTATCCTATGGCTGCTGAAAAATTATTTGGTGCTTTGCAGGAAGGGGACATTGATGTGGCAATTGGTGGAATTACTATTTCTGAGGCACGAAAGGTAGATTATATATTCAGTCTTCCTTATTTGATTAGCGAGGGAGAATTTCTCGTGTTGAAGAGCAATGGATTTCAATCGATTAATGATTTGAAAGGCAAGAAAATAGGGACTGTTATGGGATCTAATTACGAAGATTTTTTAGCCAATCATTATGGTTTGCAATTTCAGATCGTTTTATATACGGATCCTGTTTATCTGGTATCAAGCTTGAATCAAGGTGAGATTGCCGCAGTTTTTCTGTCACGGGAGTCAATGGGGTATTGGAAACGGCAAAGCGCAGGGCTGTTGGTTTCCTTAGGCAAGCCTGTTTTGATTGACGGCGGTTATGCCATTATGGCGACACCTAAAAATACGGCACTGATCCAGTCAATTAATCAAGTATTAAAAGAAATCGAAAATGATGGCACATTGGTTACTCTTTACGAAAATTATTTGAGTAATTAATTTTTTACTAGTTTGATTTTTACTTAACTTATTGTTTTTTTTAACTATTAATAATAATAAAAATTATCCGTCATTAAATTATTGCCTTATATAAAAATTAATCTAAAATTAAAATGCACAAAAGGAATTATTTTAATCAAAAAAAGGAAAATATCATGAAAAAACTACTTTCAACGATGTTGGGTACGGGTTTGATTTTTGCTGCTTCAGTCAGTTTCGCTACAGCTAATACAACTACTGCACCAGCTACTGATCTGAGCGCAAAGTGGACGTGTACTACCAATGCCAGTAGTGCCACTACAGATACTGATAAAGCAGCCGATGATCAAATGGCTAAAATGGCTACTTCTGCTGCAAATGCTTTTTCTGCTGCTGCACAAAACTGCCGTGATTGCACTAAAATTACATGTACAGTAGGTAACTAATAAAAGAAAAGTGAGTTTACAATGGTAAACTCACTTTTTTATTAATCCAGTTGTCTATTCGTAATATTTGTCAATGGATGCTGAAAACTCAGCGTCAGCAAAATTTGGCCAGTTGTTTTTGTCAAAACCAGGCGCATTTTTTAAACGCTCCTTATCGACATTGAGAATAAAACAATCGTTGTTTTTATCATAAGTAAATAAATGCCAGGGAATAGCGAAAAATTTATTTCCAAAACTTAGAAAACCGCCAAAATCAAGAACTAAATAATTCACTTTTCCAAAAGCTTTATCAATAACAAAATCATTAATTTCACCCAAGTGTTCATTCAAAGCATTTTTCACCTTGACACCAGTCACTTCACTGGCTTTAACTACGCTACGATGAGACATAATAAACTCCTTTTTAATTAGTTAAGGTGCGCCTCGTGTTAATAATAAAATAAGCAGGATAATTAACACTAATCCTACTGCCCCACTAGGATAATAGCCCCAGCCTGAACTATAAGGCCATGTCGGTAATACGGCTAACAGAATAACTACCAACACAATCAGAGTAATTAAATTCATGGTAAACTCCTTTTATTTAGAATTTATTATTCTTGAATAAGTATAGTAAATGAAGTTCAATTATTTGTATTATACTCAATAAGTATTACCATTATGTTTATCCAGACTCGTTCATGCTGTATTCATTAGGTAATCCCCCCATTTTTAACTGACACTAAAAGTAGAAACCTAGGCTGCTAGAGCCAATTTTCTTTTGGGTGGTATACCTCCAATAGCCGAGTTAGGACGTTCATTGTTATAAGACCAAAGCCACTTGGTGGCCTGTTCCTGGACTTGTTCAATACTCTCAAATAAGTATTGATTAAGCCAGTCATACCGAACAGTACGATTATAGCGCTCAATATAGGCATTTTGCTGCGGACAACCTGGCTGAATGAATACAAGCTCAATATCGTGATTTTTAGCCCATCTTGCGAGCTTATGGCTTACGTATTCAGGCCCATTATCACAACGTATCTGCTTAGGCTTGCCT